>NZ_CP141799.1:2272270-2887155 GCF_035621475.1 Pseudomonas paeninsulae
GCTTCACCGGCCGCTCCAAGCTGGACGAGGCCTTCAGTCACCGCGGCCTGACGCCCAAAGTGGTCTTTACTGCTGCCGATGCCGACGTGATCAAAACCTATGTGCGGCTTGGGCTCGGCGTGGGCATCGTGGCCAAAATGGCGGTGGACGCCACACTCGATCCCGATCTGGTGGTGCTCGATGCCAGCGATCTGTTCGAGTCCAGTGTGACCAAGATAGGTTTTCGCCGCGGCACCTTCCTGCGCGGATTCATGTGCGATTTCATCGAGAAATTTGCCCCGCACCTGACCCGCGATGTGCTGGCCAGTGCGGTGCAGTGTCATAACAAGGCCGAGCTGGAAGAGTTATTCCGCGATGTCGAGTTGCCGACTTACTGAGTGGCTTTCGAGCAAGAAAAACCCGGCCAAGTGCCGGGTTTTTCTTGCTAATCAGTGCATCAGTTCTTGGCGATCAGGTTACCGGCGTGCAGGCCGCATTCCTTCTGCGTGGCTTCCTCCCACCACCAACGGCCTTCGCGCTCGTGCTGATTGGGCAGTACAGGGCGGGTGCACGGCTCGCAGCCGATGCTGATGAAACCGCGCTCATGCAGGCTGTTGTAGGGGATTTCCAGCATGCGAATATAGGCCCAGATGTCTTCGCTGCTCATCTGCGCCAGCGGGTTGAACTTGTACAGGGTGTTTTCCGGGGTGGAGAAGCCCGTGTCGATTTCCACCACCGCGACCTCGCTGCGGGTGCCGGGGCTCTGATCGCGGCGCTGGCCGGTAGCCCAGGCCTTGGCCGTGGCGAGCTTGCGCCGCAGCGGGGCGGTCTTGCGAATACCGCAGCATTCGCTGTGGCCGTCCTTGTAGAAGCTGAATAAGCCTTTTTCCTTGACCAGTGCCTCTAGTGCCGTCGCGTCGGGGGAAAGTACGTCGATGGCGATGCCGTAGTGATCACGCACCTGCTCGATGAAGCGGTAGGTCTCCGGGTGCAGGCGGCCGGTGTCGAGGCTGAAGACCTTGACGTTTTTGTTCAGCTTCCAGGCCATGTCCACCAGCACCACGTCCTCGGCGCCGCTGAAGGACAGCCACAGTTCATCGCCAAAGTGCTCAAAGGCAAGTTTGAGAATGTCCTGGGGCGACTTGTTGGCGTAGGTTGCGGCCAGTTCGGCTACATCGAATGGGTGGCTCATCGGGCTGGATTCCTGGTTGGGGTGGCGCTAAGAGGAAGCCACCAGGCTACTGCGCCTGGCGTATTTGCGCCCTCGGGACGCTCTGTGCGCCGATGGTAGCAAAAAGGCGTTATACCGCTAAATAACCAAGTTCGAGGGTGTCCGTCTAGTTTGGGTATAAGCCTTGCGTTGCGCAGCCTCCGGCGAGCCGCTAGAGTGCCGCCTTCTTTCAAGCCCAATCTAGGAGTGTCCCGTGGAAATCGCTTGTCTCGACCTGGAAGGTGTTTTGGTCCCGGAGATCTGGATCGCCTTCGCGGAAAAAACCGGCATCGAATCGCTGAAAGCGACCACCCGGGATATTCCGGATTACGACGTGCTGATGCAGCAGCGCCTGCGCATTCTCGATGAGCATGGCCTGAAGCTGAACGACATCCAGCAAGTCATCGCCACCCTCAAGCCGCTGGACGGCGCGGTGGAGTTCATCGACTGGCTGCGTGAGCGCTTTCAGGTGGTGATTCTCTCGGACACCTTCTATGAATTCTCCCAGCCGCTGATGCGCCAGCTGGGTTTCCCGACGCTGCTGTGCCACAAGCTGGTCACCGACGAGAATGATCGCGTGGTGAGCTACCAGTTGCGCCAGAAGGATCCCAAGCGGCAGTCGGTGGTCGCGCTCAAGAGTCTCTACTACCGGGTACTCGCCGCAGGCGACTCGTACAACGACACCACCATGCTCAGCGAGGCTCATGCGGGCATTCTGTTTCATGCGCCGGAAAACGTGATTCGCGAGTTTCCGCAGTTCCCGGCGGTGCACACCTTTGATGATCTCAAGCGCGAGTTCATCAAGGCGTCCAATCGCGACCTGAGCGTGTAACCGCAGCGGCAAGTTGCAAGCTTGCAGAGTAGGGCGAAGGCGTTAGGCGGTTGTCACTTCGTTTCGAGCCTCGCTTGCAGCTTGCAGCTACATCCCCTCCAGCGTTTCCAGCAAGATCTTCACCTTGGTGATGGACTCCTGGTATTCCGCCTGCCAGTCGGAGTCGGCGACTATCCCGCCGCCGCCCCAGCAACTGATCTGCCCGTCTTTGGCCAGTAGGCTGCGGATGGCAATCGAGCTGTCCAGCTCTCCACGCACGTCCAGATAAAGCAACGAGCCGCAATAGAGTGCCCGGCGGGTGGGTTCCAGTTCGTCGATGATCTGCATGGCACGGATTTTCGGCGCGCCGGTGATCGAGCCGCCGGGGAAGCTGCCGGCGAGCAGGTCCAGGGCGTCTTTGCCTGGCGCCAGTTCGCCCGTCACCGCGCTGACCAAGTGGTGCACGTTGGGATAGCTCTCCAGGGCAAACAGCTCCGGCACACGTACCGAACCGATCGTGCAGTTGCGGCCCAGGTCGTTGCGCAGCAGATCGACGATCATCAGGTTTTCGGCGCGATCCTTGGGGCTGCCCAATAGTGTTTCGGCATGTGCGGCATCCTGCTCGGGGTCGCTGTGGCGTGGGCGGGTGCCCTTGATCGGGCGGGTTTCCACGTGACCTTCGCTGACGCGCAGGAAGCGTTCAGGCGACAGGCTGATGATCGCGCCGTTATCCGCCAGGGCCAGGTAGCCGGCGAAGGGCGTCGGGCAGGCCGCGCGCAAGGTGCGATAAGCCGTCCAGGGATCGCCTTGATAGTGGCTGCGAAAGCGTTGGGCAAAGTTCACCTGGTAACAGTCGCCGGACTGAATATAGGCCTGGATGCGTTCGATGGCATGGCGATACTCGCTTGCATCAATATCTGCCTTGAATGCCCCGGTCAGCGCAAAAGGCGCCTGCGCCTGCGCTTGTGGCGCATCGAACAGCTCGATCAAGTGCTGCCGTTGTGCAGTGGTCAGCGTTGGATGAAACATCAGCTGGCTGGTGCCCAGGTGATGGTCGGTAATCAGGGCCCAGGCATACAAGCCCAGTTGCGCATCGGCCAAGCCCAGGTCGTCGCTTGCCTGTTCGGGCATGGTTTCCAGGCGTCGGCCGAAGTCGTAGCCCAGGTAGCCAATCAAGCCGCCGACGAAGGGCAGTGGGCAGTCGTCAGGTGCTTTGGCCTCACCCAGCGCTGCCAGGCTGGCGCGCAGGCGTTGCAGGAAGTCAGTGGCCGGTTCGTCAGGCGTTGGGATCAGCTCGGCCGTTGGCCAGGCGCTGATCAGATCATAGCGTCCACGCTGGGCGGCCGGGCGGCCGGCATCCAACAGCACCGCCCCTGGCGCGTGACAGACGACGTCGAAGTAGGTGGCCGGGTCGGCACGATAGGGTAGGGCGTGTACAAGGCAAGTAGACATGCGAGGCTTTCAGAGGCGCGCGGCAGACGATTGTAGAACGCCTGCCACATTCATCCTAGAGCTCTGTCTGGGTACTGTGCGGATAAGGGCGCTGGGTCTCGATCTTCAGGCGTGCATCCAGGTCACAAAAAGTGCCGATCACTTTGCTTGAGTGAGCGGCACTTTGGGTCGTTTCCGATTTTTGTTACGGGCAGCCTGCCTGGCTTAGCGTCCTTAGCGTGAAAACCCTGGTTCAGATCTCTGCTTTGGCTGCGTGACCAAACAGCTCCTGGGCGAAGCGCATGCGTTCCTCTGGCGTCTCGGTTATGCCTTTTTTCGCCAGTTCGACCAGGCGTGCTTCCACTGCATGGGCGCGGTGAGTGAGGCCGCAGTCGTTGGCGATCTGGATGTTCAGGCCGGGGCGCGCGTTGAGCTCGAGAATCAGCGGGCCTTTCTCCTGGTCGAGGACCATGTCCACGCCGATATAGCCAAGGCCACACAGTTCATAGCAGCCGGCGGCCAGCGTCATGAAACCGTTCCAGTTGGGTAGCTGTACGCCGTCTACCGAATTGGTGGTGTCCGGGTGCTTGCTGATCTTGGTATTCAGCCAGGTGCCGCGCAGGGTCACCCCGGTTGCCAGATCCACGCCCACACCGATCGCGCCTTGGTGCAGGTTGGCCTTGCCGCCAGACTGGCGGGTCGGCAAGCGCACCATGGCCATCACCGGGTAGCCCTTCAGCACGATGATGCGGATGTCCGGTACACCTTCGTAGCTGATGCTCTTGAAGATGGGGTCGGGAATGACGCGGTATTCGATCAGTGCGCGGTCACGGTGACCGCCCAGCGAGTACAGGCCGGTGAGGATGCTGGATATCTGATGTTCGATTTCCTCATGGCTGATGATCTTGCCGGAAACCGTTCGATAGCGATCCTCGAAGCGGTCAGCGATAACCAGAATGCCATCGCCGCCAGCACCTTGCGCTGGCTTGACCACGAAGTCCGGGCGATCGCCAATGATCTCGCGCAGCTTGTCGATGCCTTTTTCGGTCTCGATCACGCCATACATTTCCGGCACATCGATGCCGGCTGCGATGGCGCGTTCCTTGGTGATGATCTTGTCATCGACGATCGGATACAGGTTGCGCTTGTTGTACTTCAGTACGTAGTCCGCATTACGGCGGTTGATGCCCATGATGCCTTTGGCTTCAAGGGCCTTCCATGTTTTCCAGAGACCTAGCATGGCTCAATCCTTCAGGAAGGCTTTGAAGCGGAAAAGTTCGGTCAGGCGGTAGCCGCGGTAGCGGCCCATCGCCAGCATGAAGCCCACCAGGATCATCAGCACAGCCGGGAAGGTAAAGACGAAGTAGGTCAGCTCCGGCACGCTCATCAACAAGTGAGCCAGGGTCGCGGCAACCAGGGTGCCGATGGCGACCTTGAAGGCATGACCGCCACCACGTTCTTCCCAAGTGATGGACAGGCGCTCGATGGTCATGGTCAGAATCACCATCGGGAACAGCGCCACCGAGAGGCCGCGTTCGAGGCCAAGTTTATGGCTGAACAGGCTGATTGCCGCGATCAGTACCACCACGAAGGTCAGGACCACCGAGAGTCTGGGCAGCATCTGCAGTTTCAGGTGCTCGAGGTAGGAGCGCAGTGACAGGCCCAAAGCCGTAATGACGGTGAACAGCATGATGCCGAAGCCCAGCTGGGTTTCACGGAAGGCCAAGGCGATCAGCACCGGCGTGAAGGTGCCCAGGGTCTGCAAGCCACCGAGGTTGCGCAGGATCAGAATCACCAGCACGCCGACCGGGATCACCATCATGATCTGGAAAGTCTGCTGGGTAGAAAGCGGCAGGCTGTACATCGAGTATTCGAGGAAGTCGGCGTCAGTGTTTTCGTCAGTCAACTTGGCCAGGCGGATGGCATTCATCTCGCTGTTGCTCAGGGTGAAGCTGACGTTCGCTTGCTTGCCGCCTTCGAGGTTGACCAGATTATCGTCGCCGATCCACCAGATCAGGCGGTCGCTCGGCATACCTTGTTGGCCAGTATCAGGGTTGAAGTACAGCCATTTTTCGCCGTTGAAGCTGCGCAACCATAACTCGGGGCTTTGCTGAATCTCGGCAGCCAGGCGAATGGTGTGTACGCGCTCCATAGGCACATGGGCAATGGACAGCAGCAGCTCGATGGCATCGGCTTTATTTGCGGTCGAGGCATCGCCGCCCAGCAGCAGTTTGACGTTGTCGTCGTTGACGTTGTTGACCCGTTTGATGGTTTCGCTGATAAAGGTTTCGACGTCTGCCGAGTGCTGTCGGATCGGTGCGAGCAGGGCCTCGGCCGCAATCTTCTCGGCGCCTTCCACGGGAATGCTGTCGCGGAAGATCGGGCCTTCGCTCTTGGCTTGCTCGCCGCTGTAGCGCTTGGTCAATACCAGGCGGTAGTACAGGGTTTGCTTGCCGCCGGCGCGCCGGGCAGACCAGGTGACCTTGCGATTGCCGTTGGCGCGATTGATGCTCACGCCATAATTGTTGGAGATGAAGCTCTCGTTGAGGCTGACGTAATCCTGATTCAGTGGCGGCACGAACATCTGTAGCTTGACTGGCTCACGCGGGCTGGCCTGGAATTCGACTCTGGCGTCGATGTTCCACAGGTCATCGGTTTCATCTTCGGTCAGTGGTATGCCGAGAATGAAAATTTGATAGGCCGTAATCAGAATCCCCAGACCCACCAATAGTGTGATCAGGATTTTCAGATGCAGGTTAAGAGAGCGCATAGGCATTACTCATTAGGGGTGGCGCCAATGTTTGCGTCAGGAGGACAGCCAGGTTTTCCTGCTGCGTATTTAAGGCTTGGATCGACCAGTGCACTGAAACGCTTGAGTGCATCGGAGCCGATCAATAACGGGTATTGGAATGCACTACGGTCGGTCAAGTTCACTTCGATAGTGCGCAGGGCTTGGCCCATGCAGATATCCAGCTCGATGACCGGGCGTGCGGTATAGGTTTTTTCTTCCTCTGGATCATAGTCGCCGGCGCGGCGTTTGATTTTGCTGATCCGCGCCAGCGGGCGCTCGATAGGATGGGCATGGGCATCGTCGATTGCCAGGTAAAAGCGCACCCAGGGTTCGCCTTCACGCTTGAAACGTTTGATATCCCGCGCGCTCAAGGACGCTGTCTTGGCGCCAGTATCCAACTTGGCCGGCACTTGCAGACCGAGGTTGAACAGCATTGCGTGTTCATTCAGGCCGTATACGGCCTTCTCTGCGGCGGCGAGACCCAGGCCAGGCAGTAATAACAGGCAGAACGGCAGGGCGAAGGGCTTGAGTCTCATAAGTCCTATTTAGGTATAGCGCGGTCATCGGATAACAAGACCAGCGGGCGAGACGGCATAGCCGCTGCGCCTGGTTTGAACTCTAGCGGGCATGGCAACAACGCTAGGCCAGGCGCAAGTGGGTGGCATTCTATCACGGGGGTTTTGCTGCTGCGACAGACGCTTATAGGCGTTTATGCAAGAAGATAGGGCGGGTCAGAACTTTTTGTTATCCGAGTTATTGTCGACAGTCCAGGTTGAATGTTTGACATCAATGCTTGTATGGGGTAATTTTTTGGCAAATCTAGCAAGTAGTGTCGACAATATGCCCGATGCCATTGAGTTGCCCCGTATCGTTCAAGATGACTCGGAAACGCTGTCCGAGCATGTTTTTCGCCGGATTCAGGCTGCCATCGTCAAAGGCGAGATTGCACCAGGCAGCAAGATTTCCGAACCGGAGCTTGCGCGCACCTATGGCATCAGTCGCGGGCCGCTGCGTGAGGCGATTCACCGCCTGGAAGGTCAGCGTCTGTTAGTGCGCATTCCCCATGTGGGCGCACGGGTGGTGTCGCTCGATCACGCCGAGCTAATCGAGCTCTATGAGATCCGCGAGTCGCTGGAGGGCATGGCCTGCCGCCTGGCCGCCGAGCGGATGAGCCAGACGGAGATCGATGACCTGCGCCGGGTGCTCGATCTGCATGAGCAGGACGCGGCCTTCAAGGCGGGCGTCGGCTACTACCAGCAGGAAGGCGATTTCGATTTCCACTACCGGATCATTCAAGGCAGCGGCAACCGCACCCTTGTGCAGATGCTCTGCGGTGAGCTGTATCAGCTGGTGCGCATGTACCGCCTGCAGTTCTCCGCTACACCGAACCGCCCGCGTCAGGCGTTCGCCGAACACCACCGCATTCTCGACGCCATCGCCGAACGCGATGGCGAACTCGCAGAGTTGCTGATGCGCCGTCACATCGGTGCGTCCAAACGCAATATCGAGCGCCACTTCGCCATGAACATGGGGCAGGGCGCGCCAACCAAGACAGCCAAACCCCGAGGTGAGTCATGAGTCAGCCTTCCAGTCAGAGCAGTCCCGGCCAGCGTTTCCGCGATGCGGTTGCCGCAGAACATCCGCTGCAGGTCGTAGGTGCGATCAATGCCAACCATGCGCTGTTGGCCAAACGCGCCGGTTTCAAGGCGATCTACCTGTCCGGTGGTGGCGTGGCAGCCGGCTCACTGGGCTTGCCGGATTTGGGTATCACCGGGCTGGATGATGTGTTGACCGATGTACGGCGGATCACTGACGTCTGCGACCTGCCGCTGCTGGTGGATGTCGACACCGGCTTCGGTTCCTCGGCGTTCAACGTGGCGCGTACCGTCAAGTCGATGATCAAGTTCGGCGCCGCGGCGATTCACATCGAGGACCAGGTGGGCGCCAAGCGCTGCGGTCATCGGCCGAACAAGGAAATCGTCACCCTGCAGGAGATGATCGACCGGATCAAGGCAGCCGTGGATGCGCGCACCGACGACAGTTTCGTGATCATGGCGCGCACCGATGCGCTAGCCGTCGAGGGCCTGAACTCGGCGCTGGATCGCGCAGAGGCGTGCATTGAGGCCGGCGCCGACATGATCTTCCCCGAGGCGATCACCGAGCTGGCGATGTACAAGACCTTCGCCGACCGCATCAAGGCACCGATCCTGGCCAACATCACCGAGTTTGGCGCCACCCCGCTGTACACCACCGACGAGCTGGCCAGTGTCGACGTGTCCCTGGTGCTCTATCCGTTGTCGGCCTTCCGCGCCATGAACAAGGCGGCCGAGAACGTCTACACCGCGCTGCGCCGTGACGGCACCCAGAAGAATGTGATCGACACCATGCAGACCCGCATGGAGCTCTACGAGCGCATCAACTACCACGCGTTCGAAGCGCATCTCGACGCGCTGTTTGCCGCCAAGAAATAACTGGCGCGCGAGCCGCCGCGGCCTGCGCATAACAAGAAATACCCGACCGGATCGGACGAGGAGAGACAAGCGATGAGCTCGACCCCAGAAACCACCACCCCAGGCTTCAAGCCGAAGAAATCCGTAGCCCTGAGCGGCACCACCGCCGGCAACACCGCGCTGTGTACCGTCGGTCGCAGCGGTAACGACCTGCACTACCGTGGCTATGACATCCTCGATGTCGCCACTACCTGCGAGTTCGAGGAAATTGCTCACCTGCTGGTACACGGCAAGCTGCCCAATGCCGCCGAGCTGGCGGGTTACAAGGCCAAGCTCAAGGCCCTGCGTGGCCTGCCGGCGGCGCTGAAAGCCGCCCTGGAGCAGCTGCCTCCGTCCGCTCATCCGATGGATGTGATGCGTACCGGCGTGTCCGTGCTCGGCTGCCTGGCGCCGGAGAAGGACGACCACAACCATCCCGGCGCCCGCGATATCGCCGACAAGCTGATGGCCTCGCAAGGCTCCATGCTGTTGTACTGGTACCACTTCAGCCATAACGGCAAGCGCATCGAGGTGGAAACCGACGACGACTCCATCGGTGGTCACTTCCTCCATCTGCTGCATGGCGAGACGCCGCGCGAGTCCTGGGTGCGTGCCATGCACTGCTCGCTGATCCTCTACGCCGAGCACGAATTCAATGCCTCTACCTTTGCCTCGCGGGTGATCGCCGGCACTGGTTCGGACATGTTCTCCGCCATTGCCGGTGGCATCGGCGCGCTGCGCGGCCCCAAGCATGGTGGTGCCAACGAGGTCGCCTTCGAGATTCAGAAGCGCTACGACAACCCGGACGAGGCCGAGGCCGACATTCGCGCGCGGGTCGAGAAGAAGGAAGTGGTCATCGGTTTCGGTCATCCGGTCTATACCGTGAGTGATCCGCGCAACAAGGTGATCAAGGACGTGGCCCGCGAGCTCTCCACCGAGCAGGGCAGCACTAAGATGTACGACATCGCCGAGCGCCTGGAATCGACCATGTGGGAAATCAAGAAGATGTTCCCCAACCTCGATTGGTTCAGCGCGGTCAGCTACCACATGATGGGTGTGCCGACCGCCATGTTCACCCCACTGTTCGTGATTGCCCGCACCTCGGGCTGGTCCAGCCACGTCATCGAGCAACGTATCGACGGCAAGATCATTCGCCCGAGCGCCAACTACGTCGGTCCCGAAGACCTCACGTTCGTGCCGCTCAAGGATCGCCCATGATCAGCCTGAACGCTCAATACCGTAAGAGTCTGCCCGGCACTGCCCTGGATTACTTCGACACCCGCGAGGCAATTGATGCCATCGCGCCCGGAGCCTACGCCACGCTGCCTTACGTCTCCCGCGTGCTGGCCGAGCAGTTGGTACGTCGCTGCGACCCGGCGCTGTTGACCGATGCGCTCAAGCAGTTGATCGAGCGCAAGCGCGATCTGGACTTCCCTTGGTATCCAGCCCGCGTGGTCTGTCACGACATTCTTGGTCAGACTGCACTGGTCGACTTGGCCGGTCTGCGCGATGCAATCGCCGACCAAGGCGGTGACCCGTCCAAGGTTAATCCGGTGGTGCCGACCCAGCTGATCGTCGACCACTCGCTGGCCGTCGAGGCAGCAGGTTTCGATCCGGATGCGTTCGATAAGAACCGCGCTATTGAAGATCGCCGCAACGAGGATCGCTTCCACTTTATTGAATGGACCAAGACTGCGTTCAAGAACGTCGACGTGATCCCGGCCGGCAACGGCATCATGCACCAGATCAACCTGGAGAAAATGAGCCCGGTGATTCAGTCGCGCGGCGGCGTGGCCTTCCCCGACACCTGTGTCGGCACCGACAGCCACACCCCGCACGTGGATGCTCTGGGCGTGATCGCCATTGGCGTCGGCGGCCTGGAAGCGGAAACCGTGATGCTCGGCCGCGCCTCGATGATGCGCCTGCCGGATATCGTCGGCGTCGAGCTGACTGGCAAGCGCCAGCCTGGCATTACCGCCACTGACATCGTCCTGGCGATAACCGAGTTTCTGCGTGCTGAACGCGTGGTCGGGGCTTGGGTTGAGTTCTTCGGTGCAGGCGCCAACAGCCTGACCATCGGCGACCGCGCGACCATTTCCAACATGTGTCCGGAATACGGCGCCACGGCCTCGATGTTCTACATCGACCAGCAAACCATCGACTACCTCAAGCTGACCGGCCGCGAGCCGGAGCAGGTTGCGCTGGTCGAGCACTACGCCAAGACTACCGGTTTGTGGGCTGATGCATTGGTTACCGCCGAATACGAGCGCGTACTGAGCTTCGACCTGTCCACCGTGGTGCGTAACATGGCCGGCCCGAGCAACCCGCATCGCCGCCTGCCAACTTCGGCGCTAAATGAGCGCAGCATTGCCGACGAAGCCAAGCTGGCAGCCGGCAAGGTTGAGGAGGCCGAAGGCCTGATGCCTGATGGCGCGGTGATCATCGCTGCCATCACCAGCTGCACCAACACCTCCAACCCGCGCAATGTGGTGGCTGCCGGTCTGGTGGCGAAGAAGGCCAACGCACTCGGCCTGCTGCGCAAACCTTGGGTGAAGACCTCGTTCGCGCCGGGTTCCAAGGTCGCCAAGTTGTATCTGGAGGAGGCGGGCCTGCTGTCCGAACTGGAGCAGCTCGGCTTCGGTATCGTCGGCTACGCCTGTACCACCTGCAACGGTATGTCTGGCGCACTGGACCCGGTGATTCAGCAAGAAATCATCGACCGTGACCTGTATTCCACCGCCGTACTGTCCGGCAACCGCAACTTCGACGGGCGTATTCACCCGTACGCCAAGCAAGCCTTCCTCGCTTCGCCGCCGCTGGTGGTCGCTTACGCCATCGCCGGTACCATGCGCTTCGATATCGAGCAGGACGTGCTGGGTCATGACCAGCAGGGCAACCCGGTAACCCTGAAAGACCTGTGGCCGTCTGATGAGGAAATCGACGCCATTGTCGCTTCCTGCGTCAAGCCGGAGCAGTTCCGTCAGGTCTACATTCCGATGTTCGACCTGGGCACCGTGACGGAAGCCGAGAGCCCGCTGTACGACTGGCGCCCGACATCCACCTACATTCGCCGTCCGCCGTACTGGGAAGGTGCATTGGCTGGTGAGCGTACGCTCAAGGGCATGCTGCCGCTGGCGGTGCTGCCGGACAACATCACCACCGACCACCTGTCGCCGTCCAACGCCATCCTGCTGGATTCGGCCGCCGGTGCGTACTTGCACAAAATGGGCTTGCCGGAGGAGGACTTCAACTCATACGCCACCCACCGCGGTGACCACCTGACCGCACAGCGCGCCACCTTCGCCAACCCGCAACTGGTCAACGAAATGGCCGTGGTTGATGGGAAGGTGCAGAAGGGTTCGCTGGCCCGCGTCGAGCCGGAAGGCAAGGTGATGCGCATGTGGGAAGCGATTGAAACCTACATGCAGCGCAAGCAGCCGTTGATCATCGTTGCCGGTGCCGACTACGGTCAGGGCAGCTCACGTGACTGGGCCGCCAAGGGCCCACGCCTGGCCGGTGTCGAGGTGATTGCTGCGGAAGGCTTCGAGCGTATCCACCGTACCAACCTGGTTGGCATGGGCGTGCTGCCGCTGGAGTTCAAGCCGGGCACCACTCGACTGACTCTGGGCATCGACGGCACCGAGAGCTATGACGTGATCGGTGAGCGCACACCGCGCGCCACAATGACGCTGGTGATCAATCGCCGTAACGGCGAGCGTGTTGAAGTGCCGATGACTTGCCGCTTGGACAGCAACGAAGAAGTACTGATCTACGAAGCCGGTGGCGTGCTGCAGCGCTTTGCTCAGGACTTCCTTGAGTCCACCAAGGGCTGATGTACCACCGGGGCGGCAACGCCCCGGTGTTCTTTTAGGAGAATGCTTCATGGCTCATGCAGCCCAGATCAAAGTTCCCGCCACCTATATTCGTGGCGGTACCAGCAAAGGCGTGTTCTTCCGCCTGCAAGACCTACCGCAGAGCTGCCAGGTGCCAGGTGCTTCACGCGACCAGCTGTTTATGCGCGTGATCGGCAGCCCCGATCCCTATTCCGCCCAGATCGACGGCATGGGCGGCGCCACTTCCAGCACCAGCAAGTGCGTGATCCTGTCGAAAAGCAGCCAGCCCGATCATGACGTGGACTACCTCTACGGTCAGGTTTCCATCGACAAGGCCTTCGTTGATTGGTCCGGCAACTGCGGCAACCTGTCGACCGCTGCTGGCGCTTTTGCGATCCATGCTGGCTTGGTCGATCCGTCGCGTATCCCGCAGAGCGGCACCTGCGTGGTGCGCATCTGGCAGGCCAATATCAGCAAGACCATCATCGCCCACGTGCCGGTGACTAATAGCCAGGTGCAGGAAACCGGTGACTTCGAACTCGACGGGGTGACCTTTCCCGCTGCGGAGATCGTGCTGGAGTTCCTCGATCCGTCCGATGATGGCGAGGAGGGTGGCTCGATGTTCCCCACCGGCAATCTGGTCGATGAGTTGGAAGTACCAGGCGTTGGCACTTTCAAGGCGACCATGATCACCGCCGGCATTCCGACCATATTCGTCAATGCCGAAGACATCGGCTATAGCGGCACCGAACTGCGCGAGCAGATCAACGGTGACCCCGCGCAACTGGCGCGCTTCGAGAAAATCCGCGTGGCCGGGGCATTGCGTATGGGGCTGATCAAAACGGCGGATGAGGCACTCACCCGCCAACACACGCCGAAGATCGCCTTCGTTGCACCTGCGACGGACTATGTGGCTTCCAGCGGCAAAACCATCAAGGCTGGTGATGTCGACCTGCTGGTGCGCGCACTGTCCATGGGCAAGCTGCACCACGCCATGATGGGCACTTGCGCGGTGGCCATCGGCACCGCCGCGGCGATTCCGGGCACCTTGGTGAGCCTGGCGGCGGGCGGCGGGGCGCGTAGCGCCGTGCGCTTCGGCCATCCCTCGGGCACCCTGCGGGTTGGCGCCGAAGCCAACCAGGTCGACGGCGAGTGGACGGTGGTCAAGGCGATCATGAGTCGCAGCGCCCGCGTGCTGATGGAAGGCTGGGTGCGCGTACCCGGCGATGCGTTCTGAGGCGTATGGCCTAAGCTGAAGAAGAGCCCGCACAAGCGGGTTTTTCGCCTTCTGGGTTGGCATGTCGTGGCTGCAGTCATGTAGGTGGTTCGGATCGCCCCTGATCTAGCCCCGCGTTAAGCCATGCACCCTTGGAGTGTTCTGGGATTGTGTTGGCGCCTGCTCTATGACGTCAGACGGCTACAAATTGCGCCAACGCCGTATACCCGCAGTGGTTTCGCGTTTCCCCGAGGGGCCGGTCCACAAGAAGCCGAAGGAGGAGTGAACACATGAGCGCCAATGTCGACCTGAATATCCGCCCCGACTATGACCAGGTGATCCAGGACGTCGCCGACTATGTCCTGACCTACAAGATCGAGTCCGCTGAGGCCCTGAATACCGCGCGCAACTGCCTGATGGACACCCTCGGCTGCGGTTTGCTGGCGCTGCGCTTTCCCGAGTGCACCAAGCACCTCGGTCCGTTCGTCGAGGGTACCGTGGTGCCAAACGGTGCGCGCGTGCCGGGCACCAGTTTCCGTCTGGATCCGCTTAAGGCCGCCTGGGATATCGGCTGCATCGTGCGTTGGCTGGACTACAACGACACCTGGCTGGCGGCCGAGTGGGGCCATCCATCGGACAACCTCGGCGGTATTCTCGCGGTGGCCGACCACCTGTCGCAACTGCGCGTATCCCGGGGCGAAACGCCGCTGAGCATGCGTGTGGTGCTGGACGCGATGATCATGGCCCATGAGATCCAGGGCGTGTTCGCCCTGGAAAACTCCTTCAACCGGGTCGGTCTCGACCATGTGCTGCTGGTCAAGCTGGCCTCTACCGCCGTCTGCGCCAGGCTGATGGGAGCCAACCGTGAGCAACTGCTGTCGGCTATCTCGCATGTCTTCGTCGACGGCCAGGCGCTACGTAGCTACCGCCACGCGCCGAACGCCGGGTCGCGCAAATCCTGGGCGGCGGGCGATGCTACCAGCCGTGGTGTGCGCCTGGCCGATATCGCCATGCGTGGCGAGATGGGCATTCCTGGCGCGCTAAGCGCAGCGCAGTGGGGTTTCTACGACGTACTGTTCAGTCACACCAACAACGACCTGGCGCTGAAACCAAGCGAGGCGCGCCAATTCAGTTTCCCGCAGGGGTTCGCCAGCTATGTGATGGAAAACGTGCTGTTCAAGGTCAGTTTCCCTGCCGAGTTTCACGCGCAGACCGCCTGTGAAGCGGCTGTCACCCTGCATCCGCAGGTCAGGGATCGTTTGCACGAAATCGATAGAATCGTCATCACCACCCACGAATCGGCGATTCGCATCATCTCCAAGGTTGGCACCTTGGCCAATCCGGCCGATCGCGATCACTGCATCCAGTACATGACCGCCGTACCACTGGCTTTTGGCAATCTGGTGGCCGAGCAGTACGAAGATGACTTTCATGCCGCCAACCCGATCATCGACGAGTTGCGCGAGAAGATGGAGATAGTCGAGGACCCGCGCTACACCCGCGAGTACCTGGAAGCCGACAAACGTTCGATTGCCAATGCGGTTCAGGTGTTCTTCAAGGATGGCTCATCGACCACGCAAGTCGCGGTTGAGTACCCTGTCGGTCACCGGCGCCGCCGCGCCGAGGGCATTGCGTTGCTGGAGGACAAGTTCAAGGCCAATCTGGCAACCCGTTTCAGTGCCCAGCGCAGCGCGCAGATTTTCCACCTGTGCCAGGATCAGGCAGCGCTTGAAGCCACGCCAGTGCAGCGGTTCATGGACATGTGGGTGGTGTAAATCCCCGATCTATTCTACTTCAGGCGGCGCTCGACGCCTTTTTCCACCAGAATCTTGGCGGAAATCTCTTCCACGGAAAAATACGTGGAATTGATGAAGTTGATGTTTTCGCGGCGGAACAGGCTCTCCACCTCGCGCACCTCGAACTCGGCCTGGGCGAAGCTGGCGTAGCGACTGTTGGGCTTGCGTTCATGGCGAATGGCGGTCAATCGATCCGGGTCGATGGTCAGGCCGAACAGCTTGTCTCGGTACTTCTTCAGCACGGCAGGAAGCTGCAGGTGTTCCATGTCATCTTCGGTTAGCGGGTAATTTGCGGCACGAATTCCGTATTGCATTGCCATATACAGGCACGTGGGCGTTTTGCCGCAACGGGAAACGCCGACCAGGATCAGGTCAGCCTTGTCGTAATAGTGCGTACGAGCGCCGTCGTCGTTGTCCAGGGCGAAGTTCACCGCCTCGATACGTTCCATGTAATTGGAGTTGTGCCCGATGGAATGGGACTTGCCGACCGAGTAGGACGAGTGCGAACTCAATTCTTGCTCGAGTGGTGCAAGAAAGCTCGAGAAGATGTCAATCATGAAGCCTTCGGATTCGGCTAGAACCTCGCGGATTTCCTGGTTGACGATGGTGTCGAAGATGATTGGTCGCGCATCGTCATTCTCGGCAGCACTATTGATTTGTTGTACCATTGCGCGCGCTTTTTCCACGCTATCAATGTACGGTCGCGTGAGTTTGGTGAAGGTGATGGTTTCGAACTGCGCCAATAAGCTCTGACCCAGGGTTTCGGCCGTAATGCCGGTGCCGTCGGAGATGAAGAAAGCGGTTCGTTTCATTTGCACCGTGGGCCTTAAGCTGAGGACAATTCTTGGCTATCATAGGCCCGCTTTTGCAGGCCGAAAGTGGCTGCATTGTTACTTATTTTCCAGGGCCCGGCCACAATCGTGCGGACATGCTCCGCCGAATTTTCCAGCCCCTTGAGCTTTTCCAACACCATTAGTGGAGAGATCACCTTGGTAGAGTACGTAGTTTCCCTCGATAAGCTCGGCAATCACGATGTTGAGCACGTAGGGGGCAAGAACGCCTCCCTGGGCGAGATGATCAGCAACCTTGCTGGCGCCGGTGTATCGGTTCCCGGTGGTTTCGCTACTACCGCTCAGGCCTACCGCGACTTTCTCGAGCAGAGCGGCCTGAATGCGCAGATCCATGCGGCGCTGGATGCCTTGGATGTTGACGATGTCAATGCTCTGGCCAAGACCGGTGCGCAAATTCGCCAGTGGGTGATGGATGCACCCTTCCCGGAGAAGCTCAATTCTGAGATCCGCAAGGCCTTCGCCACTATGTCCGAAGGCAACGAGCATATGGCCGTAGCTGTGCGTTCTTCGGCCACCGCGGAAGACCTGCCGGATGCTTCCTTCGCCGGCCAGCAAGAGACCTTCTTGAATATTCGCGGCGTGGACAACGTGATTCGTGCGGCCAAGGAAGTGTTCGCTTCGCTGTTCAATGACCGCGCCATTTCCTACCGTGTGCATCAGGGCTTCGACCACAAGCTGGTGGCCCTGTCTGCCGGCGTGCAGCGCATGGTGCGCTCGGAAACCGGCACCGCGGGGGTCATGTTCACCCTCGACACCGAGTCGGGTTTTCGCGATGTGGTGTTCATCACCGGCGCTTACGGTCTCGGCGAGACAGTGGTGCAGGGGGCGGTCAATCCCGACGAATTCTATGTGCACAAGCAGACTCTTGAGGCCGGGCGTCCGGCGATCCTGCGCCGCAACCTGGGCAGCAAGGCGATCAAGATGATTTACGGCGATGAAGCCAAGGCCGGCAAGTCGGTCAAGGTGGTCGATGTCGACTGTGCTGATCGTGCACGGTTCTGTCTGAGCGATGCCGAGGTCAGCGAGCTGGCCAAGCAAGCCTTGATCATCGAGAAGCACTACGGCCGGCCGATGGACATCGAGTGGGCCAAGGACGGCGATGACGGCAAGCTATACGTCGTCCAGGCCCGTCCGGAAACGGTGAGAAGCCGCACCAATATCAATGTGATGGAGCGCTACCTGCTCAAGGAAACCGGCACCGTGTTGGTCGAGGGCCGGGCGATCGGCCAGAAGATCGGCGCAGGCAAGGTGCGGGTAATCAATGACATCTCCGAAATGGACAAGGTCCAGCCAGGCGACGTGCTGGTTTCCGACATGACCGATCCGGATTGGGAACCGGTGATGAAGCGTGCCAGTGCCATCGTCACCAACCGTGGCGGGCGTACCTGCCACGCGGCGATCATCGCCCGTGAGCTGGGTGTTCCGGCGGTGGTTGGCTGTGGCAATGCCACCCAGGTGCTGAAAGACGGCATGGGTGTGACGGTTTCCTGCGCCGAGGGCGACACCGGATTCATCTTCGAGGGCGAGCTGGGCTTCGATATCCGCACAAACTCCGTAGATGCCATGCCCGACCTGCCGTTCAAGATCATGATGAACGTCGGCAACCCTGATCGCGCCTTCGATTTCGCCCAGCTGCCGAACGCCGGCGTGGGCCTGGCGCGTCTGGAATTCATCATCAACCGGATGATCGGTGTACACCCGAAAGCGCTGCTGAACTTCGCCGGCCTGCCGCCGGAAATCAAGGACAGCGTCGAGAAGCGCATTGCCGGTTACGACGATCCAGTCAATTTCTATGTCGAGAAGCTGGTCGAAGGGATCAGCACCCTGGCTGCTGCGTTCTGGCCGAAGAAGGTCATCGTGCGTCTGTCCGACTTCAAGTCCAACGAATACGCCAACCTGATCGGCGGCAAGCTCTACGAGCCGGAAGAAGAAAATCCGATGCTCGGTTTCCGTGGCGCCTCGCGGTATATCAGCGAGTCCTTCCGCGATTGCTTCGAGCTGGAATGCCGGGCGATGAAGAAGGTGCGCAACGAGATGGGCCTGACTAACGTCGAGATCATGGTGCCTTTCGTGCGCACCCTGGGCGAAGCCAGTCAGGTGATCGACCTGCTGGCCAGCAATGGCCTGAAGCGCGGCGAGAACGGGCTGCGCATCATCATGATGTGCGAACTGCCGTCCAACGCGATTCTGGCTGAAGAGTTCCTCGAGTTCTTCGACGGCTTCTCGATTGGTTCCAACGACCTGACCCAGCTGACCCTGGGCCTGGACCGCGATTCGGGCATCGTTGCGCACCTGTTCGATGAGCGTAATCCGGCGGTCAAGAAGCTGCTGTCCAATGCCATTCAGGCCTGCAACAAGGCCGGCAAGTACGTCGGCATCTGTGGTCAGGGTCCATCCGATCACCCGGATCTGGCCAAATGGCTGATGGAGCAGGGCATCGAAAGTGTGTCGCTTAACCCAGACTCGGTATTGGATACCTGGTTCTTCCTGGCGGAAGCCCAGCCATCCTGATTTACCGTTAACCTTTTGATTCAAGGGCAGGTTAATCCTGCCCTTTTTTGTGCCAGAGCGAAGATGCAAAGTAGCAGTCAGCTTTTCCCCGTCGCCTTGATCAGCGCGGAATTTCGTTTCGACTTGAGTGAGGATGTCTATCGCCTCAAGCCCGGCAACAGCCCCGACGCCAGCGTCGAGCTGGCCCTCACCCGTTTGGGCGTGGCCGGCCACGCGACCGAGCGCGGCGTGCCGGTGATCCTGTTGCCTGGCAGTTTTTCCAATCGACGCTTCTGGTATTCGCCCAAGGGGCTTGGTCTCGGTCCTCACCTGGCGCGTGCCGGCTTCGATGTATGGATCGCCGAAATGCGCGGGCATGGGCTGTCGCCGCGCAACAAGGGCTACAGGCACAACCGCGTCAGCGACTACGTGCGCTACGACTTGCCGGCGATTGCAGACTTCGTCCATGAGCAGAATCCACAGCCGGCCCATTGGCTGGGCCACTCGCTGGGCGGCATCACCTTGGCCGGTGCGCTGGGCGGGCAGCATCTTGACCAGGACCGAGTGGCGTCGGCGGCGTTATTCGGCAGTCAGATCAGTCGCACCTACTGGCCGCTGAAAGTACCGCCGGTGGAGTGGGGCGGGCGCTTGCTGCTCAAGCGTTTTTCCGTATTGTCCGGCAGCCGGCTCAAGCGCGGGCCGGAAGATGAGCCGATTGGCCTGGCTTTGGAGAGTTTGCGCTGGCATGGTCTGTTTGGCCGCTTTGGCGATGCCGAGCGTGATTGGTGGGCCGGCCTGGCCGAGGTGCGGGTTCCGGTATTGGCGGTAGCGGCAGCGGGTGACCGGCAGGATCCGCCGTGGGCCTGCCGCAAGTTGCTTGAGCAGTTCGGTTCACCGCTCAACGAGTTCCTTTGTCTGGGTAAGGAAAACGGTTTCGCCAGCGATTTCGGCCATGTCGAGATGCTGGTCAGCAAAGAGGCGCAACGCGAGGTATGGCCGCTGGTGGCGGGTTGGCTGGGCAAGGCTCGGGATATTAAAAGGGCCGCGCTTGAGCAGGAAGAGGGCGTTTCGCCTGCGCAGTGATACCCGCTAATATGCGGCCAAGTGGTTGCTCGGTGGTTTTCTGGGCTTGGCGCAGTTGCGCTGCTCGTTGTTCGGGAGAACTGCTATCCACATGAGGGCACTCTTGCGCGGGGCCACTGGCATAAGTCAGGTGCTGGCGGGCCTGGTGCCACTGCCTGTGACGTATGCGCTGATCGTGCGGCATCGAACTGATTTTCACTGTCTAGTTAACCAGGAGTTTTCCCATGCATTACATCACCCCAGATTTGTGTGACGCCTACCCGGAGTTGGTGCAGGTCGTCGAGCCGATGTTCAGCAATTTCGGCGGCCGCGATTCCTTCGGTGGCGAGATCGTCACCATCAAGTGCTTTGAAGACAACTCGCTGGTCAAGGAGCAGGTTGAGCAGCCAGGCAAGGGCAAGGTGATGGTGGTCGACGGTGGCGCCTCCATGCGCCGCGCTCTGCTTGGCGACATGCTCGCAGAAAAAGCCGCGAAGAATGGCTGGGAAGGCCTGGTGATCTATGGCTGTGTACGCGATGTCGATGTCCTGGCGCAGACCGACCTCGGTATACAGGCGTTGGCCAGCCATCCGATGAAGACCGACAAGCGTGGTATCGGCGACCTGAATGTGGCGGTGACCTTTGCTGGTGTGACTTTCCGCCCGGGCGAGTACCTGTATGCCGACAACAACGGCATCATTATTTCGCCCGCTGCACTGAAAATGCCGGAATAAGTGATGCCAGGAGTAGGCATGCACGAGGAAGACAGCGCGCAATGGGGCTTGGTGCATGCTTTTGTCCTGGATGGCGCAGGCGGCGCGCGCGCGATCACTCAAGGGCAACTGGCCGGCCTCGAACTGGCCGAGCAGGAAAGCCTGTGGCTGCACTGGGATCGCAGTCACTCGCAGACCCAGCACTGGCTGCGCGGCGAAAGCGGCTTGAGCGAATTTGCCTGCGACCTGCTGCTAGAGGAGAACACCCGGCCACGCCTGCTGGCACTGCCGGATGACGAGTTGTTGCTGTTTCTCCGTGGGATCAATCTCAACCCGGGCGCGGAGCCGGAGGACATGGTGTCAGTACGCATCTTCGCCGCTGCTCGCCGGGTCATTTCTCTGCGCCTGCGACCGTTGCGCGCGACCGAGGACGTGATCGCCGACCTTGCGGCCGGGCGCGGACCGAAAACCTCGTCAGAGCTGATCCTGACCCTGGCGGATTACCTGACGGACAAGGTCGACGCCCTGGTCGCCGACTTGTCCGAGCGGGTCGACGAGCAGGAGGAACTGGTCGATGCCGATGAGCACGCGGTACCGGATCACGCGCAGTTGCTGCAAGTGCGGCGGCGTGCTGCCAGCCTGCGCCGCTTTCTCGCGCCACAGAGTGAAATCTACGCGCAGCTGACACGCAAGCAGCAGACCTGGTTCCTTGTCGACGATCCTGGTTATTGGAACGAACTGCACAACCGTCTGACCCGCTACCTGGAAGAGCTGGAGCTCAGTCGCGAGCGGGTCAGTCTGCTGCTGGAGGCGGAAAACCGCCGTATGGATCAGCGGATGAACCGCATCATGTACCGCTTTGCCATCATCACCGGGGTCTTCCTGCCGATGAGCTTCCTTACCGGTCTGCTGGGCATCAATGTCGGCGGCATACCCGGCTCTGAGAACGCCTATGGCTTCCTTATCGCCTGCTTGATCATGCTGGTGGTCGCCCTTGCTCAGTGGTGGCTGCTACGCCGTTTGCGCTGGGCCTGATGTGACTTGCCCCGAGTTGGTCTCGTCTAGCCGAGACGTCCTGTGAGGTGCGTCATGCCCGATCCATTTGAAGAATCCCTGCGCGATATGCTCAAGTCCGGCGCGTCCGATCACGACGACGACGCTTGTCTGCATCGCGTATTGAAGACTGCCAATCGCCAGGTCGGCGCGGGCGATCTGTTCGCGCTCATGGGCCATTGGCTCGGCGCCTTGATGATCGCCCTGAATAGCGGCTCGGCCCATGTCGCCCCGGTTACCCGTCGCGACTCTAGCGCGTCTACTAATTCTGCTTCTACTAATAAGGCTGACTGAAATGGAACTAGATCCCTGGACTCAAAGCCTGGTAACCGCGATGACTGCGCTCTGGACCAAAGTCGCCGTTTTTATCCCGAACCTGTTCGTGGCGTTGATCCTGGTGCTGCTCGGCTTTGTCGTGGCCAAGCTGCTCGATACCTTGCTGTCGAAGTTGCTCGGCAAGATCGGCCTGGATCGTCTGATGGCGGGTACCGGGCTGACCAAGCTATTGAGCCGCGCCGGTATCCAGGTGCCGGTTTCGACCTTCATAGGCAAGATCATCTACTGGTTCGTACTGTTGATTTTTCTCGTCTCGGCGGCGGAATCGCTCGGTCTGGAACGAGTCTCGGCCACGCTCGATGTATTGGCGTCCTATCTGCCCAAGGTATTTGGTGCCGCACTGGTGCTGGTCGCCGGCGTACTGTTGGCGCAATTGGTCAGTGGCGTGGTGCGCGGTGCCGCCGAGGGTGTAGGCCTGGATTATGCCCACGGCCTGGCCCGTATCGGCCAGGGGCTGGTGATCATCATCAGTATTTCGGTGGCCATCGGCCAGTTGGAGATCAAAACCGACCTGCTGAACAACGTCATTGCCATCGTGTTGATTTCGGTGGGGCTGGCTGCCGCTCTGGCGCTGGGCTTGGGTAGCCGGGAAATCGCCGGGCAGATTCTGGCCGGAATTTATGTGCGCGAGTTGTACCAGGTAGGGCAACAAGTTCAGGTTGGTGAGGTCGAAGGGCAGATCGAGGAAATTGGCACGGTCAAGACTATCCTGCTAACCGACGCGGGCGAGTTGGTCTCGGTGGCTAATCGCACCCTGCTCGAGCAGCGGGTAAGCAGTCGCTAACGCGCCAATCCTGCTAAAGTATGCCGCCAACCCAGCGCCTGATGCATTAGGCGTTGGCAGCTTCCGTCCCGACTGTCGGCCTGACTTGTTTTGAATAAAGCCCAACCGATGTCCTTGCGCTATGACCCCCGCGAACTCTCCGATGAGGAACTCGTTGCGCGTGCGCATGGCGAGCTTTTTCACGTTACCCGTGCTTATGAAGAGCTGATGCGTCGTTACCAGCGCACATTGTTTAACGTATGCGCACGTTATCTGGGGAGCGAGCGTGACGCCGATGATGTTTGTCAAGAGGTTATGCTCAAGGTTCTTTATGGTTTGAAGAATTTCGAAGGTAAATCGAAGTTTAAAACCTGGCTGTACAGCATTACCTATAACGAGTGTATTACCCAGTACCGTAAAGAACGGCGCAAACGTCGCCTGGTGGATGCATTAAGTCTGGATCCATTGGAAGAGGCATCTGAAGAAAAGATGCCTACAGTTGAGAGCCGTGGTGGGCTGGATCGCTGGCTTGTGCATGTCAATCCAATTGACCGGGAAATCCTGGTTCTGCGTTTTGTCGCAGAGCTGGAGTTTCAAGAGATTGCCGACATCATGCACATGGGCCTGAGCGCCACTAAAATGCGCTACAAGCGCGCCCTCGACCGGTTGCGAGAAAAATTTTCAGGCAATCTTGAAACTTAAATATATGTAGAACGCTCTAACATTCGGAGCGATTCTGTTAGAATCGCTCCTTGGTTGTCTTGTTTGTCAGACAACTTACTGGCCACCAATGATGGGGATTTACGGATGAAATTTAAAAACACTTTAGGCGTTGTCATCGGCTCGATGCTCGCTAGTTCTTCCCTTAGCGTTCTGGCGCAGGGCCAAGGCGCGGTCGAAGTGGAGGGTTTTGCTAAGAAGGAAATCTTCGACAGCGCCCGTGACTTCAAGAACAACGGCAATCTGTTCGGCGGCAGCATCGGTTACTACCTGACCGACGACGTTGAATTGCGTCTGGGCTATGACGAAGTACACAACGCTCGTGGCGAAGACGGTCGTAACATCAAAGGCTCGAATACCGCCCTTGATGCTCTGTACCACTTCAACAATACCGGTGACGCGCTGCGTCCTTACGTCTCTGCCGGTTTCTCGGATCAGAGCATCGGTCAAAGCGGTCGCGGCGGTCGTAACGGCTCCACCTTTGCCAACATTGGCGGCGGTGCCAAGTACTTCATCACCGAGAATCTCTATGCTCGTGCTGGCGTTGAAGCTCAGTACAACATCGACCAGGGCGACACCGAGTGGGCTCCAAGCATCGGCGTTGGCATGAACTTCGGTGGTGGCGGCAAGCCGGTTGCCCAGGTTGCAGAGGCCGCTCCAGAGCCGATGGCAGAGCCGGCTCCGGTTGCTGAAGAACCAGCCCAGGTTGTGCGCGTTGAACTGGACGTGAAATTCGACTTCGACAAGGCTCAAGTCAAAGAAGAAAGCTATGGCGATATCAAGAACCTGGCTGATTTCATGAATCAGTACCCGCAGACCAACACCACTGTTGAAGGTCACACTGACTCCGTCGGTACTGATACCTACAACCAGAAGTTGTCCGAAAAGCGTGCGAGCGCTGTGCGTGAAGTTCTGGTCAACCAGTACGGTGTTGAAGGTCAGCGCGTAAACGCCGCTGGTTATGGCGAAACTCAGCCGGTTGCCGACAACGCAACTGAGTCGGGCCGTGCCATCAACCGTCGCGTTGAAGCTCAAGTAGAAGCTCAAGTCCAGTAACTGGTCTTAGCTGTTAGGAAAAACCCGGCTTCGGCCGGGTTTTTCTTTGTCTATAAAAAAGCTATGTCCCAGTTTTGTGTTGCACGCAGCTTTTGTAGGGTGGGTCGGGCCGCGCAGGTTAGTGGCGCTGAGCAGAGGCTGAAAATCAATTGCGGAAATTGCGCGCCGAGTAACCCACCAAGCGGTTGTCGGCTCACCTCATTTGGTGGGGTAAGAACAACTCCGCAGGGATCAGGCAGTCGCGGCCATGGCTTGTGCTTGATGTCCGGCTGCGACTTCACCAATCACCAGGATCGCCGGGCTTTTCAGCTGGAAAGCCAGAGCATCTTGCTGCATCGCCACCAGTGAGCTGCGACATTCTCGCTGGTGTGGCAGTGAGGCATTTTCGATCATCGCCACCGGCATGTCGGCGCACATGCCGCCGGTCAGTAGGCTATCGCGGATGTCCGCCAGCTTGGCCACGCCCATATACACCACCAGGGTGGTGCCACCCTGAGCCAGGGCTTGCCAGTTCAGCGTGCTGTCGTCCTGGGTGTGGGCCGTAACCAGGGTCACGCCGCGGGCAACACCGCGTAGGGTCAGGGGAATGCCACAGTTGGTGGCGCCAGCCAGGCCAGCGGTGATGCCGTTGACCATCTCCACGTCGATACCGTGCTGCTGCAACCAGTCGACCTCTTCGCTGCCGCGGCCGAAAATGCACGGATCCCCGCCCTTCAGGCGTACCACGCACTTACCCTGGCGCGCATAGCGCAGCATCAGGCGATGGATAAAGGCTTGCGGTGTCGAACGGCAGCCGCCGCGCTTGCCCACCGGGACTATGCGTGCGCTTGGGCAGTGTTCCAGCACCGCCGGATTGACCAGGTCGTCGATCATCACGATCTCCGCCTGACGCAATGCTTTCACTGCCTTGAGCGTCAACAGATCCGGGTCGCCCGGGCCTGCACCTACCAGCCAGACTTTTGCGCTCATATCAAAATCCTCGTCGTAGGGTGGGTAACCGCGAAGCGTTACCCACCGTGGTAGTTGCCTTGGCAGTAAGCACCTCGCGGATTTCCACGGGGTGGCCTTCCACGGGGTGGCCATCCACCCTAGGGTTATGCATTCAGCACTACAGGCTGGGTGGCCAATAGCCGTTTGATTTCCGGTACGCAAGAACCACAACTGGTTCCGCATTTCAGTTCCTGCTTCAGTCCGTCGAGGTCGAGGCCGCGGGCGATGCCAACGCAGACTGCGTTTTCACTGACGTTCAGGCAGTTGCACAGGGTCTTGCTGGGTTTCTTGCCCGCAGCCGCACCCGGCGGGGTGGACAGCGGCGCCAGTAGCCAGCGGCGCAGGTCGGCATCGGCCTGGCCTTCGCTCCACAGGCTCTTCAGCCAATCGCGGGCCGCGGTTTCACCGGCCAGGCGGATGGCTATGATGAGGCCGTCCTCGATGCGTACACGCTTGCCCACTGCCCGGCGAGGGTCGTCGTAGGCCAGTACCGGCCCTTCGTGCAGGCCCAGCAATTGATCGATCTGGGTCAGCAGTTCGGCCTCGGGGGCTACCGCGCTTGCCGCACGGATGACCAGGGCCGGGCGTTCGCGGCCAGTTAGGCTGAGGTTGGCGTAGGCAAAGGACTCGAACAGCGGACGCAATGCCTCGAAGCGCTTCTGTACGTCACCCTCGACCAGGGCGAACAACTGCCAGGGCAGATCGACCTTTTCCACCTGGATGCCGGCGTGCTTGAGCTCGGGCTGCTTGGACAGCGGGTCGTAGGCCGGCAGGGTCAGCACGTTGGTGCCCAAACCCTTGAGAAAGCGGTTGCCCCAGTGCATGGGCAGATAGGCCTGGCCGGAGCGAACCGCCTCGTCGGCCTGTACCGGCACGATCAGGCTGCCGCGGCGGCTGCGCACCTTGACCAGGTCGCCGGCTTGCAGGCGCAGGCGGCGCAGTTCGTCCGGGTGCAAGCTCAGCGCTGCCTCCTCGACATGGCCAAATAGACGGGCAGCCGTGCCGGTGCGGCTCATGCCGTGCCACTGATCGCGCAGGCGGCCGGTATTGAGGGTCAGCGGGAAACGCGCGTCGCGTTGTTCCTTGGGTGCCCGGTAGGGGTCGGCATGAAAGCGCGCACGGCCATTCTCCGTAGGGAACCGGCCGTCGCCGTACAGGCGCATTGTTCCCTGGGTTGCACCGGCCGGGAACGGCCATTGCTGGGGACCTTGGTTGTCCAGGATGGCGTAGCTTAGGCCGCTGAGGTCGAGGTCGCGATGCTGGGTCAGGTATTTGTATTCCTCGAATAGCGCTTCGCTGCAATCGAGGGCAAACAGGCTGGGCAGGCCGGGGCGGAGCAGCTTTTCCAAACGGCGGGCGAAATCCATGGTGATCGCCCAATCCGGCCGCGCCTCTACGGGGGCTGGCACGGCGCGGCGCACATGGCTGACGCGGCGCTCGGAGTTGGTCACCGTGCCTTCCTTCTCGCCCCAACTGGCGGCGGGCAGCAGCAGGTCGGCGTAGTGGCAGGTCTCGGTGGTGAAGAAGGCTTCTTGCACAACGACAAAAGGACAGGCGGCGAGGGCTTCATGCACCTTGTTTTGATCCGGCATGGACTGCGCCGGATTGGTGCAGGCGATCCACAAGGCTTTGACCTTGCCGACTCGTACCGCCTCGAACAGCTCGATGGCGGTCAGGCCGGTGCTTTCTGGTAGGGCGTCGCTGCCCCAGTAGTCAGCGACCTCGGCGCGGTGCTTGGCGTTGGCGGCATCGCGATGGCCGGGTAGCAGGTTGGACAGGCTGCCGGTTTCGCGACCGCCCATGGCATTCGGTTGGCCGGTAAGGGAGAAGGGGCCCGCGCCGGGCTTGCCGATCTGGCCGGTGGCCAGGTGCAGGTTGATCAGGGCGCTGTTCTTCGCGCTGCCGCTGCTCGACTGGTTAAGGCCCATGCACCAGAGCGAGAGGAAGCTCGGCGCGCTGCCGATCATGCGTGCGCACTGTTGCAGGTCTTCTTGGCTGATGCCGCACAGCTCGCTGACCATCTGCGGGCTGTAGTCGCGCACCAGGGTTTTCAATGCGTCGAAACCCTGGGTGTGGGCATCGATAAAGGCGCGGTCGATCCAGCCTTCCCACATAAGAATATGCAGGATGCCGTGGAACAGGGCGACGTCGCTGCCCGGCTGGATCGCCAGGTGCAGGTCGGCCAGTTCGCAGGTGTCGGTGCGCCGCGGGTCGATGACGATCACGCGCATGTCCGGGCGCTTGGCCTTGGCTTCTTCCAGGCGGCGGAACAGGACCGGATGGGCGTAGGCCATGTTGCTGCCGGCGATCAGCACGCAGTCGCTCTGCTCGATGTCTTGGTAGTTGCACGGCGGCGAATCGGCGCCGAGGCTGCGTTTGTAGCCGACCACCGCGGAAGACATGCACAGGCGTGAGTTGCTGTCGATATTGTTGGTGCCGACCAACGCGCGGGCCAATTTGTTGAAGGCGTAGTAGTCCTCGGTCAGCAGTTGCCCGGAGATGTAAAAGGCGACACTGTCCGGGCCATGTTCGCGGATGGTCTCGGCGAAGACGTTGGCAGCGTGATCCAGGGCGCTGTCCCAGTCCGTGCGCGAGCGCGCCAGGCCCTTGCCCAGGCGCAGTTCGGGATAGAGACCGCGGGCATCGAGGTCTCCGGTCAGGTGCAGGGTTGAACCCTTGCTGCACAGCTTGCCGAAATTGGCCGGGTGCTCGGGATCGCCTTGGACACCGAGAATCTTCTCGTCATCGTGTTCGATCAGCACGCCACAACCCACGCCGCAATAGCAGCAGGTGGAGGCGGTGATCTGATGGGGATGGGTCATGGCGTCATCTCTCTGCGGTAATCTTCAAAGGCGGGCCGAGCGGGCCAGACCTACCAATGACCTATCAGGCACATTCGGTGGCGGTATTCAGGGTCAGCAGCACCCGGCCGTTCTCGACTTTGGCTGCATGCCGGTGCGCGCAGCCGACATCCGGTGCTACCGCTTCGCCGGAGTCGAGTTCGATCTGCCAGTTATGCAGCGGGCAGGCCACGCGCTTGCCGTAGACCAGGCCCTGGGACAGGGGTCCGCCCTTGTGCGGGCAGCGGTCATCGAGGGCGAACACTTCATCGTTGGACGTGCGGAAAATGGCGATATTGCCCTTGGGTCCATCGACTATGCGCGAGCCCAGCGGGTTGATTTCTTCCAGGGCGCAGATATCCAGCCAGCTCATGCTTGCACCTCCAGATCGCGCAGGGCGATGCGCTCGAATTCTTTCTTCAGTTGCGGTTTGGCCAGCTGTTCTTTCCAAGGATCCTGCTCGAAGGACAGCGAGAACAGCAGGCGGTCGTGCAGCGCCTTGCGCTTTTCGGCATCTTCCAGCACGCCCTTCTTGATGTGCTCCATGCCGACGCGCTGCATGTAGTGCACGGTGCGCTCGAGGTAGAAGGCTTCTTCGCGGTAGAGCTGGAGGAACGCCAGGCTGTATTGCATGACTTCTTCGGCCGTTTTGAGCTTGACGAAGAACTCGCCGGCTTCGGTCTTGATCCCGCCGTTACCACCGATATACAGCTCCCAACCGGAGTCGACGCCGATGATGCCAACGTCCTTGATGCCGGATTCGGCGCAGTTGCGCGGGCAACCGGAAACCGCCAGCTTGACCTTGTGCGGCGACCACATGTTGAACAGCGCGTGTTCCAGATCGATGCCCATCTGCGTCGAGTTCTGCGTGCCGAAGCGGCAGAATTCACTGCCAACACAGGTCTTCACGGTGCGGATGGATTTGCCGTAGGCGTGACCGGATGGCATGTCGAGATCCTTCCACACACCTGGCAGGTCATCTTTCTTGATCCCCAGCAGGTCGATACGCTGACCGCCGGTGACCTTGAGCATGGGCACGTTGTACTTGTCGGCGACATCGGCGATGCGCCGCAATTCGGCTGAATTGGTCACGCCACCCCACATGCGTGGCACCACCGAATAGGTGCCGTCTTTCTGGATATTGGCGTGGGCCCGCTCATTGATGAAGCGCGACTGCGGATCGTCCTTGGCCTCACCCGGCCAGGTGGAGATCAGGTAGTAGTTCAGCGCTGGGCGGCAGGTGGCGCAGCCGTTCGGCGTGCTCCAGTTGAGGAAGGCCATGGTGGCTGGGATGCTAGTCAGGTGCTCTTGGCGGATGGCCTTGCGGATCTGCCCGTGGTTGAGATCGCTGCAACCGCAGATGGCTTTCTCGCTCTTCGGTTTGACGTCAGCCGCGCCGCCCACGGTATTGATCAGGATCTGCTCGACCAGGCCGGCACAGGAGCCGCAGGAGCTGGCGGCTTTGGTGTGCTTCTTCACGTCGTCGACGCTGAACAGGCCGTTTTCCTGGATGGCTTTGACGATGGTGCCTTTGCACACGCCGTTGCAGCCGCACACTTCCATGTCGTCCGGCATGTTGGCGGCGCTGCTCTGACCCTGGTGGCCGGCGTCGCCAATGGCGTTTTCACCGAACATCAGGTGATCGCGGATCTCGCTGACGTTGTGGTTCTCGCGGATCTGACGGAAGTACCAGCCACCGTCGGCGGTGTCGCCATACAGGCAGGCGCCGACCAGCACGTCGTCCTTGATCACCAGCTTCTTGTACACGCCGCCGATCGGGTCGGACAGGGTGATGGTCTCGGTGCCTTCGGCGCCCATGAACTCGCCGGCGGAGAACAGGTCGATGCCGGTGACTTTCAGTTTGGTCGAAGTCACCGAGCCCTGGTAGCGCGAGAAGCCGAGCTGAGCCAGGTGGTTGGCGCAGACCTTGGCTTGCTCGAACAGCGGTGCCACCAGGCCATAGGCGATACCGCGGTGGCTGGCGCATTCGCCGATCGCATAGACGCGCGGATCATAGGTCTGCAGGGTGTCGTTGACCAGAATGCCGCGGTTGCAGGCGATCCCGGATTGTTCCGCCAGGGCGCTGTTGGGGCGGATACCGGCGGCCATTACCACCAGGTCGGCGGGGATGACCTCACCGTCCTTGAATTTGACCGCACAGACCCGGCCCTCACCGTTGTCCAACAGCTCGGCGGTGTGTTTGGGCAGGAGGAACTTCAGGCCACGGTCTTCCAGGGATTTTTGCAGCAGGCGGCCGGCGGTGACGTCGAGCTGGCGTTCCAGCAGCCAGTCGCCGATATGCACCACGGTGACGACCATGCCGCGCAACTTGAGGCCGTTAGCCGCTTCCAGGCCGAGCAGGCCGCCGCCGATGACCACTGCATGCTTATGGGTCTTGGCGGTGTCCATCATCATCTGGGTGTCGGCGATATCGCGGTAGCCGATCACGCCCTGCAGGTCCTTGCCCGGTATCGGCAAGATGAACGGGTTGGAGCCGGTGGCAATTAGCAGGCGGTCGTATTCGGCCTCGCTGCCGTCATCGGCGACTACCACACGGGCCTTGCGGTCGATCTTCACCGCTTTGCGCCCGAGCAGAAGTTTGATGCCGTTGTCCGCGTACCAGCTGAGGTCGTTGAGCACGATCTCTTCGAAGGTCTGCTCGCCGGCCAATACCGGGGAAAGCAGGATGCGGTTGTAGTTCGGGTGCGGTTCGGCGCCGAACACCGTGATGTCGTAGAGGTCAGGGACGAGCTTGATCAGCTCTTCGAGGGTACGCACTCCGGCCATGCCATTACCGATCATTACCAGCTTGAGTTTTTTCATGGTTCCTCACCGTCACGCATAACCGGAAAACAAAAAAGGCGTCCCGCTAGTCACCTAGCGAGGACGCCTTTGTCCAAGTCCCGTTCTCTCGGGAAGTGCGTCCTTCACCGTTGAAGGACGCACTTTATTTAAATTTGCAAATATCAATGCAGGGCGTGTGCCAACTTGGCAAGGGCCTGAATATTAGCGAGTCGGAGCAGTTTTTTGCTGCCGTATTGGCGTTTAATCGCACCTGTATAAGGCGTGTTGCGCCGTTCTGGTGCGTTTGCAGGGTTACTTCAGCAGCAGTACCAGCAGGGTCAGATTCGCGAGTAAGGACACCAGGGCCACGGTGCACCAGACTTTCACCGGTTCGCGTTCGAGCAATGGACGCGGCCTGCTGCTCAGTGACTGGCGCTCACCCTGTTCCAGAGCCAGTAGCCACTCCTCGGCGGTCTCGTAACGTTGCTTCGGCTCCGCGCTGACCGCGCGACTGAGGCTCTCGTCGATCCAGCTCGGCAAGTCGGGGCGATAGCGGCTGGCCGGCGTTGCGCTGCCGAAGCGGGGGTGCTGGAAAGCCTCGATCTCGCCATAGGGATAGTGGCCGGTAAGCAGGTGGTAGAGGGTCACGCCTGCTGCATAGAGATCTTGTTGGGCGCTGGGTGCGACGCCGGTAAAGGCCTCCGGAGCAATGTAGCTGGGGGTGCCAGGCAGGTCATTGGGCTCATCGCGAGACAGGCCAGGGCAGTAAGCCAGACCGAAATCCAGCACGCGCAGTTCGCCGTCGTCACCCCACAACAGGTTTTCCGGCTTGATGTCGCGGTGCAGAATATTGCGCCGATGCAGCATGCCCAGGGCCCTTACCAGGCGCGGGGCGAGATCCAGCCAGTCGGGCAGGCCGAGAGGGCCGGACAGGCGCAGCTGTTCGGCCAGGGTCTGCCCGGCGTATTCGCGCTGCAGGTAGTACAGGTGCTGGCGTTGCGGCAGAGGATGGACTTCGGCGAAGTAGCGTCCGGCCACTCGGCGCAAGAACCATTCCTCGAGCAGCAGGGCAGGGCCTGCTTGCGGGTCGTCGACGCGACTGGCGGGCAGGGTCTTCAACAGCCAGCGGCGCGCCTGGCCATCGCGTACGCGGTAGATCAGCGACTGGCGCGACTCGGCCAGCAAGCGCTCGACCTGCCAGCCTTCGAAGTCCTGGCCTGCGCGCAGTTTCGGCGGCAAGGGCCAATGCTCGAGTTGGGCTAGGGTATCGGCCAAGGCGTTTTCCGGCAGGCCCTCGACCCTCACCAGCAAGGCGCTGGCATTGTCCTGACTACCGGCCAGGTGAGCGGCACTGACCAGCGCGCGGGTCGCGGCGGCAGGGTCTCGCTCATCGTGCAGGATGCGCTGGATACCCGGGTCGCCGAGTGTCGCCCAGACGCCATCACTGACCATCAGGAAGCTCTCGCCCTCGCGCAACTCACCGTCCAGGTAGTCGACTACCAGATGTTGGTCCAGGCCCATGGCACGTTTGAGCACATGCTGCATGCCCTGTTGTTCCCAGACGTGGTCTTCAGTGATGCGCTGGAGTTGGCCTGCGTGCCAGCGATAGGCTCGGCAGTCGCCGACATGCGCCAGGGTGAAGCGCCGGCCGCGCAGCACCAGGGCGGTGAGGGTGGTCAGCAACGGCTGGCCACCACCATTGGCTTGTAACCAGCGATTGTGCGCAACCAGTAGACGATCCAGCGATTGCGCCACTGCCCAGGTTTCCGGGGTGGCGTAGTAGTCCAGCGCCAGCGCTTGCAGGGTCGCCCGAGCGGCCAGGCCGCCGTCGGCGCATTGGCTGACACCGTCGGCCAGGGCGAACAGGTAACCCTTGCTCGCCGCCAGGGCCGGAGCTGGGGTCACCACGCGAATGGCGTCCTGGTTTTCTGGGCGCGGACCGGTAGCGCTGGCTTCGCCGAAGATGAGTTGCAGGGCCATGGCGGCGTTCCTGGCGAGGAAGGGTTGAGGCAAAGGCGGGGCCGGGGCATGGCTGCAGGGTTGGCCGTTGCCGGCTTCACCCTTCGTTCCTGACCAGTGCGATTCAACTCTGCCGGTCAGCCCCGCCTTTGCCTCAATCCTCCGTTGATTCGTTCATCCGTAGGGCGGGTTGCACCCGCCCTACGTTAGCAGCCTACACTCTTGCCGCAGTGACGGCGGCCGAGCCCCAGGTGGTGCGCCAACGGCGTTTGACGCTATATAGGCCGAACCAGGCCAATACACCGAGGCTGGCAAAAAACCACAGGGCCAACTGATAGTCGCCGGTCTGTTGCTTGATCGCCCCCAGGCCTGCGGCTAGGAGGAAACCGCCGATGCCGCCGGCCATACCGATCAAGCCGGTCATGACGCCAATCTCCCGCCGAAAGCGCTGTGGCACCAGCTGGAACACCGCACCATTACCTGCGCCCAGGCCGAGCATTGCAGTGACAAACAGGGCCAGCGCCGCGGTTGAACTCGACAGGTTAAAGCCAACGGCGGCGATGCTCAGCGAGGCCAGGGTGTACATCATCAGCAGCGAACGGATGCCACCGATGCGGTCGGCCAGAGCGCCACCAAGCGGGCGCATCAGGCTGCCGGCGCAGACGCAGGCGGCCGTATAGTAGCCGGCGGTGACTGGATTGAGGCCGTACTGATCGCTGAAATAACCAGGCAGAGCACTGGCCAGGCCAATGAAACCGCCGAAGGTGACACTGTAGAAGAACATGAACCACCAGCTATCGCGGTCGCCCAACGCGTGCAGGTAGTCGGCCGCGGCCTTCGGCTTGGGCCGCTCAGGCGAGTTCTTCGCCATCAGGGCAAAGATCACCAAGGTGATCAGCAACGGAATCAGCGCCCAGCCGAACACGTTCTGCCAGCCGAACAAGGCCGCCAGGCCCGGGGCGAACAGCGCCGCCAGTACGGTGCCGGAGTTGCCCGCGCCGGCGATGCCCATGGCTTTGCCCTGGTGCTCAGGTGGATACCACTGCGAGGCCAGCGGCAGGGCGACGGCAAAGGCGGCACCGGCAAAGCCGAGGAACAGGCCGAACAACAAGGCTTGCTCGTAGCTTTCAATACCGATCTGCCAGGCGCAGAACAAGGCCGTGATGACCGCCACCTGACCGAGCAACCCGGCAGTCTTGGGCGATAGGCGGTCGGCCAGAAAGCCCATGAGCAGGCGCAGCACGGCGCCTGCCAGGATTGGTGTGGCGACCATCAGGCCGCGTTGTTGCGCAGTCAGATCGAGGTCGGTAGCAATTTGCACGGCCAGGGGGCCGAGGAGGTACCAGACCATGAAGCTCAAGTCGAAATAGAGGAAGGCGGCGAACAGCGTCGGTGTATGGCCGGCTTTCCAGAAACTGTTATTCATCGAATACCTCGTCAGCAGAAAGGGTCCCGGTCTGTTGCGGTGCGTCGTGGTCGTGGACACGGCGACGCAACGGGCCGGGGAGGCTATGCACTTGTGGTGCAAGGCCCTGCGGCCGAGGCCACAGCTGGGTTGAGAGAGTGACAAGCGGAACCTCTGGATCGCAGAGGAGCCACCATTCCCAAGCGTTGGGGCAGAAACTAAAAAACGCCGCGTCACCGTTCGCGCTTGGGCGAGGGTGAGGCGACGTCTTTGTCGTTTATGAGGACAGCCGCCATTGGCTGCCTATGGCTATGCCTAAGCAAGAGCTGAGCCAACACAGAAACTCAACGGTTGCGGGGGATATGCAGGTAGCACGCGGCCCTTTCTGTGATGCAAAAAGGAGCGTGATGCTTGTTTGTGCGCCGAGATGGGGCGAGGTCATGCGCTGAGGTCGGCGGGGCCGCGGCCGGTGCTCTGAACACGTCAGCACGGATCCATTGGTCAGAAAGTCCGTTCGCGGCAGTGATGGTCGGAATCCGTGATCTGGGCTCTATGCAGAGTGTTTGCGGGGGTTTTTATTATTGGCCTTGACTTTCGTTTATTTGTTGTTTGTATCGCGGCGCCTATACTTGAAGTTGATCGAACAAGACAAGTAGGGCCATGTCGTCTACCTCTGCAGGGCTCAGTCTGTGATTGTCGGGTGATCGCGATTTTGCAGTGGCGGCGGCCGTTACGCTAGATGGGAGGTGCGTCATGAATCGGCACTATTACACCAGTGACAATCTCGACGATCTTGAAGCCGTCGAGCAGGAGTTGGAGGCCAAGGGCATCAGCACCGAGCAGATTCATGTGCTCAGTGAAAAGGATGCCGATGTTGAGCAACATCACCTGCACGATGTGCCCTCCTTTATGAAGCAGGATGTTGTTCACTCCGGGGAGATCGGTGCAGCCGTCGGTGTGGTCCTTGCCATACTGGTGCTCGGTGGCGCCTATCTGTTGGGGTGGACCGCAACCGCTGCGGGCTGGGTGCCCTTTATCTTCCTGGCGATCGTGCTGCTGGGTTTCTGTACCTGGGAAGGTGGCTTTTTCGGTATCCAGGTGCCCAATACCCAATTCCGTCGCTTCAGGGAAAATCTACAAGAAGGCAAACACGTCTTTTTCGTCGATGTCGAGCCGGAGCAGGAAGCCGTGCTGGAGCAGGTGGTCAACCATCATCCTGCGCTGCAGGTCGCCGGCATAGGTTCGGCAGCCCCGCACTGGATCGTGGCCTGGCAGCACAGATGGCATCAGTTCAAACGAACGATCTAGCTAGCCGTGATTACAGCAACCGCGGGTCATCAAGGTGACTGCGCGGTTATGTCTTGGCCAAAGAAAAGCACTCGACTGAGAAAGATATAGTCCGCCTCGCTGGCCATGAGCCCCACCAACACCAGCAGGCACAGGGGCGGCACGAGAATGGCGTAGACCATGGCCAGGCGCTCCCAGGCCATGTGCATGAAAATGGCGACGATCAAGCCGGCCTTCAGCAGCATGAAGGTGATGATCAGCGCCCACCTGAGATACCCGCTGAAGTGGAAGTAGTCGACCAAGTAGGAGAAGGTGCTGAGGACGAATAGCAGCCCCCAGATCTTCAGGTACAGGCTGATCGGATGTTGTTGTCCAGTGTGCGTCATGGCCAGTGCTCCTCTGCAGTGCTACCACAGATAGAAGAAAGCGAAGATAAACACCCACACCAGATCGACGAAGTGCCAGTACAGCCCGGCTATCTCGACGTTCTGATAGTTGCCGGAGCGCTCGTAGTCCCCGCGTAACACCTTCCACGCGATGATGCACAGGTAGAGCACGCCGATCGACACGTGCAGGCCGTGGAACCCGGTGATCATGAAAAAGCTCGCGCCAAATTGCGCCGCGCCCATGGGGTTGCCCCAGGGACGTACGCCTTCGGCTATCAGCTTGCTCCATTCGAACGCCTGCATGCTGACGAAGGCCGCGCCGCAGAAGGCGGTGGCCAGAATCAGGGCGGCGGTCTTGCCGCGGTTGCGGCGGTAGGCGTAGTTGACTGCCATGGCCATGGTGCCGCTGCTGCTGATCAGCACGAAGGTCATGATGGCGATCAGGATCAGCGGAATGTGATTGCCGGCGATGGTCAGGGCGAAGACTTCGCTGGTATTTGGCCAGGGCTCTGTGGTGGTCATGCGCACCGCCATATAGCCGGTCAGGAAGCAGGTGAAGATAAAGGTGTCGCTGAGCAGGAAGATCCACATCATCGCCTTCCCCCAAGGCACCTGCTTGAACGCATCCTTATCCGACGACCAGTCGCCGGCGATGCCCTGCCAGCCCGCGGCAGATGCATCGGGTGCAAGCGCTGGGCGATCTTCGGGTGTTGCTGAGTGCGCTGCCATGGCTTCACCTCAGGCCGCAGAATGCGGCAATGGCCTCATAGGTTTGCGGTGTGCTGGTCAGCAGGGCGAAGAGCAGCAGCCACAGCCCCAGCAGGTAATGCCAGTAGATGGCGCAGAGTTCGACGCTGCTGGCGAGCCGCGCCAGGGGCACGTGCCGCAGGCATTTACCCAGGGTTCTGCCCCATGCCACCAGGCCGCCCAGCAGGTGCAGGCCGTGCAGGCCAGTGAGCAGGTAGAAGAAGCTGTTGGCCGGGTTGCTGGCGACGAAATAGCCCCAGGCGGCGAACCGCTGCCAGACCCAGAGTTGCCCGAGCAGAAAGGTGATCGCCAACACGCCGCCCAGGGCGAAGCCGACCAACGTCGCCTGCGCGTTACCCCGGCGAGCGGCTACGCGGGCCCACTGCAGGGCGATGCTGGCGCCTGCCAGCGCGGCGGTATTCAGCCAGAGTGCGCCGCTGTCGGCCAGGGGCGCCAACGGCTCGGTCAGCGGCTGCCAGTCAGCCACCTGCGAGCGAATGATGAAGGCGATCAGGAAGAGCAGGAACAACGAACTGACCACTGCGAGCAACAGGCGCAGGCCGACTCTTGCGGTGCGTGCACTATCCATCGCGGCAGGGCTGGGCATCCCAGCGTCTGGGTTCCAGCCGCCACTGGGCTCGATGCTATCGGTGTTCCTCAGCAGCTGCCGGTTCATGGTCGTTCATCCGTTGGGGTGGTCTCGGCGCCGCGCTGGCGCATCCGTTGCAATTGCTCGGCGGACACCGTCTGCGGGACAAAGTCCTGCTCGATCCCAGGCACGCTGTAGTCATAGGCCCAGCGGTGCACGACCGGCAGCTTGGCGCCCCAGTTGCCGTGTACTGGCGGGGTTTGCGGGGTTTGCCATTCCAGGCTGGTGGCCTGCCAGGGATTGCCGCCAGCGGGCTTGCCGTTGAACAGGCTCCAGAACAGGTTGAACAGCAACAGCAGCTGGGCAACGCCGACGATCAGGGCGGCCACGGTGATGAAGGCATTCAGGTCCTGCGCCGACTGCGGAATGAACGCGTAGTCCTCATAGGCGTAATAGCGCCGCGGCATGCCGAGGAAACCCAGGTAGTGCATGGGGAAGTAGATGGCGTAGGTGCCGAGGAAGGTGATCCAGAAGTGCAGTTTGCCCAGGCGGTCATTCAGCATCCGCCCGGTTATTTTCGGGTACCAGTGGTAGATGGCGCCGAACACCACCAGGATCGGCGCAACGCCCATGACCATGTGGAAGTGGGCGACGACGAAATAGGTGTCCGACAGCGGGATGTCGACGATCACGTTGCCGAGGAACAACCCGGTCAGGCCACCGACCAGGAAGGTCACGATAAAGGCCAGGGCGAACAGCATGGGCACGGTCAGGTGGATGTCGCCCTGCCACAGGGTCAGCACCCAGTTGTAGACCTTCAGCGCGGTCGGCACCGCGATGATCAGGGTGGTGGTGGCGAAGAAAAAGCCGAAGTAGGGGTTCATGCCGCTGACATACATGTGGTGCGCCCAGACCACGAAGCTGAGCACACCAATCGCGACTATGGCCCAGACCATCATGCGGTAGCCGAAGATATTCTTGCGCGCATGGGTGCTGATCAGGTCGGAGACCAGGCCGAAGGCGGGCAGGGCGACGATGTAGACCTCCGGATGGCCGAAGAACCAGAACAGGTGCTGGAACAGAATCGGACTGCCGCCCTGGTGCTCCAGCGTCTGGCCCAGCGAGATGATCGCCGGCATGAAGAAACTGGTGCCCAGCAGTTTGTCGAACAGCATCATCACCGCGCTGACTAACAACGCCGGGAAGGCCAGCAAGGCCAGGATCGAGGCCATGAAGATGCCCCAGACCGTGAGCGGCATACGCATCAGGGTCATGCCATGGGTGCGCGCCTGCAGCACCGTGGTCACGTAGTTCAAACCGCCCATGGTGGCGGCAACGATGAAAATCGCCAGGGACACCAACATCAATACGATGCCCCATTCGGTGCCCGGGGTGCCCTGGGTGATTGACTGCGGTGGGTAGAGCGTCCAGCCCGCGCCAGTGGGGCCGCCGGGGGCGAAGAAACTGGCGAGCAGGACCACTACCGAGAGCAGGTAGAACCAGTAGCTGAGCATGTTGACGTAGGGGAAGACCATGTCCCGGGCCCCGACCATCAGCGGGATCAGGTAGTTGCCGAAGCCGCCGAGGAACAGGGCGGTGAGCAGGTAGATGACCATGATCATGCCGTGCATGGTCATCGCCTGGTAATAGGCGCTGGCGTCCATGAATTCGATGCTGCCGGGGAAGCCCAGCTGCATGCGCATCAGGCCGGACAACACCAGGGCGATCAGGCCGACGAAGATAGCCGTCAAGGAATATTGAATGGCTATGACCTTGTGGTCCTGACTCCAGATATAACGGGTCAGAAAGCTCTTGGGTTCATGTAGCTCTTCTGTTTCCACCTGTTCCGCATAGGCCATCACGTCATCCTCCGGGTGAGGGTTGAGTGGATGTTGGCGGTTGGCCGGCTGTCGGACTTGACCATCCACCGTCGCGAGGGAAAGTCCGACAGCCGGCTAGGGCACTGCTTCCGCTGTGCCGTCAGTTTTTCCGGCGATGGACTTGATGAACGCGATCAAGGCGTCCAGCTCGTCATCCGTCAGGTCGATAGTCGGCATGACCGGGGCAAAGCCCTTGGCGATCACCGCAGCGGGATCGCGAATGGATGCCTGCAGATAGGCCTCGTCGACCACCACCGACGTGCCGTCGACCAGGCTCTGCGTCTTGCCGTACAGACCCTGCCAGGTCGGCCCGACGCCCAGCTTGCCATCGACGCTGTGGCAGACCAGGCAACCGTGGGTCTCGGCCAGGCGTTGGCCCTGCAGCGCCAGGTCGACGTCGGCCGCCGGGGGTTCATCTGGCGGCGCGCCACTCAATGATTTGATCAGGGCGAGCAGCGCATCCAATTCATCTTGGTTGAAAGTGTAGGCCACCATGACCGGCGGGTAGCCCTGGACCAGTTTGGCTTTGGGGGCGGAGATCGACTCGATCAGGTAAGCCTCATCGACATGCACGCTGCTGCCGTCGGCCAGCAACTCGGTGCGCCCGTACAGACCCTTCCAGCCGGGGCCGAGACTGGCGCTGCCATCCAGGCTATGGCAGGCCAGGCAGCCATGGTTTTGCACCAACTGGCGGCCTGTCTCCAGCAGCGTTTCCCGGCTGGGTTTGGCGGCGGTACGCAGGGTCTGGGCAAAGGTCGGCTGGCTGCTCAGCCACAGGTCGAAGGCCGCGGGTTCCTCGATGATCATATGGCCGCGCATATTGTAATGGGCCAGGCCGCAGTACTCGGCGCACAGCACTTCATAGGTGCCGAGTTTGGTCGGGGTGAACCAGAAGTGGGAGACCATGCCGGGGACCATGTCCATCTTGCTGCGGATCTGTGGAACATAGAAATTGTGCAACACGTCCTTGGAACGCAGCAGTACTTTCACCGGTTGATCGAGTGGCAGGCGCACCTCATTGTTGCGGATCAGCACATCGTCCTGGCCGAGAGGATCATTGGGGTCGAGGCCGAAAGGGTTGGCGCTGTTGATCCATTTGATCCCCGACTTGCCCAGCTTGCCGTCCTGGCCCGGGAAGCGATAAGACCACTGCCACTGCTGGGCGACCACTTCCAGTTCGTGAGCGTCTTGCGGAACCCGGACGAAGTCGTGGTAAACCACCAGGCCTGGCGCCAGCAGGCCGATGATGCCGACGCTGGTAACGCCGATTAGCCACCATTCCAGCTTCTTGTTTTCGGGCTGATAGGCCGCTCTGCGCCCTTCTTTATGGCGGTAGCGAACGATCGCAAGCGCCATGAACAGGGTGACGGCGATGAAGAATATGCCGGTGATGAGCAGGGTGATAAACAGTGCGGCGTCTATCGAACCCCAGTTGGAGGCTGCCGCCGTTGCCTGCCAAGGGCTCAGTACATGGAACAGTACCGATGCCACAACGATTAGCACCAAGACAATTGCAAATACCATGTGTTTTGCATCCTGTTCCTGTCGCGCACTGGCTACACAAACATCCTGGCAAACAGCAAGGTCGAATAAATTCGGCCAGCAATTCTTCCCGCGTCGCGCCTGGCCCTGTTAGCAGGCCGGCGGGAAGTGCTGGGGGAAGTATAGGGGAGGAAAAGTCGCGCTGCCCAAGTCGGTAGCAGGTGTGCCTGGCGAGGGTCGTCGGTCGGGTGGATTGGCCCTCTGCCGGCGCAGCACCTATAAGTTAAGGCGTAATTCCGACTCGGCAGTGCGATCGACTGTGTCGCGGAGGGCCAAGACGATGTCCGCCAATCCCTTGCTCGAGATGATCGGCAACACCCCGGTCTTGCCGCTCACCCACCTCGACACGGGCCCGTGTCAGCTGTTCGTCAAGCTGGAAAACCAGAACCCCGGCGGCTCGATCAAGGACCGCATCGCCCTGAGCATGATCGAGGCCGCGGAACTCAGCGGCCAGTTGCAGCTGGGCGGCACCATTATCGAAGCCACCGCCGGTAACACCGGCCTGGGTCTGGCCTTGGTTGCCGCGCAGAAGGGCTACCACATGCTGCTGGTGGTGCCGGACAAGATGAGTCGCGAGAAAATCTTCCACCTCAAGGCGCTCGGCGCCGAGGTGCGCCTGACCCGCTCCGATGTCGCCAAGGGCCATCCCGAGTACTACCAGGATCTGGCGCGCAGCATCGCCGCGCACATGCCGGGCGCCTTCTACATCGACCAGTTCAACAACCCGGCCAACGCCTGGGCGCATGAGAGCGGCACCGGCCCGGAAATCTGGCGGCAGATGGAACAGCGCGTCGATGCGGTGGTGGTCGGCGTGGGTTCGGGCGGTACCTTGGGCGGCTTGACCCATTTCTTTCAAAAGGTGGCGCCGCAGGTCGAGATGGTCCTGGCCGATCCCGAGGGCTCGGTGCTGGCCGACTTCGTCGAGTCCGGCCACTTCGGCGAGGCCGGCAGCTGGCTGGTGGAGGGCATCGGCGAGGACTTCGTCCCGGCCATCGCCGACTTCGCCCTGGTCAAGCGCGCCTACCGCATCAGCGACGCCGAGAGCCTGCACACCGCGCGCCTACTGCTGCAGCAGGAAGGCGTGCTGGCCGGCTCCTCCTCCGGCACCCTGCTGGCCGCGGCCTTACGCTACTGCCGCGAGCAGACCACGGCCAAGCGGGTGCTGACCTTCGTCTGCGACAGCGGCAACAAGTACCTGTCGAAGATGTTCAACGACTACTGGATGCTCGACCAGGGCCTGATCGAGCGGCCCAAACAGGGCAACCTGCGCGACCTGATCGTCCGCCGTTACGAGGAAGGCAGCACCGTCACCTGCAAGCCCGACGAAACCCTGGCGGCGGTCTACGCGCGCATGCGCTTCCACGACATCGACCAGGTACCGGTGATGGACTGCGACCGCGTGGTCGGCCTGATTGACGAGTGGGACCTGCTGCGGGCGGTGAAGGACGCGCCGACGCATTTCCAGCTGCCGGTGCGCGAGGCGATGGTCAGCAAGCTGCAGACCCTCGACCCGGACGTGTCGCTGGAGCGCCTGCTGCAGACCTTCGACGAGGGCCATGTGGCGCTGATCGTCGAGCAGGGCCGTTTTCTCGGTTTGATCACCAAGAGCGATGTACTCAACCTCTGGCGCCGCACCCTGCGTTAGGACTCGCCGTTATCAAACGCTGTGGACGCCATCCTGTAGAAGCCAGCTTGCTGGCGATTCTCGGCGATTGTGAATGGATCGCCAGCAAGCTGGCTCCTACACACGGATCGTAGGATGGGTTGAGCGCAGCGATACCCATGGGACTTGACCCGAACCTTTCGCCGCCACCCGTCAGGAACAGATTCAGGAGTGACCATGAGCGAATTCGAAACCCTCACCGTGCACGCCGGTTACGAGCCGGACTGGACCGGCGCGGTGATGCCGCCGATCTACGCCACCTCGACCTTCCGCCAGCAGTCGCCGGGGGTGCACGCCGGCTACGAATACGGGCGCAGCCAGAACCCCACGCGCCAGGCGCTGGAACGGGCGATTGCCGAGCTGGAGGGTGGCGCCCACGGCTATGCCTTTGCATCCGGACTGGCGGCCTGCGCCACGGTGCTGGAACTGCTCCCGGCGAACAGTCACATAGTCGCGGTGGACGACCTTTATGGCGGCACTTATCGCCTGTTTGAGCGGGTGCGCAAGCCCAGTGCCGGCCTGCAGGTCAGCTACGTACCGGCGGACGCCGACGCCGCCACCCTGGCCGCCGCGCTCAGGCCAGAAACGCAGATGATCTGGGTCGAGACGCCGACCAACCCCACCCTGAAACTCTGCGACTTGGCCCAGGTCGGCAAGTTGGGTCGCGCCCGCGGCATCCTCACGGTGGCCGACAACACCTTCGCCTCGCCCTATCTGCAACGGCCGCTCGAATACGGTTTCGATATAGTCGTGCACTCGGCGACCAAGTACCTCAACGGCCATTCCGATGTAATCGCCGGGTTGGTGGCTATCGCAGATCGCGCGGAACTGGCCGAGCAACTGGCCTTCCTGCAGAACTCGGTGGGCAGCATCCTCGATCCGTTTTCCAGCTTCCTCTGCCTGCGCGGCATGCGCACCCTGGCGCTGCGCCTGCAACGCCACGTCGCCAACGCCACTGAGCTGGCCGTCTGGCTGGAGCAGCAGCCACAGGTGACGTCGGTGCTCTACCCTGGCCTGAGCAGCCATCCCCAGCACGAACTGGCGGTGCGGCAGATGCGTGGCAGCGGCGGCCTGATCAGCCTGTACCTGGCCGGCGATGGTGAAGGCACCCGGCGTTTTCTCGAAGCCACCCGGCTGTTCACCCTGGCGGAAAGCCTGGGCGGGGTGGAAAGCCTGATCAGCCAACCGGCGAAAATGACCCACGCCTCGATTCCCGCAGAGCGCCGCGCGCAGCTTGGCATCAGCGATAACCTGGTGCGCCTGTCGGTGGGTATTGAACATGTCGAGGACCTGCGCCGCGATCTGCAACAAGCTTTGAGCGCGATCGCGGGTTAAGCAAAGCCGGTTAGCCCGTATTACCGCATCCACTGTGCCGCCCGGCGGTTACTCGAGCCAATTGACGGCGGGAAACAGCACGCTGAACGACTCGGGCATCGCCACTACCTGGCCTGCTCTGTAGTCGAAGAATACAAAGCCGGACTTGGCCATCGCCACCAGGCCGCCATCTGCCGGGCGGGTGATACGGAAGGTGATATCGCCGCCGTATTTGTTGAAATCCATCACGCCGACCTCGAACAGCAATTGATCGCGCGCGTGAGCTTCCGTGCGGTAGGTGGTGGCGAGGTCAGTGACGATTATGCCGGTGCCATCTGCGTGGGTTTCGTGAATACCGAATTCGAACAAGAAACGCGCCCGTGCCTCTGAAATCATCGAGATCATCGAGTCGTTGCCCAGGTGGTTGGCCGCATTGATGTCGGTCACGCGGACGGTCAGGTGGGTGCTGTAGCAGAATTGGTTTTCCGGGAACTCGAGTTGAAGGCGGGCCATGGGCAGGTCTCGTGCAGGCGGGATAGGGCGGCGCGATTGTACGTGGGCTTGTGCCGATTTTGCATGATTTGCCCGGTGAATGACGCGCCGCCGGCAGTCAGGCCGCCCGTGGCCGCAGATCAGCGATGCAGGCTATTCAAGTGGTAGAAGGTTACCCGGCCGCCCTCATTGGCCGGACCATAGTTGTCCTGAATGTAGGCACCAGCCTTGAAGTACAACTGTTGCACGCTCCAGTAGCCGCTCAGTTGCTGATACAGCGAGCCATGGTCACCATCGCTGCTCTGTACGCTGACGCCGAGCTTGCCGCTCGGCGTGATGCGCAGATCGTAGCTGAAACGCTCGTTGAGCTGGATGTTCTCGGCCAGCAGGATGTTCTGTACCTCGGAATCACCGGGGCGGTTGCGCAGCAACAATTCGAGACGGCCAACGCCGCGCAGGTAGTGGTATTGCAGCTTGAGCAGTGGGTCATTGTCGCTGCCGGGTTCGTCCGTGCTGTGGATCTGGCCGATGACGACCTTGTTCTTACTCGGCACCTGATTGACCGACACAACTGCACTGAGGTAGCTGTCGGAACTGGCGTGGTACCAGTTGCTCAGGATGCCGTCGGCCTGGGTTTCACGCAGCTCGCTGCGCGGGTAGCGGGCGTCAGCGGTATGCGAGCCATCAACCGGTACCCAGAACGTGACGCTGCCGTCGTCGTTGTGGCGAAAATATTGGCTGTCATAACCGTTGTTCAAGCGCCCGGTTTCGATGGTAGTGGGGGATGGGTCGGTGGGAATCGAGAGATTCCAGGTGGTGAGATCAAGCACGACTGATCCTTAATGGTCTTGAAAAACTACGAATGGTCTCGGTTCGGTAGCCGCAAGCACAGTAAGTTCAATTGGATCGGGAATTGCTCAACCAGACTGTCGGGGATTGATCGGGCCTGTGAGGCTGGCTTAGCAGGATTTATCGACAGTTAGTGGCGGCGTCGTTTGGCCTGGATACAGGCAAGAACGCTGCAACCCGCACCCTGGTGCGTGGGTTGCAGCGGGGTCACAGGGGCACCGCTCAAGCAGCCGGGCGCTGTTGCTTCTGGTAGAGGAATTCGAGCACCGCGGCGCGGTATTCGTGATAGCGCGGGTCATGGGCCAAGGCAATGCGGTCGCGCGGACGCGGCAGTGCTACGTGGAGGATCTCGCCGACACTGGCCGCCGGGCCGTTGCTCATCATGACGATACGGTCGGACAGCAGCACGGCCTCGTCGACATCGTGGGTGATCATGATCACCGTATTGCCGAGGTCCGCGTGGATCTCCATCAGCGAGTCCTGCAGATGGGCGCGGGTCAGGGCATCCAGGGCGCCGAAGGGTTCATCCATCAATAGCACCTTGGGCTGCATGGCCAGTGCGCGGGCGATGCCGATGCGCTGCTTCATGCCGCCGGAAATCTCACTGGGGCGTTTGTCGCGCGCGTGGTTCATGTGCACCAGTTCGAGGTTGTGCTCAATCCATTCACGCATGTCACTGCGCGACTTCTTGCCCTGGAACACCTGGCGCACGGCCAGTTCGATGTTCTGGTAGCAGCTCAGCCAGGGCAGCAGGCTGTGGTTCTGGAACACCACCGCACGCTCCGGGCCTGGCGAGTTGACCTCGCGGCTGTCGAGGATCACCCCGCCGGTGCTGGCCTGGTAGAGGCCGGCGACGATATTCAGCACGGTCGATTTGCCGCAGCCGGAATGGCCGATCAAGGACACGAACTCGCCCTTGTCGATTTTCAGATTGACGTTCTGCAGGGCGCAGTACAGGCCCTTGTCGGTGGGGAAGCTGATGCCGACGCCGGTCAGTTCAAGGTGTGGATGGTTCATGGTGAGCTCCTGAAAGTGGCGATTAGCGCAGGTCGGCGTTCTTGTCCCAGCTCACGTAGCGCTGGAGCATGAGCATGAGACGGTCGAGGGCGAAGCCGAGCAGGCCGATGACCACCACCGCGACCATGATTCGGCCCAGCGAGTTGGAGCTGCCGTTTTGGAACTCGTCCCAGATGAATTTGCCCAGACCTGGGTTCTGCGCCAGCATTTCAGCGGCGATCAGCACCATCCAACCGGTGGCCAGGGACAAGCGCAGGCCGGTGAAGATCATCGGGATCGCGGCCGGCAGGACGATGCGGCGGACATGGCTGAGGGGTGACAGGCTGAGCACACGGCTGACGTTTTGCAGGTCCTTGTCCAGATTGGCCACCCCCACGGTGGTGTTGATCACGGTCGGCCACAGGCAGCACAGCGCCACGGTCACCGCCGAAGTGACGAAGGATTTGGCAAACAGTGGGTCGCTGCTGGTGTAGACGGCGCTGACCACCATGGTCACCAGCGGTAGCCAGGCCAGCGGTGACACCGGTTTGAAGATCTGGATCAGCGGGTTGATCGCGTTGTAGATCGGCTTGCTCAGGCCGCAGACAATTCCCAGCGGGATGGCGATCAGCGAGGCGATGAGAAAACCGGTCATCACCGTGTACAGGCTGGTGAAGATCTGTTTGAAGAACGTCGGCTTGCCGGTGTAAGGGCGAATGCTGACATTCGCGTCAGGGTCCTTGGCCAGCTTCTCGGCGTTGCGTACGTCCTGACGCTCGAAGAAGGCATCGGCGCGCCTCTGTTCGCGCAGGTGTTCATCGATCAGCGTGCCGAACTGGCTGGCCACCTGGGTTGGCCCAGGGAATTTACCCAGGCTGGTATCAATGCTGCCGGCAACCATCTGCCAGAACAGCAGAAAGGCGAGGATGCCGAACATGGGCATCAGTACGCTGGGTAACCAGCGTTTGATCGCCAGTCTGCGCGCGGATTTCAGGGTGTCTTGAATGGGCTGGGCGACGGCGGGGTTGCTCATCGTCTTGTCCTCGGAGCAGAGGGGGGCCGGCGTGTCCGGCCCCCAGGGCAATTGCTGCGTTACAGAACTGAGTCGGGTTTCAGACCAATCTTGAACTGGTTGATGTACTCGTTCGGTTTGCGCCCGTCGTAGGTCAGGCCATCGATGAATTCGCTGGTGGGGGGCCGGAAACCTTCTTCGCCGGCCGCGGGGAAGTCTGCGGCCTTGGCTTTGCCTTCCGCGATCAGCTCATTGGCGGCACTGCGGTAGACCGCCGGCAGGTAGACCTGTTTGGCGATATCGAAGTACCAACTATCCGGTTTGGCCTCGCCAACCTGGCCCCAGCGACGCATCTGAGTCAGGTACCAGATGGCGTCGGAGTAGTAGGGGTAGGTCGCGTTATAGCGAAAGAACACGTTGAAGTCCGGGACCTCGCGCTTGTCACCCTTCTCGTACTCGAAGGTGCCGGTCATCGAGTTGGCGATCACCTCGGCATCGGCGCCGACGTACTCAGGACGCGAGAGGATCTCCACGGCTTCCTGACGGTTGGCGTTGTTGTTTTCATCCAGCCACATGCCGGCGCGGATCAGCGCCTTGACCAGCCGCTTGTGGGTTTCCGGGTTGGCATCGGCCCAGGCTTTCGACACGCCGAGCACCTTCTCCGGGTTGTTCTTCCAGATTTCGTAGTCGGTGATCACCGGCACGCCGATGCCCTTGAATACGGCCGCCTGGTTCCAGGGTTCGCCCACGCTGTAGCCGTTGATAGTGCCGGCTTCGAGGGTGGCCGGCATTTGCGGCGGCGGGGTCACCGAGAGCAGAGCGTCGGCGTTGAGCGTGCCGGTGATATCGCCCTTGGCCGGTGCGTAATAGCCTGGGTTGATACCACCGGCGGCCAGCCAGTAGCGCAACTCATAGTTGTGGGTGGACACCGGGAACACCATGCCCAGGTTGAAGGGCTTGCCCTTGGCCTTGTACTGCTCGATCACCGGCAGCAGCGCGTCGGCCTTGATCGGATGTACCGGTTTGCCGTCTGCCATCGGCACATGCTTCTTCATTTCCTCCCAGACGGCGTTGGACATAGTGATGCCATTGCCATTGAGGTCCATGGAGAAGGCGGTGACGATGTCGGCCTTGGTGCCGAAGCCGATGGTGGCGCCCAGGGGTTGGCCGGCGAGCATGTGCGCGCCGTCCAGTTCGCCGGTGATCACCCGGTCCAGCAGGACTTTCCAGTTGGCCTGGGCTTCCAGGGTGACGTAGAGCCCCTCGTCCTCGAAGAAGCCTTTTTCGTAAGCAATGGCCAGTGGTGCCATGTCAGTCAGCTTGATGAAACCAAGCTTGAGTTCGTCCTTCTCCGGGTTGGCGGCGTGGGCGATCTGCATGCTCAGTGGCGTGAGCAGCATGACGGCGACGCAGCCCAGGCCAGTCAGGGTCTTTTTCATCAAGGAGCGGCGAGCGGTGGCCTTACGCATGGTGATTCCTCAGTTCTCGGAAACGAAAAAAAGACGTCAACGGACAACTCAGCCAGCTAGGGCAGGGTGCCTTTGACGTCTTTGTCTATTCGTCTCGATCACCGCCGTTGGCGATCCGAAGACGGGTGTTAGGTCTTGGGGAGATATCTGCAAAGGGCTTGCCAGGTTTGCTGCGGCGATGGGCAAGGCGGCTTGCCTGGCGCGGTTTCGGCACCTCGACTGGTTCTAGAATAGTTATGTATAAGCTATATATATCAGCTAGATAGGATTGTTAATTAATGCTTAATATATGTAGAGTTCCCAGCCTTCGCTGAAGCCGAAACGCTTAAGCGGTCGGCCTGTTTGCAGGATTTTGAGCCAATGGCGGGCGCGCTGAAGGAGCAATGAGCGCTTTTGGTTCGTTTTTCACGCGCACAGGAAGAGCGTCAACGTTCAGCGGTGTCGTGCTCGATATGAGCTCGCCCCTGGTATTTGGGGGCGTCTGTTGTCATTGCTCCGCTGTCGAGTCTTCTGACCGAGGAAACTCCATATGGAATGCGGTCTGGCCATTGGATGAAGTGCACCAGATTTTGCCCTGGTGCGCCTCGACGATGGAGCGCGTGATGGCCAGGCCCAGTCCTGCATTGCTGGGGCTGCCTTCGCGGCGGGCAGGGTCCGCGCGGTAGAACCGGTCGAACAACCATTCCAGGTGTTCGGGCGAGATGGCCTCGCCGGGGTTCTCCACGGTCAGCAGGGTGGATTGTCTGGTCTGGCTGATATTCACCGTGATGGCATGGTGCTCTGGCGTATAGCGAAGGGCATTGGACAGCAGGTTGGAGATGGCGCGGCGGAGCATCAGTACGTCACCCTGAACCTCGCCAGAGCCGATCAGCTTGAGCTCGATAGCATGTTCGTCTGCCAGCAGGCGGTAATACTCGTACAATTTGTCGATTACCTTCTCAAGGGCAATCTTCTTATGTTCTGGAGTGATCAAGCCATTGTCCGCCTTGGCCAAAAAAAGCATGTCATCGATCATCCGCGACATGCGTTTCAAATCATCCAGATTCGAGTGCAGGTTGTCCTCGTAGTCCTCGATATTGCGCTTTCTCGACAGCACCACCTCGGTGTGGGTCATCAGGTTGCTGACGGGCGTGCGCAGCTCGTGCGCAATGTCGGCGGAGAAATTGGACAGCCGCACAAAGTCCTCGTCCAGGCGTGACAGCATGGCGTTGAAGGACGAGACCAGTTGCTGCAGTTCTAATGGCACCGGCGCCAGGGGAATGCGTTCTTTGAGCGACTTGGCTGACATGGCGGCCGCTACCGCAGTGACCTGGCGTAAAGGGCCTAAACCACTGCGGGCCAGCACCCAGCCCAGTGCGGCGCTGACCAGCGCGCTGATGATCAGGCCAATTGCGAACCAGCGCTCCAGCGCGTCGAAGAAGTCCATGTGCGGGGTTACATCGAGCACCAGCATCAGGGTCAGGGGAGGCTCCTGGGCAGGGCCGGTTACCTGCTGGGTCAGGCCACGAAACACCTGTTGCTGATCCTGCCACTCCCAGATGACGTTGCTGGCGATGACGCTGAAGCGCTCCGGAAGATCGAGCGGCCCAGGGTCGGCGAACAGCACCCGCCCGGCGCTGTCCTTGATGATCGCTTTCAGGTCTCTGTGGGCACCGAGCAAGGCACTCAGCTGGGGTTTCAGTGCCGCAAAGTTATCGAGACTCTGCAGTTTTCCGAGAATGCTCTGGACCGCGTGGGCCTTTTCCAGCAGCTCTTGCCGATCAAGGGATTCGAAATGATGCTGGCTGAGACGATTAAAGCTGAGCCCCGCAACGATCAGTACGCCAGTCACTGCGAGCATGAACATCAGGCTCAGGCGTGAGGTCAGGGATAGGCGCCTCATTTGCTCTCCGGGGCGTCCAGCACGTAGCCCATGCCGCGAGCGGTGTGGATAAGCTTGGGCTCGAAGTCATCATCGATTTTCGCGCGCAAACGCCGGATGGCCACCTCGATGACGTTGGTGTCGCTATCGAAGTTCATGTCCCAGACTTGCGAGGCGATCAGCGACTTCGGCAGCACCTCGCCGCGCCGGCGCAGCAGCAATTCCAAGAGCGCGAACTCCTTGGCGGTCAGGTCAATGCGTGTGCCCGCCCGAATGACCCTGCGTTTGAGGAGGTCGACATCAAGATCCGCAATTTTCAGGTGGGTCTGGGTGGGCGTGTTGTTGCCGCGACGCAAGAGGGTTCTGACCCGTGCGAGCAGCTCGGAAAACGCGAAGGGTTTGATCAGGTAATCGTCCGCGCCCAGCTCGAGACCCTTGACCCGGTCTTCCACCCGGTCGCGGGCGGTGAGAAATAGCACCGGAACATCCTTGCCCGCCGCGCGCACCCTGCGCAGCACTTCCCAGCCATCCAGACCCGGCATCATGACGTCGAGGATCAATAAGTCGTACGCCTCACTCAACGCATGCTGCAGCGCATCCGTGCCGGTGGTAGCCCGATCGACGTTGAACCCTGCCTCTCTGAGCCCCAGCTGTAAGTAGGTGCCGGTTTTCGGCTCATCCTCGGCGACCAAAAGTCTCATGGGTTTTTGCTCAAGCGAATGTCGGCCCGAGTGTGCAGTGAAAACCCCGAACCAACCAGCGGCTGACAGAAATGTAATCCGCGCTTCAGGTCGCTGTCAGGCAAAGGTGTTTAAGATAAGACCCTGAGCACCAAGCACCAGCAGACCCGAATGGCGCCGCACGATCAGCTGCGACCCCTCTACTTAGCCCGTTGCCGCATGCACACAGGTTAATGATGCTCGACCTTCACCAATAGACTTCTCCATTTTCGAGGCCTCCCTGATTGCTCCTTTGGCCTGACGGCGCTTTTAGGGCGCCGTATTTTTCGGTGCAGTGCCTAGTAGGCCTGTGTGGCGAGTTCAATGAGTCAATTATGCTTTCTGAGTCCCTGAGACTGAGTTGCCGCTCCTCGCCATAGCCCGCTATGACCCGTTGCACTGCCTTGCCTCAGCGCCTCAGCCCTCCGCACGTGAGTTAAGCAACTAGCCGAACAGGCCACTCGCTCGGCGTTGCCTCAGCAGGCGCTGCGAACAAGGTTCTAGTCGAGATCGCGCCACCGCAGCATGGGGCTGGGCGGTGGCCGGAATGCCGTGGTGAATTCGCCTGCAACGATCCGCTCACTATCAGTTTGGGAGGGGTGGCCAGATTAAGGCCAAGTGACGTCAGCTTGATGAGTATCAATACATCGGGACGGGCTTTGTCTACCCTCACCTGTATAGAACTGAGCAGAACCCGAGTGGGTAAACCAAGGAGATACAGTCATGAGCCATTGGCATAACCCGACTGATCCCTCGCCATCCTTCTGGCGCAGCAAGGCCGGTGTCGCACTGATCATGTTGCTGGTTATCGGCGCGTTCTATCTGCTGCGCGAGCACTACTACCATGCCTCTCAGGCATTGCCCTACCTGCCTTACCTGATTCTGCTGCTGTGCCCTTTGATGCACCTGTTTGGGCATAAGCACGGCGGACATGCGGCGCACCGTAACGCAACAGATGACTCCATGGACGATACAAGGAAATAGCGTATGCACAGCTCTGCGAGCCCTCACGATCCCGCTCACTCCAAGCCTGGTGAAGCGCAACAGGGGGAACTGACGGATCCGGTGTGCGGCATGACTGTCAGCAGCGACAGTCAACTACGCGAACAGTACGAAGGGCAGACCTATCGATTCTGCAGCCAGAAGTGTCAGGACAAGTTTCGTGCTCAGCCGCAGTCCTACGTCGGGCTTCAGCCTGCGGCTGAGCATGCAGGGCATACGCCTCATGAGACGGTTGAGCCGATAGCGGAGGCGGCTGAGTACACCTGCCCCATGCATCCGGAAATCCGCCAGCCCGGTCCGGGCACCTGCCCCAAGTGCGGCATGGCGCTGGAGCCGGTCATGCCCGCACTGGATGAGGAGGAAAACCCAGAACTCAAGGATTTTTCCCGGCGCTTCTGGTGGACGCTGCCGCTGACGGTGATCGTGACGGTACTGGCGATGGCCGGTCATGCGTTGCAGATTTTTCATGGGACGACGCAAAACTGGGTCGAGCTGATCATCGCCACACCCGTGACCCTATGGGCTGGCTGGCCTTTCTTTGTTCGCGGCGTGGCCTCCGTGCGTCAGCGCAGCCCGAACATGTGGACCCTGATCGGCCTCGGTACCTCGGCGGCCTATCTGTACAGCGTGGTGGCAACCCTGTTCCCGCAGCTATTCCCGCAGACCTTCATGCAGGACGGGCGCATTGGCGTCTACTTCGAGGCCGCCGCGGTCATCATTTCCCTGACCCTTCTGGGGCAAATGCTCGAACTCAAAGCGCGCTCGCAGACCTCTGCGGCGATCAAGTCACTGCTTGGGCTGGCGCCGAAGACTGCCCGGCGGATCAATGCGGATGGCCAGGAGGAGGACATCCCTCTTACCCACGTCCATCAGGGCGACCATCTACGGGTCCGCCCGGGCGAGAAGGTGCCGGTCGATGGCAGCGTGCTGGAGGGGGAGAGCGCCGTCGATGAATCCATGCTGACGGGTGAGCCTGTGCCGGTGATGAAGAGGGCAGGCGATACGCTCATCGGTGCCACCCTCAATACGCACGGCAGTCTGGTTATGAGTGCGGAGAAGGTCGGCAGCGAGACCACGCTGTCGCAGATTGTGCAGATGGTGGTGCGCGCACAGCGTTCGAAAGCACCCATGCAGCGCATGGCCGATGTGATCGCCGGGTATTTCGTGGTGGGCGTCATCGCGATCGCGGTATTGACCTTCTTCGCTTGGGGATTGTTCGGGCCTGAGCCCGGTTGGGTGTTCGGCCTGATCAACGCGGTGGCCGTATTGATCATCGCCTGTCCCTGCGCCCTTGGCCTGGCCACACCCATGTCGATCATGGTGTCTACCGGAAAGGCCGCCAGCAGCGGTGTGCTGTTTCGGGATGCCAGCGCCATCGAGAACCTCTGCAAGATCGACACGCTGATCGTCGACAAGACCGGCACCCTGACCGAGGGACGGCCGGTTTTTCATAGCGCGGAGGCGACTGCCCAGTTCGATTCAGTAGAGGTGTTACGCCTGGCCGCCAGTCTCGATCAAGGCAGCGAACACCCTCTGGCACATGCCATCGTCGACCATGCCCGTGCCCAAGGACTTGAGTTGAGCAAGCCGGACTCATTCGAGTCCGCCTCCGGTATTGGGGTGAGCGGTCAGGTAGACGGCGCATCACTACAGTTGGGCAATACCGCTCTGATGGAGGATGCCGGGGTGGATATCACGCCGCTGAAAAACCGCGCCGAACAGCTTCGCCTCGAGGGTATCAGCATCATCTACCTAGCAGCCGATGGCGTGCTGGCCGGGCTGCTGGCGGTGTCGGACCCGATCAAAGCGACCTCCCAAGAGGCCGTGTCCAAGCTGCAAGCCGAGCATGTGAACGTCATCATGGCGACTGGCGATGGCCTCACCACCGCACGGGCTGTAGCCAAGCAACTGGGCATCGACGAGGTGCATGGCGAAGTCAAACCACAGGACAAGGAACGTTTGGTGGCCGACTTGCAGGCCCGGGGCCGACGCGTCGCAATGGCGGGGGATGGCATCAACGATGCCCCGGCCCTGGCGCGATCCGACGTCGGCATCGCCATGGGTACCGGCACCGATGTGGCGATGAACAGTGCTCAGGTGACCCTGGTCAAGGGTGACTTGATGGGCATTCTCCGTGCGCGAGCCTTGTCAGTCGCCACGGTGAGGAATATGCGCCAGAACCTGGGGTTTGCCTTCCTGTACAACGCGATGGGCATTCCGCTCGCCGCCGGACTGTTGTATCCACTGACCGGCCTCTTGCTGTCACCGATGATCGCGGCGCTGGCCATGAGCGTGAGTTCGGCCTCGGTGGTGTTCAATGCGCTGCGTCTGCGGCGGGTGGTAATCGGCTGAAAATGGGACTGAACTCAACAGATATATAAACAACCTATCGGAGACGGATGATGCATGACACTACGATGTGGCCATTTGGGCCATTGATGATGCTGGTATTTGCAGTGCTAATTATCCTGCCGTTTAGCTTCATCTTTCGGAAGGCGGGGTACTCACAGTGGTTGGGGCTGCTGATGATCGTGCCGATCGTCAACCTCATACTTCTGTATTTTCTGGCATTCTCAGAGTGGCCAACAAGCCGAGCGCGCGGGAGCTCACGCGATTGAACGGATGCTTCCGGGTGTTTATGGGCATGGAGGCAGGGGTTGTTTTTGCGATAAGCGCACAACCATTTTGCTGAACTAAAGCCTTGGCTTATTTGAGGTGCCGCGTGAGAGTTTCAGCGAAAAAATTGAGCGACTATCCGTGGATTTTGCGGCCATTTTTCTGGAATCAAAAAAGGAAATATGGCGCGATCCTGCAGCCAGCGTTGCTGTGGGCACGCGTTCCAAGGTTGTTCGGGGCGGTGGCGGTGCTTTATGGCGTGCTGGACAGAAAGAGCTCTCCACTGAGCCCGATTTTGCGCTCATTGGTTACGGTGCGAGTATCGCAGATCAATTGGTGCAACTTCTGTGTTGATCTCAATTCAGCCACGCTTGCCAAACGCTCGGGATCTACGGAAAAGGTTGAGCAGCTCTCGCAGTGGAGGACGAGTGAGCTGTTTGACGATAAGGAAAAGGTGGTGCTGGAATATGCTGAAGCCATCACGTACTCGGATCGACAGGTCACTGATGAGCTGATGCTGAAGTTAAGCCGTTTCTTTGACCAGGACGGTATCGTTGAGTTGACTGGGCTTATTGCATTCCAGAACTTGTCGAGCAAATTCAATAGCGCTCTCGATGTGCCAGCTCAGGGGTTCTGCAAAACCCCGCATGAGCATCGCCAGTAACTCAAGAAGCTCTGAGTTGCGGCGGTGCGTCAGTCGATCAGGCCCGCGCTGTTCAACAACCACAAAACCAGGCTTCAATCTGGCATCGCGCTTCGGCACCGCCAAGCTTGTACTGGGCAACCCGGGAGTATCGTTGATGCTAACCGTCAATCTGGGGCCGCTGACCCTGGGGGTCCCTCATCTACTGCTGATTGGCAGCCTGCTGCTGGCGACGCTGACCGGCTGGTGGGTCGGTCGGGCCAGCGCACGCAACCCCGAACAACAGGTGTTCCGGTTGCTGCTGGTCGCCCTGTTAGTGGCGCGTCTGGCCTTCGTGGTGGGTTATTTCGAGCACTATCAGGGCGAGCTCTGGCGAGTGGTGGACATTCGCGACGGCGGCTTCATCGCCTGGCCCGGCTTGATCGCGGCCTTGTTGCTGGGCAGTTGGCAGGCCTGGCGCGACCGTGGATTGCGCAAGCCGCTTGGCGTGGCGCTGGCGGTCGGCATGCTGAGTTGGGGCTTGGGAAATCTCGCTTGGCATGCCCTCGAGCAAGGCACACGTCTGCCCGAACTGGCACTGCGCGATAGTCGCGGCGCTCCAGTAGCGCTGCAGGATTATCTGGGCAAACCGCTAGTGATCAACCTCTGGGCGACCTGGTGTCCACCCTGTCGGCGAGAAATGCCGGTGTTGGCCGAGGCTCAGGCCAGGGAACAGGCACTGACCTTTCTGTTCGTCAATCAGGGTGAGGGCGAGGGTGAAATCCGCCGCTTCCTCGATGCCGGCAAGCTGGACCTGCAAAACGTCCTGCTCGACAGCGACGGACGGCTCGGCCAGCACGTCGGCTCCATGGCTCTGCCCACTACGTTGTTCTACGACGCCGATGGCCGCCAAGTAGGCAGCCATCTCGGTGAATTGTCCCACGCGAGCCTCGCTCGCGCCCTGGAGCAACTGGAACAGGGTGCCCAGCCATGAGGCATGTCAGGTAGGTCCCTTTATTGCTGGTGGGCATGAGTCTGCGGGCTATCCCGCCAAGATCAGCGTCTGAGAACTTGTGCAGCTTTGCTCTCATCGATTTAGACCGCTGTATTCAGCGCCCGTCTGAACGAATTTTAGAGGCGTGGGGACCGTGCTGCCTGTCTCGCACCAAGGCCATGGCACTTAAGTAAGCGCGTGAGAGCGTGGCGCACGGGAAGAGCAATCTGACAGAACTGTAATGCCCTCCTCAGCTTTCTGACAGGGCCTGCCAGTTAAGGTTACTTCGAGTTTGAAGCTCCGCCCTAAGCGCCACGTCGAGATGTGACGTCGATGGGCTAACTAAATCGTACTTGAGGATACCCATATGAAAGCCATGAAAACTCTCTTCGTAGTCGCCGCTCTGAGCCTTTCCTCTTTGGCTATGGCCGAAGGTGGTGCCGAGCGCACCCTTACCCGCGTTGAGCAGGTTCAGCAAGCGTCGTCACCAGTCGAGCAAGTTGCCCAGATGCAGAAGAGTCAAGCGCCCTTGAGCAAAAGCAAAGCCAAGATGACAGACCACGTCAGCTGCTGATCTTTGCAGGGCGTGTCCAAGCTGACAGAAATGTAATCACCCTGACGGTTTAAATGTGGCAGTTTCTAGGCTCGCTGGCCGTGCGCATTTAACCAAGTTGTGGCTGGGGCGGAGTGGGGCGCGCCATCTTTCTGGGCGAGCCTCCTAACCCGCAAGTCTGCGCGCTGGCTATTCAGCACTGATTTCCTTTGATCGATTGGACATAAACGGCATGCAATCCAAAAATTCGAGGCGAACATTCGTCAAGGGCCTGACCGCCTGCGGCATACTCGCAGGTCTAGGCCTGTGGCGAGCCCCAGCCTGGGCAGTCGTCAGCCCAGGCCAGCCGAACGTTCTCAGTGGCACCGATTTTGAGCTGTTCATAGGCGAAACCCCGGTGAATATCACCGGCTCGCCACGTACCGCCATGACCATCAACGGCAGCTTGCCTGGGCCACTGCTGCGCTGGCGCGAGGGCGATACCGTCACCCTGCGGGTTAGAAATCGCCTGGACCAAGACACCTCGATCCACTGGCACGGGATCATCCTGCCGGCCAACATGGATGGCGTGCCCGGCCTGAGTTTCCATGGCATCGCACCCGATGGCATGTACGAATACACGTTCAAGGTGCAGCAGAACGGCACCTACTGGTACCACAGCCACTCGGGCATGCAGGAGCAGGCCGGGGTCTACGGGCCGATCGTGATCGATGCCAAGGAGCCGGAGTCATTTCAGTACGACCGCGACTACGTGGTGATGCTGAGCGATTGGACCGACGAAGACCCGAACCGCTTGATGACCAAGCTGAAGAAGCAGTCGGACTACTACAACTTCCACAAGCGCACTGTCGGTGACTTCATCGACGACGTCAGTGAGCAGGGTTGGGCTGCAACCGTGGCCGACCGCAAGATGTGGGCCGAGATGAAGATGAGCCCCACCGATCTCGCCGACGTCAGCGCTTACACCTACACCTACCTGATGAACGGCCAGGCGCCCAACGGCAACTGGACCGGCCTGTTCAAACCGGGCGAGAAGCTGCGTCTGCGCTTCATCAACGGCTCGGCCATGAGCTATTTCGACGTGCGCATCCCCGGCTTGAAGATGACCGTGGTGGCCGCCGACGGCCAGTACGTGGAGCCGGTCAGCGTCGACGAATTCCGCATCGCCGTGGCGGAAACCTATGACGTGATCGTTGAAACGTCCAGCGCCGAGGCTTACACCATTTTCGCCCAGTCCATGGACCGCACCGGCTATGCCCGCGGCACCCTGGCCGTGCGTGAAGGGGTGAGCGCACCCGTGCCTGAACTCGATCCGCGGCCGTTGATCGGCATGGGCGACATGGGCATGGACCACGGCAGCATGGGTGGCATGGCCGGCATGGACCACAGCAAGATGGCTGGCATGGACGACATGGCCGGCATGGACCACAGCAAGATGGCCGGTATGGGCGACATGGCCGGCATGGACCACAGCAAGATGGCCGGTATGGGCGACATGGCCGGCATGGATCACAGCAAGATGGCCGGTATGGGCGACAAAGCCGGCATGGACCACAGCAAGATGGCTGGCATGGCTGGAATGAGCGGCCAGATGCAAGCGCACCCGGCGTCCGAGACCAACAACCCGCTGGTCGACATGCAGACCATGATGCCAACCCATAAATTGAATGATCCGGGCATGGGCTTGCGCGACAACGGTCGTCGGGTGCTGACCTATGCCGACCTCAAGAGCACCTTCGCCGATCCGGACGGACGCGAGCCTGGCCGTACCATCGAACTGCACCTGACCGGGCACATGGAGAAGTTCTCCTGGTCGTTCGACGGCATCGAGTTCTCCAGCTCCGAGCCTGTGCGGCTCAAGTACGGCGAGCGTCTGCGCATCACCCTGGTCAACGACACCATGATGACTCACCCCATTCACCTGCATGGCATGTGGAGCGACCTGGAAGACGAGAACGGCAATTTCATGGTGCGCAAGCACACCATCGACATGCCGCCAGGCTCGAAGCGCAGCTACCGGGTTACGGCAGACGCGCTAGGTCGTTGGGCCTACCACTGCCACCTGCTATTGCACATGGAAATGGGCATGTTCCGTGAAGTCCGTGTGGATGAATAATTAGGGAGACCAATGATGAGCAAATTTCTCAATCGTAAAGCGCTGGTCGCTAGCGCCTTAATCCTCGCTGTACTGAGTGTTGTACAGGTGCCTGGCGCGCTTGCATCCGGCGATCATGCTGAGCATGCGCGCGTCGCTGCGCCCGCTGCCGACAAGGCCGCCTCCCCGCATATGGGCCATGCCGCTGACGCCCAGAAAATGGATCACGCCGCGATGGCCAAGGGCTCCATGGGGGATGCCGCGATGGATCACAGCAAGATGGCGCATGGCACCATGAAGCATGAGCACAACGCGAACCCGGCTGCGGCGGATAACCATCATGACCAGTAGGTTTTCACGCCCGACCCTGATTGCCTTGGCAGTCTCGCTCGGCACAGTGACGGCCGGCATGGCCAGCGCTGCCGAGCCCATGGATCATTCGATGCACTCCTCTGCGGCCGCGCCGACGGCGGTCGAGGCACAACCCGCATCGACGACGAAAACGCCCCCGGCCAAGCAGTACGGCGGCGCAGGCGCCCCGATGGACCATGCGGCAATGGGGCATGGCGCCATGCAGTCCAGTGACATGGGCGCGATGGATCACAGCAAAATGAATCATGAGCAGATGGACCAGGGCTCAATGAGCTCGATGGACCACGGCGCCATGGATCACAGCAAGATGGACCAGGACAGCGCAGAAGGCGCGCCGCGCACCACCAGTCGCACGCCGATTCCCGTGCTGACCGATGCCGATCGTGAAGCTGCGTTCCCGCCGCTGGAGGGTCATGCCGTGCATGATGACGCGATTAACTCGTTCTTCCTGCTCGATCAGCTGGAGTATCAGGCGGCCGATGAAGGCAGCGTACTCAGTTGGGACGCTTCCGGCTGGATCGGCGGCGATATCGACCGCCTGTGGCTGCGCTCCGAAGGTGAGCGAACCAATGGCGTGACCGAAGATGCAGAAATCCAGGCGCTCTGGGGCCACGCCATCGGCCCTTGGTGGGATGTGGTCGGCGGGATTCGCCAGGACTTCAAACCCAGCTCGCCACAGACCTGGGCGGCCTTCGGTCTCCAGGGCATGGCGCTCTATGCCTTCGAAGCAGAAGCCACGGCCTTTATCGGCGAGAACGGCCAGACTGCCGCGCGTTTGGAAGGCGACTACGACATCCTGCTGACCAACCGCCTGATCCTGCAGCCCACTGCTGAAGTGAACTTCTATGGCAAGAACGACCCCGAGCGCGGTATTGGCTCCGGGCTGGCAAATACTGAGGTGGGCCTGCGATTGCGTTATGAAATCCGCCGCGAGTTCGCGCCCTATATCGGGGTGACCTGGAACCGCGCCTACGGCAATACCGCCGACCTGCTGCGCGAAGAAGGCGGTGATGTGAGCGAGGCGCGCTTTGTCGCCGGTATTCGGCTGTGGTTTTGAGGACCTGAGATGAAAAGAACAATTAAAACCTTGCTTGCAGCCAGTGTTGTCGCTGGCACTGCGGCCACCGCCGTTGCCTACTTTGGTCTGGTTAACGTCGGTGCCGATGATCCCCATTTGCCGGCTGTGCATGCCTTTTTGAGCATGGCCCGTGATCGCTCCATCGAGGTGCGCTCGCGGGATATTCAGGTGCCTGATTTGGATGATGAGGCGCTGATCCGTGCCGGGGCCGGTAACTACAACTCGATGTGTATTGGCTGCCACCTGGCGCCTGGCACAGCCGAAACCGAGTTGAGCCAGAGTCTCTACCCCGCGCCGCCGAACTTGACCAAGATCGGCCTCAATGGCAACCCGGCGGCGACCTTCTGGACCATCAAGCATGGCATCAAGGCCACTGGCATGCCCGCGTGGGGCAAGAGCATGGGTGATCCGTATATTTGGGGAATGGTCGCCTTCATGCAGCAATTGCCGACGCTCGACGCGCAGCAGTATCAAGCGCTGGTCGCCTCCAGCAGCGGTCACCAGCATGGCGGCGGTGAGACCATCATGCACAACCATGAAGGTCAGCACGGCGGCGCAGAAGCGGCAGGCGAAGACCACAATGCCGCTGAGATGGCTGGGATGAGTCAGCATGACGCGGCAGTCGAAGATCATCATGCTGGCGAGGCGGCTGGGGCAAGCCAGCATGACGCAGCCAGCGAAGATCACCATGCCGGCGAAAAGGCTGAGGCCGGTCACCATGACTCGGCAGCTCAAGACCACCATGCTGGCGAAGCGGCCGGGGCAAGCCTGCATGACGCCGCCGGCGAAGATCACCATGCCGGTGAGATGGCTGGGATGAGCCACCATGACGCGGAGCAAGCAGCTGACAAGCCCGCGCCCAAGTCCAAACTGGCTGCCAATTCTCACACCCATGCCGATGGCAAGGAGCATGTCCATGCCAACTAAGGGACGCCTGTACGGGGGGCGACTACTGCGTGTCGCCGCACTGGCTGCATTGTTCAGCGGCTCTGCGGCGCAAGCGGCTGAGCCTCTGAGCATCGATGTGCACCGCGACGCCAACTGCGGTTGCTGCAAGAAATGGGTCGCGCACCTTGAGGCCAATGGCTTCAAGGTCATCGATCATGTCGAATCGAACATGACGGCAGTCAAGCAGCGCCTCGGCGTTGTTCCGCGCCTGGCCGCCTGTCACACCGCGGTGATCGATGGCAAGTTCGTCGAAGGGCACGTCCCTGCGGCGCAGATTGTGGCGTTGAGCAAGCGCTCCGATCTGCTTGGGATCGCTGTGCCGGGTATGCCGGCAGGCTCTCCTGGCATGGAGGTCGGCGGGAAACAGCAGGCCTATCAGGTCATCGGCTTGAGCAAGGCGGGTAGCGATCAAGTGGTCGCGGAGTATCCGGCAAACTGACCTTTAGTCCGTCAGTTGCTGCTCGATCATCCGAGCAGGGTGATCGAGCCTCCTCCACAGCTGCCTGCGACTGAAAGCGGTTGTGTGCAGGGGATCGGGCCTGCTGGCTGGGTTCCAAGGTTGAAGCAGTAAACCGCTTCTTGCAGGCTATGGGCCCTCAGTCTTGAGTGTCTTTGTTTTTACCTCCCCCCAAGGTATGCGTGGTGGCAGGCGTTGCTCGCGTGCTGATGATGTCCTTCGGCGTTGCCCTTCTCAGGCAGAGTGCGGCCAAGTACAAATACCAACAGTAGCCCTTCGTTCCTTTGCCGCCGACTGTCACTAATTCTGAAACACCGCCTCGATGTCTCATCATTCATGCATCGATTCGCCATGTTGCAATCCGCTTAGTGGCAGACGGCCTGTTCGGCAACGTGAAGGATGTTGGTGGAGACTTGCTCTGTACCTGTGCTTAACACGCGGCAAGATGGCGGCGCCACTTGGCCTGCGCCCCTCGCCTCTACGTCGAGGGCGCAGCCCGTGCAATCGAGCGGGTCGTTTCATTGCGCCCGCGACTTATTGAACGGTAGGTTTAACCTGCGCCTCCTCGACAAACTCCTTGAGCCACTTGAGCACATCGACAGCATCCCAGCGCGCAGGATCGAACATCGCGTAGGCAAGGCCTTGATAGCCCACCACGTCCAGCTGTTTGTGATAGCCGGCGCGTTGCAATAAGGCTTCGATTTCGGCGAAGCAGGTGTTGAAGTGCACGCGGGTGAAAGGGGTTCGCCCCTCAGTGACAATGCCCTCCAGGTGCAGTTCGGCGACGGTGGCGCGAACTTTATCCAGGGGCATCCGGTTCATGCTGTGTTTCAGTTGTAAGACGTCCAGCATCGTAGTGCTCCTGATTGACGCTGTGGTTTGGCCAGGTGCCCGTAGCCAGCAGACCTGACGAGATGACTGAGACAAGGGTAGTCGAAAAGAACTGTACAAATAAACAGTATTCGACAATAGTAATCCCAAGACCCACCCGGGTATTCACTCGATCACCCTCGCCAGCCGCTTGCACAGCCACTGACCGTCGGGACTGCAGAGGAGCAACTAGTAATGCAACAGATGCTGATGACAATTGTGCTGTTGGGGCTGTTGGCAGGCTGCGCCCAGCCGCAGGTCGAGCAACCCAAGGCCAATGGCTCCTATCTGGTGATTGAAAACAGCCAGGCGTGGGCGGTACTCATCTCCGATGGCAAGCGGGTGGAGGAGCGCGGCACCGTGGTGGATGTGATCAAGCTGCCCAGCCGGCATTCTGCAGTGGCCGCCAGCTATGTGATCGAAACGACCAACTGCGGCCGGGTGCAATGGCTGACCGAGCGCGCCGATGATGCGGACGGTGCCACCACCCTGATGTCGCTGCACAACAACCAGCAACTAGACGACGCTGGCTGCATGCTTGGCAATGGGCTGGCTCGGGTGTGGACAGTGCTGGATTATTCGGGCTGATGCGCAGGCGGGCTACCCGCTGTCGTGCCCGCTAAAATGCGTTAGCGGGCGACAGCAAAGAGGCGAATTGCTTAGCTGTCTGTAGGTGCCTTGCGCGGTTTGCTCGGCACTGGGGCCTGAATCAAGCCATCGGCACGGAACATTGCCTTGATCCCGCGTACGGCTTGGCGAATGCGATCCTGGTTCTCGATCAGGGCAAAGCGCACATGGTCATCGCCGTAATCGCCAAAGCCGATGCCGGGTGATACGCACACCTTGGCATCCAGCAGCAGCTTCTTGGCGAACTCCAGCGAGCCGAGCTTGGCGTAGGCTTCGGGAATCTTGGCCCAGACGTACATCGAGGCTTTCGGGTTCACCACCATCCAGCCGATCTCATGCAGCCCTTTGACCAGCACATTGCGGCGCTGGCGATACTGTTCGGCGATATCGAGCACGCACTGTTGATCGCCTTCCAGCGCCGCGATGGCGGCGACTTGCAGCGGAGTGAAGGTGCCATAGTCGTGGTAGCTCTTGATTCGCGCCAGGGCGTTGACCAGTTCCTTGTTGCCGACCATGAAGCCAATACGCCAACCGGCCATGTTGTAGCTCTTCGACAGGGTGAAGAACTCCACGGCAATGTCTTTGGCCCCCGCTACCTGCATGATCGACGGGGCCTTCCAGCCGTCGTAGACGATATCGGCATAGGCCAGATCGTGAATCACCAACACGTCGTACTGCTTGGCCAGGGCCACCACGCGCTCGAAGAAGTCCAGTTCCACGCATTGGGCGGTGGGGTTGGAGGGAAAACCGAGGATCATCATCTTCGGCTTGGGAATCGACTCGCGAATCGCCCGTTCCAGTTCGGCGAAGAAGTCCACGCCGGGCACCAGCGGCACCGAACGCACCTGGGCACCGGCGATCACCGCACCGTAGATGTGGATCGGGTAGCTGGGGTTGGGCACCAGTACGGTGTCGCCATGATCCAGGGTGGCGAGCATCAGGTGCGCCAAGCCTTCTTTGGAACCGATGGTGACGATGGCTTCGCTTTCCGGATCGATCTCGACGGCGTAGCGATCCTGGTACCAGCGCGAGATGGCGCGGCGCAGACGTGGGATACCACGCGAGGTGGAGTAGCCATGGGTGTCTTCGCGCTGGGCGACCTGTACCAGCTTCTCGACGATATGCGGCGGTGTTGGTCCGTCGGGATTACCCATGCTGAAGTCGATGATGTCCTCGCCGCGGCGGCGGGCAGCCATCTTCAGTTCGGCAGTGATGTTGAATACGTAGGGCGGGAGTCGATCGATGCGCGCAAAGCGGCGCGGAGCTTGGTCAGCCATGCTGTCCTCGAAAACGTAAGCGCCCGGAACCGTCCGAGCGACGTTGGCCAGTGCGCTGGCCAGGTGACGAAGATAAGCCGACTGCCAGGGGGTTGTCGAGTGTCTTGTATGCGTCGTTGGATACTGTTTTGGCAACTGAAATCTGCTGCAGGATGGGCGCGCTGCATAGACGCCCAGCATCCTGATGATGATGGGCGTCACTGTGTTCAAGCCCTCTTATGCAAACTGCCTTTTCAGGCGCAGCAACAGGTCGGCCAGCAGCGCGATATCGGCGTCGGTGGTGCGCCAAGAGCTGATGCTCAGGCGAAAGGCGGGGCGACCTTGCCAGACGGTCGGGCCGAACCAGACGAGACCAGATTGCTGGGCGGCCAGGCGAATCGCCAGGGTCTGTTCGTCGCTGTCGGCGCGCACCAGCACCTGATTGAGTACCACCCGGTTAAGCACCTGATAGCCAGCGGCGCGCAATGCATCGGCCAGCTGGCCGGCCTGGCGGATATGCTGGTCGATCATCTCGCGCAAGCCGTCGCGACCCATGGAGGACAGCGCAGCCCAGATCGGGATGCCGCGGGCGCGGCGGGAGAATTCCAGGTTGAGGTTCTTTTGCGCATCCTTGGACGCGCTGGCATACACCGCATCGCTGTTCATCGCGCTGGCCAGGGCATCGGCGTCGCGACAGATGGCCATGGCGCCATCGTAGGGGGTGTTCAGCCATTTGTGCCCGTCGGTGGTCCAACTGTCGGCCAGCTCGACGCCTGCGGCGAGGTGCGCCGATGAGGAGGCGCGCGCCCAGAGGCCGAAGGCGCCGTCGACATGCACCCAGGCGCCGGCGACCTTGGCGGTGGGGATCAACGCCGTAAAGAGGTCGAACTCCCCGGTATTCACTTCGCCGGCCTGCAGGCAGAGGATGCTCAGTTCGTCCAGCGCGGGAAGTTGTCCAGGGTCGATGCGGCCGTGCGCGTCGGTGGCCGCGATCTTTAAGCGCTTGACGCCGAAGCCGAGGATGCGCAGGGCCTTGATGACCGTGACGTGGCAGGTAGCCGACACCACCACCTGCACCGTCGGCGCACCGTTCAGGCCGTCTTCATCGAAGTTCCAGCCATTGCGTGCCAGCAAGGCGCGGCGGGCAGCGCTCAGGCAGGCCAGGGTGCAGGCCGTGGCGCTGGTGCCAAAGCCCACCGCGCTGTCTCGGGGCAGGCCGAGCAGCTCGGTGACCCAGCGCCCGGCGATACGTTCCAGGCAGTCGGCCACCGGTGAGTTATCGAAGGAGGAGGCGCATTGATCCCAGGCCAGCACCATGCGCTCCGCAGCGGCGGCGGCAGGCAGGGTGGCACCGATGACGAAACCGAAATAGCGCGGGCCGTTGGAGGCGACTGTGGCGGGCGAGCCGAGTTCATCCAGCTGCTGGAGCACCTGGCCGGCGGGGTAGCCCTGGTCTGGCAGGCTCCGCTCGAAGGCCTGCAGTCCGGCAATGGCTGAGGCGGAGGGAAACGCCGGGCGCTCGGCAATGCCGTCGAAGTAGTTGAGGGCGCGCTGGTCGGCATCCACCAGGAGCTGGCGTTCTTCGCAAGGGTTGTTCATGGGCGGCTCGCAGTAGGCAAAGGTCTTATCTACTTTAGCCAGCCGCAGCCCTTAACAGCAGGCACACTCGCTCGGTGTTGCCGCCGTACAGTGGTGTGGCGAAAGCCTCGGCGAGCCGAACAGCGGCTCGTCGAGCGGTACAGTTCTGCAGGCGTACAGCGGGGGCGAAAGGTTTCCCGGCTATCAGTTACCGAGCATGTCGTGCATGGCGATGATCTGTTCGGCGACTTGGAGCAGTTTCTGCTGACGACTCATGGCCTGGCGGCGCATCAGGGTGTAGGCCTCTTCCTCGTTGCAACTTTTCATCTTCATCAGCAGGCCTTTGGCCAGCTCGATGCGTTTGCGCTCGGCCAGCTGCGCGTCGCGGGCCTGCAGTTGTGCGCGCAGCGCCTGATCGCTCTCGAAGCGGGCCATGGCCACGTCGAGTATCGGTTGCAGCCGTTGAGCGTGGATGCCTTCGACGATATAGGCACTGACCCCAGACTGAATGGCCTGGCGCATTACGCCAGGGTCGTGTTCGTCGGTGAACATGACGATCGGGCGCGGTTGATCACGGCTGACCAGTACCACTTGCTCCATCACGTCACGACTGGGGGATTCGGTGTCGATCAGGATCACGTCGGGGCGTACCGCCTCGACGCGTTCGGGCAGGTCGATGGTCAAGCCGGACTCGTCGATCACTTCGAAGCCGGCTTCGATCAGCGCGGCTTTCAGGCGACCGACCTTCTTCGGGGTGTCGTTGATCAATAGGATGCGCAGCATAGGGGTGATTCTCCGGGCAATTACAGGGCGACAACGTCGCTATCGACCAAGGCGTGGAGGTTAAAGCTGCGGGCATAGCCAGCCGGATCTGAGCCATCCCAAGTCTTGCCATCGAGCAACGTAGCGTTACGTTGTTCGGTCGGTACCCTGATATTCAAAGCCTCCGCCGCTTGGCGGTAGAGGTCAAGCTGTTGTACCTGACGGGCGATACCGAGGTAATCGGGGTCGTCGCGCAGCAGGCCCCAGCGGCGAAACTGGGTCATGAACCACATGCCGTCGGAGAGGTAGGGCATGTTGACTGCGCCGTCGGCGTGAAAGCGCAGCGGGTGCGGGTCCAGCCAGGCATGGCCAAGACCATCCTGATACTGGCCGAGGAAGCGCGGCTGAATGGCGCTCAGTGGCGCATCCACATAGTCATTGCCGCTGAGCAATTGCGCAGTACTGCGCTTGTTCTCTTCGTTCTCGTCGATGAAGCGGCTGGCCTCCAGCACGGCCATCACCAAGGCGCGTGCGGTATTGGGGTAGTGCTCGACAAAGGCGCGGGTACAACCGAGCACCTTTTCCGGGTGGTCGGGCCAGATCGACTGGGTAGTGGCCAGGGTGAATCCGAGGTTTTCATCGACCGCCTGGGCGCACCAAGGCTCGCCCGCGCAGAAACCGTCGATGCGCCGGGCTTTGAGATGAGCGACCATCTGTGGCGGTGGCACCACCACGCTGTCGACATCGTTGAGAGGGTGGATGCCCTGGCTGGCCAGCCAGTAGTAGAGCCACATGGCGTGGGTGCCGGTGGGTAGCGTCTGAGCGAAGGTCAGTCTTGCGCCTTTTTGGTGCGCGTGCAGATTTAGTGCGTCGCTTGTGGTCACACCAGCGAATTGCAGTGCATGTGACAGGTTGATGCTCTGGCCGTTCTGGTTCAGGCCCATCAACACCGCCATATCGGTCGCCGGCGCGCCGCCAAGGCCGAGCTGCACGCCATAAATCAGGCCATAGAGGCTGTGCGCGGCATCGAGCTCACCACTGAGCAGTTTGTCGCGCAGGCTTGCCCAGGACGCCTGGCGCTGCAGGTTGATGGTTAACCCATACTTCTCGGCGAAGCCCTGGGTGGCGGCGACAATCACCGACGCGGCATCAGTCAGGGCCATAAAGCCTACGTTCAGTACGCGCTTTTCCGGAGCTTCGCTGCCGGCAGGCCATGCCTGTGTATCGATACGGCTGTGTGTATGCTCGCTCATGGCGCTTTTCCCAGATCAACACAAAAAGGTGCCGCACCAAGCTGCATGACCCAGCGATTGGAGCGACACCATTGTCTATTCAGCCGTTGGAAGGGCTCTATTACCTGGGATTAAGCAAGTGATATGCCAGTACCCGAGATGTGCTGGCGGAACTGTGGCTGGCGTACGGCAATGCTGTGGCCGCTATGAGCAAACCGCGCTCAACGTTCGAGCATCTGCTTGATGTTGCTTTGCGGGATCTGCTGCTCGCGGCCTTCGCTGTCGGTGAACTCGCTCATGCCGGTGTCTTTATCCAGGCGAGGATTACCTTCGCTGGTCAGCAGCTGGCCATTGGTGGTGGTGATGCTGTATTCGCTGCTGCAGCCGGCCAGGGCGAAAGCGCATACAGCCGCGATAAGCCAGATTTTCATGAATGGTTTCGTATGCTGGGAGTGAAGCCGCTGTTACCCCTGCTTGAAAAAGGCAGCTGCTGGGCATCACCTGCAAGGGCTTCAGAAAAGAAAAAGCCCCGCACGATGGCGGGGCTTTTCTTGACGCGTTGCTACGTTAGGCTTGAACGACCGGGATGTTGGCGTTCGCTGCAGCTTCACGGAACTCGGCGATCTGGTCGAAACTCAGGTAGCGATAGACATCGGCTGCCATGGTGTCGATTTCCTTCGCGTAGACCATGTACTCCTCGACGGTCGGCAGTTTGCCGGTGATCGCCGCAACCGCAGCCAACTCGGCCGAAGCCAGGTAGACGTTGGCACCATCGCCCAGACGGTTGGGGAAGTTACGGGTCGACGTCGACACCACGGTGGAGTTCGCTTCAACGCGTGCCTGGTTACCCATGCACAGCGAGCAGCCTGGCATTTCCAGACGCGCACCGGCCTTGCCGTAGATCTCGTAGTAGCCTTCTTCGGTGAGCTGATGCTGGTCCATCTTGGTCGGCGGCGACAGCCACAGGCGTGTCGGCAAGGAGCCTTCGACTTTTTCCAGCAACTTGCCGGCTGCGCGGAAGTGACCAATGTTGGTCATGCACGAGCCGATGAACACTTCGTCGATCTTTTCGCCTTGAACGCTGGACAGCAGACGGGCGTCGTCCGGGTCGTTCGGGGCGCAGAGGACCGGCTCGTTGATATCGGCCAGATCGATTTCGATGATCTCGGCATACTCGGCATCCTTGTCGGCAGTCATCAGCTTAGGATCGGCCAACCAGGCTTCCATCGCCTGAGCGCGGCGTTCCATGGTCCGTGCATCGCCGTAGCCTTCGCTGATCATCCAGCGCAGCAGGGTGATGTTCGAGCGCAGGTACTCGGCGATGGCTTTTTCCGGCAGCTTGATGGTGCAACCGGCAGCCGAACGCTCGGCCGAGGCGTCGGACAGTTCGAACGCTTGCTCGACAGTCAGCTCGTCCAGGCCTTCGATCTCGAGGATGCGGCCGGAGAAGGCGTTGATCTTGCCTTTCTTCTCGACGGTCAGCAGGCCTTTCTGGATGGCTGCGTAAGGAATGGCATGCACCAGGTCACGCAGGGTGATGCCCGGTTGCAGCTTACCTTTGAAGCGCACCAGGATGGACTCTGGCATGTCCAGCGGCATGACGCCGGTGGCTGCGGCGAAGGCTACCAGGCCAGAACCGGCCGGGAAGGAGATGCCCATCGGGAAGCGGGTGTGCGAGTCACCACCGGTGCCGACGGTGTCCGGCAGCAGCATGCGGTTCAACCAGCTGTGGATGATGCCGTCGCCTGGACGCAGGGACACGCCGCCACGGGTGCGGATGAAGTCCGGCAGGGTGTGGTGGGTGGTCACGTCGATCGGCTTCGGGTAAGCCGCGGTGTGGCAGAACGACTGCATGACCAGGTCGGCGGAGAAGCCCAGGCAAGCCAGGTCTTTCAGCTCGTCGCGGGTCATCGGGCCGGTGGTGTCCTGGGAGCCGACGGTGGTCATCTTCGGTTCGCAGTAGGTGCCAGGGCGTACGCCTTGACCTTCAGCCAGACCGCAGGCTTTGCCGACCATCTTCTGCGCCAGGGTAAAGCCCTTGGTGCTGACAGCCGGTGGTTCAGGCAGTTTGAACAGGTCGGTTGGGCCCAGGCCCAGCTCGGCGCGGGCTTTCTCGGTCAGGCCACGGCCGATGATCAGCGGAATACGGCCGCCAGCGCGAACTTCGTCGAGCAGTACCGGGGTCTTCATCTCGAAGTTGGTCAGAACCTCGTCAGTACCGTGCTTGCAGACTTTGCCCGCATGCGGGTACAGGTCGATCACGTCGCCCATGTGCATGTTCGATACGTCGAACTCGATCGGCAGAGCGCCAGCGTCTTCCATAGTGTTGTAGAAGATCGGAGCAATCTTGTTGCCAAAGCAGAAACCGCCAGCGCGCTTGTTCGGCACGTTCGGTACGTCGTCGCCGAAGAACCACAGCACCGAGTTGGTCGCGGATTTGCGCGAGGAGCCGGTACCGACCACGTCACCCACATAAGCGATAGGGAAGCCTTCGCCACGCATGGTTTCGATTTGCTGCATCGGGCCAGTGACGCCTTGCTCGTCCGGCACAATGCCATCGCGAGCCATTTTCAGCATGGCCAGGGCGTGCAGCGGGATATCCGGGCGCGACCAGGCATCAGGCGCAGGGGAGAGGTCGTCGGTGTTGGTTTCGCCGGTGACCTTGAATACGCGCAGGCTGATCTTGTCGGCCAGGGTCGGGCGGTTCTTGAACCACTCGCCATCGGCCCAGGACTGCAGTACGCCTTGAGCGAGAGCGTTGCCGTTCTTGGCTTTTTCCGCGACGTCGTGGAAGGCGTCGAACATCAGCAGGGTGTGCTTCAGTTGGGCGGCAGTTGTAGCAGCCAGTTCGCTGTCGTCGAGCAACTCAACCAGGGTGGCAATGTTGTAGCCGCCCTGCATGGTGCCGAGCAGTTCGACGGCGTGTTGCTTGTCGATCAGCGGGGAAGAGGCTTCGCCTTTGGCGACGGCAGAGAGGAAGCCGGCCTTGACGTAGGCTGCTTCGTCCACGCCTGGCGGTACGCGGTTGGTGATTAGGTCGAGGAGAAAGGCGTCTTCGCCAACCGGCGGGTTCTTCAGCAGCTCGATCAGGCCTGCGGTTTGTTCGGCGTTCAGCGGCTGGGGCACGATACCCTGAGCGGCACGCTCTGCTACGTGTATGCGATAGGCTTCAAGCACAGTTATTACCCTCATCAGTGGTCCCAAAGGGTTGTCCGGGACGCGATCCAGAAAACCCTGAACCAGGCGCTTCGTGGCTTTATGGGCCCCTCAGCCGAGGTTTCAGAGGTTTCTTGCAGAAGCTGTTTTCAAAGTTTTACGCCGGCAGGACGGTTTGATGAGGGCTGGCGCAGACACTTGAAAGGGCGCTCCAAGGGCCTGCGTCAACATCGTACCTGCAGGATCGACTGTGCTCGTGACGCTTTGAAAACAGCTTCCAACGGACATTGGTGCCTATAAAAGGCGGGCCGATTCTACTGGAAAGCGTTGATAAAGTTAAGCTAAAGCCCCGCGGCGAGCAGGCTAGGTAAATTGCTTATCTGCAAAGGGGAGATGTAGAGATCGTCGGTGAAAAGCCGAGTTTCCCTAGGGTTAAAGTGACTATCCGCTCGTTTATCCATGCTGCAAGCAAGCGCACGGTGGTTTTCATCGGGTCTGTCGACAGGGGTGAACTGACTTAGACAAAGGGCTAACATGCCTGCCTTTCCGCCAGTATGTATCCATCCTTACCATGTCCAATCAGCGCATCAAGACCCCGTGCGTCGGCCTTTGCTCCACTGTCTACGGTGACGTGGTGTGCCGTGGCTGCAAGCGCTTTCACCATGAAGTGATCAACTGGAACAGCTATAGCGACGAGGAAAAATACGCGGTCTGGCTGCGCCTCGAGGTGTTGTTGGTGCAGGTGATGACGGCAAAGCTGGAAGTCTTCGATGATGCGCGCCTGCGCAGCCAGTTGGAGCAACGGAAAATTCGTTTCGTACCGCAGCAGTCGCCTTATTGCTGGGCATACCAGCTAATTGCCCGCGGCGCACGAGCGATCAATCAGCTGGAAGCCTACGGCATGGTGTTACTGCCCGAGTTTCGCGACTGGAGCCTTCCCGAGTTGCGTGATGCCATCGATCGCGAATTTTTCCTGCTCTCCGAGGCGCACTACGAGCGCTACATCGCGCCGAAGTTCATGCGCGAGGGCTTGCAGCCGCGCTTCTGATGACTGCCTAGAGTCAAAGGGCAGTCTGCTCACAGAATTGGTTGTTCACTGCTAAACCCTGTGAATGGCCTCGCTCGCTCGGTGCTTGCTGGGGTTCCTCATAAGGCGCCAGTAAATGGACTGCGTGGTCGTGAGGTTTCAGAACCAGCAGGTCGCTGTCGAGGCGGTCGAGTATCGCTTCGGCCGTATTGCCTATCAACATTCCAGCAAGACCATTACGTCCGACGGTGCCAATGACGGTGACTGCGATCTCCAGTTGATGGGCGATCTGCAGGATTAGCGCCTTGGCAGGCCCTTCGCCAATGTGCAGCTGATAATCGTGGAGCTGATACTCCTCTTTGAACCAGCGGCTTGCCTCGAAGCAGTGGGCCGCCTGGCCGTCGTAGCGAGGCGCGCTGGAGTCAGCTGCGGGAAAGAGTGTTGCCGGGTAGGCACTGACCGCATGGATGGAGCCGCCGATCAATGCGGCGAGATCGACTGCATGCCCCATGATGCTGCCTTGCAGACCACGATGCTCGTTCTCGGAGTTTTCTATATCCATGGCAGCCAGCACTCTGCCGCCATTCCAGGGCCGCGCGGTCTTAGTCAGCAATACCGGAACCGGGGATTGACGAAGCAGCCGCCAATCCTCAGGAATGATCAGGTGCTTGGTCCACAGGCTATTGGGGTAATGCTGCTTGATCAGCAAGTCGCAAGAGTGGGCTTGAAGGGTGGTGAGAATTGCGTCTGTTGGTTGCGAATGCTCGCAGTTGATCTGTTGCGTGGAGACATCAAAGCCCTCACCGCTGAGCTGTTTGCTAAGGTGCCGGAGGAACGGTGCATGCTCGCGCTGGTTGTCACAAAGCACTAAGTGGATTTCTGCGTGAATACCCGTGGCTATGTGCTTGGCGCGTCTCAATGGAAGGCTGTCGGGTTGCTCGGGATTGAGCACCACCAGGATGCGGCGAATGCTATGCATGGCTATCTCCCAGACGATTCGATCTACACCACAGTGATTGTGATTGAGGCCGACCTCATGATGCCGTGCAATGTGGGAGGTACTGCGAGCCTGAGTGCAACCTAAGCAGCATGGTAGATACTCAGCACTTTTTCCTTGCCGTATGTCGGCTGGTTGTAGGGCCGCCGCCAAGCGGTGCTATTGCCGTTGCACTCGCGCAGGTGGGCGGCAGGCTACAAGCCGCCTGCAGGCGGCTTGGGTGGTGGGGGTCAGTGCTGTGCCACCAGTTCTTCCAGGTGGGCGATGATGTCGTCGGGCTTAAGCACTAGGACGTCACAATCCAGCGCGTCGAGGATCACCTCGGCAGTGTTGCCGATCAGCGCCCCGGACAGTCCGGTGCGCGCCACTGTGCCGATCACGGTCACGGCGGCATTCAGTTGATGAGCGATTTGCGGAATAAGCGCATCGGCCGGGCCTTCGGCGATATGCAGGCGTTCCTCGGCAATGTCGTATTCGGCCTGGAAGGCTTTGCACTGCTCGCGATAACGCGCCTCGATGGTCTCTTTCAGCTGGAAGGTCGGGTCTGCGGCCGACAGCATCGGCGCAGGATGGGCGCTGATTACATGCAGGCTGGCCTTGGCCAGCGCGGCAATGTCGTAGCCGTAGTTGATGATGCTGTTGTGCAGGGTACGGTGTTCACCGTCGGCGTTACCGACATCGACAGCCGCGAGTATGGTGCCGCCAGTCCAGGATTTGTCGGTTTTCACCATCAGCACCGGGGCCGGGCAATAACGCAGCAGTTTCCAGTCGTCTGGAGTGAGCAGGGCTTTTTTCAGCGGGTTGTCGGGGAAGTGCTGCTTGATCACCAGGCCGCACCCTTCGGCCTGCTGCACGCTGATGATGGTCTGGTGCAGGTTTTCATGCCAAGCCTGCTGGCTGGAGGTGGTGTATCCCTCTTTATCGAGCGTGGCGCACAGGTCACTGAGATAAGTCGAGTGGTCATGCTTCTTGCCGCAGACCAGCAAGTGCAGGTGCGATTGCGTCACGCCAGCAATCAATTTGGCCCGCTTGAGTGCCAAGCCTTCGGGTCGCTCTGGTTCCATGACGACTAAAATGTTGCGAATGGCTTGCATGTTCGTCTCCGTCCGAAGTGGGTTGTGACTCGTAACAATTAACTATAGGCACAGCATAGATGCAGCAACAGTGCTGTGTTGTTGACCGGTATCAACTGACCGGCTGGTCGCGCGCCGCTTCATTCGTATAATGGCCGGCCAGATTCGCCGGTTACCACCACCCACTGTCGTGAGCCTATGCAACTGTTACCAGAAATCGAAGCCTTCCTGTTGTGCCCAACCCCCGATGCCTGGATTGCCCAAGCCTTGCAGAATCAGGACGTGATGCTGATAGATCACGCCAATTGCGAGAAGAAGGCCGCATCTACCGCGCTGACGCTGCTTTTCCGCTATATCGAGAAGGCCGATTTGCAGCACAACCTGTCGCGTTTGGCCCGTGAAGAGTTGCGGCATTTCGAGCAGGTCGCAGCATTGATGAAGAAGCGCGGCATTGCCTATCGACCGGTCAGTGCCGCCCTGTATGCCCAGCGCTTGCACAAGCATATGCGCACCAGCGAACCGCACAAACTGGTGGACACCCTGATCGTCGGGGCTTTTATCGAGGCGCGATCCTGTGAGCGGTTCTTTCGCCTGGCGCCGCATCTCGATGAGGAGCTGGGGCAGTTCTATCGCTCGCTGCTCAAGTCCGAGGCGCGGCATTACCAGGGTTACCTGAAGATGGCGCGCGATTATGCGGCGGGGCCAATCGATGAGCGGGTGGCTTTCTTCGCCGAGGTGGAGCGCGAGGCGATACTCACGCCGGACAAGGAGTTTCGCTTTCACAGTGGCGCTGCCGCTTAGGGCAAGCGCCACCTTTATCGGAAGTCAGCAGGACTACGCGGCTGCCGGCTTCGCCGTCAGCGCTGCCTGGCGGTCGCCACGCAGGATGACGATGGCCAGGACCACAAGTAGCAGGGAGGCACCGGTCAGCACGAAGAACACGTCCTGCAGCGAGCCGGTTGTTTCGCGGATATAACCGGCCAGCAGGTTGCCTAGGGTGCCGCCCAGGCCGAAGGTCACCATGCAGATGCCGCTGATCTGCATGGTCGCGGTCGATGAATAGTGCTGGTTGAGCCAGCCGGCGACGATGCCCCACATTGGGAAGTACATCAGGCCATAGCCGAAGCCGGCGACCAGGGCGAACTTGCCCGGGTCCGCGACGAATGCCAGCAAGCCCAAGGTGAAGCCGCTGAAGATCACCATCAGCGCGGTGCCATGGCCCTTGCGGTCGGCCAATTTGCCGGTGAGGAAGCCGGCCACCATGCCGGTGCCGCCAACCGTCGCCCAGGTGTAGCCGCCCAGCGCCGCCGGCATGCTGAGTTCATCCAGGTAGCTATTGAGCCAGTAGGAAAACGGCATGGTGGTGAAGCCCACCAGCAGGCAGATCAGGCAGGCAAACAGGGCGGTGCGCTCACCTATGATGGTGGCGAACAGCCGGGAAGTGGGGATCACCGAGTCGACCGGGCCGGCGCTGGCGGTCGGACTGAGGGGCGCCGGCTTGAGGTCGCGCAGCATGTGCCAGGTCAGGGCCACGACCAGCAGGCCGAACAGCCCGGCGACTTGCCAGCTGGCCTGCCAGCCAAGCAGTGGCACCACGACAAGGATCAGCAGGCCGTTGAGGGCATAGCCCCATGCTGTGCCGCTGGAGGCGCAGGACAGGTAGGTCGAGCGCGACTCGGCACGGGCGCAGCGGCTGACGATCTCGACGATGCAGCCCCAGCTGATCGCCGCGCTGGCAGCCAGGCAGGTCAGGGTAAGCGTGATCAGCATGGGATCACGCAACTGCGACATGGTGAGCAGCAGGGTGCTGGAGGTCATGCCGGTAATGAGGGCCAGGCGGCTGGTGCCCAGGCGATGACCGAGCAGGCCGAGGAGCATGGCGCCGCCAAGATAGGCCAATTGGGTCAGTGCGCCGATAGTCGCCAGCTGCCAGGCACTGATCTCGATGGACTCGCGCATAAACGGCATCAAGGCGGCAAACAGGAACATGCCGAAACCGTGGCTGACGATCTGGTTCATGCCGAACGTGGTGGGCATTCGCATCATTCGAACTCCTTGATGGCGCTGGGGCGCATGGGGCTGGCTGGATGCGGACTAAGATATCCGCTTGCCAGAATTCGGAAAAACGATAAATATTGATCACTACTTTCAAGAAGGTTGAACTCTGCCATGCGCGACCTGCCAATTGTCTTGCTGCGTACCTTCGTCATGGTCGCCGAGACGCTGAATCTGACCACGGCGGCTCAGCGCCTGCATCGCGCGCCGTCGACCATCAGCATGCAGCTCACTCGGCTGGAGGCCCTGGTGGCGGCCGAACTCCTGCAGCGCGGTCAGTACGGCGTCAGACTGACCCCGGCCGGGGAGCAGTTGAAGTCTTGTGCCCAGCAGTTGCTCAACCTGCATGACCGCATTCTCGGCAGCTTCCAGCATGCCGATGTGGGTGGTCAGGTGCGCTTCGGCACCCATGACCAGTACGCCACCCGCAGCCTCGTCCCGCTGCTAGAGAGCTTCGTACTGAGCTACCCGGAGGCAAGCCTGGAAGTGGTCTGCGATCACCGCCCCTATCACCTGGCAACGATGGTGGCCGAGGGCAAGTTGGACCTGGCCCTGGTGGAAATGCCGGCCTTGTCGGATGGCGGCCAGCGCTTGTTTCGTGACGAGTTGGTCTGGGTGTGCAGCGAGACCCATTCGACTCATGAGCGCGACCCGCTGCCGTTGGCGGTTTTCGTCGAGGGTTGCTACCACCGCGACTCTGCGCACAAGGTTCTGAGCGAGGCGCAGATTCCCTACCGAGTCGCCTTCATCAGCCAGAGCCGGGCTGGCGTCCTGGCGGCGGTGCGCGCCGGTATTGGGGTGGGGATCATCCCCCGCTCGACTCTGGAGTCGGGGCTGCGGGTGATCGAGCAGGGGTTGCCGCCATTGCCGGGCACCGATATCACCTTGTTTGTCGCTGAGCGGGTCAACGAGGCAACTCGGCGCCTGGCGCAAACCATTGAGGCAAGCCCGCAATACCGACGCCAGGAGCGGCCGTCGCTGCTGCAGCGCTAAGCCCGCAGCGGCGCCGATCAGCTGAGAGAGAAGGGTGCCAGCTGCCAGCTTTGGTCGTCGACCTGCAAGGCCCAGCCTTGGCTGTCCCAGTCACCCAGGACAATCCGCCTGGCGGGTTGCCCCGCCACTTGCAACGGGTGTACCGCAGGGCGGTGAGTGTGGCCGTGAATCAGCGTGCGCACGCCATGGGCTGCCATGATCAGCGGTACTTCTGCCGGGGTGACATCGACTATGTCGCTGGCTTTCATGCGGGTTTGCGCGCGGCTTTCATTGCGCAGTTTGCGCGCCAGCTTGCGGCGGGTGGCCAGCGGCAGGTTGCGCAGGATAAACAGCGACAGCGGGTTGCGTAGCCAGCGGCGCAGGCGCATGTAAGCCTCATCCTGGGTGCAGAGGCTGTCACCGTGCATCAGCAGGACTTTCTCCCCGCCGAGTTCGACCAGGCAGGGGTCGCGCAGCAGGGTGCAGCCAGCCTCGCGGCAAAAGGCCTGGCCAATCAGGAAGTCGCGATTGCCGTGCATCAGGTAGATGCGCGTGCCACTGTCACTGAGTTGGCGCAGGGCTTGGGCAATGCTGCGCTGAAAGGGGCTGATGGCGTCGTCGCCGATCCACACCTCGAAGAAGTCGCCAAGGATATACAGCGCCTCGGCTTCGCTTGCGCGGTTCTTTAGAAAATGCAGAAACGCCCGGCTGATGTCCGGGCGCTCCTGTTCAAGATGCAGATCGGAGATCAGTAGAATCACTCAACGATCTCGGCACGCTCGATGATCACATCGTCGACCGGTACGTCCTGGTGGCCAGACTTCATGGTGGTGGCAACACCCTTGATCTTTTCGACCACGTCCATGCCTTCGGCCACTTCAGCGAATACCGCATAGCCCCAGCCTTGTACGGTTGGTGCGCTGTGGTTGAGGAAGCTGTTGTCGCCGACGTTGATGAAGAACTGCGCGGAGGCCGAATGCGGCTCCATGGTGCGGGCCATGGCCACGGTGCCGATCTTGTTGAGCAAGCCATTGTTGGCTTCGTTCTTGATGGTCGCGCGGGTGGTTTTCTGCTTCATGCCTGGCTCGAAACCGCCACCTTGCACCATAAAGTTGCTGATCACGCGGTGGAAGATGGTGCCGTCGTAATGACCTTCCTTCACGTATTGCTTGAAGTTGGCCACGGTTTCCGGCGCTTTATCTTCGAACAGCTTGAGGGTGATGACGCCGTGGTTGGTGTGCAGCTTGATCATAGGTAATCGCTCTGTCGAGAAATCCACAAGCTTGCTCAATATCCGTTGCTGACGCCGCGTTAGCGCTGTGCGGTGGATAGAGAACGGGCTCGTGGGCCTGTCAGGGGGTTGACAGCTTCGGCTATGATAAGCGCTTTGTTTTAGTCGGCCTACCCTGTGCCGCGAACCTGCATGATCAAGGACCCCATGAGCAAGCCAGAGATTGTCGCCGCTTCGAACTTTCTTCGTCCCATCGTCCAGGCCGATCTGGATGCCGGCAAGCATACGAAGATCATCACTCGTTTTCCGCCGGAGCCCAACGGCTACCTGCATATCGGCCATGCCAAGTCGATCTGTCTGAACTTCGGCCTGGCCAAGGAGTTTGGCGGCGAGTGCAACCTGCGCTTCGACGACACCAACCCGGCCAAGGAAGACCAGGAATACATTGACGCGATCAAGAGCGACCTGCAGTGGCTGGGCTTCCAGTGGGCCGGCGAGGAGCGTTACGCCTCCAACTACTTCGACCAGCTGCATGACTGGGCCGTCGAGCTGATCAAGGCCGGCAAGGCCTACGTCTGTGACCTGTCGCCGGATGAGGCGCGCCAGTACCGCGGCAATCTGACTGAGCCGGGCAAAAACAGCCCGTTCCGCGAGCGCTCGGTGGAGGAAAACCTCGATTTGTTCGCCCGCATGAAGGCCGGTGAGTTCCCCGATGGCGCTCGTGCCTTGCGCGCGAAGATCGATATGGCCTCGCCGAACATGAACCTGCGCGACCCGATTCTCTACCGCATTCGCCATGCTCATCACCATCAGACCGGCGACAAGTGGTGCATCTACCCGAACTATGACTTTACCCATGGCCAGTCGGACGCCATCGAAGGTGTTACCCACTCGATCTGCACCCTGGAATTCGAGGACCACCGTCCGCTCTACGATTGGTTCCTCGACAACCTGCCGGTGCCGGCCAAGCCGCGCCAGTACGAGTTCGCCCGTCTCAACCTGAACTACACCATCACCAGCAAACGCCGGCTCAAGCAGTTGGTCGATGAAGGTCATGTGCATGGTTGGGACGATCCGCGCATGTCGACCCTCAGTGGGTACCGCCGTCGCGGCTACACCCCGGGGTCGATCCGGACTTTCTGCGACATGCTCGGCGTCAACCGCGCTGGCGGCTTGGTGGATATCGGCATGCTCGAATTTGCTATTCGCGAAGACCTCGATGCCTCCGCTTCGCGGGCCATGTGCGTATTGCGGCCCTTGAAGGTAGTGATCACCAATTACCCCGAAGGTCAGGTGGAAAACCTCGAGCTGGCGCGCCATCCCAAGCAGGACATGGGTGTACGTCAGCTGCCGTTTGCCCGCGAGATCTATATCGACGCCGGCGACTTCGAAGAAGTACCGCCCGCCGGTTTCAAGCGCCTGATCCCCGGTGGCGAAGCCCGACTGCGTGGCAGCTACGTGATTCGCGCCGATGAGGCGATCAAGGATGCCGAGGGTAATATCGTCGAGCTGCGCTGCAGCTACGACGAAAATACCCTGGGCAAGAACCCCGAAGGGCGCAAGGTCAAAGGCGTGATCCATTGGGTGCCGGCTGCTGCTAGCATCGAGTGCGAAGTGCGCTTGTACGACCGCCTGTTCCGCTCGCCGACCCCGGAGAAAGCAGAAGAGGGCAGCAGCTTCCTCGACAACATCAATCCCGAGTCGCTGCTGGTACTCAAGGGATGTCGTGCCGAGCCGTCGCTGGCCCAGGCCCAGCCTGAGCAGCGCTTCCAGTTCGAGCGTGAAGGCTACTTCTGCGCCGACATCAAGGACAGCAAGCCCGGTGCCCCGGTGTTCAACCGTACCGTGACCCTGCGCGATTCCTGGGCTTAAGGCTCAGGTGCGTTGATTTGAACCGGGCCAGCGCGCTGGCCCGTGGTTTTCCAAGGAATCCCGATGCTCTCGATCTACAACACGCTGACCAAAAACAAAGACGTTTTCAAACCGCTGGTGGACAACCAGGTGCGCATGTACGTGTGCGGCATGACGGTTTACGACTTCTGTCATATCGGTCATGCGCGGGTGATGGTGGCGTTCGACCTAGTCACCCGCTGGCTGCGCCATCGCGGTTATAAGGTGAATTACGTGCGCAATATCACCGACATCGACGACAAGATCATCAGGCGCGCCCATGAGAGCGGCGAGCCGTTCGAAGCCCTGGTCGAGCGCATGATCGCCGCCATGCATGAAGACGAAGCGCGGCTCAACGTGCTGCGCCCGGATCAGGAACCGCGCGCCACCGAGCATATCGCCGGCATGCACCAGATGATCCAGACCCTGATCGACAAGGGCTTCGCCTATGCCCCGGGCAATGGCGACGTGTATTACCGGGTCGGCAAATTCGTCGGCTACGGCAAGCTGTCACGCAAGAAGATCGAAGACCTGAAAGTCGGTGCGCGCATCGAGGTCGACGAAGCCAAGCAGGACCCGCTGGACTTCGTCCTGTGGAAGGGCGTCAAGCCCGGCGAACCGAGCTGGCCGTCGCCCTGGGGCGCGGGCCGTCCGGGCTGGCACATCGAGTGTTCGGTGATGTCCACCTGCTGCCTGGGCGAGACTTTCGACATTCACGGCGGCGGCCCGGACCTGGTGTTCCCGCACCACGAGAACGAGATCGCGCAGAGCGAGGCGGCCACCGGCAAGCTGTACGCCAACGCCTGGATGCACGCCGGGGCGGTGCGCGTGGATGGCGAGAAGATGTCCAAGTCGTTGGGCAACTTCTTCACCATTCGCGAGGTGCTGGAAAAGTACCACCCGGAAGTGGTTCGTTACCTGCTGGTGTCCAGTCACTACCGCAGTCCGATCAACTACTCGGAAGACAGCCTCAAGGAAGCCAAGGGCGCTCTGGAGCGTTTCTACCACGCACTACGCGGCTTGCCCGAGGTGCCGGCAGCCGGCGGCGAAGCCTTCGTCGAGCGTTTCGGTGCGGCCATGGACGATGATTTCAACTCCCCGGAAGCCTGCGCCGTGTTGTTCGAACTTGCGCGTGAGATCAATCGCCTGCGCGAAAGCGATCAGCCGGCGGCTGCCGGTCTGGCTGCGCGGTTGAAGGAGCTGGCCGGCGTGCTCGGTGTGCTGCAACTGCAGCCGGACGCTTTTCTCCAGGCCGGCGCCGCAGGCAAGGTCGATGCCGCAGAGGTCGAGACGCTGATCGCCGCGCGGCTGCAAGCCCGCGCCGAGAAGAACTGGGGTGAATCCGACCGTATCCGCGACCAGCTCGCCACCATGGGTGTGGTGCTGGAAGACGGCAAGGGCGGGACCACCTGGCGCTTAGCGGAATAATCGTTTGCCAGATTAGACAGGCCGCTTTCGAGCGGCCTTTTTCATTTTCGCAGGATGGCGCGGGGCGCGCAGGTTGAGCTACGCGATAGTCATCCTTCTTCCGGAAAATCACAGCGGGTTTTCCCGGTAAGGGCAATGAAGCGTCTTTTTGTCGCCCGGGTTCTACGCAAGCGCGATAGACACCCCATACCTTGGCGAGGGTGTGGGTTTCTTGCTGGTCGGGGATGGGTCTGGCGTGCCGCTACCCAGCAACGCCCTGAATATCTGCGGCTGCTCAAGAGCAGTGCGCTGGCGCTGGCTGGACGCAGGCTTTTGCAGGATCCAGCTGCTGACGCTGCTACATGCGAAGGAGGGGCTGCCCGTGCGCATGCACACCCTGCCTAGGTCATCACAATGGCTTGCAGCAGGTCACTGGGAGTCAGGCTCAGTTCCATAGCCAATTCCATACGCCAGGCAGGCGCGCGTACTGCAGCGGGTCGCTCAGGGTGCGCTTCAAGGCTGCGCGTTCGAGGGCCGTACGCTGGTCATAGAAGGGTTTGGCGTCAGTGGCGAGCCCGACGTCTACGGCTACATCCAGCAGAATCTGCAGGTACTCCTGCATATGCCGCGCGGTGTAAGTGTTGAGGTCATGGAAGGTCACGACCACCGGGATTACCCCATCCACCACTGGCATGCGGTCGGTGTGGATCTGTGTCGCTATCAGTGCGAGTTGGTCGCGCAGGTTGCTGCGTCGGCGCAGGCTGCCGTTGATGCCCCAGGTCTTGCCGTCGTTGGCGCTCAGGTCGGTCAGCAGCAAATGCAGGCCATGCGCCTGGTAGGCGGCAAAGGTGCGCTGGTTATAGTTCCAGAACGGCGGCCGGACCAAGCGCGGTGGTTTGCCACTGACGGCGCTGAGGTCGGCCACGCCATCGCGTAGCGACTGTTCCAGTTCGGCCGGGCTGAGGAAACGGTGATTGGAATGCCTAGGTGTGGCGGTGTGAAAACCCAGCAAGTGACCGTCTTTCTGCTGGCGGCGCAGCAATGCCTGCCCTTGAGCGCTGCCGCCAGCGTAGGGCGCGCGCGTCTGGATAAAGAACAGCGCCTTGATTCCGGGCTGGATGGGGTTGTCTGCCAGGGCGTCGAGAATCTGTCGGGTCGGGTTGAGCCCCAGGCTGCTACTCGGGCCGTCGTCGAAGCTAAGTAAAAAGCGTATCGGCGCAATCTCGGGTGATGGCTGGGGAGGCGGCGCGCTGACGCAGGCACTCAACAGAACCAGGGCCGTTATCGCCCAGCCCCATGTACGTGGCTTTCGTGGGGCTCGGCAAAATGATGCCGATGCTCGTAAAGCGGCGACTGCTGGGCGCAATGGGAAACTCATCGGGTTGTTTGACTCGTGAAGGCCGGGGGCGAAGGGTACAGCAGCCGGGGTGGTTCGGGGCTTTACTGTGGATGCCGGCAAGTGCCGGCTAACGGCGCGAGATGGAGGGTGAGCAAACGGCGCTGCTCGATTGTTGGCGACTATGCCCGTATCGACACCCTTTGGCGATTTTCAGTTCAATTTGTCCACTATTTGCCACAAGAACTCGCCTACTGTCGGTGTTGAGCCTGTGACAACGTTGCCGTGTAAGGGGCGATCAATGACAGCGCTTTAAAGCTTCAGTCCCTGCTCCCTCAACCGCTTATACAGCGTATTGCGGCTCACGCCCAAGCGCCTCGCCAGGTGCGAAATATTGCCGCCGCAGGCCTGAAACTGGCTGGCCAGGTCATCATCACAGGCGGCCAATAGCCCCGGTTGCTCACTTGCCGATGTCCCCTCATCGATGTCCTGCAAGTCGGCAAAAAAATCATCAGGTAGATGCTCCGGTCGAATCGGCTGGTCATCGGCCATGGCCAGGGCGATTTGCAGCACGCTGCTGAGTTGGCGCAGGTTACCCGGCCAGGGGTGGCGTTCGAACAGTTCCATCACCTCAGGGCTGGGCCTGGCCCATTGCTGGGGTTCGCGGTGGTATTCCCAGATGCGTTGCACCATGGCGGCTTTGTCGGTGCGTTCGCGCAGTGGTGGCAGCTCCAGGTTGAGGCCGCTGATGCGGTAGTAGAGGTCTTGGCGGAATAGGCCGGTGTCGACGTCCTGGCGCAGCGAGCGGTTGGTTGCGGAGATCAGGCGGATGTCCACCGGGTAGAGTTCGCTGCTGCCTAGCGGTTGCACGCAGCGTTCTTGCAATACCCTGAGCAAGCGGGCTTGCACCCGCAGTGGCATGTCGCCGATTTCATCGAGAAACAGGGTGCCTTGATGGGCCTTGCGGATCAGGCCGACGCTGCCTTTCTGGTTGGCGCCGGTGAAGGCGCCTTTTTCGTAGCCAAACAGTTCGGACTCCACCAGCTCGGCGGGAATGGCCGCGCAATTGACCGCGATCAACGCATGCTTGGCGCGGGAGCTGGCGTGGTGCAGGGCTTTGACGAAAACTTCCTTACCGACGCCGGTTTCGCCATGCACCAGAATCGGGATGTCTTTTTCCAGCAGGCGTTCGGCCTGGCGTACGGCTTTATCGACGCGTGGGTCGCCGAGGTTGATCGAGGCCAGGGTAAAGCCTTTGCTGCCGTCTTCAGGCTCGCTGGGCTGACGGAAATCCCTGGCCTGGATCGGCGCAGGTTGCTGCGGGCGTTTGACCTGAGCGTGAAAGCGGAAACGGCCACCGGCGCGCAGGCAAAAGGGCAGGGCTTCGGGCTGGTTGAACAGGTGTAGCAGGGGCACGTCGAACAGACTTTCGATATTTACCCGCGCCAGACTGACGCCGAGCAGGCTGTCGGCGCGGCGGTTGGCCGACACCACCTGGCCCTGGTCATCGAAGATCAGTAGCCCAGCCCAGGGGCTTTCCAGGTTGTCCAGGCTGGTGTTGAACGTCAGTTGAAAGTAGCGCTGCTGGAACAGGTTGAGGATCAGGCGGTTTTCCACCGACTGGCTCATCATCTTGACCATTCCCAGGGTATGGGAGGGCGGCAGGTAGCTGTCGCTGGAAACGTCCAGTACCGCAATCATTTGCCGTTGCTCGTCGAAAATCGGCGAGGCCGAGCCGGTCATGAAACGGTTGACCTTGAGGAAGTGCTCATCGTGCTGGATATGCACCGGTTGCGCGCAGTTCAAGGCGGTGCCTATGGCATTGGTGCCGGTGTAGCGCTCCAGCCAGCTGGCCCCGGCGACGAAACCGGGTGCGCGGCTGGGCTCGATAAAGCGCTGGTCGCCCCAGGACTGCAGCACCTGGCCCTGATTGTCGGCGAGCATGATCAGGCAATTGGAATTGGCGAGGATGTTGCCGTAGTAGGGCAGCACTTCTTTATGGGTGGTATGCACCAGCGCGTGCTGACTTTCCAGCAGGGCAGAGACTTCGCCGGGGCTGGGCTGAGTGAAGATGGGTGTGCTCTGGTGCGTCAGGCCGAAGTCGCGGCAACGCGACCAGGAGTCCTGAATGATGGTCTCGTGGGGCAGGACACTGGCAGCTTCAGCCATAACGAAGGTCTCGCAGTGGGTCTTGTTTTTATCGGATTTCGGTCTGCGCCGAGGTGCATTCAGTGTCGCCTATGGCTGTTCAAAGTCAACGCTTCGACTGTTCAATTGTTCATGATCGACTGTTCAATATTGTTCACCTGGAAAATATTACCCGAGGAAATATTAAGATAATCCTATGTAAATCAATTGCATATATGACTTTGTAGGCGCTTGGCACGGAACTCGCTTTGTCACTGGGCAGCTAGAACGCAAATAACAAGAAAATAGGACGGCCCATGTCACTTACGCTTGAGAATGTCACGCGTATCGTCGATCAGCAGGTGCACATCGACGATGTATGCCTGAGCTTCGAACCCGGTTCCTTCAATGTGTTGCTCGGCCGCACCCTATCCGGCAAGACCAGCCTGATGCGTTTGATGGCGGGCCTGGACAAGCCGAGCAGCGGGCGCATCCTGATGAATGGCGCGGACATGACCAATGTCTCGGTGCGCCAGCGCAACGTGTCGATGGTCTACCAGCAGTTCATCAATTACCCGACCCTGACGGTGTTCGAGAATATCGCCTCGCCGCTGCGCCAAGCCGGGGTGAGCAAAGCCGAGATTCTCGAAAAAGTGCATGCCACGGCGAAGATGCTGCGCATCGAGGCCTTGCTCCAGCGCCACCCGCTGGAACTGTCCGGCGGCCAGCAGCAGCGTACGGCCATGGCTCGCGCCTTGGTCAAGGATGCTTCGCTGATTCTGTTCGACGAACCGCTGGTCAACCTCGACTACAAGCTGCGCGAAGAGCTGCGCCAGGAGATGCGTGAGCTGTTCGAAGCGCGGCATACCATCGCCATCTATGCCACCACCGAACCGAACGAGGCCCTGGCCCTGGGCGGCACCACCACCATCCTGCACGAGGGGCGGGTGGTGCAAAGCGGCAAGGCCGCCGAGGTCTACCACCAGCCGCAGACTGTGCTGGCCGCCGAGCTGTTCTCGGAGCCGGCGATCAACCTGATGCCAGGACGCATCAGTGGCACTGAAGTGAGCTTCGCCGACGCTGTGCATTTTCCGCTCAACTCCGATTTGCAAAGCATCGCCGAAGGCGAATACCGCTTCGGCGTGCGCCCCAGCCATATCGGCCTGGTGCCGTCCAACGACGACGATCTGGAATTGGCCGTGACCGTCGAACTGGCGGAAATCAGCGGCTCGGAAACCTTCTTGCATGTGCGTAATGAGCAGTTCGTGCTGGTGCTGCACCTGCCGGGCGTACACGAGTACGCCGTCGATACGCCGATCCTCATCTATATCCCGACCCATAAACTGTTCGTCTTCGAGGCCAATGGCCGGTTGATCCAGGCGCCGAGCCGCCGTTTAGCGAGGACTGCCTGATGGCTGAGATACGTTTGCACAACCTGGCTCATAGCTACAGCCACGAGCCCAAGAGTGCGGCTGACTATGCGATCCGCGAGATGAACCATGTCTGGGAGCAGGGCGGTGCTTATGCCTTGCTCGGGCCGTCCGGCTGCGGCAAGTCGACCCTGCTCAATATCATCTCCGGTTTGCTCAGCCCCTCCCACGGCGAGGTGCAGTTCGACGGCAAGGTGGTCAACCATCTGCATCCCGAGCAGCGCAATATCGCCCAGGTTTTCCAGTTTCCGGTGGTTTACGACACCATGACGGTGTTCGACAACCTGGCCTTCCCGTTGCGTAACCAGGGCATGCATAAGGCCAAGATTCTGGCCAAGGTCAACGAAATCGCCGAGGTGTTGGATCTGCATCCACTGCTGCACAAGCGAGCGAGCAACCTGACCGCCGACGAGAAGCAGAAGGTATCCATGGGCCGCGGCCTGGTGCGCGATGACGTCTCGGCGATTCTCTTCGACGAACCGCTGACGGTGATCGACCCACACCTGAAGTGGAAACTACGGCGCAAGCTCAAGCAGATCCACGAGCAGTTCAATATCACCATGGTCTACGTCACCCATGATCAGTTGGAGGCCTCGACCTTCGCCGACAAGATCGCGGTGATGTACGGCGGCCAGATCGTCCAGTTTGGCACTCCGCGCGAGCTATTCGAGCGGCCCAGCCACACCTTCGTCGGCTATTTCATCGGCAGCCCGGGGATGAACCTGATCGAGGTCAGTCGTTGCGAGGGCGGTGTGCGTTTCGCCGATACCGTGCTGCCCTTGTCGCCAGCGCTGACTCAACGCCTTGACGAACTGGACTGGAGCAGCCTGAAAGTCGGCATTCGCCCCGAGTTCGTGCATGTCTGGGAAGGCCCGAACGAAGACGCGCTGTGCGGTGAGGTGGTACATCTCGAAGATCTGGGTACCTATAAAATCCTCACCCTGCGCCTGGACGGACAGCTGCTCAAAGTGCGCCTGCAGGAGGATCAGCCGGTGCCGCAACAGCAGGTCTATCTGAGCTTTCCAGCGCAGTGGCTGATGCTCTATGCCGACGAATACCTGGTGCAAGAGCTGCCAACGCAAGCTCGCTCGCAATCAGTGGAGGTGCAGCCATGAAGGTTTATAACAACAAGGCCTGGTGGTTGGTATTGCCGGTGTTCCTGCTGGTGGCGTTCAGCGCCATCGTGCCGATGATGACGGTGGTCAACTACTCGGTGCAGGACATTTTCGACCATTCGACGCGCTATTTCGTCGGGGTCGATTGGTACCGGCAGGTGCTGCAGGACACGCGCCTGCATGACTCGTTGCTGCGCCAGTTCATTTTTTCCGGTTGCGTGCTGCTGATCGAAATCCCCCTGGGCATTGCCATCGCCTTGACCATGCCGACCAAGGGTCGTTGGGCGTCGCTGGTGCTGATCGTCATGGCGATTCCGTTGCTGATTCCATGGAACGTGGTCGGCACCATCTGGCAGATCTTCGGCCGCGCCGACATCGGCCTGATGGGCTGGGCACTGAACAACATGGGCATCAGCTACAACTACGCCGCCAACACCAGTGACGCCTGGGTCACGGTGCTGATCATGGATGTCTGGCATTGGACGTCGCTGGTGGCGCTGCTCTGTTATTCCGGGCTGCGGGCGATCCCCGATGTGTATTACCAGGCGGCGCGCATCGACCGCGCCTCGGCCTGGGCGGTGTTCCGCCACATTCAGCTGCCCAAGCTGAAAAGTGTGCTGCTGATCGCGGTGATGCTGCGTTTCATGGACAGCTTCATGATCTACACCGAGCCGTTCGTGCTTACCGGTGGCGGCCCGGGCAATGCCACCACCTTCCTCAGCCAGACCCTGACCCAGATGGCCATCGGCCAATTCGATCTGGGCCCGGCGGCGGCGTTCTCCCTGGTGTACTTCCTGATCATTCTGTTGGTGTCCTGGCTGTTCTATACCGCCATGACCCATAACGACAAGACGCGCTGAGGCCAACCATGACCCTACGAAAAAAAGTGGTGCTGGGGCTGTATATCCTGTTCCTGCTGGTGCCCATCTATTGGCTGCTGAACATGTCGTTCAAGAGCAACACCGAGATTCTCGGTGGCCTGAGCATGTGGCCGCACAGCTTCACCCTGGCTAACTACAAGGTGATTTTCACCGACCCCAGTTGGTATGAGGGCTACCTCAACTCGCTGTACTACGTGACCTTGAATACGCTGATATCCCTGACGGTGGCGCTGCCGGCGGCTTATGCCTTCTCGCGCTACCGCTTCCTCGGCGATAAGCACCTGTTCTTCTGGCTGTTGACCAACCGCATGGCGCCACCGGCAGTTTTTCTGCTGCCGTTCTTCCAGCTGTACTCCTCGATTGGCCTGTTCGATACCCATATCGCCGTGGCCCTGGCGCACTGCCTGTTCAACGTACCGCTGGCGGTGTGGATTCTCGAAGGCTTTATGTCCGGGGTGCCGAAGGAGATCGACGAAACGGCCTATATCGACGGCTACAGCTTCCCGAAATTCTTCGTCAAGATATTTATCCCGTTGATTGGCTCTGGCATCGGTGTCACCGCGTTCTTCTGCTTCATGTTCTCTTGGGTCGAGCTGTTGCTGGCACGCACCCTGACCTCGGTGAACGCCAAACCCATAGCCGCGGTGATGACCCGCACAGTCTCGGCTTCCGGTATCGATTGGGGGGTGCTGGCGGCTGCCGGTGTGTTGACTATCCTGCCGGGGATGCTGGTGATCTGGTTCGTTCGCAACCACGTGGCCAAGGGCTTTGCCCTGGGCCGGGTCTAAGGAGCAAAAATTATGGATTGGATGGCTTGGACTCTGCCCACCGCATTGTTCTTCGGCACTATCGCCGCGATTCTGGCAGGGATGACGGCGTGGGAACTGCGCTCCCCTTGTATTGAGCGCAAAGGCTTCTTGCCGATCAGTACTACCCGTGGTGATCGGCTGTTTATCGGTCTGCTGGGAAGCGCCTACCTGCATCTGCTGGTGGTGGGCACGACCGATTGGAGTGTGTGGATAGCCTCGGTGCTGTCCTTATTCTTGCTGTTTGCAGTGATGCGTTGGGGCTAAGCCGGGTTGCTGTCGGTCACGACCGCTGGACTCGTGACCTGTAACCGACTTACCTCGCCCAAAAACCTGAGATGGAGGTCTCTATGTTCGACAATAACAACAAAACTCGACATAGCATGGCGCTGGTTGCCTTGCTGACGTTGTCCGGATTGAGCGGCGCCGCTTGGGCGGATGCCTATGAGGAGGCGGCAAAAAAATGGATTGCCGATGAGTTCAGTCCCTCGACGTTGACCGCGCAACAACAGCTCGAAGAGCTGAAGTGGTTCATCAAGGCGGCGGAGCCGTTCCGTGGCATGGAGATCAGCGTCGCCTCGGAGACGATCGCCACCCACGAGTACGAGTCCAAGGTGCTGGCCAAGGCTTTCAGTGAAATCACCGGAATCAAGCTCAAGCACGACCTGATGCAAGAAGGTGATGTGGTCGAGAAGCTGCAAACCCAGATGCAGTCGGACAAGAACATCTACGATGGCTATATCAACGACTCGGACCTGATCGGCACCCACTTCCGCTACGGCAAGGCCGTGCCGCTGACCGACATGATGGCCGGTGATGGCAAGGACTTCACCTCGCCAACTCTGGACCTGCCGGACTTTATCGGCCTGGACTTCACCACCGCGCCGGATGGCAAGCTGTATCAGCTGCCCGACCAGCAGTTCGCCAACCTCTATTGGTTCCGCGCCGACTGGTTCGAGCGTCCGGAGCTGAAGGCCAAGTTCAAGGAGATCTACGGCTACGAGCTGGGTGTGCCGGTTAACTGGTCGGCCTATGAAGACATCGCCGAGTTCTTCTCCGAGAAGGTCAAGGAAATCGACGGCCAGCGCATCTACGGCCATATGGATTACGGCAAGAAAGACCCCTCCCTGGGCTGGCGCTTCACCGATGCCTGGTTCTCCATGGCCGGTGGCGGCGACAAGGGTCTGCCTAACGGCCTACCGGTGGACGAATGGGGTATCCGGGTAGACGGTTGCCGTCCGGTCGGTTCCAGTGTCGCGCGCGGTGGTGCTACCAACGGCCCGGCGGCGGTCTATGCGACCACCAAGTACGTCGATTGGATGCGCCAATACGCGCCGCCGGAAGCCCAGGGCATGACTTTCTCCGAGGCCGGTCCCGTGCCTGCTCAGGGCGCCATCGCCCAGCAGATCTTCTGGTACACCGCCTTTACCTCCGACATGACCAAAGTCGGCCTGCCGGTGGTCAACGAAGATGGCACGCCGAAGTGGCGCATGGCGCCTTCGCCGAAAGGTCCGTACTGGGAAGAGGGCATGAAGCTGGGTTATCAGGACGCCGGCTCCTGGACCTTCCTCAAGTCCACTCCGGACAAGCAGCGTCTGGCGGCCTGGTTGTATGCCCAGTTCGTCACCTCGAAAACCGTGTCGCTGAAGAAGACGCTGGTTGGTCTGACGCCGATTCGCGAGTCGGATATCAACTCGCAGGCGATGACCGATATCGCGCCGAAACTGGGTGGGTTGGTCGAATTCTATCGCAGCCCGGCACGGAAGCAGTGGACACCGACCGGTACCAACGTACCGGACTATCCGCGTTTGGCGCAGCTGTGGTGGCAGTTTATTGCCGAGGCGGCCAGTGGTGACAAGTCGCCGCAAGAGGCGCTGGATGGTCTAGCGGCAGCCCAGGACACCATGCTTGGTCGTCTGGAGCGTGCCGGCGTGCTGGGTGAGTGCGGTCCTAAGCTGAACGAGGCAAAAGACCCGCAGTACTGGTTGGATCAGCCTGGCGCCCCCAAGCCGAAACTGGCGAACGAAAAACCCAAGGGTGAAACCATCAATTACAACGAGCTGCTCAAGTCCTGGGAACAGGCGCGTGATTGATAGTTAACCGGTCATAAAAAACGGCACCCTCGGGTGCCGTTTTTTATGATTGTCGAGCGCGCTACTTGTGCAGGTGCTCGGCCGCATGCAGGGTGTTTTCCAGCAGGCCGGCGCGGGTCATGGGGCCAACTCCGCCCGGTACCGGGGTGATCCAGCCGGCGCGGGGCAGGGCGGTTTCATACTCCACGTCGCCGATTAGTTTGCCGTCCGCCTGGCGGTTGATCCCAACGTCGATGACGATGGCGCCTTGCTTGACCCACTCGCCCTTGACCAGGCCAGGCTTGCCGGCTGCCACTACCACGATGTCGGCCTGTGCCACATGGCTGGCCAGATCCTTGGTGAAGCGATGGGTGATGGTGACGGTGCAGCCGGCCAGCAGCAGTTCCATGGCCATGGGTCGGCCAACGATATTGGATGCCCCGACTACCACGGCATGCAGGCCATACAGATCCACGCCGGTGCTGTGCAGCAGGGTCATGATGCCTTTTGGTGTGCAGGGGCGCAGCAGCGGCATGCGCTGGGCCAGGCGGCCGATGTTGTAAGGATGGAAGCCGTCGACATCTTTGTCCGGGCGGATGTGCTCGAGCAATAACGATGCATCCAGGCTTTCTGGCAGCGGCAGCTGTACCAGGATGCCGTCAATGCTCGGGTCATCATTCAGTCGTTCGATCAGCGCCAGAAGCTCACCTTGGCTGGTGTTGGCGGAAAGGTCGTAGGCCTGAGAAACGAAGCCGACTTCTTCGCAGTCTTTGCGCTTGTGCGACACGTAGACCTGAGAGGCAGGATCGCTGCCGACCAGAATCACCGCGAGGCCAGGTGCTCGCAGACCTTGCTGACGCCTTTCGGCGACCCGTTTGGCGATCTGCTGGCGGAGGCTGGCGGCGATCGCTTTGCCATCGATCAGTTGTGCGGTCATTGCGCTTGGTTAACCATTGGAAAGGATTCAAAAAGGAGGCGCATTCTCGCATGGCGTAACCCCAGGGCAAAGGCGCGTGCGAGGGTTTTCGCGTAACTCCTTTATATAGCTGAATTTTTTTAGCATTCCCTGTTGACGTGTTATCGGCGCCTCTATAACATTCGCCCCGCTTGTCGAGCACAGCCAGTCGCTGGGTAAGACGGCAAACGCAGGGACCGCAAGGTTTCTGCTGCAGCCGAAAGCTTTAAGTCTGCTCTTGCAGATGGATAGGCGCCCGTAGCTCAGCTGGATAGAGCATCCGCCTTCTAAGCGGATGGTCGCAGGTTCGAGTCCTGCCGGGCGTGCCATTTGGCAGCTTTGGCGCAAGTAAATGCAATATGGTGGGCGTAGCTCAGTTGGTAGAGCGCAGGATTGTGACTCCTGTTGTCGTGGGTTCGATCCCCATCGTCCACCCCATATTTAAAGGCGCCAGGTCGAAAGCCTGGCGTTTTTGTTTGAAAGCCTTACCACGCGGACGTGGTGGAATTGGTAGACACACTGGATTTAGGTTCCAGCGCCGAAAGGTGTGAGAGTTCGAGTCTCTCCGTCCGCACCATCTTTAGCTCCCTCCCGTTTGCCGCTAGCATCTAGGGTGACTTCTGCAAATTGACCCTCTAGAATGCATGCCCTTGATTCGGGGCCGGTAAACGGCCGGCCTATGTCTGTGCAACGAGGAATACCCATGCAAGTTTCTGTTGAAAGCACTTCTGCTCTTGAACGTCGCATGACCGTCGGCGTTCCCGTCGAGCGCATCGAGACTGAAGTCAACAAGCGTCTGCAACAGACTGCCCGTAAGGCTAAAGTTGCTGGCTTCCGTCCTGGCAAAGTACCGATGAGTGTGATTCGCCAGCGCTACGAAGACTCCGCTCGTCAGGAAGCCTTGGGCGATCTGATTCAGGCCACCTTCTACGAGGCCGTGGTCGAGCAGAAGCTCAATCCGGCAGGCTCTCCGGCCGTCGAGCCGAAAACCTTCGAGAAGGGCAAGGACCTGGAGTACGTGGCGACTTTCGAAGTCTTCCCGGAATTCGTGGTGGCTGGTCTCGAGACCATCGCGATCGAGCGTCTTCAGGCCGATGTGGCTGATGCCGATCTGGACAACATGCTGGAAATTCTGCGCAAGCAGAACACCCGCTTCGAAGTGGTTGAGCGTGCTGCCGAAGATAGCGATCAGCTGAATATCGATTTCGCTGGGCAGATCGACGGCGAAGCCTTCGCTGGTGGTTCTGCCACTGGTTCTCAGCTGGTTCTTGGCTCCGGCCGCATGATCCCTGGCTTTGAAGATGCACTGGTTGGTGCCAAGGCCGGTGATGTGCGGGTAATCAATCCGGTGTTCCCGGAGGATTACCAGAACCTGGATCTGGCCGGGAAGACTGCCGAGTTCACTGTTACTGTGAACAGCGTTTCCGCTCCTCAGTTACCTGAGCTCAACGACGAATTCTTCGCCCAGTTCGGTGTCAAGGAAGGCGGCCTGGAAGGCTTTCGCGCCGAAGTGCGCAAGAATATGGAGCGCGAGCTGCGTCAGGCCATCAAGTCCAAGGTGAAGAACCAGGTGATGGACGGTTTGCTGGCTGCCAATCCGATCGAAGTGCCGAAGTCCCTGATCGGCAACGAAGTCAATCGTCTGCGCGTGCAGGCTGTGCAGCAGTTCGGTGGCAACATCAAACCCGAGCAACTGCCGGCGGAGCTGTTCGAAGAACAAGCCAAGCGTCGCGTGGTGCTGGGTCTGATCGTTGCCGAAGTAGTCAAGCAGTTCGAACTCAAGCCTGACGATGCCCGTGTGCGCGAGATGATCCAGGAAATGGCCTCCGCTTACCAAGAGCCTGAGCAGGTCGTGGCCTGGTACTACAAAAACGACCAGCAAATGAACGAAGTCCGTTCGGTTGTGCTGGAAGAGCAAGTTGTAGATACTGTTTTGCAGAAGGCTAATGTGACCGATAAATCGGTCTCCTACGAAGAAGCTGTCAAGCCGGTGGAAGCTCCGCAAGCCGCCTGATTTCTTTACCTCGTTCGAGCACACCATAAGCCAGCCACCGTGCTGGCTTATGCGTATTTGATACATGACTGTTTAGGGAGCGAGTGCAAGAAATGTCCCGCAATCCTTTTATGCAACAAATGCCAGACATTCAGGCCGCTGGCGGCTTGGTGCCCATGGTTATCGAGCAAACGGCCCGCGGTGAGCGCGCCTATGACATCTACTCGCGCCTGCTCAAGGAACGCGTGATCTTCCTGATTGGCCCGGTCGAAGACTATATGGCCAATCTGGTAGCCGCGCAGTTGTTGTTCCTTGAAGCGGAAAATCCGGACAAGGACATCCATCTGTATATCAACTCGCCGGGTGGTTCGGTGACCGCAGGCATGTCGATCTACGACACCATGCAGTTCATTCGACCGGACGTGTCGACTATCTGCATCGGCCAGGCGTGTAGCATGGGTGCCTTGCTGCTGACTGCTGGCGCTGCCGGCAAGCGCTTCTGCCTGCCGCACTCGCGAATGATGATCCATCAGCCGCTGGGTGGCTTCCAGGGGCAGGCGTCGGATATCGAAATTCATGCCCGCGAAATCCTGACCATCCGTGATCGCCTGAACAATGTACTGGCTGGTCACACCGGTCAGCCGCTGGATGTGATTGCCCGTGACACCGATCGCGATAACTTCATGAGCGGTGAAACGGCGGTTGCCTATGGCCTTATCGACAAGGTTCTCGATAAACGCCTGGCTTCCAGCTAATCAGCGCTGATTGTGCGCGGCCGGCATGCCGTCGGTCGTATTGCGGGCTTGAAAATGCTCGCATTTGCCTCCATCTTGTTTTTCAAGCCTATCGTATTGGATTGATCGAATGACTGACACCCGCAATGGCGAGGACAACGGCAAGCTGCTTTATTGCTCCTTCTGCGGCAAAAGCCAGCATGAAGTGCGCAAATTGATTGCCGGCCCCTCGGTCTTTATCTGCGACGAGTGCGTCGACCTGTGCAACGACATCATCCGTGAGGAGGTGCAGGAAGCCCAGGCCGAAAGCAGCGCGCACAAGCTGCCTGCGCCAAAGGAAATCAGCGCCATCCTCGATCAGTATGTGATTGGTCAGGAGCGGGCGAAGAAAATCTTGGCAGTGGCAGTTTATAACCACTACAAGCGGCTTAATCAGCGCGAAAAGAAGGATGATATCGAGCTGGGCAAGAGCAATATCCTGCTGATCGGTCCAACCGGTTCGGGTAAAACCCTACTGGCTGAAACCTTGGCGCGCTTGCTTAATGTTCCGTTCACCATCGCTGACGCCACCACGCTGACCGAAGCTGGTTATGTGGGGGAGGATGTCGAGAACATCATCCAGAAGCTGCTGCAGAAGTGCGATTACGATGTGGAAAAGGCCCAGATGGGCATCGTCTATATCGACGAAATCGACAAGATCTCGCGTAAGTCCGATAACCCTTCGATCACTCGCGATGTGTCGGGTGAGGGTGTACAGCAAGCCTTGTTGAAATTGATCGAGGGCACAGTTGCCTCGGTTCCTCCGCAAGGTGGGCGCAAGCATCCGCAGCAGGAGTTCCTGCAGGTCGATACGCGCAATATCCTGTTTATCTGCGGCGGCGCTTTCTCTGGGTTGGAAAAGGTTATTCAGGGCCGTTCAACCAGGGGAGGGATCGGTTTCAATGCCGAGGTTCGCAGCAAGGATCTGGGTAAGAAGATTGGTGAATCGCTTCGTGCGGTTGAGCCGGACGATTTGGTCAAGTTTGGTTTGATCCCGGAATTTGTTGGTCGTTTGCCAGTTATTGCAACCCTCGACGAGTTGGATGAAGTTGCGCTTATGCAGATTCTGACCGAGCCGAAGAATGCCCTGACCAAGCAATATGCCAAGCTTTTCGAGATGGAAGGTGTCGATCTGGAGTTCCGTCCAGACGCATTGCAGTCCGTTGCACGCAAGGCCTTGGAGCGTAAGACTGGCGCTCGCGGCTTGCGCTCGATCCTCGAGGGTATTCTGCTCGATACCATGTACGAGATCCCCTCGCAGTCGGAGGTGAGCAAGGTGGTCATCGATGAGAGTGTTGTCGATGGAACATCCAAGCCCCTGTTGATTTACGAGAACAACGAACCTGTTGCCAAGGTCGCACCTGACGCTTGAGTCAGTCTGTTACATGTTGAAAGCAAGGGGCCCGCGGGCCCCTTTGCTTTTGCAGCCGAAACGCTTGTTTTTTGCTGGGGCTACCCCCATCTTAGGGTTAAGGGTTATCCCAACTATTTAAGGCCTAATGGGCCGCTGTAGAGCGAAAAATCATGAAGACAACCATCGAATTGCCTCTCCTTCCGCTACGCGATGTCGTGGTCTATCCGCACATGGTCATCCCGCTTTTCGTCGGACGCGAGAAATCCATCGAGGCCTTGGAGGCCGCGATGACCGGCGAGAAGCAGATTTTGCTGATTGCCCAGAAAAATCCTGCCGATGATGATCCCGGCGAAGAAGGGCTCTACCGTGTCGGTACCGTTGCGACGGTATTGCAATTGCTGAAACTGCCCGATGGCACCGTAAAGGTGCTGGTCGAAGGTGAGCAGCGCGGAGAAGTCGAACGGTTTATTGAAGTGGATGGCCACTGTCGCGCCGAAGTGCAGTTGATCGACGAGGTCGATGCGCCGGGGCGCGAGTCCGAAGTGTTTGTCCGCAGTTTGCTCAGTCAATTCGAGCAATACGTGCAGCTGGGGAAAAAGGTTCCGCCAGAGGTGTTGTCCTCGCTCAACAGTATCGATGAGCCGAGCCGCCTGGTCGACACCATGGCTGCACACATGGCGCTGAAGATCGAACAGAAACAGGAAATCCTGGAGATCACCGATTTGTCGGCGCGAGTCGAGCATGTGCTCGCCCTGCTGGATGTCGAGATTGATCTGTTGCAGGTCGAGAAGCGCATTCGTGGCCGGGTCAAGAAGCAGATGGAGCGCAGCCAGCGCGAGTACTACCTGAATGAGCAGATGAAGGCCATTCAGAAAGAACTTGGCGACAGCGAGGACGGTCATAATGAGCTCGATGAGCTGAAAAAGCGCATCGAGAACGGCGGGTTGAGCAAAGAGGCCTATAGCAAGGCCCAGGCCGAATTGAACAAGCTCAAGCAGATGTCGCCTATGTCGGCCGAAGCCACGGTGGTGCGCTCCTATATCGACTGGCTGGTGAATGTGCCGTGGACTGCGCGCAGCAAGGTACGCCTGGATCTGGCGCGCGCCGAAGCAATCCTGGATGCCGATCACTACGGGCTCGATGAGGTCAAGGACCGTATCCTCGAGTACCTCGCTGTGCAGAAGCGAGTGAAGAAGATCAAGGGGCAGGTACTCTGCCTGGTCGGGCCGCCGGGTGTGGGCAAGACCTCGTTGGCGGAGTCCATCGCTCACGCCACCAACCGCAAGTTCGTGCGTATGGCGCTCGGCGGTGTGCGCGATGAGGCAGAGATTCGCGGTCATCGCCGTACCTATATCGGTTCGATGCCGGGTCGCCTGATTCAGAAAATGACCAAGGTGGGCGTACGTAATCCGCTGTTCCTGCTCGATGAAATCGACAAGATGGGTCAGGATATGCGGGGCGATCCGGCCTCCGCGCTGCTTGAGGTGCTCGATCCAGAGCAGAACCACAATTTCAATGATCACTATCTAGAGGTCGATTTCGACCTCTCGGATGTAATGTTCCTCTGTACCGCCAACTCCATGAATATTCCGGCAGCTTTGCTCGATCGCATGGAGGTGATCCGTCTGCCCGGCTATACGGAAGACGAGAAGATCAACATCGCCATCAAGTACCTGGCGCCCAAGCAGATCCAGGCGAATGGCCTGAAAAAAGGCGAGCTCACTTTTGAGCGCGAAGCCATTCGCGACATCATTCGTTACTACACTCGCGAAGCCGGTGTACGCAGCCTGGAGCGGCAGATTGCCAAGGTCTGCCGCAAGGCGGTGAAAGAGCACAGCCTGGAAAAACGTTTTGAAGTGCTGGTGACCGCAGACTCGCTTGAGCATTTCCTCGGTGTGCACAAGCATCGTTATGGCTTGGCGGAACTGCAAGATCAGATCGGTCAGGTGACAGGGCTAGCCTGGACTCAAGTGGGTGGCGAGTTGCTGACCATCGAAGCCGCAGTGGTGCCGGGCAAGGGGCAGTTGATCAAGACCGGTTCGCTGGGCGATGTGATGCTTGAGTCCATTACTGCAGCGCAGACCGTGGTGCGTAGTCGGGCGAAGAGCCTGGGGGTCCCTCTGGACTTCTACGAGAAGCGCGACATCCATATCCATATGCCGGAGGGGGCAACCCCGAAAGACGGCCCTAGCGCGGGTGTAGGCATGTGCACGGCGCTGGTCTCGGCCTTGACTCAGATTCCGGTGCGCGCAGATGTGGCCATGACCGGAGAAATCACCCTGCGTGGCCAAGTGCTGGCCATTGGTGGCTTGAAAGAAAAACTTCTGGCTGCGCATCGGGGTGGAATCAAAACTGTGATCATTCCGGAAGAGAATGTGCGTGATTTGAAAGAGATTCCGGAGAACATTAAGCAAGACTTGGTGATTAAACCAGTTAAATGGATTGACGAAGTCCTGCAAATTGCGCTGCAATACGCGCCGGAGCCCTTGCCTGATGCGGCTCCTGAGCTGGTTACAAAGGATGACAAGCGCGAGACTGATTCCAAGGAGCGAATTAGCACGCACTAGTTGGGAGACTTCCTTGACACAATTTTAGAGCCCTTGTTATAAAGCGGCTCTTATTGTGTCGGAAGATCATCCAGCACTCGTTTTGCTTACACTAAAAATCAAGAAACAAACTCATCAGAAATTAAGGGGACTTAGAGTGAACAAGTCGGAACTGATCGATGCCATCGCTGCATCTGCTGATATCCCGAAAGCTGTTGCTGGCCGTGCGCTGGATGCAGTAATTGAATCTGTCACTGGCGCTCTGCAGGCTGGTGATTCCGTTGTACTGGTTGGTTTCGGTACCTTTGCTGTCAAAGAGCGCGCTGCGCGCACTGGTCGCAATCCGCAAACTGGCAATCCGATCAGCATCGCTGCCGCCAAGATTCCAGGTTTCAAAGCCGGTAAGGCACTGAAAGACGCCGTCAACTAAGCGTCTTTCAGGCATTGTCCCAGGTCAGCTTAATCCCTGATCTGGCAGCGGAGCGGTAGTTCAGTCGGTTAGAATACCGGCCTGTCACGCCGGGGGTCGCGGGTTCGAGTCCCGTCCGCTCCGCCAGTTACGAGAAGGCGCATCCTCGGATGCGCCTTTCTTCTATCCGGATTGTACCCACACTGCGCGACTGCTTTATTTGTACAGTCGTTCTGGGGGAAGCATGCTGCAAAACATCAGGGACAATTCACAAGGTTGGATTGCCAAAACCATCATCGGTCTCATCGTGGTACTGCTTGCGCTGACCGGTGTCGAAGCCATTTTCACCAGTACCAGCAACAGCCAGAATGCCGTTGAAGTCAACGGCGAAAAAATCACGATCAACGACCTTGGCCAAGCCGTCGAGATGCAACGGCGTCAGTTGTTGCAGAAGCTTGGGCGTGATTTTGATGCTTCCTTGCTGGACGAGAAGTTGCTTCGCGAAGCTGCTTTGAAGGGCTTGATCGAGCGCACTTTATTGCTGCAAGGCGCAACCGATGCAAAATTCGCATTTTCCTCGCAGGCACTCGATCAGCTGATTCTGCAAACGCCCGAATTTCTGGTCGATGGCAAGTTCGATTCCGCTCGTTTCGATCAGGTAATCCGCCAGCTCGGCTACACGCGCATGCAGTTCCGCCAGATGCTCGAGCAGGAAATGCTCATTGGCCAGTTGCGCGCGGGCCTATCTGGCAGCGCCTTCGTGACCGATGCTGAAGTAACTGCTTTCGCGCGCCTGGAAAAACAGACCCGTGACTTCGCGATTTTGACTCTGAAGGCCGATAGCAATGCGGTTCAGCTCAGTGATGACGACATCAAGGCCTACTACGACTCACAGGCCAGTCAGTTCATGAGTCCTGAGCAGGTTGTGCTGGAATATGTCGAACTGAGCAAGGATGCATTCTTCGATCAGGTTGAAGTCAGTGATGAAGACCTGCAAAGCGCCTACGAAAACGAAATTGCCAATTTGGCCGAACAGCGTCAGGCCGCGCATATTCTGGTCGAGGCAAGTGACTCGCTAGACGATGAGCAGGCCAAAGCCAAGATTGACGAAGTGCAGAAACGCCTGCAACAAGGCGAAGACTTTGCTGCACTGGCCAAGGAGCTCTCCGATGATCCAGGGTCCGCTGCCAATGGTGGCGATCTCGGTTATGCCGGCCCGGGTGTCTACGATCCGGCTTTCGAAAAGGCGCTGTATGCCTTGAGCGAAGGCCAGGTTTCGGCGCCGGTACGTAGCGAGTTTGGCTGGCACCTGATCAGGCTGCTGGCTGTTCAGGCTCCAGAGGTGCCGAGCTTTGCCAGCCTGCAAGACAAGCTGGTGCGTGATCTGAAAACACGCAAACTCGAACAGCACTTTGTCGAGATCAGCAAGCAGCTTGAGGATGCCGCCTTCGAAGCGTCGGATCTGGCACAGCCTGCCCAGGAGCTGGGGCTGGAGATCAAAACCAGCGAAGCCTTTGGGCGTGAAGGTGGCGAGGGCCTGGCCGCTAACCGTCAGGTGATTCAGGCTGCATTCAGTGCTGAGGTGCTGGAGGATGGCAGTAACAGCAACGCTATCGAGCTCGACCCGAATACCGTGGTTGTGTTGCGCGTCAAGGAACACAGGAAGCCTGAGCAACTGGCTCTCGAACAGGTTGAAGAAAGCATTCGTGAGCAGCTGACCAAGGTTCGTGCCACTGAAGCTGTCAAGACTGAGGGCGAGGCTCTTCTGGCATCCTTGAATGATGGCAAGACGCCGGTTGAACAGGCTGGTTCGGAGCAGGCCTGGGAAGTGGTTGAAGCGGCGACACGCAGTCAGGAGGGGGTTGAGCCCGCGGTACTGCAGGCATTGTTCCGCATGCCCAAGCCGAGCGCTGCCGGCCAGTCGACGTTTGCCGGAGTCACGCTGAGCAATGGTGATTTCGTGGTGGTACGCCTCAGTGGCGTGAGCGAGCCTGAAGCGCCGCTGGCGGATGAAGAAAAGGCCACATACAGCCGTTTCCTCGCTTCGCGCAGTGGGCAGCAGGACTTCGCGGCATTTCGCAAGCAATTGGAAAGCAAGGCGGATATCGAGCGTTTCTGATTTCTGTCGAGTATAAAAAAGGCCGCTATAAGCGGCCTTTTTTATTATTCATGGTGTGGCAATCAATCTTCCATTGCACCCATGGCCGTGGTGTTGAAGCCACCGTCGACGTACATGATTTCACCGCTGACGCCCGAGGCCAGGTCGGAGCAGAGGAAGGCGCCGGCGTTGCCGACTTCAGTAATGGTCACATTGCGGCGCAGCGGGGTCTGCTTCTCGTTGGCGGCAAGCATCTTGCGAAAGCTCTTGATCCCCGAGGCGGCGAGGGTGCGGATCGGGCCGGCAGAGATAGCGTTGACCCGAGTGCCTTCTGGGCCGAGGCTGCCGGCCAGATAACGTACGCCGGCTTCCAGGCTGGCCTTGGCCATACCCATGACGTTGTAGTTGGGCATGGTGCGTTCGGCACCCAGGTAGGAGAGGGTCAGCAGGCTGCCATTGCGGCCTTTCATCATCTCGCGGCCAGCCTTGGCCAGGGCGACGAAGCTGTAGGCACTGATGTCGTGGGCAATGCGGAAGCCTTCGCGAGTGGTGACGTCGGTGAAGTCGCCATTGAGTTGATCGCCGGGGGCGAAGCCAACCGAGTGGACGATGCAGTCCAGGCCATCCCATTGCTTGCTCAGGGCGTCGAATGCCGCGGCGATTTCTTCATCGCTGGCTACGTCGCAGGGAAAGCACAGCTCGGGACCGGAGCCCCAGCCGGCGGCAAACTCTTCGACGCGACCTTTGAGTTTTTCATTCTGATAAGTGAAGGCCAATTCGGCACCCTCACGGTGCATGGCCGAGGCGATCCCCGAGGCGATGGACAGTTTGCTGGCAACGCCAACGATCAGTACGCGCTTACCGCTTAGAAAACCCATGTGTGCTCTTCCTCTTCCTGCTTTTAAGGATTTAGTCAGCAGCGCCTGGAGCCAATAAGGCCGCTTCCAGTAACTGCTGGGTATAAATATGCTGTGGCGCGGCGAAGATCGCCGCTGCCGGGCCTTGTTCGACCGCTTGCCCCTCCTTGACCACTATCAGGTGGTGGCTGATCGCGCGGACCACCGCCAAATCGTGGCTGATGAACAGGTAAGTCAGGTTGTACTTGGCCTGTAATGAACGCAGTAACTCGACTACTTGGCGCTGAACGGTACGGTCGAGTGCCGAAGTCGGCTCGTCCAACAGTATCAGCGCCGGTTTCAGTACCAGTGCGCGAGCAATGGCAATCCGCTGCCGTTGCCCACCGGAAAACTCGTGGGGGTAGCGGTGCCGGGTATCCGGATCCAGGTCCACCTCCAAAAGTGCGTCGATGATCGCCTGTTCCTGTTCCTCCGCTGTGCCCATGCCATGAATGCGCAGGCCTTCACCGACAATCATGCCTACCGTCATCCGCGGACTCAGGCTGCCGAACGGGTCCTGAAACACCACCTGCATCTGTCGGCGCAGCGGACGAACCTGCTGCTGCGTCAATCCATTCAGTGTCTGGCCCTGAAAGCGAATGGCGCCCTGACTGCCGATTAGCCGCAGGATTGCCAGGCCCAGGGTGGACTTGCCGGAACCGCTCTCGCCAACGATACCCAGGGTTTGACCCTGGGGCAGGCTGAAATTGATGCCATCCACCGCTTTCACATAATCGACGGTACGGCGCAGCAGTCCTTTCTTGATCGGGAACCAGACGCGCAGATCATCGACTTCCAACAGTGGCTCGCCGGCAGGGTTGGCCACCGGCTCGCCGCTTGGCTCGGCACCGAGCAGCTCCTGGGTATAGGGATGCTGCGGTGCATGGAACAGTTGCTCACACGACGCTTGTTCGACGATCTTTCCCTGCTGCATGACACATACGCGATGGGCAATTCGTCTAACCAGGTTGAGATCGTGACTGATCAGCAGCAGCGCCATGCCCAGGCGTGCCTGCAGTTCCTTGAGCAGTTCGAGGATTTTCAGCTGCACGGTGACGTCCAGCGCGGTGGTCGGCTCATCGGCGATCAGCAACTCCGGCTCGTTGGCCAGGGCCATGGCGATCATCACCCGTTGCCGTTGGCCGCCGGAGAGTTCATGGGGGTAGGCTTTGAGGCGCTTGTGCGGCTCGGGGATGCCGACCAGCCCGAGCAGTTCCAGGGTGCGTGCGGTGGCGGCTTTGCCCGACAGTCCTTTATGCAGTGCGAGCACTTCATTGATCTGCTTTTCGATGCATTGCAGCGGGTTCAGCGAGGTCATGGGCTCCTGAAACACCATGGCGATGCGGTTGCCACGGATGTTGCGCAGCTTGTTCTCGCTGAGCTTGAGCAGATCTTGCCCGGCATAGTGAATGCTGCCGCTTGGATGCTGGGCCAGGGGGTAGGGCAGCAGGCGCAGGATCGAGTGGGCGGTGACCGATTTTCCTGAGCCGCTTTCTCCGACCAGGGCCAGGGTCTCGCCGCGGCGGATATCGAAGGTGACGCCTTCGACCACGCGCTGCTTCGAGTCGCCACTGACGAACTCGACGGCCAGGTCACGTACTTCGATAAGGACATCGGATTGGGTCATCTTATTTCCTTGGGTCGAAGGCATCGCGTGCCGCTTCGCCGATAAACACCAGGAGGCTGAGCATCAGCGCCAGTACGGTAAAGGCGCTGATGCCGAGCCAGGGCGCCTGCAGGTTGGATTTGCCCTGGGCGACCAGTTCGCCCAGCGAGGGCGCGCCTGGCGGCAGGCCGAAGCCGAGGAAGTCCAGCGCGGTCAGGGTGCCAATGGCGCCGGTGAGAATGAAGGGCATGAAGGTCATGGTCGAGACCATGGCATTGGGCAGGATGTGGTTGAACATGATGGCGCCGTTCTGCATGCCCAGCGCCCGGGCGGCGCGCACGTATTCCAGGTTGCGTCCGCGGAGGAACTCGGCGCGCACCACATCGACCAGACTCATCCAGGAGAACAGCAGCATGATGCCCAGCAACCACCAGAAGTTCGGCTGCACGAAGCTGGCGAGAATGATCAGCAGGTAGAGCACCGGCAGTCCCGACCAGACCTCCAGGAAGCGCTGTCCGACCAGGTCGACCCAGCCGCCATAGAAGCCTTGCAAGGCGCCGGCGAACACGCCGATGATCGAGCTGAGGATGGTCAAGATCAGGGCGAACAGCACCGAAATGCGAAAGCCATAGATCACCCTGGCCATGACGTCGCGGCCCTGATCATCGGTGCCTAGCCAGTTGTCGCGCGATGGCGGCGCCGGTGCCGGCACTTGCAAGTCGTAATTGATGCTGGAGTAACTGAAGGGAATCGGCGGCCAGAGCATCCAGCCGTCTTTCTGGGCGATCAGCTCCTGGATATAGGGGCTCTTGTAATTGGCCTGCAGGGGGAATTCGCCGCCAAAGACGGTTTCCGGGTAGCGTTTGAGCACCGGGAAATACCACTCGCTGTCATAGTTCACGACCAGCGGTTTGTCGTTGGCGATCAATTCGGCGCCGAGGCTCAGGCCGAATAACAAGATAAAAATCCACAACGACCACCAGCCGCGCTTATGGGCCTTGAACAGTAGCAGGCGTCGCTGATTAAGCGGAGAGAGCGTCATCTCAACCCTCCCGGCTTTCAAAGTCGATGCGCGGATCGACCAGGGTATAGGTGATGTCACCAATCAATTTCACGGCCAATCCCAACAAAGTGAAGACGAACAGGGTGCCGAAAACCACCGGGTAGTCGCGGTTGATGGCCGCCTCGAAACTCATCAGGCCAAGACCGTCGAGGGAAAAAATTACCTCGATCAACAAGGAACCGGTGAAGAAGATGCCGATAAAGGCGGAGGGGAAGCCGGCGATGATGATCAGCATGGCATTGCGGAACACATGACCATAGAGCACGCGATTATTGCTCAGGCCCTTGGCCCTGGCGGTGGTCACATACTGTTTGTTGATTTCGTCGAGGAAGCTGTTTTTGGTCAGCAGGGTCAGGGTCGCGAAGTTACCGATTACCAGGGCCGTCACGGGCAGCGCCAGGTGCCAGAAATAGTCGAGGATCTTGCCAGTGAGGCTGAGCTCGTCGAAATTGTTCGAGGTCAGGCCGCGTAGTGGAAACCAGTCGAGGTAACTTCCGCCGGCAAACACCACGATCAACAGAATGGCGAAGAGGAAGGCCGGAATCGCATAACCGACGATGATCGCCGAGCTGGTCCACACATCGAAGGCGCTGCCATGACGGGTGGCTTTGGCGATGCCCAGTGGGATGGAGACCAGGTACATGATCAGGGTGCTCCACAGCCCCAGGGAGATCGATACCGGCATCTTCTCGATGATCAGGTCGACCACCTTGGCATCGCGGAAAAAGCTCTCGCCAAAGTCGAAGCGGGCATAGTTTTTCAGCATGATCCAGAAACGTTCGGGGGCCGGCTTGTCGAAGCCGTACAGGCGTTCTATCTCGGCTATCAGTTCCGGGTCGAGGCCCTGGGCGCCACGATAGTTGGAACCGGCGATTGCAACTTCGGCGCCGCCGCCAGCGATACGGCTGGTGGCGCCTTCGAAGCCCTCCAGCTTGGCGATCATCTGTTCCACCGGGCCGCCCGGAGCGGCCTGAATGATGATGAAGTTGATCAGCAGGATGCCGAACAGGGTGGGAATGATCAGCAACAGGCGACGAAAGATATACGCCAGCATCTTATTGCTCCGTGTTCGCCGCTTCGGCATTGTCCGTGGGGGCGGGTTCCTGTTGCGGGCGAGCCCACCAGGTATTTAGGCCGATATCGTATTTTGGGGTGATTGCCGGGTGCTCGAAGCGGTTGCCGTAGGCCACGCGCCAGGTCTTGATGTGCCAGTTGGGGATGATGTAATGGCCCCACAACAATACGCGGTCGAGGGCCCGAGTGTAGGCGACCAGGCTTTGTCGTGAGTTGGCGTTGATCAGGCCTTCGACCAGCTGGTCGATGGCCGGGTCTTTCAGGCCGATGAAGTTGCGGCTGCCGGGCTTGTCGGCGCTGCTGGAGTGCCAGTACTCGCGCTGCTCGTTACCCGGCGAGTTGGACTGGCCGAAGCCACCCACGATCAGGTCGAAATCCCGCGAGCGCAGGCGGTTGATATATTGCGAGACGTCGACCCGGCGAATTACCAGCTCCATGCCGAGATCGGCCATGTTGCGCTTGAGTGGCAGCAGCACCCGTTCGAACTCGGTTTGGGCGAGGAGGAACTCGACGCTGACCGGCTCGCCTTCGGTGTTGAGCATCTGGTCGCCTTCGATGCGCCAGCCGGCTTCCTGCAACAGTTGGTAGGCACGCCTCTGCTGCTCGCGGATGATGCCGCTGCCGTCGGTGACGGGAACGCTGAATTCATCGCTGAACACCTGCGTCGGGATCATGCTGCGCAGCGGTTCGAGGAGCTTCAACTCGTCGGTTTCGGGTAAGCCGCTGGAGGCCAATTCGGAATTGTCGAAATAGCTGTGGGTGCGGGTGTAGGCACCATTGAATAGCTGGCGGTTGGTCCATTCGAAATCGAACAGCAGGCCCAGTGCCTCGCGCACCCGTTTGTCCTGGAACAGTGGCCGGCGGGTATTGAAGATGAAGCCCTGCATGCCGGTGGGGTTGTGGTTCTCGATCTCTTCCTTGATCAGTTGGCCATTGGCGACGGCGGGGGTGTCGTAGGCGGTGGCCCAGTTTTTCGCGCTAGTTTCCAGCCAGTAGTCGAATTGCCCGGCTTTCAGCGCTTCGAGGGCTACCGTGTTGTCGCGGTAGTAATCGATCCGCATGGTGTCGAAGTTGTAGAAACCGCGGTTGACCGGCAGATCCTTGCCCCACCAGTCCTTGACCCGCTCATAGCGAATAGAGCGCCCGGCTTTGACCTCGGCAACTTTATAGGGGCCGCTGCCCAGCGGAATCTCCAGATTGCCTTTGCTGAAGTCGCGTTCGGCCCACCAGTGCTTGGGCAGTACCGGCAGTTGCCCGAGAATCAGTGGCAGTTCGCGGTTGCCGGCATGCTTGAAGATGAAGCGTACCTGGTGCGGGCCTTCGACTTCGACCCGCTCGACATCGGCATAGTAGCCGCGGTACGTGGGCGCCCCATGGGTCATCAGGGTTTCGAAGGTGAACTTGACATCCTCGGCGGTCACCGCTTGACCGTCGTTGAAGCGGGCCTCGGGACGCAGGTAAAAGCGCACCCAGGCGTTGTCTGGGGCTTTCTCGATTTTTTCAGCGAGCAGGCCGTACTCGCTGAAGGGTTCGTCCAGGCTGTGGCGTGTCAGGGTGTCGTAAATCATGCCGATATCATCGGCCGCCACACCCTTGTTGATGAAGGGGTTGAGGCTGTCAAAGCCGCCAAAACCGGCCTGACGAAAGGTGCCGCCTTTGGGGGCTTCTGGGTTCACATAGTCGAAGTGCTGGTAGTTGGCCGGGTATTTCGGCGGTTCGTCATACAGGGTCAGGGCGTGCTTGCCGGCGGCCTGGGTCAAGCTGGCCAGGCCGAGCAGCAGGATAGCGCTGCCGTGCAGTAGAAATGAGCGCAGAGGCGGCGTCATCGGGCATTCTCCGTGGGTTTCAGCCACCAGGTGCGCAGGCCCAGGGTATAGGGCGGCGTGGTGACGAAGGCAAACCGGTTGCGGTAGGCCAGGCGGTGATAGTTGATGTACCAATTCGGGATGGTGTAGTGCTGCCACAGCAGCACCCGGTCGAGTGCACGGGTGGCTGCGATCTGTTCATCGCGGGTTTGCGCCGCCAAGAGTTTGTCGAGCAAGGCGTCGACCACCGGGTGATTGACGCCTGCGTAGTTCTTGCCGCCTTTGACCGTTGCCTGGCTGGAGTGGAAGTACAACGATTGCTCCAGGCCCGGGCTGAGGTTTTGTGGCAGGGTCAGCAAAATCATGTCGAAATCGAATTGATCCAGGCGCTGTTTGTACTGGGCGCGATCGACGGTGCGCAGGTTGGCCTGGATGCCGATGCTGGCAAGGTTCTCGGTGAACGGCTGAAGGATGCGCTCGAGGTTTGGGTTGACCAGCAAAATCTCAAGTTGCAGCGGCTCGCCTTTGTTGTTCAACAGATGCTGGCCAGACGGTTTCCAGCCAGCTTCGGCCAATAGACCGAGGGCGCGGCGCAAGGTATCCCGGGGGATACCGCGACCATCGGTTTGCGGCATGGCGAAGGGTTCGCTGAACAGGCGTTTCGGCAGTTGCTTGCGGTAGGGCGACAGCAGCAGCCATTCGGCACCTTCGGGCGTGCCGGTGGCGGAGAACTCGCTGTTTGGGTAATAGCTCTTGGCGCGCACATAGGAGCCATTGAACAGCGCACGGTTGGTCCACTCGAAATCGAACATCAGTCCCAGGGCTTCACGTACCTTGCGGTCGGCGAATGCCGCGCGCCTGCTGTTCATGAACAAAGCCTGGGTTTGCGTGGGAATCTGGTGCGGAATCTCGGCGCGAATCACCTCGCCACGGTCCACTGCCGGAAAGTGGTAGCCGTTGGCCCAGTTCTTCGCTTGTTGCTCGATATAGAAGTCGAATTCACCCGCTTTGAAGGCTTCGAAGGCAACATGGCTGTCGCGATAGAACTCGACCTCGACCCGATCGAAGTTGTATTTGCCACGATTGACCGGCAATTTCACCCCCCACCAATTCTTCACCCGCTCGAAAGTCAGGCTGCGCCCCGGGTTGACCTGGGTAATACGGTAAGGGCCGCTGCCCAGCGGCGGTTCGAACGTGGTTGCCTTGAAGTCGCGATCTTTCCAGTAATGCTGCGGCAGTACCGGCAATTCGCCCAGGCGCAGAATCAGCAGTGGGTTGCCCGAGCGCTTGAACACAAAGCGGATGCGGTGACGATTGAGGATGTCGACCCGCTTCACTTCCTGCAGGCTGGTGCGGTACTGCGGGTGTCCCTGCTTGAGCAGCAGGCGATAGGAAAACGCCACGTCATAGGCGGTGATCGGCTTGCCGTCATGGAAGTGCGCCTGAGGGCGCAGGTTGAACACCACCCAGCTGCGATCTTCGCTGTATTCGACCGACTTGGCGATAAGGCCGTAGCTGGAGGTCGGTTCATCGCCGGACGGGTCGTAATGACCGGTGCCCACCATTAGCGTTTCGTTCAGCCCGGTGACGCCGTATTGGAGGAAGTTGGCGGTGGAAATCGGGCTGGTGCCCTTGAAGGTATAGGCATTGAGGGTGTCGAAGGTGCCAGCCCCCATGAATTGCAGCGTTCCGCCTTTCGGCGCCTCGGGATTGACCCAGTCGAAATGGGTAAAGTTGGCGGGATATTTGAGCGCACCAAATTGCGCATAGCCATGGCTTTCGCTGACGGTCGCCCATGCGGGCAGGCCGATGGCCAAGCTGAGGATTAGCGAGAGGAGGGGACGTATCAAGTGAAAGATCCGATCCGGAGCGGCTTTGGGGCTTCTTGTCCGGTACAGTAACAGCTTGTATCCGCAGGAAAAAGGGTGGGCCTATTGGCTAGGCATGCTGGCATTATTGCTACCTTTGGCTTAATCACAACGAGGCCCTGAACTTGGATACACGTAGCCACGGTCTGCAGTCATGGCTTGATCGTCTGAATGAGGCCGAATTGCCTGCCCTGAGCGCTGTAGTGCAGGATCTACAACGCTTGGCGCAACACGAACATTCGTCTGTGCAGCAACTGGCGGACGTCCTGCTTCGCGATGCATCACTGACGTCCAAGGTGCTGCGTGTCGGTAATAGCGCCTATTACAACCCTTCGCAAGAACCCATCAAGACGATCTCGCGGGCCATCGTACTGATCGGCTTTGACAATGTTCGCCTGATTAGTCTCTCCGTGAGCCTTATCGATGGTTTGCTTACCCGCGCTCCGCGCGAGCAGTTGCAGGAGTTGCTGGCGCGGTCGTTTCACGCGGCCGTACAGGCACGCAATATTGCCGGTTATGTGCTGTCAAGGCATGCGGAGGAGGTCTTCATCGCGGCTTTGCTCTATCACCTGGGTGAGCTGGCCTTCTGGGGGTGTGGCGGTGAACAGGCGGACGAACTGGCCTGTGCCTTGGCTCAGCCTGGCGTCGATGTTGAGGACGCGGTGCGTGCGGTGCTTGGCACCAGCTTCCGCCAACTGACGCAGGGCTTGGTGAAAGGCTGGAACATCGGCGAGATCGCCAGTTTGGCGCATAACAGTGTCAACCATAACGACCCGGCGGTACGTGCGGTCAGTCTGGGCGCACGGATCAGTGAGGCGGCGTTGGATGGTTGGGACTCGCCGACGATGGAGGCCGTGGTCGCCGAGATAGCGACTTTTATCGGGGTCAGCCCGCAAGAGGCCATGCAGCAGGTATTGGCCAGTGCCGATGAGGCGGTCAAGGTGGCCGCGACCTTTGGCGCCAGTCAGCTCTGTCGCCTGATCCCCAATACCGATCCCGAGCAAATCCGTTTGCAGCAGGAGCAGCGCAAGGCGCGGCTGTTGCAACCCAATCTGCAGTTGCTGCAACAAGCCTTACAGGATCTGGGTTTGCTGGCGTCTCGCCGCGGCGATCTCGGCTTGATTCTCGATACCCTGCTCAAAGGCCTGCATCAGGGCGCAGGGCTGGAGCGGGTAATGTTGCTGGTGCTGGCCGATGGGCAGAGTTGCTTCCGGGCCAAGCGGGTGGTGGGCGAAGGTACCGAGGGCTGGATGAGCGATTTCCTCCTGCCTGTCGAGCAGCGCGAGCAGCCGCATATCTTCAGCTACGTGCTGCGCAATAAAGAAGCTTTGTGGATGGGCGTACCGGCCAGCTACAGCCTCAACGAACTGGTGACCCAGCCAATTCGTCAGCGGCTGGGTCAGGGCATGTTTTTTATCGCCCCATTATTGGCCGGCAGTCGTCAGATTGGCGTGCTCTATGCTGACAATCGGATTTCCGGACGCGCCTTGAGGCATGAGCAGTTTGTCGCATTTCAGCGCTTTACTCAGCTCACCCAGCGCTGTCTGGAGGCGCTGATCAAGCGCGATTGACCTAGTTGCTCAGGGTAGACGCAGGGTCAGGGTCTGCCCCGGCTTGATGGCGCTGCCCGTACGCGGGTTCCAGCGTTGCAGGTGCTGCATCTCGACCTTGAAGCGTTTGGCTATCACGTATAACGAATCGCCTTTGCGCACTTTGTAATAGGTCACGTCGCCGCGCGGGCCGTTGCTGGTCTTCGTTGTCGCCTGAGCGTCGTATAAGGCCAGAGCCTGGCCGGCATGCAGGGTATTGCCAGTGATCTTGTTCCAGCGTTTTACATCCTTGACCGAAACCTGATGGGTCTTGGCGATTTGCCAGAGGTTGTCGCCATTTTTGACCCGGTAAGTGCGTAGCGTGGCAGTGCGACCGGCGGCCGTCTGAAACAGCGGCTCTTTCGGCGTGACACCGGGTTGCGCGGGTATGCTCAGCACCTGGCCAATGCGTAAGTGGTTGTTGGAAAGCTTGTTGATATCTTTAAGAATGCTGACCGTCAGGTGGTGGCGGTTGGCGATACCGCTGAGGCTGTCGCCCGAGCGGACGCTGTACTGCTGCCAGTCGACCAGGTCCTGTGGTTTCATCAGCGCCAGGTTGGCGGTCAGTAGTTGCGCATTGGCGGTCGGCACCAGCAGATGTGGCGGGCCGTCCAGGGTGATGCGTTGTTTAAAAGCGGGGTTGAGCTGATACAGCTCGTCTTCATCCAGGTCAGCCATGGCGGCGACCCTGGACAGGTCCATGCGCCGCTTGAGTACGACCTGCTCGAAATATGGCTCGTTGGCAATCGGCTCGAGGTCGACGCCGTAAGCTTGTGGGGACATCACTACCTGTGACAGGGCCAGCAACTTGGGCACGTAATTCTGCGTCTCTTTGGGCAGTGGCAGATTCCAGTAGTCGGTCGGCAGACCGAGTTTTTGATTGCGCTCGATGGCCCGGCTAACGCGGCCTTCGCCGGCATTGTAGGCAGCCAGGGCAAGCAGCCAGTCGCCATTGAACATTTCATGCAGGCGCGACAGATAGTCCATCGCGGCATTGGTCGAGGCCATGACATCGCGGCGGCCGTCGTACCAACTGGTTTGGCGCAGGTTGAAATAACGGCCGGTGGAGGGGATGAATTGCCATAAACCGACCGCATTGGCGCTGGAATAGGCGAAGGGGTTGTAGGCGCTTTCGATCATCGGCAGCAACGCCAACTCCATCGGCATATTGCGCTCGGCTAGGCGTTCGACGATGTAATGGATATAGGGGCTGCTGCGCTCGCCGGATTTCTCGATAAAGGAGGGGTTGCTGACGAACCACAGGCGCTGCTGTTCGATGCGAGGATTGATACCAATATCATCCTGCATTTGATAACCGTCACGGACCCGCTGCCAAATATCCTCGGGCTCAGCCGTGGTGATGCTGTCGGTTAGCCATACAGGCTCCCGCTCCAGGCCCACGGTAAGATCGGTATCGTTGCCGTGATCACTGGCGAGGCCTTTGCCCGTGGTCTGGCAGCCGGCCAGGGTTACACAAAACACCACCACGAGCGCCTGGGCGCTTAGTGTCAATGCCTTTAAATTCAAGGTCTTGCGTGGAGGTAAAGGCATTAGTTGGCTGGGGCTTCCCGAGGAAAAGATCGGGGGATTCTAGAAACCGATGCCGGGGTGGTCAAGTTTTAACCACTTTTTTTGCTGGGTTATCGACTTTTTAGAAATTATCCTTCCATGCGCGCAGACGCGCGAAAACCTCGCTGGGCGAGCGTTTTTGCGGGCCGTCATGCTGGTCAATCCTTGCCTTGACCGCTTCTTCGGCGCTACGCAAAAAGGGGTTGGTCGCGCATTCCAGGGCCAGGCTGGAGGGCAGGCTGATGCGGCCTTCGGCGCGCCAGGCGGTTACTTCCTGCAGGCGTTGGGCGATCTGCGGATTGTCTGGCTCGACTGCCTGGGCAAAGCGCAGGTTGCTCAAGGTGTATTCATGGGTGCAGTACACCTGGGTTTGCTCGGGCAGGGCGGCCAGGCGGCTGAGCGAGTCGTGCATCTGCGCGGGTGTGCCTTCGAACAGGCGACCGCAGCCGGCGGCGAACAGGGTGTCGCCACAGAACAGCCAGTGCTGCTCTGCCTGGTAATAGGCGATATGTCCCAGGGTATGACCGGGTACCTCGATCACGCGAAAGCGCTGACCGAGGACCTCGATCTCGTCACTTTCACGCAACGCCAGATCGCGCGCGGGGATATTTTCCTGCGCCGGGCCGAGTACGCGTGCCCCAGTGGCCGCTTTCAACGGCTGGATACCACCCACATGGTCGGGGTGATGGTGGGTGATCAGAATATCGCTCAATTGCCAGTCCGGATGGCTATCCAGCCAGGCCAGCACCGGCGCCGCATCACCGGGGTCGACCACCGCACAGCGGCGCTGGTCGAGGTCTTGCAGCAACCATATATAGTTGTCCGAGAAGGCGGGCAGGGCGTCGATCTTTATCATCATGCGGGTCGCTAAGCAGGTCATAAAGGTGCATCTTAGAACTCATTGGCGGTGCTGGCTACGCAGGTAATCCTTTATGTCCGATCATCCTTTCGCACAGGCCGATACCGATTGGCTCAAGCTCATCGGCACGGCGCGCCATTGGTTCAATGGGCCTTATGGGCAGTTGCTGCTGGAGGACGAGCAGCGCTTGCTCGAGGAAGAGCTGGCGCGCTTTTTTGGCGGCTACATGGTGCATTACGGCCCTTCCGCACGAGCCTCGCCGAATGCCGCGCAGATCCAGCGCAGCGTGCGGCTCGGCGCGCCTTTCAGCGGGGTGGAAATCGTCTGCGAGGAGCAGGCCTGGCCGCTGACCGAGTATGCCGCCGATGTCGTGTTGCTGCAGCATGGCCTGGACTTCAGTCTGTCGCCCCATGGTCTGTTGCGCGAGGCTGCCCACAGCGTTCGCCCAGGTGGCCATCTGCTGGTGGTCGGTATCAACCCGATGAGCGCCTGGGGCGTGCGTCACCTGTTCGCCCGTGATGCCTTGCGCCAGGCCCGCTGCATCGCACCCAATCGAGTCAGTGACTGGCTGCACCTGTTGGGCTTCGCGCTGGAGAAACGCCGCTTCGGGTGCTATCGTCCGCCGCTTGCTTCCACTGCCTGGCAGGCTCGTCTGGCTCCGCTGGAAGCCTGGGGCGACGCGTGGCAATCGCCAGGAGGCGGCTTCTATATATTAGTGGCGCGCAAGCTGGTGATCGGGTTGCGCCCGTTACGGCAAACGCAGCGAGCCCCCATGGGCAAGCTGGTGCCCATGCCGGTGGCCAAGGTCAGTCGCCGCGATTCGAAGCGGTAAGTGCTAGCAGGCCGTTGAAACGTAGGCGAGGCAGCCGAGACAAGGCAAAAACAGGCGAGGACGCGGAGTTTACGAGCTGTAAATGAGCATTCCGAGCCTGTTTTTAACGCCGTACCGGCAACGTAGGTAGTTTTTCAACGGCCTGCTAGAGCCTGCCGAGCGGAATTTATTGAGAGAAAAGCTCTGCATGAATGAACAAATTGAGATTTATACCGATGGTGCCTGCAAGGGCAATCCCGGCGTCGGTGGCTGGGGCGCGTTGATGATTTTCAAGGGCGTGGAAAAAGAGCTTTGGGGCGGTGAGGCCGAGACCACTAATAACCGCATGGAACTGACCGCGGCGATTCGCGCCCTGGCCGAGTTGAAGCGGGCTTGCGATGTGCGCCTGGTGACCGACTCGCAGTACGTCATGCAAGGTATCCAGGACTGGATGCCGAATTGGAAGAAACGCGGCTGGAAAACCGCCGCCAAGCAGCCGGTGAAGAATGCCGATCTGTGGCGCGAGTTGGACGAACAGGTCAATCGGCACACCGTGACCTGGCAGTGGGTGCGTGGCCATACCGGCGATCCCGGCAACGAACGTGCCGACCAGCTGGCCAACCGTGGCGTCGAAGAAGTGAGAGGGCTGCAACGTGCGTAGCGTAGTTTTGGATACTGAAACCACCGGCATGCCGGTCACCGATGGCCACCGGATCATCGAGATCGGCTGTGTCGAACTGATGGGCCGACGCCTGACCGGGCGGCATTTCCATGCCTATCTGCAGCCGGATCGCGAAATCGACGAGGGCGCCATTGCGGTGCACGGCATCACCAACGATTTCGTTCAGGACAAGCCGCGCTTCAAGGAAGTGGCCGACGAGTTCTTCGAATTCATCAAGGGCGCGCGGCTGATCATCCACAACGCGGCGTTCGACGTTGGCTTCATCAACAACGAATTCGCCCTAATCAAGCAGCAGGGTCGCACCGACATCAGCGAGCATTGCTCGATCCTCGATACCCTGCTGATGGCCCGCGAACGTCATCCGGGGCAGCGCAACAGCCTCGATGCCCTGTGCAAGCGCTATGGCGTCGACAACTCCGGGCGCGACCTGCACGGCGCCTTGCTCGATGCCGAGATCCTTGCCGATGTCTACCTGACCATGACCGGCGGGCAGACCAATCTGTCCCTCGCCGGCGACGGTTCAGAGGGTGACAGCAATGGTCGTCAGCAGCCTAGCGCGACTCGCCGCTTGCCCGCCGAACGCCAGCCTACCCGGGTGGTTCGCGCTTCTCAGGCCGAGCTGGAGGCGCATACCGCGCGTCTGGCCGCGATCGAGAAAGCAGCTGGCGCTCCGGCGTTGTGGGCGACGTTGGAGCCATAGGGCAGATAGGCCGATGCCGTATCTGTAGGAGCCAACAAGCTGGCTCCTACAGAGGTTGTTTTGCCGTATCAATACATAAAAAAGCAGCCCCGACGCAATGCGCAGGGGCTGCTTTTTTATTGCGTGGTTACTCAGTCGAAGACGATGCCCTGGGCCAGCGGTAACTCGCGGGAGTAGTTGACCGTGTTGGTTTGGCGGCGCATGTAGGCCTTCCAGGAGTCGGAGCCGGACTCGCGGCCACCGCCGGTTTCCTTCTCACCACCGAATGCGCCACCGATTTCCGCACCACTGGTGCCGATGTTGACGTTGGCGATGCCGCAGTCGCTGCCGGCGGCACTCTGAAACTGCTCGGCCTCGCGCAGGTCGGTGGTGAAGATGCAGGACGACAGCCCCTGCGGCACCTCGTTGTTCAGGCGCAGCGCCTGATCGAAGTCCTTGTAACTGATCACGTAGAGGATCGGCGCGAAAGTTTCGTGGCGTACCACTTCGCTTTGGCCCGGCATCTCGACGATGGCCGGTGCGACGTAGTAGGCGTTGGGGAACTGTTCGGCCAGTTGGCGCTCGCCACCGAAGACCTGACCGCCTTGCGCGCGGGCCTGGCTCAGTGCGGCTTGCATGGCCTCATAGGCGTGCTGATCAATCAGCGGACCAACCAGGTTGCCCTCCAGCGGATGGCCGATGCGCACCTTGGCGTAGGCGACTTTCAGGCGGGCGATGATTTCGTCCTTGACCGACTCGTGGGCGATCAGCCGACGCAGGCTGGTGCAGCGCTGACCGGCGGTGCCCACGGCGCCGAACAGGATGGCGCGCACGGCCATGTCCAGGTCGGCACTCGGGGCGAGGATCATGGCGTTGTTGCCACCCAGTTCGAGGATGCTGCGGCCGAAACGGGCTGCCACGCGTGGACCGACTTCGCGGCCCATGCGGGTGCTGCCGGTGGCGCTGATCAAGGCCACGCGCGGGTCGTCGACCAGGGCTTCGCCGGCGTCGCGGTCACCGATGACCAACTGGCTGAGACCTTCCGGGGCGTCGCCGAAGGCCTGCAGGGCCTGCTCGAACAGGGCCTGGCAGGCGAGGGCGGTGAGCGGGGTCTTTTCCGAGGGCTTCCAGATCACCGAATCGCCGCAGACCAGGGCCAGGGTGGTATTCCAGGCCCAGACCGCGACCGGGAAGTTGAAGGCACTGATCACGCCGACCACGCCAAGCGGCTGCCAGGTCTCGCGCATGTGGTGGCCCGGGCGCTCGGAGGCGATGGTCAGGCCGTAGAGTTGCCGCGACAGGCCGACGGCGAAATCGCAGATGTCGATCATTTCCTGCACTTCACCCAGGCCTTCCTGGGTGATCTTGCCGGCTTCCCAGGACACCAGTTCGCCGAGATCGGCCTTGTGCTTGCGCAACACCTCGCCGAACAAGCGGATCAGCTCACCGCGACGGGGGGCGGGAACGCTGCGCCAGGCCAGGAACGCCTGCTCGGCGCGCTCGATCTTGGCCAGTACCGCGACGCGGTCCTCGAGGCTGACCGAACCGATCTGGCTGCCGTCGATGGGGGTATAAACCGGGTAGTTGCCATTCTCTACTGCGTGGGCGTTAACCCCGAGGCGGCTCAGAAGTCCGTCAACCATGGCTATCTCCTGTTTGTGCTAGTGGTTGAAAATTGCGATCCGGGTCAGTATTAATCTTCCGTCTGGAACACAACAAGCGACCATTATTCGCCATGTCATTCCTAGGATTCATTCATTTGCCCCAGTGGGCCTTCGTGAGTACCCCATGTCCAAACGCCTGATGCCGTCGATGGCCGCCCTGCAGTGTTTCGAGGCCGTGGCCCGGCATCTCAGCTTCACCCGCGCCGCCGAGGAGCTGTTCCTGACCCAAAGCGCGGTGAGCAAACAGGTCGCGCAGCTGGAGGAAATGCTCCAGCATCTGCTGTTCCGCCGCATCCGCCGGCGCCTGCAGCTGACCCCAGCCGGCTCGCTGTACCTCACCGAGGTCAACAAGATTCTCAAGCAGGTGGAGATGTCGACCCGCTACATCCTCTCCTACGGCGGCGAGACCGAGGTGCTCAAGGTCGCCACCCAACCGACCTTCGGCGCACGCTGGCTGATCCCTCACCTCAAGGGTTTTGGCGCCGCCAACCCGGGTATTCACCTGGATATCTGCAATGAGCTGGAACCCTTTGACCTGCTGCAGTCGCGGGCCGACGTGGTGTTCTTCTTCGGTCAGGGCACCTGGCCGGGCGCCGAGTGCATCGAACTGTTCGGCGAGGAGGTGGTGCCGGTGTGCGCCCCGGATATCCTCCCGGCCGCGCCGCTGGAAAGCCCCCTAAAGCTGACCGACATGCTCCTGCTGCAGTGCGCGTCGCGTCCCGAGGCCTGGCATGAATGGTTCCAGGGCCTGGGCCTGCAGACCGAACACAGCTACCACGGCCCGCGCTTCGAGACCTTCTATATGTGCATCCGCGCCGCCCAGTCCGGCTGCGGGGTGGCGCTGGTACCGCGTTTCCTGGTGGAGGATGAGCTGGCCGAGGGCAAGCTGGTGATTCCCTGGGATCATCCGGTCGCCAGCAGTGGCGCACACTTCCTGGCCTACGCCGAGCACGCGGCGGAGGTGCCGAAGATCCGCAGCTTCGTCAGGTGGATCGAGGAGCAGGTCAGGCTCGAGCAGGGGCGCTAACCGACGCGATCTCGGAATTTAAGGAATAACAGCCGCGCTTTTTTTCGTTTGTGCGCCGGGTTGAACTCTCGCTTTCATAGCGGCCTATCCCACTAGGCCCAGAGGATTCCCCCATGCCCGCCTGCCAGACGCTCAGCTGTTATCCGTTCCCTCTGCGCCAGTCGCTCGCAGCGCGGGCGCGCCCATGAGCCAGGCGCCGATCAGCAACTCCCTGGCCATCGTCCATCCGATCAGCCTCAGCCATGGGCGCAATGCCGAGGTCTGGGACACGAGCGGCAAGCGCTATATCGACTTCGTCGGCGGCATCGGCGTGCTCAACCTGGGGCACTGCCATCCGCGCATCGTCGAGGCCGTGCGCGAACAGGCCGGTCGGCTAACCCATTCGGCATTCAATGCCGTGCCGCACGAAGGCTATGGGCAGCTGATGGAGGCGCTGGCGCGCTTCGTGCCGGTCAGCTATCCGCTGTCGGGGATGCTCACCAACAGCGGCGCCGAGGCGGCGGAAAATGCCCTCAAAGTGGTCCGGGCCGCCACCGGGCGCAGCGCGGTGATCGCCTTCGATGGGGGCTTCCACGGCCGCACCCTGGCCACCCTCAACCTCAACGGCAAAGTCGCGCCCTACAAGCAGAAGGTCGGCACCCTGCCGGGGCCGGTCTATCACCTGCCTTATCCCAGCGCCGACAACGGGGTCAGCCGCGAGCAGGCGCTGGCTGCCATGGAACGGCTGTTCAGCGTGGAGATCGACCGCGCCGAGGTGGCTTGCTTCATCGTCGAACCGATCCAGGGCGAGGGCGGTTTCCAGGCGCTGGATGTGGCTTTCGCCCAGGACCTGCGGCGTTTTTGCGATGCCCATGGCATCGTCCTGATCATCGACGAGATCCAGTCCGGCTTCGGCCGCACCGGTCAACGCTTCGCCTTTAGCCGCCTGGGCATCGAGCCTGACCTGCTGCTGCTCGGCAAGAGCATCGCCGGCGGCCTGCCGCTGGGCGCCGTGGTCGGCCGTCGCGAACTGTTGGATGCGCTGCCCAAGGGCGGCCTGGGCGGCACCTACTCCGGCAACCCGATAGCCTGTGCCGCGGCCCTGGCCAGCCTGGCAGAGATGAGCGATGCCAACCTGGCGACCTGGGGCGAGTTGCAGGCCAGCACCATCGAGACGCGCTACCGCAGCTGGCAGCAGGCGGCCTGGGCATCGATGATCGGTCGCCTGACCGGGGTCGGCGCCATGCGCGGCATCGAGTTACGCAGCGCCGAGGGCGGTCCCGGCAGCGAGCGCCTGGCCGCACTGCTCGGCGCCGCTCGCGAGCAGGGTCTGCTGCTCATGCCCAGTGGCAAGGCGCGGCACATCATCCGCTTGCTGGCGCCATTGACCTGCGAGCGCGAGCGTCTCGAGGAGGGCTTCGACATCTTCGAGCGGTGCCTGGACGCGCTGGCCTGAGCGCGCCGCTCGCGGCCAGCGGATGTGCCCTCGTGGCGCCTGGGGCAGTCTAGAAAACTCAGGGCAGGGACTTTGTCAGGATCTGCCGGTGAGTTTCCAGGAGACCCTTGATGCACCCGCTGAGAGAAAGCCTGCACGCTGAACTGCATGCGCGACCGTCGATCTATTTCGCCGGTCCGGCCCATGTCTACCACTTCGCCATGCTGGATGACGGGGTGTCGCTCGACGGTCTGGTCCGCCAGCTCGACGAACTGGCGGACAACCCCGGGCGGGGCGTGCAGCGTCATGGCCTGCTGCGCATCGCCGGCTGTGCCTTCAAGTGGGAACGCCACAGCGAATTTCTCTCGCTGACCTGGGTGGTGCCGCGTCAGGCCGATACCTCACGCTGGGCCGAGCTGCCGCAGCCGTTGCGTGCTGTGATCGACACCCACCGCCACCTGATCATCAATGCCCTGGTGATCCTCGTCGAGGATGAACCGAACGCCGATGGCCAACCGTCCAGTTATGGCTTCAAGGACCCGGCCGGCTCGCATATCGGCAGCGGCGATGCCACGGTCTGGAGCGACTTTCGCTTGTCGGCGCAGGGCTTCAACCGCCTACTGCTGGTCAATCGCGGCCTGAATGCCTACCGGCTGGGGCGGATGATCCGCCGCCTGGTGGAAATCGAAACCTACCGGATGCTCGCCTCGCTGGGGTTACCGGCCGCCCAGGAGCTGAGCGCTATCCTGCAGGACCTTGACCGCGAGCTGATCGGCCTGGCCGAGCGTAATGCCGCCGCCGACAACAGCGAGGCCAAGGCCCTGCTCGACGGTCTGACCTCGCTCTCGGCCCGGCTGATGCGCTGCTCGGCTGGCTGCCGGCAGCGCTTCAGCGCCACCGCGGCCTATGCCCAGATCGTCTTCGAGCGCATTGCCGAGTTGCGTGAAAGCCATGCCGACGGTCACCAGCGCCTCGGCGTGTTCATCGAACGGCGCTTCAAGCCCAGCGTGCGTTACTGCGCGGCCACCGAGCAGCGTCTCGATCGCCTGGCCGCCGGCATCGCCAACCTCGGCGAGCTGCTGCAGGCCAAGGCCCAGGTCGAAGTCGAGGAGCAGAACTCGAAGATCCTCGAGAGCCTCAATGCGCGTAGCAGCACCCAGCTGAAGATCCAGAAGGCGGTCGAGGGTTTCTCCCTGATCGCCATCAGCTACTACCTGATCGGTCTGCTGAAGATGACCCTGGAGGGGCTGGCGGCCCTGGGTTCGCCGTTTTCCAGCAAGGTGCTGTTCGCCCTGTTGGCGCCGCTGTTCCTGCTTACCCTGGTGCTGCTGGCGCGACGCCTGAAACAGGCGGCGCAGCACTGACGGATGGACTGGAGGATTCTTTCAGGGAATGATCAGGAGAGGATTAGTCGTTTGAAAGGGGCTGTTCGGTTCGCCAGTATGTTTGGCATGAATCACCGGAATAGGTCTCTGCGCTGGAGATCCCGGTCAGACTGATCAGGCGAAGCAAGGAGTCGAACCCCATGAGTGTGCACGCGGCCGCCAACCGAGAAGCGTGGGTCCATCCGGACGAGATCCGCGTGCAGTTTTCCCGCGCCATGTCCGCCCTGTACAAGGCTGAAGTGCCGCTCTACGGCGAGTTGCTGGCGCTGGTGGGCCAGGTCAACCAGCAGGCCCTGGAACAGGACGCCGAGCTGGCCGAGCGGCTGCAGCTGACCGGCGAAATCCAGCGCCTGGACCTGGAACGACACGGCGCCATCCGCTTGGGCTGCGCCGCCGAACTGGCCACCATACGCCGCCTGTTCGCGGTGATGGGCATGTTCCCGGTTGGCTACTATGACCTGTCCTGCGCGGGCGTACCGGTGCATTCCACCGCGTTCCGGGCGATCCACGAAGGCTCCTTGCAGCACAGTCCCTTCCGCGTGTTTACCTCCTTGCTACGTCTGGAACTGATCGAGAACCCGGCGCTGCGTGAGCTGGCCGCCAGCGTGCTGGAGGGCCGGCGTATCTTCACCCCGCGCGCCATCGAGCTGATCGAGCGCTGCGAACAGGCCGGTGGCCTGGAGCAGGCCGAGGCGGCCGAGTTCATCGAACAGGCCCTGGAGACCTTTCGCTGGCACCGCGAGGCGACAGTCAGTGCCGCGCTCTACCAGCAGCTGAGCGAGCAACACCGGCTGATCGCCGATGTGGTGGCGTTCAAGGGCCCGCATATCAACCACCTGACCCCGCGCACCCTCGACATAGACGCGGTGCAGGCCGGGATGCTGCGCCGCGGCATCGACCCCAAGGCCATCATCGAAGGCCCGCCCGCGCGGCGCTGTCCGATCCTGCTGCGTCAGACCAGCTTCAAGGCCCTGCACGAGCCGGTGGTGTTCGTCGAGGACAATGGTGATCGGACGTTGGGTAGTCATTCGGCCCGCTTCGGCGAGATCGAGCAACGCGGTGCCGCCCTGACCGCTAAAGGCCGGGCGCTGTATGACCGCCTGCTGGATAACGCCCGCCAGGCAGGCGAAGCCTATGTGCCGGTACTGATCGCGCAGTTCGCCGAGTTCCCGGACGACTACGCCAGCCTGCGCCGCCAGCAGTTGGCCTATTTCCGCTACTTCGTCAGTCCGGCCGGGCTGGCTGCCAAGGCTCGTGGCGAGCTGGCGAGCGACCTGGAAGCGCTGCTCGCCGCCGGGCATCTCTGTTGCGAGCCGCTGGTCTACGAAGACTTTCTGCCGGTCAGCGCGGCGGGGATCTTCCAGTCCAATCTCGGCGATGCAGGGCGAAACAGCTACGGGCATTCGGCCAATCAGGACGTCTTCGAGCGCGACTTGGGCGCGGCGGTCTACGACGAACTGGCGTTGTATGCCGAGACCCAGCAGCGCTCGTTGGCCCAGTGCGCCGAGCAGCTCGGCTTGGCGGAACTGCTCGGCGACTGACTGCTGGTCGCGGGCTTGGTGGATTGAATAGTCACTTGCCGCCGGGCGCGAGCCTGGCCGTTTTCGAGGAGTCGCGTCATGGACAACAACGAGGGTGCCCGCAGCGGCGGGCAGATTCTGGTCGATGCCTTGCGCATCAATGGCGTCGAGCGCGCCTTCTGCGTGCCCGGCGAGAGCTACTTGGCGGTGCTCGATGCCCTGCACGATGCCCGCGAGGAGATCGACCTGGTGGTTTGCCGCCAGGAAGGCGGCGCCGCCTATATGGCCGAGGCCTACGGCAAGCTGACCGGCAAGCCGGGGATCTGTTTCGTCACCCGCGGCCCCGGCGCGACCAATGCGGCCGTTGGCGTGCACACGGCCTATCAGGATTCCACCCCGATGATCCTGTTCATCGGCCAGGTGGCCCGCGACCAGATGGAGCGCGAGGCCTTCCAGGAAATCGACTACCGGCGCATGTTCGGCCAGATGGCCAAGTGGGTGGTGCAGATCGACGATGCCCGGCGCCTGCCGGAATTGCTCAGCCAGGCCTTCCACCGCGCCATCAATGGCCGCCCCGGACCGGTGGTGGTGGCGTTGCCGGAGGACATGCTGACCGATTGCGTCACGGTGGCCGATGCCGGACCCTGCCGGCGCATCGAGGCGAGTCCGGCCGCTGCCGATCTACAGACCATGACCGAGCTGCTCGATGCGGCCCAGCGGCCCTTGCTGGTCCTCGGTGGCGGTGGCTGGAATGCGACGGCGGTCGCCGACATCCAGCGCTTCGCCGAGCAACGGCAGTTGCCGGTGGCGGCCTCGTTCCGTTGTCAGGACCTGTTCGACAATGGCCACCCGAACTACGCTGGCGACCTTGGCCTGGCGGCCGGACCGCAGCTGAGCCAGGCGGTGCGCGATGCCGACCTGCTGCTGGTGGTCGGCGCGCGTATGGGCGAGATCACCTCCGGCGGCTACAGTCTGCTGGAGATCCCGGTGCCGCGCCAGCAGCTGGTGCATGTGCACGCCGGTATCGAGGAACTGGGCCGGGTCTACCAGCCAACCCTGGCGATCAACAGCGGCATGGCGGCCTTTGCGGCCCAGTCCGCAAGGCTCGCGTCCAGCAACAATCCAGTACATGCCGACTGGACCCACGGCCTGAATGCCCACTACCTGGCCAACCTCGACTGTCCACCCTCGCCGGGGCCGGTGCAGCTCGGCGAGATCATGGCCTGGCTGCGCGAACGCCTGCCGAGCGACGCCATCCTGACCAATGGTGCCGGTAACTATGCGGTCTGGGTCCAGCGCTTCTATCAGTACCGCGGTTTCCGCACCCAGTTGGGGCCGACCAATGGCTCGATGGGCTATGGCGTGCCGGCCGGCATCGCGGCCAAGCTGACCGCCCCGCAGCGCATGGTGGTGGCTTTCGCCGGCGATGGCTGCTTCATGATGAACGGCCAGGAACTGGCCACTGCGGCCCAGTACGGCGCCAACCTGATCGTCATAGTGGTCAACAATGGCATGTACGGCACCATCCGCATGCACCAGGAGCGCCACTATCCTGGACGGGTATCCGGTACCACACTGCATAATCCGGACTTCGCCGCCCTGGCGCGGGCCTATGGCGTGCATGGCGAGGTGGTGGCCGCCACCGAGGAGTTTCCGGCGGCCTTCGAGCGCGCCGCCCAGGCCGGCCTGCCGGCGCTGATCGAGATCCGCGTCGACCCGGAGGCGCTGACCCCACGGCAGAGTCTCAGTCAGATCCGCGAGCAGGCCCTGGCGCAGTCCTGAATGGCTAACAGTCCATTTTTAAGGCTATGTCCCTGTTACGTGTTGCACGCAGCTTTTGTAGGGTGGGTCGGGCCGCGCAGGTTAGTGGCGCTGAGCAGAAGCTGAACATCAACTGCGGAAATTGCGCGCCGCGTAACCCACCAAGCGGTTGTCGGCTTACCTCCTCTGGTGGGTTACGGCGCAACCGACTACGCACCAGCCAATAGCCTGCAGTCATGCGCCTAACCCACCCTACGAATCATCGCCCCCCACGCAACGCCTAGCCGGCCTGCACGTTTCAACACATAACGATGACATAGCGATTTTTAACGCAGTATTGGCAGCGCAGGTGGTTTTTCAACGGCTTGCTAAGGCGGGCGTGTTCGGCGCCCGCCGTTCTCATCCCTAGAGCTTCTGCCCGCGATCCAGCTTGCAGGACAGGATGATCGAGGTGGTGGTCTTCTCCACCCCATCCACCGCCCCTATCTCATCGAGCAGTTCGTCGAGCCGCTCCGGTGACTCGGTGCGTAGCCAGGCAACGAAATCGAACTCGCCACTGACCGTGCAGAGTTGCTGGACTTCGGCCATGTGGGTCAGCCGGCGCAGCACCTCCTTGCCCGAACGCGGTTGCAGGGTGATGCCGACATAGGCCTGCAGGCCACCATCGAGAACCCGCTGGCCCAGACGCAGGCCGTAGCCGGTGATGATCTTGTTCTTCTCCAGCCGGGCGATCCGCGAGATCACCGTGGTGCGGGCGATGCCCAGCTTGCGCGCGAGCATGGCCACGCTCTCGCGGGCATTGAGTTGCAGGGCGGCGATCAGCTGGCGGTCGATATCATCCAGGCGGGCAGTGTTCAGTTCAGCCATACGGGGTCGTACCTAGGGGAACAGAGGTGGGGCCGGAGCAAGGGCAAACCGGCAAAGTCTGCGGGCAACGCGAGGCGAGGTAAAGCGCTGGCGCAGCCCCACCCACGGCGGGTGGCGCTGCGATGATTCAGCGGCCCTGACAGGCGTCCACCCGCAGGCGCCGCTCGAGCACACGGAAAGCCTGCACCAGCACATAGGCGGCGACGAGGTAGAACAGCCCGGCAGCGAAGAAGATCTCCACCGGCTGGTAGGTGCGGGCGATGATGGTGCGCGACATGCCGGTCAGCTCAAGCAGGGTGATGGTGCTGGCCAGGGCGCTGGCCTTGAGCATCAGGATCACCTCGTTGCTGTAGGCCGGCAGGCCGATGCGCGCGGCGCGCGGCAGGATGATGTGCACCAGGGTGCGTAGGTTGGACATGCCCAGGGCCCGCGCCGCCTCGATCTCGCCAGGCGGAATGGCCTGGATCGAACCGCGCAGGATCTCGGCGATATAGGCGGCCGTGTGCAGGGTCAGGGTGACCACCGCGCACCAGTAGGCATCGCGCAGCAGCGGCCACAGCGGCCCCTCGCGCACCGCCTCGAACTGGGCCAGGCCGTAGTAGACCAGGAACAGTTGCACCAGCAGCGGCGTGCCGCGGAAGAAGAAGATATAGCCATAGGGCAGGGCGCGCAGCCACCAGTGCCGCGATGCCCGGGCGATGCCCAGGGGGATCGCCAGGATCAGCCCGGCGATCACCGCGATGGCCACCAGTTCCAGGGTCAGCATGGCGCCTTCGGCGATCTTCGGCAGCCACTTGATAATCAATTCCCAGTTCATGCGGCGCTCCTGATAAAGCCGCGGCCGGCACGCTTCTCGAGCAGGTGCAGGCCGATCATGGCGAAGATGGTGAGGCTCAGGTAGATGAAGGCGGCCACCAGGAAGAAGGTGAAGGGCTCCTTGCTCGAGGTCACCGCGATCTGCGAGCGGCGCATGATTTCCTCCAGTCCGATCACCGAGATCAGGGCGGTGTCCTTCATCAGGATCATGAACAGGTTGCCCAGGCCCGGCAGGGCGATGCGCCACATCTGCGGCAGGATCAGGCGCCAGAGAATTCGCGGCTTGGACAGGCCGAGGGCCTGGCCGGCCTCACGATGGCCCTTGGGGATGGCCAGGATGGCGCCGCGAAACACCTCGGTGGCGTAGGCGCCGAAGCACAGGCCGAGGGCGATGGTGCCGGCGGCAAAGGCGCTGAGTTCCAGGCTGGCGAGGCCGAGCAGGTCGGCCAAGCTGCGCAGCAGGCTGACCGTGCCGAAATAGATCAGCAGCACCCAGAGCAGCTCGGGCACCCCGCGCACCAGGGTCGAATAGCAGCCGCCGAGCCATTGCAGTGATTGGTAGGGCGAGGTCTTGGCCAGGGCGCCGAGCAGGCCAAGCACCAGACCCAATGAGAGCGCCGACAGCGCCAGCTTGATGGTCATCAGGGCACCGGCCAGTAGCGCCGGGCCGAAGCCGTAGAGATCGAGAGTCATAATTCGTACCACCACAGGGACAGGCATGGCGCGACAGGCGCCGTGCCTGTCAGGCCGGTCAGTAGATGCTGAAGGGGAAGTACTTGGTGTTGATCTGCTGATAGGTGCCGTCGGCGACGATTTCCGCCAGTGCGGCATTCAGCCGGCTACGTAGCGGATCGCCCTTGCGCACGGCGATGCCGATCTTGTCGTTGTCGAACACCGGCTCGCCCTTGAACTCGAAGCCCGTGCCGGCGTCGCTCTTGAGCCATTCCCAGTTGACGAAGGTGTCGGCCAGCACGCCATCGAGGCGGCCCGAGGTCAGATCGAGGTAGGCGTTTTCCTGGGTGTCGTAGAGCTTGATATCGACCACCTCGCCGAGGTTGTCTTCCAGCCAGGTACCGGCGATGGTGGCGCGCTGGGCGCCGATCACCTTGCCCTTCAGGCTGATTTTGTCGGTCTTGAATTCGGCGCCTTTGGGCGCGATGAACTGCAGTTTGTTGGTGTAGTAGGGGGCGGTGAAATCGACCGCCTGCTGGCGCTCCTCGGTGATCGACATGGAGGCGACGATGGCGTCGAATTTCCTGGCGTTCAGCGCCGGGATGATGCCGTCCCAGTCGGAGGTGACCACTTCGCACTCAGCTTCCATTTTGGCGCAGAGGGCCTGGGCGATTTCCACGTCGAAACCGACCACCTGACCGCCGGCGGCGATCAGGTTGAAGGGCGGGTAGGCGCCTTCGGTACCGATCTTCAGTTTGTCGGCGGCAACTACGCTGCTGGCGAAAGCCAGGGTAGCGGCGGTGGTCAGCAAGATTTTCTTGTATTTATGCATGCGATGACGCTCCGTTAATGATTGCTGGACATGAACTGCCTGCAACGTGCCGACTGCGGGTTATCGAACACCTGCGCCGGCGTGCCTTGTTCCTCCACCAGCCCCTGGTGGAGAAACACCACTTCGCTCGACACTTGGCGGGCGAAGTTCATCTCATGGGTGACCAGCAGCATGGTGCGGCCTTCATCGGCCAGGGCGCGGATCACGCTGAGGACTTCCTGAACCATTTCCGGGTCGAGGGCCGAGGTCGGCTCGTCGAACAGGATGACCTTGGGCTCCATGCACAGGGTCCGGGCAATCGCCGCGCGCTGCTGCTGGCCGCCGGACAGCTGATTAGGGTAGACGTGGCGCTTGTCGGCGATGCCGACCTTGGCCAGCAGCGCCTCGGCCCGTTCGGTGGCCTCGGCCCGGCTCAGGCCGAGCACCCGGCGCGGCGCCTCGGTGATGTTGTCGAGTACGCTCATGTGCGGCCACAGGTTAAAGCTCTGGAAGACGAAGCCGATTTCGCTGCGTAGCCGGTTGATCTGCTGGTTGCTGGCCGCGACCAGGGCGCCGCCGTGGCTTTTCTTCAGGCGCAACTCTTCGCCGTTGACCAGGATCTGGCCGCGGTGGGGCGATTCAAGCAGGTTGATGCAGCGCAGGAAGGTCGACTTGCCCGAGCCGGAAGAGCCGAGAATGGAGATGACGTCGCCGTCGCGGGCGGTCAGGGAAATGCCCTTGAGCACCTCATGGTCGCCGTAGCTTTTGTGCAGGTCGCGGATTTCCAGTGCAGCTGGGGAGCCAGTCATTGAAGCACCTCTTATTATTCTTTTTTCGCGTAGCGGATACTGCCGGGTCACGCCGATCACTGCTGCCCGCTATGCGTCGCAGGCGTTCAGTATTGCGTCAGGCTGACCAGATGCAGGTCAGCGAATGCAAGCATTGCAGTCGCGCGCCTGGGCAGCTTCAAGCTTCAATGGTGGGCGCTTGCGCGAGCATCCGTCGAACGAAAACAACTAACCACATCATTCCGTAAATGACTCAACTCGCAGTCTGAGCGAGCCGCAGCAGGCCCGGCGGCGTGGTGCCTGCGGGCCGGATCTTGCAACGGCTGGGATGTCGAGCAATCCCAGCGCGTTGTTCAGCGGTAAGCGTGTCAGGGGGGTGCAGCAGCCGGGCCGCCGCGCACCGGGCCAACTCAGGCGGCTTTCTGGGTCTGGTCGCTGTGTTCTTCGTAGGCCAGACCGAAGCGGTTGGCGAGGAAGTCTTCCAGCGACACCTGCTCCTGGCTGATGAAGCCCGCTTGCGGCAGGCGCTTCTCGCGGAACAGGTCCAGCGCGGCGCAGATGCCGGCGGCGGTGGTGATCTGGATCGCGCTGGTCAGGCGGCCGTTCTGCACGGCGGCGAAGATCTTGCGGCTGAACACCTGCTGCACCAGCTTGCCGTCCTGCATGCCATTGACGGTGACGAACACCAGCACCACGTCCTGCATGGTGCTCGGCACGGCGCCGCGCAGGATGTCCTTGAGCTTTTCCTGATGGCCGGCCAGGCGCAGGTCTTCCAGGAGAAACTTCATCAGGTCGCGGTGACCCGGGTAACGCACGGTCTTGTAGTCCAGTACTTCGACCTTGCCTTGCAGGGTTTCACACAGGGTGCCCAGACCGCCGGAGGTGTTGAACGCCTCGTACTCGACGCCGTCCAGGGAGAAGTGTTCCAGGCCTTCCAGGGGCTGGACCATCTGCAGTTTGCCGTTGCGGATCGCTTCGCAAGGGTGGCAGTACTCGTTGACCAGGCCGTCGACGCTCCAGGTCAGGTTGTACTTGAGGGCGTTGGTGGGGAACTCCGGCAGGGCGCCGACGCGCATCTTGACCTCGCGCACGCTGTCGAAATCGCGGGCCAGGGAGTGCGCGGCAATGCCGATGAAGCCAGGCGCCAGGCCGCACTGCGGCATGAAGGCGGTCTTGGCGTCTTTGGCCAGCTCCATGATGGCCCTGGTTGCGTGGACGTCTTCGGTCAGGTCGAAGTAGTGGGTGCCACTGTTCTTGGCCGCCTGGGCGACGGTAATGGCCATGTGGTACGGCAGGGCATTGAGCACCGCGTCGTAACCGTGCATCAGTGCTTCGAGGGCGCCGGCATCGGCCGAATCGAGCAGCTGGGTGGCGATGCCGAGGGCATTGATCGCCTTCAGCGAACTGGCCTCGCGATCAGCCACCAGCACCTTGTAGTCGCCGGTGTTGTGCAGCAGTTGAGCGATGGTGAAACCGATGTGGCCGGCGCCAAGCAGGAGGACATTCATTGTTATTTTCTCCAGGGGTTTATTTCGGACCGGTTCAGTCTAAAGAGCACCTGGTATGACAATAAGACTCATAAACCATCGATAAGATGAAAAAATCCTACGTTTTGACGTGCTGCGAGTGCGTTTAGTCGAATCTACATCGGCGCGTCGCGAGGCAAGTGAGGGTGAGCATGGATTTGAGGAAACGGCCCACTTGATCTGCTACTCCATCATTGGCACGGCTAAATGACGAACTACCGCTGCGCTCTTTAGTGCTTCGCCTGCGCGATGCCTTGCCGACGCCGAGTCGCGCGGTTTCCTAAAAGGCCATTGCATGGTGTTTACTGACGGCAATTATCAAATCGCTCCGTGAGCACCGGATTACCCCAATGTATAAAGACCTCAAGTTTCCCGTGCTGATCGTGCACCGCGACATCAAGGCCGACACCGTGGCCGGCGATCGGGTGCGTGCCATCGCCCACGAACTGGAGCAGGACGGTTTCAGCATCCTGTCCACCGCCAGCTCCGCCGAGGGGCGGATCGTCGCTTCGACCCATCACGGCCTCGCCTGCATTCTGGTGACCGCCGAGGGCGCGGGGGAGAACAAGCACCTGTTGCAGGACATGGTCGAGTTGATCCGCATCGCCCGGCGACGGGCGCCGCAGTTGCCGATCTTCGCCCTTGGCGAGCAGGTGACTATCGAGAACGCGCCGGCCGAAGCCATGGCCGACCTCAACCAGCTGCGCGGTATCCTCTATCTGTTCGAGGACACGGTGCCGTTCCTCGCCCGCCAGGTTGCCCGCGCCGCACGCAATTATCTGGACTGCCTGCTGCCGCCATTCTTCAAGGCGCTGGTGCAGCACACCGCGCAATCCAACTACTCCTGGCACACGCCCGGCCATGGCGGCGGCGTGGCTTACCGCAAGAGTCCGGTCGGCCAGGCGTTCCACCAGTTCTTCGGCGAGAACACCCTGCGCTCCGACCTCTCGGTGTCGGTGCCGGAGCTGGGTTCGCTGCTCGATCACACCGGCCCCTTGGCCGAGGCCGAGGCCCGCGCCGCACGCAACTTCGGTGCCGATCACACCTACTTCGTGATCAACGGCACCTCGACGGCCAACAAGATCGTCTGGCACGGCATGGTCGGGCGCGACGACCTGGTACTGGTCGATCGCAATTGCCACAAGTCGATCCTCCATTCGATCATCATGACCGGCGCAATTCCGCTGTATCTGTGTCCGGAGCGCAACGAATTGGGCATCATCGGGCCGATTCCACTGTCCGAGTTCAGTCGCGAGTCGATCCAGGCGAAGATTGATGCCAGCCCGCTGGCACGCGGTCGCGTGCCCAGCAGCAGTGGGGCCATGGTCAAGCTGGTGGTGGTGACCAACTCGACTTACGACGGCCTGTGCTACAACGCCGAACTGATCAAACAGACCCTGGGCGACAGCGTCGAGGTGCTGCATTTCGACGAGGCCTGGTATGCCTATGCGGCGTTCCACGAGTTCTATGCCGGGCGCTATGGCATGGGCACGACCCGCACAGCCAATACGCCGCTGGTGTTCAGTACTCACTCCACGCACAAACTGTTGGCGGCGTTCAGTCAGGCCTCGATGATCCATGTGCAGGATGGCGGTGCGCGTCAACTCGATCGCGACCGCTTCAACGAAGCCTTCATGATGCATATCTCGACCTCGCCGCAGTACGGCATCATCGCTTCGCTGGATGTGGCCTCGGCGATGATGGAAGGCCCGGCGGGCCGTTCGCTGATCCAGGAAACCTTCGACGAGGCGCTGAGCTTTCGCCGTGCCCTGGCCAATCTGCGGCAGAATCTCAGCGCCGACGATTGGTGGTTCAGCATCTGGCAGCCGCCCCAGGCCGAGGGCGTCGACGAGGTGGCGACCGAGAGCTGGTTGTTGCAGCCGCAAGCCGAGTGGCATGGATTTGGCGAGGTGGCCGAGGATTACGTGCTGCTCGACCCGATCAAGGTCACCCTGGTGACCCCCGGCCTGACCGCTGGCGGCAAGCTCGATGAGTGCGGGATTCCGGCGGCGGTGGTCAGCAAATTCCTCTGGGAGCGCGGCCTGGTGGTCGAGAAAACCGGCCTGTATTCCTTCCTGGTGCTGTTCTCCATGGGCATTACCAAGGGCAAGTGGAGCACCTTGCTCACCGAGTTGCTGGAGTTCAAGCGCAGTTATGACGTCAACCTGGCGTTAACGGTCGCCTTGCCCTCGATCGCCAAAGCGGGCGGCGCCCACTACCACGGTATGGGCCTGCGCGACCTGTGCGATGCGCTGCACCGTTGCTACGGCGAAAACGCCACGGCCAAGGCGATGAAACGGATGTACACGGAGCTGCCGGAAGTCGCGCTCAAACCCGCCGATGCCTATAACCAGCTGGTACGCGGCGAAGTCGAAGCCGTGCCTATCGATCAGCTCGACGGACGGATCGCCGCGGTCATGTTGGTGCCCTATCCACCGGGTATTCCGCTGATCATGCCGGGCGAACGCTTTACCCCGGCGACTCGCTCGATCATCGATTATCTGGAGTTCGCCCGCACCTTCGACCGTAGCTTCCCCGGCTTCGACGTCGACGTGCATGGCTTGCAACGCAATGAAGGGCCGGACGGCAACGCCTACACGGTGGACTGCATCAAACTCTAGGGCGCGTTGACGGCTGGGCGGCTGGGCGACTGCGTCAGTCGTCAGCGGCCTTGCCGGACTATTTCCGCTAGATCAAGTGGTTACCATCAACAGTCGAAACGCTGCTTAAGTCCAATGGCGTGTTCTGCGTCACAGAGGCCGGCATCGACATTTATGCCGTGCTTGTTATAGTTGCCCGGTTGTAACCACAAGAATGTCTCTGTGCGCGTTCGCGCCTTTTGTTGCTGAGGATGACTGCCGTGTCCGACTACAAAGCCTTTAGTGTCGAGTTGGCAGATAAGATCGCCCACGTGGTGATCAACCGCCCGGAAAAAATCAACGCCATGAGTGCCGACTTCTGGACGGAGATCATCGAGATCTTTCGCTGGATCGACACCACGGACGAGGTGCGGGTGGTGGTGCTGTCGGGGGCCGGCAAGCATTTTTCCTCCGGTATCGACCTGATGATGTTGGCCCAACTCGGCAGCCAGATGGGCCCGGATGTCGGCCGCAACGCGGAAAAACTGCGGCGTAAAATCCTCGAGCTGCAAGCCTCGTTCAATGCTGTCGACCAGTGTCGCAAGCCGGTATTGGCGGCGATCCAGGGTTATTGTCTGGGCGGCGCCATCGACCTGGTCTCGGCCTGCGACATGCGCTACTCGACGGTCGACGCGCAGTTCTCGATCAAGGAAATCGATATTGGCATGGCCGCCGATGTTGGCACCTTGCAGCGCCTGCCGCGGATCATTGGCGACGGCATGATGCGTGAGCTGGCGTTCACCGGGCGTACCATCGACGGTGAAGAAGCGCGCAGCATCGGCCTGGTCAATCGCACTTTCGCTGACATGCCCGCCTTGCTCGACGGGGTGATGGGCATTGCCCGTGAAATCGCCGCGAAATCGCCGATCGCAGTACGCGGCACCAAGGAAATGCTTCGCTACATGCGCGACCATCGGGTTGACGATGGCCTCGAGTACATCGCCACCTGGAATGCCGCGATGTTGCAATCGGTTGACTTGCGCGTGGCCATGGCCGCACACATGAGCAAGCAGAAGCCGGAGTTCGCCGACTGATGCGAGCGATGCCACTGTCTTCTCTACCGGCGCGGGAGGCGCACTAGCGCATGGTTTCTGGAGCCACGTCACTGAGTTTGGTGCGTAAAGAACTGTTCGCCACCATGGAGGAGGCCGAGTCGAGCCTCGAGCATTTCATTGCCGAGCGGCTTAACGGCAGCTTGCTGCAACAGGCGGTGGAAAGCCTTCATCAAGTCCGCGGCACGCTCAATGTGGTCGAGTTGACCGGTGCCGAGTTGCTCGCTCAGGAAGTGCTTGAGCAGGCCACCGATATTCCCGCCGGCGCCGGCGAGGAGCGCGATGTGCAGCTCTCGGCGCTGAGCAATGCGCTGCATGTATTGCGCCGCTATCTGGAAAACGTCGACGTGCACCGACAGGAAATGCCCGAGTTGCTGCTGCCGGCGATCAATGATCTGCGCCAAGCGGGGGGCCAGCCAGCACTGCCGGAAAGCTTCTTCTTCAGCGTGCGCCTCGATCATGCGCGCCCGCGAACCGCGCCGGCTGCCCTGGATGCAGCGGCCAAGGAAATCGAAGGCCGGCGCCTACGGCAGATGTATCAAGTAGGGTTGCTGGGTTTTATTCGCGAACAAAATCCGCAGGCCAGCCTGAAGTTGATGGGCCGAGCCATGGGTCGGCTGGACAGTCTGTACGCCAACGAGCCGCGTGGCCGTCTGTGCTGGATCGGCGCGGCGGCTGTGGAGGCGCAGCTCGATGGCCAGCTATTGGCACGCAAGTCGCGTAAGCAGCTGTTCTCGCGGATCGATCGTGAACTCAAGCAAGTACTTGCCAACAGCCAGTACGAGACGCCACGCAGCCTGCTCAAGGAGCTGCTCTATCTGGTGGCCCTGGCCGACAGCAGTGGACCTGCGGTCATGCCCGTGCGCGGGCTGTTTGGCCTGACCTCGCTGCCATTCACCGATCACTTGCTGGAAGAGGAATACCAGCGCCTGGCCGGCCCTGGGCAGGCGGTCATGCGCTCGCTGAGTTCGGCTATTCGCGAAGAACTGACCAGCACCAAGGACATGCTCGACCTGATCGAACGGGGCACCGTGCAGGCTGAAAACCTCGCCCATCTGCATGCGGTGCTCGGCAAACTGAGCAAGACCCTGGGCATGGTCGGCCTCAGTTCGGCGGGCAACGCGCTGAATGCGCAACTGCAGACGGTTGCAGCCTGGAGTGAGGAGCGTGCCCCGCAACAGCAGGAGCTGCTGAAACTGGCCGATGCTGTGCTCTATGTCGAGGGCATGGTCGCCAGCCTGGAACGCGGCGAGCGGCGTGACACCAGTGTCGGGCAGCTATCAGCTGGCAAGGAGATCGAATCCTTCGCCTACTATCAGCTCAACGAAGCACGCATCGTTGTGGTCGATGAGGCCCGCGGCGGCTTGGCGCTGGCCAAGCGGGCGATCACCGCCTACCTGGAGGCCGACGGCGACCGCATGCACCTGTCCAATGTGCCGTTCAGCTTGCAGGCGGTGCGCGGCGGCCTGTGGTTTCTCGGCCAGGAGCGGGCGGCCTTACTGGTCGGCGCCTGCGCCGAATACATCCAGACGCAGATGTTCGAAGCGGCCCAGATGCCTTCCGAGCAAATGCTGGAAACCCTTGCCGACGCACTTAGCAGTCTCGAATACTATCTGGAAGCGGGCGCGGTTATGCGCCCGGAAACCCAGCCCAGTGTGCTCGACTTAGCCGCAGACAGCGTGCGTGCCCTTGGCTTCCCGGTAGCCGCATAAATGACCCAGCGTTGGCAGCCCGCCTTACTCGATAGCCAGCAGCCCGGTGGTTGGGCACTGGTACATTGCCGGCAGCAGTTTCTGGCGGACAACAACGGCGTGTTGTTTCCCCGTGAGTGGCTGAAAAAGCAGGAGCTGCCGATTCTGGCCGAGCACGGCATCGGCCATTTCGCTGGCGATGCCATCTACCTGCTGGAGCTGCAGGAACCGTTCGATATGCCCGGCTGCAGCTGGCAAAGCCTGCGCCAGTTCATGCTGCAAGGCGATGCCGAGACCTTCAAGATGCTCGGCTATGCGACGCAGATCGGTACTTGGGCGCGCCAGCATCGTTTTTGCGGCAGCTGTGGCGAGCCGATGCTGCATTTCGCTGGCGAGCGCGCGATGCATTGCCCGCGTTGCGAGCTGCACCACTATCCGCGCCTGTCACCGAGCATGATTGTGTTGGTTACCCGCGAGGATGAAGTCCTCCTGGCCCGATCGCCGCGTTTCGTGCCCGGTGTCTACAGCACTCTGGCCGGTTTCGTCGAGGCGGGTGAGTCGGTCGAGCAGTGCGTGGTACGTGAGGTGCGCGAAGAAGTGGGGGTCGAGGTCAAGAACCTGCAGTACTTGGGGAGTCAGGGCTGGCCGTTTCCACATTCCCTGATGCTCGGCTTCCATGCCGAGTTTGCGACTGGCGAGATTGTCATGCAGGCCGACGAGATCGAGGATGCGCAGTGGTTCAGCGTGCACCAGTTACCGCCCTTACCGGCAGCGCGCTCGATCGCTCGCTACCTGATCGACGTCTATGTGGCGCGCCGGCTAGGGCTGCCGGAGCCGTCGCTGTCGGAATAGTCGCGCTTCGGTGGATGGATACAGCGCCATTCACCTAGGAGCCTGTCGGACTTGACCGTTCGTCGCGAGGGAAGCAGCAAAAATGACCAAGTCCCGCTTTTCCGCAGTAGAACAGCGTTAAGTCCGACAGGCTCCTAGGCCAGGCCGAACCAGTGTTGCCAGGCCAACCGCGCGGCGAGCGCCAACACCATCAGGATGAACACCGGGCGGATGAATTTCGAGCCGCCACGGATTGCCGAGCGCGCACCGAGAAACGCCCCAGCCATGAGCGCGATGCCCATGCTGATGCCGAGCAACCAGGCCACTTGCCCGGCGACGATGAATACCACCAGGGCACAGGCGTTGCTGACGAAGTTCATGCTGCGTGCCACGCCACTGGCGCGAACCAGATCGAGCGGGTAGAGCAGCAGGCTGCTGACCGTCCAGAAGGCTCCGGTGCCTGGCCCGGCGACGCCATCGTAGAACCCCAGTCCGAGGCTTTGCGGCCACTGCCGGCCTTGCGCAATAGGCGCGTCGGCGTTGAGCGGAGCCGCCGGGGTGCGACCGAACAGTAAATACAGCCCGCAGGCGAATACCACCACCGGCAGCAGTTGATTGAGCCAGGCGGCCGGCAGCCAGTGCACCAGCGTCGCGCCCAGCAGGGCGCCGATCGCGGTGCCGATCAGTGCATTGCGCCAGGGCAGGGGGGTAAACAGCTTGCGCCGGTAGAAGGTATAGCTGGCAGTGGCCGAACCGAAGGTGGCGCACAGTTTGTTGGTGCCGAGCACCAGATGCGGCGGCAGGCCGGCCATCAGCAGGGCCGGAATGGTCAGCAGGCCGCCGCCGCCGGCAATGGCATCGACGAAACCGGCGACGAAGGCCACCAGGGCGAGAATGGCCAAGGTTGCCGGGTCAACGGCAAGCTCGAAAGGCAAGGGCATGGAAAAGACGACCTGTGTCAGATTGTGCAATGAACCTGCTGTGCGCAGGCGAGGTAGCTGCGCATAATGCCGGCATTTTCACGGGCAAGGAACTGACTCGATGCAATACGACGGTCTGGCATGGGCGACGGCGCTACTGGCTTTGCTGGCGGTATTGATTGCCGCGCGAATTTTGTTCAATAGCCACTGGTTCCTCGGCTGGCTGCGCGGCACCTGCGGCCTGGCCTTTTTGGCCCTGGCCGGTTTCATCGGCCTGGTGGCCTACGACCTCTATAGCTATGCCCCGTTGCCGGAGGACAAACCGCTGGTGACCTTGAGCTTCGAGGCTGACGGCCCACGTTATCGGGTCAATCTGTTGGAGCGCGGGAGCGAGCGCAGTGTGCTGCTGGAGGGGGACTTGTGGCAGTTGGATGCGCGTTTTCTACACTGGAAGGGACTCGCTGCACTGATCGGACTGCAACCTGGCTACCGCCTGGAAAATCTCTCGGGGCGTTTCCTCTCCATCGAGCAGCAGGCGCGAGCTCAGCAGGCCCAGGTCGAGCTGGCGCAGAGTCCCTATGGCATCGACCTGTGGCGTTGGCTACGCCTGGGCCGGCACGACCTGTTCATGTTCGATGCCCAGGCACGCCGGGTCACCTACCTGCCGATCGCCGACCAGGCGGTATACAGCATCAGCCTGACGTCAACCGGCCTGCTGGTGCAGCCGATGAATCAAGCGGCCAAGCAGGCGTTGCAGGATTGGCAGTAGAGTGCGGTGAGTAGGGCAGGCACAGGTCCGCTAGAGGTCACCCCAGTTGCACGTGGTTGAGCGCAAACAAAAAGGGACCCGAAGGTCCCTTTTTGCATGGCGCCGGTCTTTATCAGGAGAGAAAGCCGCCGTCGACGTTCAGTGACACGCCGGTGGTATAGCTGGAGGCGTCGCTGGCCAGGTACAGCACGGCGCCGGCCATTTCGCTCGGGGCGGCTACGCGCTTGAGCGGAATACGCTGCAGGGCCAGGTTGAGGATGGCGTCGTTCTTGGTCAGTGCCGAAGCGAACTTGGTGTCGGTCAGGCCCGGCAGCAGGGCGTTGCAACGGATGCCGAACTGCGCGCATTCCTTGGCAAACACCTTGGTCATGCTGATCACTGCGGCCTTGGTCACCGAGTAGATGCCTTGCATCTCACCTGGGCTGACGCCGTTGATCGAGGCGACGTTGACGATGCTGCCGCCGCCGTTTTCCTTCATCAGCTTGCCGCCTTCGATGGACATGAAGTAATAGCCGCGGATGTTGACGTCGACGGTCTTCTGGAAGGCCGACAGGTCGGTCTCCAGGACATTGCCGAACTGCGGGTTGGTGGCCGCGTTGTTGACCAGGATGTCCAGGCGACCGAACTGCTCGCGGATCTGTGCGAACACGTTGGTGATCTGCTCCATTTCGCCGATATGGCAGGCCATCGCGGTGGCCTTGCCGCCGTCGGCGACGATGGCGTCGGCGACGCCCTGGCAGCCGTCGATCTTGCGGCTCGAGACGATCACGTGGGCGCCTTGCTGGGCCAGCAACTTGGCGATGGCCTCGCCGATACCGCGGCTGGCGCCAGAGACGAAGGCGATCTTGCCATCGAGATCGAACAGTTGGGTCTTGGACATGGACGTTTCCTTTCTTGTTGAAGGCCTGTTCGGCCGATTACAACTGCGACTTGGCGATGACCTGCAGGCTCATCTGCTCCAGCAGTTTGTTCATTTGAATGAACTGCGCGAAGCGTTTGTCCTGGGTCTGGCCGTGGTAATAACGGTAGTAGATCTGCTGCACGATACCGGCCAGGCGGAACAGGCCGTAGGTGTAGTAGAAGTCGATGCTCTTGATTTCGATGCCGGCGCGTTCGGCGTAATAGTCGGCGAACTCCTGACGGCTGAGCATACCGGGGGCATTGCTCGGCTGGCGGCGCATCATTTGCACCGGCGCCGGATCGTCGGCTTCGATCCAGTAGGCAAGGGTGTTGCCCAGGTCCATCAGCGGATCGCCAAGGGTGGTCAGCTCCCAGTCCAGTACGCCGATGATCTGCATCGGGTTCTGCGGGTCGAGGATCACGTTGTCGAAGCGGTAGTCGTTGTGCACGATGGCCGGCTTGGGGTGGTCGGCCGGCATCTTGTCTTTCAACCACGCCTTGACCGGTTCCCACAGCGGCGCGTCAGGGGTCAGGGCCTTCTCGTAGCGAGCGCTCCAGCCGCCGATCTGGCGTTCTACATAGCCTTCCGGTTTACCCAGGTCGCCGAGGCCGCAGGCGGCGTAGTCGACGTTGTGCAGCTCGACCATCTTGTCGATGAAGCTCTTGCACAGCTGGCGGGTCTTGTCGGCATCGAGGTTCAGTTCGGCCGGCATGTCGGCGCGCAGAATGATGCCGTTGACCCGTTCCATCACATAGAACTCGGCACCGATCACCGCTTCGTCCGTGCAGTGCACATAGGCTTTCGGGCAGTAGGGGAAGGCCTCGTAGAGCTGGTTGAGAATGCGGTACTCGCGGCCCATGTCGTGAGCGGATTTGGCCTTGTGGCCAAATGGCGGACGCCGCAGGACGAATTCCTTCTCGGGATATTCGATCAGGTAGGTGAGATTCGATGCACCGCCGGGGAACTGGCTGATCCGTGGCTCGCCAGTCAGGCCGGGAATCTGCGCCTTGAGGTACGGATCGATGATCGCAGTGTCGAGTTCTTCGCCCTCGCGGATGCGAGTGGACTGGTCAGTAAGCGCCATGCTTATCCCTTCTACTTATAATGGGTGCTCTAGATTATTGCTCAATCTAATACTGCACCCTGGGCGTAACAAGTAATACACGCCGTTATAGACGCTCGTGTTGCCGCCTAATCAAACAGCCTGATTGATCTGCAGGCCAGCCCGCAGGCGAAAAAAAACCGGAGCCTGGGGCTCCGGTTTTTCGCTGAGGCTGCTGCAGTGAAGCTTAGACTGGGAACAATTCGCCCAGCTTCATGGCCAACATCATGTCGCCTTCGGCGCGCAGCTTGCCGCCCATGAACGCTTGCATGCCATCGGTCTCGCCGCTGGTGATGCCCTTGAGGGTTTCGCTGTCCATGATCAGGGTCACGCTGGCGTTGTCGGCATCGCCTTGCTGGACGTCGCAGGTGCCGTCCTTGATGACCAGGTAGTGGTTATCACCGTCTTCGATGTTGAACTGGAACACCAGATCCAGACCCGCAGCGGCGGGGGCATTGAACTTGGACTGCATGGTATTGATGATGTCTGCAACGCTCATGATGTCTTCCTTTGTTTTCAGGGTTTTCTCGCGCCCTTATGGGCGCGGTAGGCCGGAGCTCAGCGGTAGGTGATGAGTTCCGGCTCCTTCAGCAGCTGTAAATGCACATGGCTGTTGAAGGAAGCCAGGCTCACTTGGCTGCCGCGAAATTTCAGGCAGCTCAGTGAGGTGTTGACGATTTGCCAATTCAGTTCGAAGGCCTTGGCGGCCGGCACGCCGGTGATCAACTGCAGCAGTGCGGTGATGGTGCCGCCGGAGGTGAAGATCGCGATGTTCTGCTTGCTATCGGCCTGTTGCAACAGGCGGGTCAGGCCACCCTGGACCTGTTCGACGAATGCCTGCCAGCTTTGCAGGCCATGTTGGTCGTGTTCGCCGGATATCCAGCGGCCGATCAGCAATGAGAACAGGCGTTGGAACTCGGCGCGGTTCTGTGCCCCGTTGCGTAAAACATGCAGGGCTTCGGGTTCTTCGTCCAGCAGGCCAGGAAGCAAGCGGTGGATCACCGCGTCGGCATCGAACTCGTTGAAGGCGGCATCCACGTACATATCAGGTATTGCCTGACCGCTGTTGCTCAACTGGCTCATCGCCGCGTTGGCGGTGTGCTGTTGGCGGCGTAATGCGCCACTCAGGCTACGGTCGATGCGAATACCGAGATCAGCCAGGTGCGCGCCCAGTATTTCAGCCTGACGAATACCGATGGGCGAGAGCACATCGTAGTCATCGGCGCCGAATGAGGCTTGGCCATGTCTGATCAGGTAAATGCTGCCCACGTTTGCCACTATCCAGATTCGGTAAAAGTTCGCCGAGCGTATGAGGATCGCACAGGCCTGTCAACGAAAAAACATACGCTTGTTTGAATTTATGGGCTGTCATTCATGCCTGCACGCCAGGCAACTGGCCGCCGGCCGGTGGCGTCGGTATGCTTGGTTGCAACGAGCGCTGAGCGACACTGGCGCTGAAGTAAATAATGAGGGGACATGCGTGGAGTTTTTCGCAGAATATGCGGCCTTTCTGGCCAAAACGGTAACGCTGGTTGTGGCTGTTCTGGTGATTCTGGTGGCAGCAGTCGCAGCACGCAGCAAGGGCCGGCGCGTTGCCGGGCATTTGCAAGTAGACAAGCTCAACGACTTCTACAAGCAGTTGCGCCAACGTCTCGAGCAGGCCGTGCTGGACAAGGACCAACTCAAGGCGGCGCACAAGGACGAGGCCAAGGCGGCCAAGTTGGCGAAGAAAGCCGGGGTGCACAAGCCGCGGGTATTTGTCCTGGACTTCGATGGCGATATCAAGGCATCGGCGACTGACAGCTTGCGGCATGAAATCACCGCGTTGCTGAGTCTGGCCACGCCTCAGGATGAAGTGGTGCTGCGCCTGGAAAGTGGCGGCGGCATGGTGCACAGCTATGGCCTGGCGTCCTCGCAGCTGGCGCGTATTCGCCAGGCGGGCATCCCGCTGACCATCTGCATCGATAAAGTCGCGGCCAGCGGCGGCTACATGATGGCCTGTATCGGTGAGAAGATCATTTCCGCCCCCTTTGCCATGCTCGGATCCATCGGCGTGGTTGCCCAGTTGCCTAACGTGCACCGCCTGCTTAAAAAGCACGACATCGATTTCGAGGTGCTTACCGCTGGCGAGTACAAGCGCACCCTGACCATCTTTGGCGAAAATACCGAGAAGGGCCGGGAAAAATTCCAGGAAGACCTGGAAGTCATCCATGAGCTGTTCAAGAACTTCGTCGCCCGCTATCGACCGCAACTGGATATCGACGACATCGCCACCGGAGAAGTCTGGCTGGGCCTGGCCGCGTTGGAAAAACAGTTGGTTGATGAACTCAAGACCAGCGACGAATACCTGGCTGAGCGGGCCAAGGAGGCGGAACTGTTTCACTTGCACTACGCCGAGAAGAAAAGCTTGCAGGAACGTGTCGGGTTGGCGGCCAGCGTAGCCTTGGACCGTTTCACCTTGAATTGGCTAAGCCGTCTCAATCAGCAGCGTTTCTGGTGATCCACGTTTACCCTGGGGGATGAAAATGACTACGTTCACAGCACTGCAGGCCCGCGAAAGTGCGACGGGTGAGTTCGAACAAGCGATTGTCCAGCGCACTATCAGCGAACTGCCGGCCGGCGAACTGTTGATTCGGGTTCGCTACTCGTCGTTGAACTACAAGGATGCCCTGTCCGCCAGTGGCAACCGTGGCGTGACCAAACATTTCCCGCATACCCCAGGCATCGATGCAGCGGGCGTAGTCGAGCAGTCGAGCGTCGCCGAATTCAGCGTGGGCGATGAAGTGATCGTGACCGGCTATGACCTGGGCATGAATATCGCGGGCGGCTTTGCTCAGTACATTCGGATTCCGTCGGCCTGGGCGCTGAAACGGCCGCAAGGCTTGTCCCTGCGTGAGGCCATGGTGCTGGGTACCGCAGGCCTGACTGCTGCGCTCTGCGTCGCCAAATTGGAGCAAGCCGGGGTGCTCCCGGATGCCGGCCCTGTTCTGGTGACCGGGGCGACCGGCGGCGTAGGCAGTATTGCCGTGGCTTTGCTGAGTAAGCTTGGTTTCAGCGTGGCGGCGTCCACTGGCAAGGCCGAACAGGGCGAGTTCCTCAAGGGCCTGGGCGCACGGCAGATAGTTCCACGTAACGAATTGCAGGAAGGCGCAGAGCGTCCACTGCTCAAGGAACAATGGGCTGGCGCGGTTGACACCGTCGGCGGCGATATTCTGTTCAATGTGGTCAAGTCGCTGCGCTACGGTGGCAGCGCCGCTTGCTGCGGGCTGACCGCCGGGGTGGCGTTCAAGGGCAGCGTGCTGCCGTTCATCCTGCGCGGGGTCAACCTGATGGGGGTCGACTCGGTCGAACTGCCGCTGGTGGTCAAAGCCTCCATGTGGGACAAGCTCTCGCTGCAATGGAAGCTCGATGGTCTCGAACGCCTGGTGACTGAAGTCAGCCTGCAGCAGTTGCCCGAGGCCATCGGCCAGATACTCGCCGGCAAGCTGGTTGGCCGGGTACTGGTGCGGGTGGACTGAGAAATACTGCCTGGTTCTGTTACCTGCGACCGGCACTTACTCGCCTGCCAACGACGGCCCGGTTTTCCGGGCCGTCGCGTTTCAGGCGCGACTGACGTACATGCTGATCTCGGCGCGCAATACCGCTTTGTCGCCGACGTAGGCCATCACCGGCACCGTCACATCGCCGTCGGCCTTGGCCAGGTATTCCACCGTCATGCCGCGTGGAATCCAGCGGCAGCCGGCCGGGATCGAGGCGTCGGTCATGGTCCCAGCAGCCAGTTCGGCGGCGTTGCACAGGGCGATGCCAAGCGATTGCTTCGCCTCGGTGATCATCGGGCCAACCCACGACTTCGCGCGCAACTGGCTGGCCGGCAGGACGCAAACCCAGTTGGCCGACTGCCGCGAGTTGTTGGCCCAAGTCGCCTGGGACAGTGTGCGGGCCTAGCGGTATGTCCAAAGCCATGCCCTATTAGCAGCCGGTATGCTGGCGATCCATTCACCTCGCAACGCCTGATTGCCAGCAGGGTTGGTTGCTACTACTAATACTTGCAGGCTGGCCCTGAGGTCGGGTGAACGGGTTCGCCCTATCTAGAAGCTGGCGGTGCATGGAAAAAGCCCTGGGTTTCGGAGTTTTTTCATAGGTGGCATGCTTAACTCTGTATTCGTTTTCATTCCCCGACAAAAGAGGACACCTCAATGACTCAAGTAACCCTGCATGGCAATCCGGTACAAGTCGATGGTCAGCTGCCACAGGTCGGTCAGCAAGCTCCGGCCTTCACCCTGGTCGGCGCCGGTTTGGCCGATGTGAGCCTGGCCAGCCTGGCGGGCAAGCGCAAAGTTCTGAATATTTTCCCCAGCGTCGACACCCCAACTTGCGCGACCTCGGTACGCACCTTCAACGCCGGCGCCAGCAAGCTGGATAACACCGTTGTCCTGTGTATCTCCGCCGACCTGCCGTTCGCCCAGGCGCGCTTCTGTGGCGCTGAAGGCCTGGAAAACGTGATCAACCTGTCGACCATGCGCGGCGCCGAGTTTCTCAAGAACTACGGCGTAGCTATCGCCGACGGCCCGTTGGCCGGCGTCGCTGCCCGCGCCGTGGTGGTGCTGGACGAGCACGACAAGGTCCTGCACCGCGAACTGATCGCCGAGATCGGCAACGAGCCGAACTACGAGGCGGCCCTGGCTGTGCTGAAGTAATCGCAAACGATCCGGACAAGAACGGCCTACTTCGGTAGGCCGTTTTTTTTGCCAATAGATTCAGCGCGTCAGCATAGCCATTGATTCCGCCGCATAACGTTCACCCGCAGCGGCTTGCGGCGGAAAGATCGCGTCCAGCGTGGCGATCTCGGCGGCGCTCAGTTGAACGTCCAGCGCGGCGACGTTCTGTTCCAAGTAGCTGCGGCGTTTGGTACCGGGGATCGGCAGCAGGTCCTCGCCTTGGGCCAGCACCCAGGCCAGCGCCAGTTGCGAGGCCAGCACGCCTTTATCCGCGGCCAGTTGTTCGACCTGGCTGACCAACTGCAGATTCTTGGCGAAGTTGTCGCCCTGGAAGCGCGGACTGAAGCGCCGGTAATCGTCGGCGGCGAAGTCCTCCGGGCTCTTCAGGGTGCCGGTGAGAAAGCCGCGACCCAGCGGGCTGTAGGGCACGAAGGCGATGCCCAGCTGGCGGCAGGTCGCCAGCACGCCATTCTCCTCGGGGTCGCGGGTCCACAACGAGTATTCGCTCTGCACCGCGCTGATCGGGTGTACCCGGTGGGCACGTTCCAGGGTTTCGGGGGCCACCTCGCTCAGGCCGAGGTAGCGCACCTTGCCCTGCTGAACCAACTCGGCCATGGCGCCGATGGTCTCCTCGATCGGCACCTCGGGGTCGATGCGGTGCTGGTAGTAGAGATCCAGGTAGTCGGTGTTAAGCCGCTTGAGGCTACCCTCGATCGATTGGCGCACATACTCAGGCCTGCCGCTGACGCCACGTCGCTGCGGGTCCTGCGGATCGCGCAACAAACCGAACTTGCTGGCCAGGAAGGCCTGCTCGCGCCTGCCGGCCAGCGCCTTGCCCAGCAACTCCTCGTTGCTGTGCGGGCCATAGGCGTCGGCGGTGTCGAGCAGGTTCAGGCCCAGTTCCAGGGCCCGGTGCACGGTGGCGATGGATTCACGCTCATCACGGTCGGCGACATAGAACTCGCTCATGCCCATGCAACCGAGGCCGATTGCCGAGACCAAGGGGCCGTTGCGGCCGAGTCGACGGTTTTTCATGGCAGTGCTCCTGTGCAGTGGTTAAGGTTCAGGCTCAGTCTGGCTGTTTGCTAAGGATGGATAAACATGGTGAAAACGTATTAACTATTTGCTTATTCGAAATAGTGGTGCTGCAGATGGATCGTTTTCTCGCCATGCGGGTGTTCAGTCGGATTGTCGAATTGCGCGGCTTCGGCAAGGCTGCGGACAGCCTGGACCTGCCGCGGGCCTCGGTCACCCAACTGATCAAGCAGCTGGAGGCCCACCTCGGGGTGCAACTGCTGCGCCGCACCACCCGCCAGGTCAGTCCGACCCTGGATGGTCAGGCCTACTACGAGCGCTGCCTGCGTTTGCTCGCCGATCTGGAGGAGACCGAGTCGTTCTTCTCGCAGAGCGGTAGCGGTCCGCAGGGACGCTTGCGGGTCGACCTGCCGGCCTCGCTGGCGCACCGCGTGGTGATCCCTGCGTTGGGGGATTTTTGTGCCCGTTACCCGCGCATCGAGCTGGAGGTCGGCGCCAGCGACCGGCCAGTGGACCTGATCCGCGAAGGGGTGGATTGCGTGTTGCGCGCCGGCGAGGTGTACGACACCAGCCTGGTGGCGCGGCCGCTGACGGCACTGCCGCAGATCACCTGCGCCAGTGCGGCCTACCTGCAGCAGCACGGCACCCCGCGCACGCTCGCCGAGCTGGAGGGGCACCGCGCCGTCAATTTCTTCTCTGCCCGCACCGGACGGCGTTTCCCCCTGGATTTTCTGGTAGGTGGCGAACGCGTCGAATTGGCGTTGCCCGGCAGCATCGCCCTGAGTACCGCCGAAGGCTATGTCGCCGCCTGCGAAGCGGGGATGGGCATCATCCAGGCGCCTTATTACCACCTGCGCGAGCAGTTGGCGGCCGGCAGCCTGCAGGAAATTCTCGCCGATTTGCGCCCGGCGCCGATGCCGCTGGCGGCGCTCTACCCGCCGCACCGACAGCTGTCGCGGCGAGTGCGGGTGTTCGTCGATTGGCTGGTCGAGCTGTTTGCCCAGCACGATCTGCTGCGGCCGAGTTGAGCTGGGCGCTGCGGCAATACCCGGCAACATAGCCGACGGCTTCCCGTGGGGGCCGTTTTCATTTGCGGCTCAGGGGCTTAGCAACGTCAGCTGGAGGTAAATAGCCGGTAAAGAGGCTTTGCTTCATGCCTGACACTGCTTATCGTTCAGGCATTCCAAGGAAGTGACCCTGCCATGCCTGAAACAACTGCAATACCCCGTACCTCGACGCAGTCACGCCAATGGCTGATTGGCCTGATGCTGTTGGCGCTTCTGCTCGTGCTGATCTGGTGGTTCTGGCCCGCTAAACCGCAGAACCAGGCCGGCGGTCGTTGGGGCGATGGTGGGCTAGTGCCGGTGCGGGTGGCGACTGTCACGCAAGGCAGTTTCCCGATCGAGCTGAAAGCCCTGGGCACCGTGACCGCCTACAACACGGTCAATGTGCGTGGCCGGGTGGAAGGTGAGCTGGTCAAGCTGCTGTTCGAGGATGGCCAGCGGGTCAAGGCCGGCGATCTGCTCGCGGTGATCGATCCGCGGCCTTATGAAGTGGCCCTGCAACAGGCCCTGGGGGTGCAGCAGGAAAATCAGGCGCAATTGCACAATGCCGAGTTGGACCTGGCCCGTTACCGTGGCCTGTACAAAGAAGACTCAATTGCCAAACAGACCCTCGACACCCAGCAGGCCCTGGTCAACCAGTACCGCGGCACCCTCAAGAGCAACCAGGCGGCAGTCGCCGAGGCGCGCCTGAACCTCGACTTCACCCAGGTGCGCGCGCCCATCAGTGGACGTCTCGGTCTGCGTCAGGTGGATCGCGGCAACCTGGTCAGTTCCGCCGATGCACTGCCGCTGGTGGTGATTACCCAAACCCTGCCGATTGCCCTGATGTTCACCTTGCCCGAGGCCGAGTTGCCGGCGGTGCTGCACCAGTTCAGGGCAGGGCAGACCTTGCGCGTCGAGGCCTGGGATCGCAGCGAGAAACTCAAACTGGCCGAAGGGCAGCTGGACAGCCTGGATAACCTGATCGATACCGCCACCGGCACGGTCAAGCTCAAGGCCCGCTTCGAGAATGCCGAAGAGCTGCTGTTTCCCAATCAGTTCGTCAACGTCCGCCTGCTGGTGGAGACCCGCGAGCAGGCCCTGCTGATTCCCGCTGCAGCCTTGCAGTTCGGTGCGCGCGGCACCTTCGTCTATGTGATCGATGAGCAAGACAAGGTGCAGGTGCGGCCGATTGTGGCGGGGCCGAGCAATGGTCAGATGACGTTGATCGAGGAGGGCGTCGCGGTGGGCGAACGCCTGGTGCTGGAGGGCACCGACCGCCTGCGTGAGGGCAGCGCAGTCGAGGTGGTCGGCGAAGGCCAGACACCGACCGCCAAGCAAACCGAAGCACGGATACCTAAAGACGCATGAACGCTTCCCGCCTGTTCATCCTGCGCCCGGTCGCCACCACCCTGATCATGTTGGCGATCCTGCTCAGCGGCCTGATCGCCTATCGAATGTTGCCCGTGTCGGCGCTGCCCGAGGTGGATTACCCGACCATTCGCGTCATGACTCTGTATCCCGGCGCCAGCCCGGACGTGATGACCAGTGCGGTGACCGCGCCGCTGGAGCGCCAGTTTGGCCAGATGGCGGGCTTGAAGCAGATGTCCTCGAGCAGTTCCGCTGGCGCCTCGGTGATTACCCTGCGCTTCAATCTGGAAGTGCAACTGGATGTCGCCGAGCAGGAGGTGCAGGCGGCGATCAATGGCGCGAGCAACCTGCTGCCCGGCGATCTGCCGGCGCCACCGGTGTACAACAAGGTCAACCCGGCGGACACCCCGGTGCTGACCCTGGCAATTCGTTCGGCCACTATGCCGTTGCCGCAGGTCTTCGACCTGGTCGATACCCGCCTGGCGCAGAAGCTGGCGCAAACCAGCGGCGTCGGCTTGGTCAGCCTGGCCGGCGGCCAACGCCCAGCGGTACGCATCCGGGTCAATCCGCTAGCCCTGGCCGCCTATGGCCTGAACCTCGCGGATGTGCGCAGCCTGATTACCGCGAGCAACGTCAACCAGCCGAAAGGCAACTTCGACGGGCCGACCCGCGTCTCGCAACTGGATGCCAACGACCAGTTGAAATCTCCAGAAGAATACCGCGAGCTGATCCTCAGTTATCAGGACGGCGCTGCGCTGCGCCTGAAGGATGTCGCCGAGATCATCGATGGCGCGGAAAACAATCGCCTGGCGGCCTGGGCCAACCGCAATGAAGCCGTACTGGTCAATGTGCAGCGTCAGCCCGGCGCCAATGTGATCGAGGTGGTCGACCGCATCAAGGCCTTGTTGCCCAGCCTCACGGCAGGCTTGCCGGCCAATGTCGAGGTCAGCGTGCTGACCGACCGCACCCAGACCATTCGCGCCGCGGTGACGGACGTGCAGCACGAGTTGTTACTGGCGGTACTGCTGGTGGTGCTGGTGACCTTCCTGTTCCTGCGCAAGCTGTCGGCAACGATCATTCCGTCGATAGTGGTGCCGCTGTCGCTGATCGGCACCTTCGGTGTGATGTACCTGGCCGGCTTCACCATCAACAACCTGACCCTGATGGCCCTGACCATCGCCACCGGCTTCGTAGTCGACGACGCCATCGTCATGCTGGAAAACATCGCTCGCCACTTGGAAACAGGCGAAACGCCACTGAATGCGGCGCTCAAGGGCGCCAAGCAGATCGGCTTCACCCTGATCTCGTTGACCATCTCGTTGATCGCCGTACTGATTCCACTGTTGTTCATGGCCGATGTGGTGGGCCGACTGTTCCGCGAGTTCGCCATCACCCTGGCGGTGGCCATCCTGATTTCCCTGGTGGTGTCGCTGACATTGACGCCGATGATGTGCGCGCGTTTGCTCAAGCATGAGTCGGAGGTGGAGCAGGGGCGTTTCTATAAGGCCAGTGGTGCGGTTATCGACGGCATGATCGCGCGCTACGGCATCTGGTTGCAGTGGGTGCTCAAGCGTCAGCCGCTGACGCTGGTGGTCGCCATCGCCACCCTGGCCCTGACCGTACTGCTGTACCTGGCTGTGCCCAAGGGCTTCTTTCCGGTGCAGGACACCGGGGTGATCCAGGGTATTTCCGAGGCGCCGCAGTCGATTTCCTTCGGCGCCATGAGCGAGCGCCAACAGCGCCTGGCCGAGGTGATCCTGGAGGATCCGGCGGTGGTCAGCCTATCGTCCTACATTGGCGTGGATGGCGACAATCCGACCCTCAATAGCGGGCGCCTGTTGATCAACCTCAAGCCGCATGCCGAACGCGATGTCACGGCCAGCCAGGTGATCGAGCGCCTGCGCCCCGAGCTGGCCAGGCTCACCGGCATCGAGCTGTACCTGCAGCCGGTGCAGGATCTGACCATCGAGGACCGGGTCAGTCGTACTCAATTTCAGTTCAGCATGGAGTCGCCGGAGCAGGCTCTGTTGGAGGAATGGGTGCCCAAACTGGTCGCCGCGCTGCGTGAACAACCGCAACTAAGCGATGTTGCCAGCGACCTGCAAAGTCGCGGCCTGCAGGTGTTCCTGCAGATCGATCGGGACAGCGCCGGGCGCCTCGGCGTGAGCGTCGCTGACATCGACGACGCGCTGTACGACGCCTTCGGTCAGCGGCAGATTTCCACCATCTACACCCAGGCCAGTCAGTACCGAGTGGTGCTGGAGAGCGAGAACGCCGGCAGCATCGGCCCGGCCGCGCTGCGGCAGATCCACGTGGCGACGGCCGACGGCGGGCAAATCCCCTTGTCGTCGCTGGCGCGCATCGACGAGCGCGCCGCCAGCCTGCTGATCAGCCATATCGGTCAGTTCCCGGCGGCGACCCTGTCGTTCAACCTGGCTGAGGGGGTGTCCCTGGGCGAGGCGGTGGCGGTGATCGAGCGGGTGCAGCAGGACATCGGTCTGCCGGGCGGGGTGCAGACCCAGTTTCAGGGCGCGGCCGAGGCCTTCCGCGCCTCGCTGTCGAGCACCTTGCTGCTGATCCTGGCGGCGATCGTCACCATGTACATCGTCTTGGGTGTGCTCTACGAGAGCTATATCCACCCAATCACCATTCTCTCGACCTTGCCCTCGGCGGCGGTCGGTGCGCTGCTGGCGTTGCTGCTAAGCGGCAATGAGCTGGGCCTGATCGCGATCATCGGCATCATTCTGCTGATCGGCATCGTCAAGAAGAACGCGATCATGATGATCGACTTTGCCCTCGACGCCGAGCGCAACCAGGGCATGGCGCCCGAGGCGGCGATCTATCAGGCGGCGCTGCTGCGTTTCAGGCCGATCCTGATGACCACCCTGGCGGCACTGTTCGGCGCCATTCCGCTGATGCTCGCGAGCGGTTCCGGCGCCGAGTTGCGCCAGCCGCTGGGGCTGGTGATGGTCGGTGGCCTGCTGCTTAGCCAGGTGCTGACGCTGTTCACCACACCGGTGATCTACCTGTACTTCGACCGCCTGTCGCGGCGCCTGACCGGGCGTAGCGCAGCGGGAGTGCTGGTATGAGTGCCCTGCTGCTACGGGGCCAGGGAAGCCGTTGGCCATGAACCTATCCGCGCCCTTTATCCGCCGGCCGGTGGCGACTCTGCTGCTGAGCCTGGCGATCCTCCTGCTCGGCGGCGTCAGCTTCGGCCTGTTGCCAGTGGCGCCGCTGCCGCAGATGGATTTTCCGACCATTACGGTGCAGGCCAGCCTGCCTGGCGCCAGCCCGCAGATCATGGCCTCGAGCGTGGCCACGCCGCTGGAACGCTCGCTCGGCACCATCGCCGGCATCAGCCAGATGAACAGCCGCAGCAGTCAGGGCAACACGCGGATCATGCTGCAGTTCGATCTGGACAAGGATATCAACGCTGCCGCCCGTGAGGTGCAGGCAGCGATCAATGCCGCGCGCGAGCTGCTGCCCAGCGGCATGCGCGCGATGCCGACCTACCGCAAGGTCAACCCGTCGCAGGCGCCGATCATGGTGCTGTCGCTGACCAGCGAGGTGCTGGACAAGGGCCAGCTCTATGATGTGGCGTCGACCATCCTGGCGCAGAAGCTCTCGCAGGTGAGCGGTGTCGGCGAAGTGACCATCGGTGGCAGCTCGCTGCCAGCAGTGCGGGTTGCCCTGGAACCGCGCCTGCTCGACCAGTACGGCATCGCTCTGGATGAGGTGCGCCAAACGATTACCGCCGCCAACGCCAAACGGCCGAAAGGCGCGGTGGAACAGGGCGACCGACATTGGCAGGTGCAGGCCAGCGACCAGCTGGAGAAAGCCGCCGATTATCTGCCGCTGATCATTCGCTACCAGGATGGCGCCGCCGTGCGCCTGGGCGATGTGGCGACGGTCAGCGACGGGGTGGAGGATCGCTACAACAGCGGCTTTTACAACGACGAGCAGGCGGTGCTGCTGGTGGTCAATCGCCAGACTGGGGCCAATATCATCGAAACCATTGCCGGCATTCGCCAGCAGTTGCCGGCGTTGCGCGCGGTGATTCCGGCCAGCGTCACGGTGCAAGTGGCGATGGACCGCTCGCCGGTGATCCGCGCCACCTTGCACGAGGCCGAGCGCACCCTGTTGATTGCCGTGGCCCTGGTGATTCTGGTGGTGTTCGCCTTCCTCGGGCGCTGGCGCGCAGCGCTGATCCCGGCGCTGGCGGTGCCGGTGTCGCTGGTCGGCACCTTCGCGGTGATGCACCTGTTGGGCTTCTCGTTGAACAACCTGTCGCTGATGGCACTGATCATCGCCACCGGCCTGGTGGTGGACGACGCCATCGTGGTGCTGGAAAACATCACCCGGCATATCGAGGCCGGCGTCGCGCCTATCGCCGCCGCCTTCAAGGGCGCGCGTGAGGTGGGCTTCACCCTGTTGGCGATGAACCTGTCGCTGGTCGCGGTTTTTATCTCGATTCTGTTTATGGGCGGCATCGTCGAACGGTTGTTCCACGAATTCTCCATCACCCTGGCGGTGGCCATCGTCATCTCCCTGCTGGTGTCGCTGACCCTGACGCCGATGCTCTGCGCGCGCTGGCTCAAGGCCGAACAGGCCGAGCCGCCGGCCAATGCCATGCAGCGTCTGGGCGCGCGGGTGCAAACGCGGGTGCTGGGCGTTTATCGGCGCAGCCTGGATTGGGCCTTGCAGCACTCCTTGCTGATGCTGTTCAGCCTGCTGGCGACCATCGCGCTGAATGTGTTTCTGTTCGTCAGCGTGCCCAAGACCTTCCTGCCGCAGCAGGATACCGGCCAGCTGATCGGCTTCGTGCGTGGCGACGACGGCCTGTCGTTCCAAGTCATGCAGCCGAAGATGGAAATCTTCCGCCGCGCGCTGCTGGCCGATCCGGCGGTGGACAGCGTGGCCGGTTTTATCGGCGGCTCGGGCGGGATCAATAACGCCTTCATGATCGTGCGGCTGAAGCAAGTGAGCGAGCGCAAGTTGTCTTCGCAACAGGTGATCGAGCGGCTGCGCCGCACGGTGCCCAAGGTCCCCGGCGGGCGGATGTTCCTCATGCCCGATCAGGACCTGCAGATCGGCGGGCGCGAAGGGCGCAGTTCGGAGAACGAATACATGCTGCTCTCCGGCGACCTCGACCTGTTGCGCCAGTGGCTGCCGATTGTGCGCGACGCGCTGCGGGCGCTACCCGAACTGACCGATATCGACGCCAAGGAAGCCGACGGCACCCAGCAGATTCGCCTGCTGGTCGACCGCGATGCGGCCAAGCGCCTGGGCGTGGACATGGCCATGGTCACCGGGGTGCTCAACAACGCCTTCAGCCAGCGTCAGGTCTCGACCATCTACGACAGCCTCAACCAGTACAGCGTGGTGATGGAAATCAATCCGCAATACGCCCAGCACCCCGAGGCACTGGAGCAGATCCAGCTGATCACCGCCGCGGGCGCCCGGGTGCCGCTGTCCAGCTTTGCCCGTTGGGAGCGCAGCCTGGAAGAAGATCGGGTCTATCACCAGGGCCAGTTCGCCGCGGAGAATATCGGCTTCGCCCTGGCCGAAGGCGTCAGCCTGGAGCAGGCCAGCGTGGCGATCGAACGTACGGTGGCGCGACTCAACCTGCCGACCGAGGTGCAAGGTCGGCTCGGCGGCACCGGTGGCGCCTTCCAACAGACCCAGCAGAGCCAGCCGTGGATGATCCTGCTGGCGCTGGGGGTGGTGTATATCGTCCTCGGCGTGCTCTACGAGAGCTATATCCACCCGCTGACCATCCTCTCCACCTTGCCCTCGGCCGGGGTCGGCGCCTTGCTCGCCCTGCAGTTGATGAGCATCGAATTCAGCCTGATTTCGCTGCTCGGCTTGTTCCTGCTGATCGGCATCGTCAAGAAGAACGCCATCCTGATGATTGATCTGGCCTTGCAGCTGGAACGTCAGGAGCGGCTGAGCCCGCAGGAGTCGATCCGCCGCGCCTGCCTGTTGCGTTTTCGGCCGATCATGATGACCACCCTGGCGGCGATTCTCGGCGCCCTGCCACTGGTGTTGGGCAGTGCCGAAGGCTCGGAGATGCGCCAGCCGCTGGGCATCACCATCGTTGGCGGGCTGATTCTCAGCCAGTTGCTGACGCTTTACACCACCCCGGTGATCTACCTGTATTTCGATCGCCTGCGCCACCGGGTCAACCGCTGGCGCGGCGTGCGTACCGACGCTGCCCTGGAAACTCCGCTATGAGCATGCTGCCAATACCCGTAGGAGCGAGCCATGCTCGCGAAGCCTTTCCCGTGGCGAAGCCACTCGCGAGCACGGCTCGCTCCTACATGGGGCTGCTTGCGCTCAGTTTGCTGTTAAGTGGCTGCGCCATCGGCCCGGATTACCAGCGCCCGCAACTGACCACTCCGGAGCAGTTCAAGCAGATTGAAGGTTGGACCACCGCAGTGCCCAGCGATGCGCTGGAGCGCGGTGCCTGGTGGGAGCTGTACGGCGATGCCGAGTTGAGTGGCCTGGTCGGTCGCCTCAACCTGTCCAATCAGAACCTCGCCGCCAGCGAGGCTCAGTACCGCCAGGCCCGCGCGCTGGTACGTGGTGCGCGCGCAGCCTTCTATCCAAGCCTGTCGAGCAGCGCCGGAGCGACCCGGGCCGGGCAGGGCGGCGGCGACAGCACCCTGCGCACCTCGGACGGTTTCAGTGTCGGCGGCTCGAATGCCGCAAGCATCTCGAAGAGCTACGACCTGAGCCTGAACGCCGCCTGGGAACTGGATATCTGGGGCAAGCTGCGCCGCTCGCTGGAATCGAGCCGCGCCGGTTTCGCGGCCAGCGCCGCCGATCTGGCCGCGCTCAAGCTCAGCCTGCAGGCCGAACTGGTGCAAACCTACCTGCAACTGCGCGTGCTGGACGATCAGCAGCGTCTGCTCGATGCCACCGTGGCCGCCTATGCGCGTTCGCTGCGCCTCAGCGAAAACCAGTACAACGCCGGCATAGTGCCGAAATCCGACGTCAGCCAGGCGCTGACCCAGTTGAGAAGCACCGAAGCCCAGGCCATTGACCTGAAGTGGCAGCGCGCCCAGCTGGAACACGCCATCGCCGTGCTGATCGGCGTGCCACCGAGCGAGCTGAGCATCGCCGCGCGTGAGCAATTGCCGGCCTTGCCCATGATTCCCGTGGCGCTGCCGTCGCAACTGCTGGAACGCCGCCCGGATGTCGCCGCTGCCGAGCGCCGGGTAATCGCCGCCAATGCCGAGATTGGCGTAGCCGAAGCCGCCTGGTACCCGGACCTGACCCTCTCCGCCACTGGCGGCTACCGTGGCAGCAGCTTTGCCGACTGGGTCAGCCTGCCCAATCGCTTCTGGTCGCTCGGCCCGCAACTGGCGCTGAGCCTGTTCGACGGCGGCGCCCGCCGTGCCGAGCTGGAGCGCAGCGAAGCGGCTTACGACCAGACTGTCGCGCAATACCGTCAGGCCGTGCTAGACAGCTTCCGCGAAGTCGAAGACTACCTGGTGCAGCTGCGGGTGCTGGAACAGGAGGCGGTGTACCAGCAGCAGGCACTGGACGCTGCCCGCGAGGCTCTGCGCCTGATCGAGAACCAGTACAAGGCGGGCACTGTCGATTTCAACAGCGTGGTCAACGTGCAAGCGACTGCGTTGACCAATGAACGCAGCAACCTGACCTTGCTGGGCAGCCGTCTGACCGCCAGCGTGCAGTTGATTGCCGCCTTGGGTGGCGGTTGGCAAGCAGCCTCTGCGGGTGCGGCAGTGCCCGTGGCCAAGGAGCCATAGCCGGACTGCAGCGGGGCGCTTACCGGCAGTACTGGACGTACTGGACGTACTGGACGTTCTGGGCGCTTCTGAGCTAGGGTTCAGGGAGGATCTACAGTCGGTGGTGACAGGGACAGATCTATGGACAGATACGAGATGTTGCCCTTCTGGTTGGCCGAACAACGTTTAGCGGTAACCCTCGATCAAGTGGTTCGCGTGCTGCCGGCACTGCAGACTACCCCCCTGCCAGGGGCACCCGAGACGGTCTGTGGGTTGGTCAATGTGCGCGGCAAACTGCTCCCGGTGGTGGATCTGGCCCGGCGTTTCGGTTGGTCCACGCCTGCGCTGAGCCTGTGGCAACCGTTTATCTGGCTGCGCAGTAGCACGCGTGAGCTCCTGCTCCCGGTGGCGCGGGTGGAGTCGGTATTTAGCGCTGTGGCCGAGGACTTCATTCCGGCACCGGATCCGCGGGTACCCTCCAACCTGCTGCGCGGTGTGCTGCGGACCCGCGAAGGCCTGCTGCTGATCCAGGACGTCGAACAACTGCTCAGCGATAACGATGAGTTGCAGCTGGCTGCGCTGTTGACGGACGACGGGAGATTGGCCGATGCAGCGGACTGAAGCGCGCTGCTCGCCACGCCTGTTGGCAGCCTTGAATCACAAGGTGCATCAGCATCTGGGGATGGATTTCTCCGGGGCGCGTGGTGCCGACTTGCTGCGGCGTCTGCAGTTGCTAGCCCTGGAGTTGCAGGTAACGGATCTCGAGCATTGGCTGCAGCAACTGGCCTTTGCCGACTGGGATGCGGCCCTGATGCAGACGTTGATCCCCGCGTTCAGCGTCGGCGAGACCTATTTCCGTCGCGATGCCGAGGCGCTCGACTGGTTGGCCGCCAACCATCTGGGCCCGCTGCTGGCGCGCCGGCGCCAATCCGGGCAGCGCATCCTGCGTGTGTGGAGCGCGGGCTGCTGCACCGGCGAGGAGGCCTACAGCCTGTTATTTCTGGTCGATCAGTTGCTCGGTGCGGAGCGCGCTAGCTGGTCGTTGGAGATTGTCGCCAGCGATATCAATGCGGCGTTTCTCGCCCGCGCCGAACAGGCGCTCTATGGCGCCCACGCCTTTCGCCACAATGAAACGCAATTTCGCAGTCAGTACTTTCAGGCCGAGGGGCGTTCGTGGCGGGTACGGCCGGCCTGGCGTGGGCGCATTCGTTTTATCCAATACAACCTCGTCGATGGCGCACACGCCTGCCTACTGCCCGCTGCCGACTTGATCCTGTGCCGCAACGTCCTGATGTATTTCTCGGAAAGTCGCGCGGCCAGCGCGCTGCGACGGCTACTCGCCAGCCTGAGTACGGAAGGGTTATTGCTGCTCAGCGCCGTCGAAGCCGGCATCGCCACCCAGGCCGGCCTCAACGGGCGCTGGGCCGGCAGTAATTACGCGTTAGACCGTGATGCGTTGCACCATCGCGCCTCTGCGCAACGCGCCGAGGCGCTGCACGTCCCGTTCAGCCTGCCTGCGCCTGCGCCTGCGGCGCCCGGGCCCGAACGCGTAGTGCCGGCTGCCGCTGTCACGCCTGTACAGAACGGCGCTGCCGCGCCAGCCCCTGCATTGTGGCAACAGGCACAGGATGCCTTGAGCCAAGGCCGCGGCGCCGACGCCCGAGAAGCTCTGCTGGGCTACCTGGCCTGCGCCGAGCTCAGTCATGCACAGCAGCACCAGGCTTGTTTGCTGCTCGCGCACAGTTGGGCGGACCTGCAACGCTTCGAAGAAGCGCAGGATTGGCTGCAACGCGCGCTGTTGCTCGACCCCGCATCGGCCACCGCGTATTGGCTGCTGGCACAACTGGCGCAGCAGCGCGGCGATCACCCGGACGCGTTGCTGGCCGTGCAGAAATGCCTCTATCTGGATGCCGAGTTTATCCTCGGGTATTTCCTCCAGGCCCGCCTGTTGCTCGTACTCGGCCGCCCCCAAGCCAGTGATAAAGCCCTGCGCGTGTGCGGGCAATTGCTCAAGGATCAGGATCGGCAGGCCATGGTGCCGCACGGCGACGGCATCAGCTGCGCACAGCTACTGCGTTTGTGCGAGCAACTACAGGAGCAACGGCACGCATGTCTGAACCCATGAACGATCCCCAGCTGCCACCGAGCGTCGATCCGGCACGCTGGGCGCAGCTGCACGAGCGTTTGGCCGAATTCGAACGGCGCTTGTTAGAGGGCTTCGCCATCGACCCCGAGGAACGCGCCGCGCGCCTGCGCGAACGCAGCCGGCAATGGGCCTGCGCGGCCGACGATCAGGCGCCCGCGGACGAGTTTGAAGTGCTGCGCTTTGGCATCAGCGGCGAGCTGTATGCCATCGCCAGCGAGCATGTCGCCCAGGTGTTGCCACTCAATCAATACACCCCTTTACCGAACACCCCGGCTTATGTGCTGGGTATCGTCAATGTGCGCGGGCGGATCGTCTCGGTGCTGGATTTACGGGTGCTGTTCGAACTGCCGGTCGACAGTCTGTCGGAGCGCAATTTTCTACTGATCCTGCACAGTCCCGAGATGGAGTTCGGCGTGCTGATCGACCGCGTGTTGGGCATCGCACAGATCCGTCGCGACGCGCTGCAAAAGGCGCCGGCGAACCTAACCGGGGTGCGCGCGAACTACCTGCTCGGGGTCACCGCCGAGCAGGTCACGGTACTCGATGGCGCGCGCCTGCTGGGCGATCCCGATTTACCGGTGATGGCCGACTAATCAACAACCCTGGCGAAGGAGATACACCTGCATGATCGGTAAAACGCTACGGTTCGACATAGGCAGCAAACTGATTGTTGCCTTCGCCACGCTGATAATCGGCTTTGGCAGCCTGATCTTCATGACGCTGGAACGCTTCGTCAGCCTGCAGGAAAGCGAGGCGCGGCAATTCCAGGAGCAGTACGGCTGGATTTCCGACGCCAAGGAACTGCGCATCAATCTCGAGACCCAGCGTAACGAACTGTTGCAGGCGATTAGCGCAGGCACCGTTGACGGCCTGGATGAGCATGAAGAACGGATTCGTCAAAGCAAAATACAGAACGACCACTTGATGCAACGTATGCGCACGAGGGGGGGGGGCGATCTAAAGGCCGCAGACCTTCTCGAACAGCTGACCGTGCTACGTGCCACGATGCAGGAAACCCGTGACAATCAGTTGCAACTGATCCGCGCTGGCCAATCTGTGCAGGCGCTGCAACTGAGTACGGGGGTGCAATTGCAGCGCATCGAACGGGTTCACGGCCTGGGCCTGCAATTGACCGAGTTGACCGAGCAGCGCATCGCCGAAGCCCAGCAACGTTCGCGCCTGGCGCTGAACACCTTGCGCGAACGGATGTTTAATTTGAGCCTCGTGCTGGTGGTGCTGGGCGCGCTCCTGGCCTGGTTGCTCAGCCGGCATATCGCGCTGCCCCTGGCGCGCCTGACCGGTTGGGCCGAGCAGATCGGCCGTGGCGAGATTCCCCGCGAAGTCATCGTCAGCTCCCGCCAGGACGAAGTGGGCAGGCTGGCTCAGGCATTCGCCAGCATGAGCAAGTACCTGCGCGAGATGGTTGAAGATATGCATGAAGGCATTTCGGTTCTGGCCAGTTCCAGCGAGGAGATTCTCGCCGCCACCAGTCAGGTTGCCACCAGCACCCAGGAAACCGCCACCGCCATCAGTGAAATCGCCACCACGGTGGAGGAGGTCAAGCAGACCGCGGTGATGGCTGGGTCGAAATCGCAGGGGGTCGCCGAAAGCACCGAGCGCACCCGTCAAGTCGCGTTGAGCGGCCGGCAGGCCGTTGAGGAGGCGCTCACCGGCATGCAAAAAATTCGCGAACAGATGCAGGCGGTGGCCGAAAGCATCATGCGTTTGGGCGAACAGAGCCAGGCCATTGGCGAGATCGTCGCCTCGGTCGGCGACCTCGCCGAGCAATCCAACCTGCTCGGCGTCAACGCCTCGATAGAGGCGGCCAAAGCCGGCGAAATCGGCAAAGGCTTCTCGGTGGTCGCGCAGGAGGTCAAGGCCCTGGCGGAGCAATCCAAGCAAGCCACCGCCCAGGTGCGCGGGATTCTCGGGGACATCCAGAAAGCCATGACCAAGGCGGTGCTGCTGGCCGAACAGGGCAGTAAAACCGTGGAGGCCGGCTACGAACGGGCGCGGGCCAGTGGCGAGGCGATCCGCAGCCTCAGCGGCAGCATCGAGCAGTCCAGCGAGATGGCCCTGCAAATCGCCGCCACCAGCCAGCAACAACTGATCGGCATGGATCAGGTCGTCAGTGCCATGGAAAGCATCCGCCAGGCCAGCCAGGACAACGTCGGCGGCACCCGTCAGGTCGACCTGGCGGCGCGCAATCTGCACCAGCTGGGCCTCAAGCTCAAAGGCTTGGCCAGCCGATTCAAACTGTAAGCAGAATCATCAAGGGCTTCACTACTGCCCCGCCGAGTAGTCCCAGGGACAAGGAGAAACGAACATGCTGGGGAATATTGCCAACCTGCGTATCGGCAGCAAGCTGGTTCTGGCTTTCGCCGTCCTCATAGTCGCTTTCGGCGCCCTGCTGATCACTTCGCTGCAGCGCTTCGCCGATCTGCAGGCGACCGAGGCCAAGCTGTTTCAGCGCAGTTTCGAGCGGGTATCCAATGTCAAGGAACTGCGCGTCAACATCATCAGCCAGCGCGCCGAGTTGCTTCAGGCCATGAGCGAAGGGCAAGGCGACAAGCTGCGTCAGCGCGAGGGCGAAATCGCGGCCCTGTCGCAAGCCAACGATCGTCTGTTCGACAAGTTGCTCGCTGGTCTGGGCGATGATGGCGTGACCCGCCAGCTGCTCGATCAACTCATCGGTGTGCGTAACGCCTTCGTGCAGACTCGCGACCAGCAACTGCTGCCGCTGATCCGTGATGGACAGGTGGAACAGGCTGAGGCCCTGGCCTTGGGAATTCAGCTGGAAAGGATGGAACAGATCAACGACCTGGGCTTGCGTCTGGCCGAACTGACCGAGCGCAACGTACGCCAAGCCCTGGTCCAGGCCGAGGAGACGGTGGCGCGCCAGCGCCTGGAGCAGCTACTGGTAGGGGCGGTGGTATTGATCTTCGGCATGGTCATGGCATGGCAACTCAGCCGGCACATCGCTCAGCCGTTGGCGCACCTGACCCTCATGGCCGAGCGGATCAGCCGCGGCGAGATCCCCAGGGAACTGCGCAGCGAGAGCCGCCGCGACGAGGTCGGCCGGCTGGCCTTGGCCTTTAGCCAGATGAGCCAGTACTTGCTGGCCCTGGCCGCCAAGGCCGAGTACCTGGCCCAGGGGCACCTGAGCCAGGATAGCCAGCCGATTTCCGACCAGGACGTATTGGGCACAGCCTTCGCCACCATGTTGAGCAACCTGCGCAACCTGGTCGGGGAGCTCAACGAAGGCATCACCGTGCTGGCCACTTCCAGTGAGGAGATTCTCGCGGGGACCAGTCAGGTTGCTACCAGCACCCAGGAGACCGCCACCGCTATCAGTGAAATCGCCACCACGGTGGAGGAGGTCAAGCAGACCGCGGTGATGGCCGGATCGAAATCGCAGGGCGTGGCCGAAAGCACCGAGCGCACCCGTCAAGTCGCGTTGAGCGGCCGGCAGGCCGTTGAGGAGGCGCTCACCGGCATGCAAAAAATTCGCGAACAGATGCAGGCGGTGGCAGAAAGCATCATGCGTTTGGGCGAACAGAGCCAGGCCATTGGCGAGATCGTTGCCTCGGTTGGCGACCTCGCCGAGCAATCCAACCTGCTCGGGGTCAACGCCTCGATAGAGGCGGCCAAAGCCGGCGAAATCGGCAAAGGTTTTTCGGTGGTCGCGCAGGAGGTCAAGGCCTTGGCGGAGCAATCCAAGCAAGCCACCGCACAGGTGCGCGGGATTCTCGGGGACATCCAGAAAGCCATGACCAAGGCGGTGCTGCTGGCCGAGCAGGGCAGTAAAACCGTGGAGGTCGGCTACGAACGGGCGCGGGTCAGTGGCGAGGCGATCCGCAGTCTCAGCGGCAGCATCGAGCAGTCCAGCGAGATGGCCCTGCAAATCGCCGCCACCAGCCAGCAACAGCTGATCGGCATGGATCAGGTCGTCAGTGCCATGGAAAACATCCGCCAGGCCAGCCAGGACAACGTCGGCGGCACCCGCCAAGTCGACCTGTCGGCGCGTAACCTGCATCAGCTCGGCTTACAACTCAAGGGTTTGACGGCCCGGTTCAAATTGTGAGGCAGCCATGAGTCTGGATCGCAACGCGCTGCAACAGCGTCTGCTGGGCAGCTTTAAGGTGGAGGCCGACGAGCGCCTGAGTGTGCTCGCCGACGGCCTGGCCAACTGGCGCGAGGAAGGCGCCAGCCGCGAGTCCATCGAATCGCTGTTCCGTGAGGTGCATAGCCTCAAGGGGGCGGCGCGGGCAGTTGGCCTGCAGCCGATCGAGCAGCTCTGCCATGCCTGGGAGAGCCTGCTCGGCGCAGTGCGTGCCGGCACCTTGGAACTGAGCCCGGTGCGGGTCGAGCTGTGTCGCTATGTCTTGCGCGTGGTGCAAAAGCTGCACGCCGGGCAGCCCGCGGATGGTGTGGAGCAGGCGCAGCTGATCGAGGATCTGGAGGCTGCCGCTCGCGGTGCGGCGGTTAGCCTGCCCGTGAGCGTCGCGGCCATTCCTGCGCCACCTGCCGAGCCTGGTACGGTGCGAGTCTCGGCGGGGCGCCTGGATGCCCTGTTGTTTCACAGCGAGACCCTGTTGCAGCACAAGATCGAGGCCCGTGTCCATGTTCGTCTGCTCGGCGAACATCGCCTCGCCTGTGAACCGCAGCGCGGTCACCGACTGCCCGCCGGTGGAGCCCTGCAACGGTTGCGCGAAAGTGCGCAAGTGTTGCCCGCGGCGAGCCAGGATGCGCTCAAGGCGCTGCTCGAACACCTGGATTGGAGCCAGGCGCAGATGGACCGTTTGCACTTCGAGGCAATCCATCTGGAAAAGGCCGGCAAGCATCTGTCGCAAGGCCTGGCCCAGCTCTCCGAGTCCCTCGCCGAGGAGCTGCAGAGCGTACTCCTGCTAGCTGGCAGCAGCCTGGTGGAAGGATTGCCGGCGATGGTCCAGGACCTGGCCAGTCAGGCTGGCAAGCGGGTGACACTGCAGGTGCGTGGAGCCAGCCTGCAAGTCGACAAACGCATTCTCGACGAATTGCGCAGCCCACTCACCCACCTGTTGCGCAATGCCGTCGATCATGGCCTGGAAAGCCCAGGGCAGCGCGTTGCCTGCGGCAAGCCCGAGGTCGGTCTGATCCAGTTGGAGTTGATTCAGGAGTCGGCGGACCGTTTCGAACTGCGGGTGCAGGACGATGGCCGCGGCCTCGACCTGACGCAACTCAAGGCCAAGGCCGTGACCGCTGGCATGTTGAGCGAGGAACAGGCCCACGTTCTGAGTGAGGCCGAAGCCGGCAAACTGATCTTTGCCTCCGGGCTGTCTACCAGTGCGCTGCTCACCGACCTGTCCGGGCGCGGTTTGGGCATGGCCATCGTGCAGGAATCGGTCGAGCGCATCGGCGGGCGCATCGAGCTGGAGTCCGCGCCCGGCCAGGGCGCCTGCTTTCACCTGCACTTGCCGCTCAATCTGTCGACCTTCCGCGCGGTCATCGTGCGCAATGCCGAGCGTACCTATGCCGTGCCGGCACTGGCGGTGGAGCGCTGCCTGCGGCTACCGGCCAGCGCGGTGAAAACTCAGGAAAACCGTCCCACCCTGGTATTCGAGGAGCAGGTGCTGCCCGTCTGGACGTTGTTTGACGTGCTCGGCCTCGACGCCCAGGCCCGCAACAATGGCACTCTGACCCTGCTGCTAATGAAGGTGCGCGGCGAGCGGTTTTTCCTGCTGGTCGACGAACTGCTCGGTGATCAGGAGATCACCGTCAAGAACCTCGGTCGGCAGTTGCTGCGGGTGCGTAATCTGCTCGGCGCAACCGTGCTCGGCGACGGCCAGCTGGTGCCGATCCTGCATCCGGGTGACCTTTACCGCAGCGCCCTGGCCACAACCGCCAGCGCGCTGGTCCAGGTGTCTGCGGACGGGCCGGACGTGCGCAGCCAGCGGCTGTTGATCGCCGAAGATTCGTTCACCTCGCGCGGCCTACTCAAGGCTATTCTCGAAGGCGCCGGCTATCAGGTGGCGACCGCCAACGACGGTCTGGAAGCCTGGAATGCCTTGAAACAGGGGCCTTTCGATCTGCTGGTGTCTGATGTGGAAATGCCGCGCATGGATGGTTTCACCTTGACCAGCCGCATTCGCGCCGACCGCGAGCTGACGCAACTGCCGGTAGTGCTGGTGACGGCCCTGCATTCGGCCGAAGACCGCGGCCGCGGCCTGGAGGCGGGCGCCAACGCTTACCTGGTGAAAAGCGGTTTCGAGCAGGACAGCCTGCTTGACGCCATTCGACGATTGATCTGAGTGAAGGCCCACGACCATGCGCATATTGATCGTTGACGACTCGCCGGTACTGCGCATGCTGCTGCGCGCGGTGCTCGAGAGTGCGGGTTACGAGGTGCGCGCCGCCGACACTGGCGAGCAGGCCCTGGATATGTTGAAGCGTTATACCCCTGACATTGTGACCATGGATGTCCATATGCCGGGCCTCGACGGCTATGAGACGACCGCGCGCATCCTTGAACTGTATGCCTTGCCGGTCGTGGTGCTGACCGCCGGTACCAATGTGCGCGACTCTACAACCGCCATCCGCGCGTTGGCCGCCGGTGCGCTGGCGGTGCTGGAAAAGCCCAGGGGCCTGGGTGCGGCGGATTTCGACGAGCGCATCGATGAATTGCTGCGCACCCTGCGCAGCATGGCGCAGGTGAAGATAGTGCGGCGCCCCCGCCCCGCCGGCTCCAGCCCGCCGCTGAAGGCGACGGCGGTGCCGATCAGCCTGGCCGGGCAGACGGCCGCCAATACGCCAAAATTAATCGCCATCGCTGCCTCAGCTGGCGGTCCGGCAGCACTCAAGGCCCTGCTGCAGAATCTCCAGCCGGGCCAGCCCTGGGCGCTGATTCTGGTGCAGCACATTGCCGCAGGCTTTCTGCCGAGTTTCTGTCACTGGCTAGCGAATACGGTCGCACTACCGGTCGAGATCGCCGAGAACGGACAGACGTTGCTGCCCGGCAGGCTCTACCTGGCTCCGGACGGCTTGCAGACGGGGGTGAGCGCGGCTTTGCGCGTGCGTCTGGAGGCGGCTAGTGGGCAACAGGGTTTTTGCCCATCGGCTGATCACCTGTTCCGCTCGGTCGCCTGTGCATTCGGCAAGCAGGCCGTCGGCATCCAACTATCCGGCATGGGTCGCGACGGTGCCGAGGGGCTGGCCGAACTACGCCGCCTGGGCGGTTTTACCCTGGTGCAGGAGCCTGCCAGTGCGGTGATCGACTCGATGCCGCGAGCTGCCATTGACTTGCAGGCCGCCTGTTTGGTACTGCCGCCGGAAGGTATTGCCGCCGTGCTTAACTCGATTGCGCAGCAGATTGCTACACAGAATGTCGTGAGAAGAGGGAGCGAGCCATGTACGACACCACCGAAATTCTGATCGTCGAGGACAGCCCGACTCAGGCCACCGAGTTGCAGTACCTGCTCGAAGCAGCAGGCTGTAAGGTGCGTGTAGCGCGCAACGGAGTCGAGGCGCTGGCAAAGGTCGCCGAGCGTCACCCGACCATAGTCATCAGCGATATCGTCATGCCCGAAATGGACGGCTATGAACTCTGTCGGTGGCTGAAGAACGATGCACAGACTGCGGGCATTCCGGTGATTCTGGTCACCCGCCTAGCCGATGCGCGAGATGTGGTACATGGCCTGGTCTGCGGTGCAGACAACTTCATCGTCAAGCCCTATGACGAGAAGTACCTGATGTCGCGGATCCGCTACTTCCTGGTCAATCTCGAACTGCGCAGCCATGAGCGGGTGCAGATTGGTGTGGAGGTGATGCTCGATGGCGAGCGGCACTTCATCACCGCCGGCCGCCAGCAGATTCTCGACCTGCTGATTTCCACCTACGAGCAAGGCGTGCGCCTCAACCACGAGTTGCAGAGTAAGCATGACGAACTGACGCGCAGCAACTCGCTACTCAACGGCCTGTTTCACTTCACCAGCGGCCTGACCGATGCCAAGACCGAACTGCATGTCATCGATGCGGCCCTGCGGCGTATTCTCGAATTCCCCGAGGCGATCGGTGCCTGGTTGCTACTGGCCGATACGGGCAATACCGACGCGCCGGTGCGGGTCGCCGGGGCGCGAGGGCGGGGCACGCTATACAGCATCGAGCATCTGCAACCCTGCGTTGCCAACTGCCCGTGCCTGCATGCCTGGTTCAGTGATCGGCTGAGTACCCCGTGCAATATCAGCGGCTGTCCGGCGCTGGCCGAGCAAGCGGGCGAATGCGCCCATGCCAGCATTCCGCTGCTGCTTGGCGGCGAGATCATCGGCATGCTCAATGTGGTCCGCCGGCATGGCCAAAGCTGGCCAGACGAATGGCTTAGCGCCTTGGCCACGATCGGTCGACAACTGGCCATGGCCGTGGGCCGTGCCCGGCTGTTCGAGAGCATGGAACAGCAGGTGGAACAGCGCACGTTGGCGCTGAGGCAGAGCGAGGCGCTATTGCGCAAGATTCTCGATAACCTGCCGGTCGGCGTGTTCGTTGCCGACCGCAGTGGCCGGCTGATCATGAGCAATCCCGAGAGCAACCTGATCTGGGGCCGTGCGCAGCCGGGCGAGCTGGCCGAGCACAGTCAGTCTCAGGGCTTTTGGGCGGAAACCGGCGAACCGGTACAGGCCGATGACTGGCCACTGGCTCGCGCGGCGCAGTATGGCGAGGCCTCGCGCAACCAGGTGATCGACATCGAGACCTTAGACGGCGCGAACAAGACCATTCTCAATTCGGCGGTGCCGTTCCTCGATGATCAGGGCGTGTTACAGGGCGCCATCGCGGTTATCCAGGATGTCAGCGAGCAGCGCCGGCGTGACCTGGATATCCGTATTCGCACCCGAGTCGTGGAGGCGAGTGTCAATGCCATCATCATCACCGATTGCGAGCAGGCGGATCAGCCGATCGTCTACGTCAACCCGGCCTTCGAGCGCATCACCGGCTACCGTAGCGAGGAAGTACTGGGGCGCAATTGCCGCTTCCTGCAGGGCGAGGAGCTGGAGCAGCCGGCACTGGACACTATCCGACGGGCGCTGCGCGACCAGGAGGAGGGTGGAGCGATTCTGCTCAACTACCGCAAAGACGGCTCGGCCTTCTGGAACGATCTCAAGGTGGCTCCGGTGGTCAACGACCGCGGCAAGGTCAGCCACTTCGTCGGCATCCTCCACGACATTACCGAGGCCAAGCGCTACCAGGATGAACTGGAACACCAGGCTAACCACGACAGTCTCACCGGGTTGCCCAACCGCAACCTGCTCAACGATCGGATCCACCAGGCCATTGCCTTTGCCAGCCGTAACCAGAGCCAGTTCTCCCTGGCCTTTATGGATCTGGACCATTTCAAGGTGATCAACGACAGTCTCGGTCACAACGCTGGCGATCAGGTGCTGCTACAGATGGCCAGGCGCCTGCAGGGCAGTGCCCGGGAAGTCGACACCGTGGCGCGCCTGGGCGGCGACGAGTTCGTTATCCTGCTGGCCGACAGCGGTCCGTTCGCCGGGCGAATCGGTTGGTTGGAGCGGCTCAAGGAGCTGGTTGCAGCCCCGCTGGTGCTGGAAGGTCAGGAGCTGGTGCTCAGTTGCAGCATTGGCTTCTGCTGCTACCCCGAAGACGGCCGGGATGTCGACACTCTGCTGCGCAACGCCGACACCGCCATGTACCAGGCCAAGCATCAGGGGCGTAACCGCATCTGCGCTTTCACCCCCAAGATGAATGAGCAGATACAGCGCCGCCTGTTGCTGGAGCGAGGAATCCGCCAAGCCCTGCAAAACGGCGAGTTCCGTCTGGTCTATCAGCCGCAGCTGGATCTGCAGAGTGGTCGCCTGTGTGGTTTCGAAGCATTGGTCCGCTGGCAGCAGGAGGACCGGCTGGTGGCGCCCGACGAGTTCATTCCGCTGGCCGAGGAAACTGGGCAGATCGTCGGCATCGACCTCTATGTCTTCGACGCCGCGTGTCGCCAGATACTGGCCTGGAAGGATGCGATGCAGGGCCTGAGCATGTCAGTGAATTTCTCCGCCATCAGCTTCATGGAGCGCGATTTCATCGACCGGGTGCAGCAGATCATCACCCAGCACGGTGTAGCCCCTGGGCGACTAAAGCTGGAAGTGACTGAATCGTTGCTGATGACCAATACCGCCGAAGTGCTGGCCAAGATGCAGGCGCTCAGCGCCCTGGGGATTCGTTTTTCGATCGATGATTTCGGCACTGGCTATTCGTCTCTCGGTTACCTGAAGCGCTTTCCCTTCAGCGAACTGAAGATCGATCGCAGCTTCGTGACCGATGTCCATCTGGATCCGGACAGCGCCTCGCTGGCCCGCTCGATGATCTCCATCGGCCATAACCTGGGCCTCAAGGTGATCGCCGAGGGCGTGGAGACGCCAGAACAACTCGGTTTCCTACGCCGCGCTGGCTGCGACGAATTACAGGGTTACTACTATTCGCCGCCACTGCCGCCGGCGGCCTGCATGCAGTTCCTCCAGAGCGGCGCGGACTTGCATCTACCCGCCGATATCCTCGATGGCCGTGAGCAGTGCCTGCTGCTGATCGACGACGACCCCGTCACTCTCAACGCATTGCAGGGCGAGTTAGGCCTGGAGAACTACCGGATATTGACCGCCGCAAGTTGCAGCGAGGCACTGCCTTTGCTGGCGGTCCATGCGGTGGATGTGGTGCTGACCGATATGCGCTTGGCCGACATGAGCGATCTGGCGTTTCTGCGGCGAATCAAGGGTCTCTACCCGGAGATCATCCGCATGGTGCTGAGTAGCTCTATCGAGGTCAACAGCATCCTCAAGGCGGCCAACGAGGGGGTAATTAATCGTTTTCTCACCAAGCCCTGGTTGGCCGACGATCTGCGCAGCCAGTTGCGCGAAGCCTTCCGTCAGCGTCAATTGGAGCAGGAGAATCAGCGCCTGCGTCAGCAAGTGCTGGGCCTCTAGCCAATGTGTGAGCTTTACTACGCGGCTATGCGCTGAGCCCTCGGGCACGCACTGCGGCGACGAACCTGACCGTGGGTCTAGGGGCGGGCTTTGGCGTCAATTGCGTTGCTTACGGTTGACGGTCTGCGCGGCTTTCATCACGTCGCTGCCGATCTGGGCCTCGAACTGCTGCCACACTGGCTGCATGGCTTGGCGCCAGGCAGCGCGTTGTTGATCATCGAGGGTGATCAGCCGGCTTTTGCCCGAGGTCTCGATCCGCAGGCGGTCGGCCTGGTTGGCGGCTTCGGCCTGGCGATTCACCACGAAGGTCACGTCGTCGATGATGCCTTCCAGTTCGGTGCGGATCTGATGGGGAATGGCGTACCAGAAGCGTGGGTTGCTAACCAGCATGTAGTCGAGCACGCCGTGATTGGTTTCAGTGATAAACGGTTGCACGGTATGCAATTGCTTGCTGTAGATGTTCGACCAGGGATTTTCCGCGCCCTGTACCTTGGCGTTTTTCAAGGCGTCGAAAACCTCGGCGAAGAGCAGAACCTGCGGTGTGGCGTGCAGTTGCTTGAACTGCGCCTCAAGCACGCTGGATGGCTGAATACGGAAGCTCAAGCCTGCTGCATCGCCTGGCACCAGCAGCGCCTTGCTCGCCGACAGCTGCTTCATGCCGTTGTGCCAATAGGCCAGGCCGACGATGTCCTGATCCTCCATGGCGCGCAGCAATTGACGGCCCTTGGCGCGCTTCTGGAAGCGGTTGACCGCGTTCAGGTCGTCGAACAGAAAGGGCAGGTCGAACACCTGCAGTTGCTTGGTGTATTTCTCGAATTTGGCCAGTGAGGGCGCCAGCAGTTGCACCTCGTTGTTGCGCAGTGCCTCCAGCTCGTTGGCGTCGCCATACAGCGATGAATTGGCGTAGACCTCGACCTTGACCTTGCCGTCCAGACGCTCTTCGACCAGTTGCTTGAACAACAGGGCACCCTGGCCCTTGGGCGTATTGTCGGCGACCACATGGGCGAACTTGATCAGGATGGGCGCTTGGGTTTGCTCGCCATAAGCGCTGGCAGACGTTAAGACCAGGGCGCAGGCGGCCATGGCGAAAATCGACTTGAACATTGGATGGCCTATTTTTTATTGAGCGGTCTGCACCCTGCCGGCAGGGGCTTGCGTGGTTAGAACGGCGGTGTGCGATCCGCCGGGCGCTCACAATCTATGGCAATGCCTGTGCCAAGGGGGCGGTTACAGGGCAACCCTTGAATCGTCGACCTAGGCGTGTGATCCAGTTCGCATGGGCTGGCGGTTTCCCGCCTTTCTCAGGGTGCGGGTGAGCGGTTATTCGCTGGTTGTGCCGTCTGCGAGAGTTTGCACAAGCGCTCGGGGCGTGTTCAACGCGACGTGACCACCGGTCGAACGTCCTGCGCCGATGGCAGCTATACCAGTGGTTACAACCTGTGCAGCGCGAGTTGCCTTTATCGCAGGAGTCACCATGTCAAAAGTAGCCATAGTCACCGGCGCCTCAAGGGGTATTGGCGCTGCAATCGCCAAACGCCTGGCCGCCGACGGCATCAGTGTGGTGGTGAATTACACCGCACAGCCCGCTGATGCCGAGCGTGTGGTCCGCGACATCGTTAGCGCGGGAGGTCAGGCTTATGCCGTACTGGCCGACGTCAGCGATTCGGTGGCGGTCGAAGCCTTGTTCGACCAGGCACAGATGAAGTTCGGTGGTATCGATATCCTGATCAACAACGCCGGCGTCATTCAGCCCGGCATGGTCAGCCTGGCCGACAGCGACGATGGGCTGTACCAGAGAATCTTCGCGATCAACACCAAGGGCACCTTCAACACCCTGCGTCTGGCGGCCAGGCATCTGCGCGATGGTGGGCGCATTGTCAATTTCTCCACCAGTGTGGTTGGCTTGGCGCTGCCGGGTTACTCGGTATATGCCGCGTCCAAGGCTGCGGTGGAAAGCTTCACCGCGATCTTCGCCAAGGAGCTGCGCGGACGTAGTATCTGCGTCAACGCGATAGCCCCCGGGCCTACGGCGACCGAGCTGTTTCTCAATGGTAAATCCGCCGAGCAGGTCGAGCGCCTGGCCAAACAACCACCGCTGGAGCGTCTGGGGGCTCCCGAGGACATCGCCAGTGTCGTGGCCTTTCTGGTCAGCGAGCAGGGTGGCTGGGTCAACGGACAGACACTGCGGGTCAATGGCGGCATCGTCTAGCAGAGCACCTGCTATCCCCTGGCTTTGCCGATCGCGCGCCACGCCACAAACAGCATGAATCCGAACAACAGGGTTACGCTCAACAGCGTCCAGTTGGTGAAGGATACGCCGAGGATTGCGTAGTCGTTTTGCCCGCAAACGCCGGCGCTCATGAATACCTCGGGTAGGTACTCATGCAGGGGAAGGTAGAAGGCATAGAACGGGAAAGGTGAGCAGCTGAAACTTTCCAAGATGCCGGTTTCGATCAGCACCAGATGGCTATTGTCGAACACCGCCATAAATCCTGCAGCCAACAATAATGGCCAGAATATCAGGGTCAACCAGCGTTGCCCGACAGCCTCGGCGGCAATGATCAGCAGGCTGAGAGTGCCACCCAGCAGCAGCCACAAACGAATCTGCACGCACAGGGTGCAGGGTTCCCAGGCGAACAGATGCTGCAAGAGCAAAGCACCGCCAAGCATCGCGAAACAGGCAACGCTAATAATCGAGAGCAGCGCAATGATGGATTTCTGGCGGGTCATTTGAATTTCCGTGGGCAGCTGGACAATGGCTTGGAGCATTTTTTGAGTCGTGGCGTGATCAGGGCAGACAACTCTTGTCGCCAGCCACTGCTGTGAACGCGCCATGGTGCCGGGATTCATGTCATGAAACCACAAGGAAAATCAACCAAGTGGAACAAGAGATGGTGGCCACCCTGGAGTATTTCCCAACCCCAGTAGGGTGGAACACCGCGAAACGTTTGCCAGCAACGGCGCACATTCAGTTCAGCGTTGTGTCGCCGGGATAAACCGTAAACCGTAAAGCGCGATGCGCGCCGGGAGAACAACCCCGGATTTCGCTGACGCTTGCTCGGGCTACGTCAATACAGCGGTCTAGTCGACGGCACCCCCGGGACGCGGCTCCTTGTACGCAGGCCGCGCCACGGCAAGATGCAACTGCCGTGGCGCGGGGAGGGTTGGGCAAAGCAAACGCTAGGCGTTGGGCTGCCAACCGCCGCCCAGGGCCTTGTAGATGGCGACGATGCCGCGGTACAGCGCGACTTCGGCCAACGCTTGGGCATCTTCGGCGGCCAGGCGTTCGCGTTCGGCGTCGAGCAAGACGAGAAAGTCCACTTCGCCTTCGCGGTAGCGCACGCCGGCTTGTTCGGCGGCGGCGCGGCTGGCTTGTGATTGACGCAGCAGGGCGAGCAGGCGTTGCTGCTGTTTGGCGTAATCGCTGAAGGCGTTTTCCGATTCCTCCAGGGCCAGCAATACCTGCTGCTCGTAGTTGGCCAGGGCGCCGTCGGCGTCGGCTCTAGCACCGCGCAAACGGGCGCGTACGCTGCCCAGGTCGAACGCCGCCCAGGTGATGGTCGGCGCCACGCCCCAGGCGCGCGCCGCCGATGAACCCAGCAGCGAACCGCGCCCGGCAGTAAAGCCGAGAAAGCCGCTCAAACTGACCCGTGGGAACAGGTCGGCGGTGGCCACGCCAATGGTTGCAGTAGCCGCCGCCAGCTGGCGTTCGGCGGCGCGCACATCGGGGCGGCGGCGCAGCAGTTCGGCGGGGTCGCCGATCGGTAGCGCCTTGGCAATCGCCGGCAACGGCTGTGCGGACAGGTCCACGGTCAATTGCTCCGCACGCTGACCGAGCAGGGTGGCGATGCGGTTGCGTGCGCGCAGCTGTTCGGCTTGCAGTTGCGGCAGGCTGGCTTCGGTGGCGGCCAGGCGCGCATCGCTGCGCAATACATCCAGCTCGCTGCCGACCCCGGCATCGCGCAGTTGCTCGGTGATGCCGCGCGACTCCTGTTGGTTAGCCAGATTCTCCCGGGCGATACGTTCACGCAGTTGCGCGCCGCGCAGGTTGCCGTAGGCATCCACCAGTTCGGCGATCAGGCTGACCTGCAACTGATAAAAGTCAGCTTCGGCCACCTCGATCTGTGCCTCGCTGGCTTCCAGTTGGCGCTGGATACGGCCGAACAGGTCCAGCTCCCAGGCCATGTCCAGGCCCAGGTCGTAACGCTCGGTTTTCACCCGCTGCTCGCTAATGCCGGGCTGCTGGGCCTTGCCGAACTCGCCACTGGCGCGGCTGCTGATGGTTGGTAAGCGGTCGTTGGCTACGTCGTCGCGGATCGCGCGCGCCGCGCGCAGGCGGGCAAAAGCCACGCGCAGCTGGCGGTTTTCCGCGAGCGACTGCTGCACCAACTGGTTCAGCGTCGGGTCATCGAATTGCTGCCACCAGACCGCCTCGAACCGCGTGCGGTCGTAGTTGCCGGTCGCGGCACTGACCAGTTTGGCCGGCGCGGTTGGTGGGCTCTGGTAGTCGGGGCCGACGGCACAGGCGCTCAGCGCTAGGGCGAGCAGGCTGATTATCAGGGTGTTGCCAGCGAATGCTCTCATGCCTGTGCCTCCAGCAGACGCGCGGCTTTTCTCGCCTCGCGCTTCTCCACGAAGGCGCGGATCAGTACATAGAACAGCGGGGTCAGCAGCAGGCCGAAGAAGGTCACCCCAAGCATGCCGCTGAACACCGCGACGCCCATGGCGTGACGCATCTCGGCACCTGCACCGGAGGACAGTACCAGTGGTACCACGCCCATGATGAAGGCGAAGCTGGTCATCAGGATCGGCCGCAGACGCAGGCGGCAGGCTTGCAGCACAGCGCTGACGCGATCCATGCCTTCCTCCTGTTTCTCCTTGGCAAACTCGACAATCAGGATGGCGTTCTTGCACGCCAGGCCCACCAATACGATCAAGCCGATCTGGGTGAAGATGTTGTTGTCACCACCGGTGAGGATCACCCCGGTGATCGCCGACAGCAGGGTCATCGGCACGATAAGAATCACCGCCAGTGGCAGGCTCCAGCTTTCGTACTGCGCGGCCAGCACCAGGAAGGCCAACAGCACGCAGAGCGGGAAGACGAACAGCGCACTGTTGCCAGCGAGGATCTGCTGGTAGGTCAGCTCCGTCCACTCGTAGCTCATGCCGTTAGGCAGCTCTGCCTTGAGCAGTTTCTCCATGGCGGCTTCAGCCTGGCCGGAACTGTAACCAGGGGCTGCGGCGCCGTTGATCTCGGCGGTGAGGAAGCCGTTGTAGTGCATCACCCGATCCGGTCCGGCGCTCGGGCTGACCTTGAGGAATGCCGCCAGCGGGACCATTTCCCCACGGTTGTTGCGCACCTTGAGCTGGCCGATCTGCTCCGGCTCCAGACGGAACTGCTGCTCGGCCTGGACGTTGACCTGGTAGGTGCGGCCAAAGCGGTTGAAGTCGTTGGCGTACAGCGAGCCGAGGTAGACCTGCATGGTGTCGAAGATGTCACTGATGGCGACGCCGTGGGTCTTGGCCTTTTCGCGGTCGATGTCGGCGTCGATCTGCGGCACGTTGACGGTGTAGCTGGTGAACAGCCCGGCCAGCTCAGGCACGCTGCGGCTCTTGCTGATGACGTTCTGCACCTGCTTGTACAGTTCGTCATAGCCCAGGCTGGCACGGTCCTCCACCTGCACCCGGAAGCCGCCGATGGTGCCCAGGCCTTGCACCGGTGGTGGCGGGAAGATGGCGATATAGGCGTCTTGAATTTGGCTGAACTGAGCGTTCAGTTCGGCGGCGATAGCGCCGGCGCTCATCGACGGGTCAGTGCGCTGGTCAAAAGGCTTGAGTGGGGTGAAGACGATGCCGCTGTTCGGGCTGTTGGTGAAACCATTGATCGACAGGCCGGGGAAGGCCACGGTGTTCTCCACTCCTGGGTGTTTGCTGGCGATTGCCGACATGCGTTTGATCACCGTCTCGGTACGATCGAGGGTGGCGGCGTCCGGCAGTTGGGCGAAGGCCACCAGGTACTGCTTGTCCTGTGGCGGGACGAAACCGGTCGGGGTGCTGGCAAAGCCCAGGTAGGTCAGGCCCATCAAGCCCGCGTAGACCACCAGGGCAATCGAGCTGCCGCGCAGCACACGCTTCACCGTGCCGACATAGCGATGACTAGCCCTGTCGAACAGGCGGTTGAACGGTGCGAACAACCAGCCACCGAAGAGCTTTTCCAGCAAGCGGGAGAAACGGTCCTTGGGTGCATCGTGGCTGCGTAGCAGCACGGCCGCCAGGGCAGGGGACAGCGTCAGCGAGTTGAAGGCGCTGATCACGGTGGAGATGGCAATGGTCAGCGCAAACTGCTGGTAGAACTGCCCGCTGAGGCCCGAGATAAACGCGGTGGGGATAAACACCGCGCACAACACCAGGGCGGTCGCGACTATCGGTCCGGTGACTTCCTTCATCGCTTGTTTGGTGGCTTCTACCGGCGTTTTACCCAGGCCGATATTGCGTTCGACGTTCTCCACCACGACGATGGCGTCGTCCACGACGATGCCGATCGCCAGCACCAGGCCGAACAGCGACAGGGCATTGAGCGAGAAGCCGAACATGTGCATCACGGCGAAGGTGCCAACCAGCGACACCGGCACGGCGACCAGGGGGATGATCGAGGCGCGCCAGGTCTGCAGAAACAGGACTACCACCAGGACCACCAGGACGATGGCTTCGAGCAGGGTATGCACCACCGCCTCGATGGAACCACGGACGAAGATGGTCGGGTCATAGACGATTTCGTAGTCCACGCCCTGGGGAAAGCTCTGCTTCAGCTCGGCCATGCGTGCCCGCACCGAATCGGAAAGCTCGATGGCATTGGAGCCGGGGCGCTGGAAGACCGGGATGGCCACGGCCGGTTTGTTGTTCAGCAACGAGCGCAGGGCGTACTGGCTGGACCCCAGTTCGATGCGGGCGATGTCCTTCAGGCGAGTGATCTCGCCGTCATCGCCGGCGCGGATGATGATGTTCTCGAACTCTTCCTCAGTGACCAGTCGGCCCTGGGTGTTGATCGACAACTGGAAGCTGTTGCCCGCATCGGAGGGCGGCGCGCCGAGGGAGCCGGCAGCGACCTGGCGGTTCTGTTCGCGGATGGCGTTGACTACGTCAGTAGCGGTGAGATTGCGCGAAGCAACCTTGTTTGGATCGAGCCATACGCGCAGCGAATAGTCGCCCAGACCGAACAGCTGCACGTCACCGACGCCGTCCAGGCGCGCCAGCTCGTCCTTGACGTTGAGGGCGGCGTAGTTGGACAGGTACAGCATGTCGTAGCGGTCGTCCGGCGAGGTCAGGTGTACCACCATGGTCAGGTCGGGCGAGGCCTTGTCGACGGTCACGCCGAGGCGCTGCACTTCGCTGGGCAGGGTCGGCATGGTCCGCGTCACGCGGTTTTGCACCTGCACCTGGGCCTTGTCCAGATCGGTGCCGAGGGCGAAGGTCAGAGTCAGGGTCATCTTGCCGTCGGCGGTGCCCTGGGACGACATGTAGAGCATGCCTTCGACACCGGTGATCGCCTGTTCCAGCGGCGAGGCCACGGTTTCGCCGATCACCTTGGGGTTGGCGCCGGGGAAGGCGGCGCGTACCACCACGGTAGGCGGTACCACTTCCGGGTATTCACTGATCGGCAACTGGAACAGTGAGATGGCCCCGCCGATCAGGATCAACAGCGATAACACCGCGGCGAAGATCGGTCGCTGAATAAAGAATTGAGAGAAATTCATCGTCGTAACCCTGTTAGCTGCGCGGCGCTGAAGGAGAGGGCAGGGTCTTCACCGCCACACTTGGGGTGTTGCGGCTTTCGACGATCTGACGCTGGCGCGCGAGGCTGGCCAGGGTTGCTTCATCGGCCATGGGGACGTTCTGCGGGTCGACAATTGAGCCCGGCATGGCGCGCTGCAATCCGTTGACCACGATCTGCTCGCCCTTGGCCAAGCCGCTGCGCACGATGCGCAAACCTTCCAGCTTCGGCCCCAGTTCGATGGCGCGGTAGTTCACGCTGTTGTCTTCGCCGAGTACCAGGACGAACTTCTTGCCCAGGTCGGTGCCGACGGCGTCGTCCTTGATCAGGGTGGCGTCATAGCGGCTGCTGCCGACCAGTTTCAGCCGTGCATAGAGGCCCGGGGTGAAGTCACCAGAAGCGTTGTCGAACACCGCACGACCACGGATGGTGCCGGTCTTGGGGTTCACCTGGTTGTCGATGAAATCCAACTGGCCCAAGTGCGGGTGACCGTCTTCATTGGACAGCCCGAGATAGACCGGACTGGCATCACGGGTCTTGCTGCCGGCTTTACGGGCCAGCTCGACATACTTGAGAAACACCCGCTCATCGGCATCGAAGTAGGCGTAGACCTTGTCGGTGCTGACCAGCGAGGTGAGCTGGCTTTGCCCCGCAGTCACCAGATTGCCGGCGGTAACCTCGGCGCGGCTGACCCGGCCGTTGATGGGCGCGGTGACGCGGGTGAAGCTCAGGTTGAGGCGGGCGTTGTCCAGTTCGGCCTGAATGCCGGCGACAACGGCCTTGGCTTCCTGGGCGGCGCTGGCGCGGGCGTCGGCCAGTTCGGCGGAAATCGCATTGCTTTTACGCAAGCGTTCGCCGCGACGTGCCTCGCTGAGGGCGCGGGTTTGGCTGGCGCGCGCTTGTTGCAGCTGGGCTTGGAGCCGCTTGAACTCGGCCTCGAACGGCCGCGGATCGATCTGGAACAGCAGGTCGCCTTTCTTCACCAGGCTGCCTTCGTCGAACGCCACTCGATCGATGAGGCCGGACACTCGCGGGCGGATATCCACCGATTCCGGGGCTTCCAGGCGCCCGGTGAACTCATCCCACTCGTTGATCGGTTGTTCGATCACCTCGGCGACGCTGACCTGCGCGGCGGGCATCTGTGCGGTGGTTTCTGGGGCTTTACCGCAAGCGCTGAGTACCAGGACGGCCGCAAGGGCCAAAGGCAACTGCCAGGTAGGGTTGTTGGGCTGTTCCATGGATGATTCCGCCAGAGGGTGTTAAGGATGGGCGGAGTTTGCTGGGCGAGGTAGCGGCGGACGAATCGAATGCCGCGAAGATGAATATCATCGGGAATGATGATTGCACTGTGTGTATCAATAGCAGGCCATATTGGTGCGGGAGGACTGCTACCCTCCGGAGCCGCTTGCGGGCCCGGCTTACGCTCGGAAGCAGCGATGCACTTGTAGGCGCGGATTTATCCGCGAAGTATTCGATCACACCACCAATTTGCGGCCAAAGCGCAACGCCGCCCGGTCGCTCCTACAGGCTCGCCAGCGATCGGCGTCGGTTCAGTCCAGGCTGTCCGGGTCGCCGCAGAACATCTGGATCCGCGAGCGCAGCCAGCGTTCGGCGGGGTCGTTGTCCTGGGCGCCGCGCCAAGCCATGTGCAGTTCGAAGCTCCGGGATTCCAGTGGCGGCTCTTCGGCGCGCAAGCCACCGACGGCGGTCAAGGCGGCGGCGGTGTAGTCCGGCACTACCGAGAGCAGGTCGGTGCCGGCCAGCAAGGTACCCAGGCCGTTGAACTGCGGTACCGCCAGCACCACTTTGCGGCTGCGGCCCAGCTTCAGCAGTTGGTCGTCGATAAAGCCGTTGAGGTCGCCGGCGAAGGACACCAGGGCATGTGGCCTGGCGCAATAGTCGTCGAGGCTCAGAGTCCCCGGCACCGAGTCGGCGCGCAACAGCTTGGGCTTGCTACGGCGCAGGGTCTTGCGCTTGGCGTTGGCCGGCAGCTCCTCGGTGTAGCCGACGCCCACCGAAATCTCGCCGGATGCCAGCAGGTTGGGCATCAACAGGTAGTTGGCCCGGCGCACCACCAGCACCACCCCGGGCGCCTCGGCACGCAGGCGGCGGAGCAGGGCGGGCAGCAGGGCGAATTCGACGTCATCCGAGAGGCCGACGCGAAACACCGCGGTACTGGTTGCCGGATCGAAGTCGGCAGCGCGACTGACTGCCGTGGAGATCGAATCCAGCGCCGGTGAAAGCAGGGCGAAAATTTCCACGGCGCGGGCGGTTGGTTCCATGCTGCGGCCGGTGCGCACAAACAGCGGGTCGTCGAACAGGCTGCGCAGGCGGGCGAGCGCGGCGCTGATTGCCGGCTGGCCGAGAAACAGTTTCTCCGCCGCGCGGGTCACGCTGCGCTCGTGCATCAGCGTCTCGAACACGATCAACAGGTTGAGATCGAGGCGGCGTAGGTCGTTACGGTTCATCCGGTTACCATTCGAAGTGAAGCGGCCTTGATGCGATCAGGCGTGGCATGCTGTTTTTTGCAGTAATACGTTGCCAGTAATACGTTGCCAATGAGAGCCTTCGCCGGGCAATAGTACGAGCTGCAATGCCGATAAGGAAAGCCGGCAATCACTGCCAGGCATGACAACTATCAATGCCAGCGGGTGGTGTTGCCGGACATCAGCGGATAGAGTCCACAGTCATTGAAGTGTCATTTCGTGATCAGAGTTTGAGGTAACGATGTCCCACATGATCCGTTTCCATAAATTCGGCGACGCTGATGTACTTCAGCGCGAAGAGTTGCCAACCCCGACACCTGGCCCAGGCGAGGTGCTGGTGCGCGTCCAGGCCGTAGGGCTGAATTGGAGCGATGTACTGTGGCGGCAGAATCTGGCTGCCGAGCAGGCCCGCTTACCCGCCGGCATGGGCAGCGAGCTGGCCGGCACCATCGAAGCCCTGGGCGAGGGCGTCGACGACCTTGAGGTCGGTACGTCGGTCGCCAGCTTCCCGGCCAGCACGGCCAATCGCTACCCGACCTGGGGCGATCTGGTGCTGATGCCGCGTTACGCCCTGACCCGTTACCCGGAGGTGTTGTCACCGCTGCAAGCCAGCGTGCATTACACCGCGTTGCTGTTCGCCTATTTCGCCCTGGTTGACCTGTCCAAGCTACAGCCCGGCCAGCATGTGCTGATCACCGAGGCCAGCCATTGCCTGGCTCCGCAGACCGTGCAACTGGCCAAGGCACTGGGCGCCACGGTCATCGCCTCGACCAGTGAAGCGGGTAACCGCGAGTTCCTCCGCGAGTTGGGCGCCGACAAGGTGGTGGTCACCGAAGAGCAGGACCTGGTCCTGGAAATTGAGCGCTACACCGAGGGCAGGGGAGTCGAAGTGATCCTCGACCAGTGCGCCGGACAACAGATGAAGCTGCTCGGCGATGTCGCCGCGCCGCGCGGCAAGCTGATCATGTGTGGCGTCAACGGTGGCAACGATACGGCCTTTCCGGCGTGCGCCGCGTTCAAGAAGCACTTACAGTTCTTCCGTCACTGCGTCCTCGACTTCACCGGCCTTCCAGAAATGGGCATCGAGCCCAATCAGGAAGCCGTGCAGCGTGCCTTGCAGCACATCAATCAGTTGACCGCAGATCACTTGCTCACGCCGGTCATCGACAAGGTGTTCGCCTTCGATGATTTCATCGAGGCTCATCGCTACATGGAAACCTGCCCCAATCGTGGTCGAGTAGCGCTGCTACTGCCCTGATCGCGCCAGCCTGTCGCCGGACTGCGTCGCCATGACACGCAGGTCCGGGGGCTGGACAGCACGGATTGCAGTTCCTCTTCTTTCCTTCCTTTCTTCCTTCCCCTGCAGGCGCCCGCCTGCGGCTCTCCTTGTACCTGCTCAAATAGATGCTTTCGCACCTGAGTCAGCCTTCGCCCCCTCCCACCTCTCGATACCGCCAATGTAGTTATTTGGACTCTATAGGGTCGTATATACCACTTATGCCGTGGTTATAATGACTGTCTAGTTATTAATACATTGATATATAAGGGTTTAAATGTTGGCACGATTTCTGGATTAGTAATGGTTAAACGAATCATTCAGCCGGAGTCAGTCATGAAATTATTCAACATGTTTTTCCTCAGTGCAGCATTGTTCGGCGCTACCGGTGCACATGCAGACGAAGTGATCAAGGAAACCGCCGACAACAGCGTCGGTGCGCTATATGGCGGGCTCAGCGGTGTGCTGATAGGCGGCGCCGCTGGCGGCCCGCTGGGCGCATTGGTCGGTGCGGGCATCGGCTTGTTTGCCGGGGAGGGCGCTCAGCAGGTCAGCGGGTTGAGCCAGCGTGCCTACGTGGTCAAGACCGCGCAAGGCGAGGAAACCACCGTGCGCTCGCCAAACGCGCAGTTTCGCCAGGGCGATCAGGTCAGTCGCCAGGCTGGCCGCTTGCAAGCAATCCACTGATGGTCAAGGCGAACCGTATCTGTCGATCCGGCCTGGCAACTTCAGTGGTTGTTTGACCCTGGTCAGTGGCCTGTCGCCGCAAAGGAGTGATTCTTATGTTTGAAGTCATGGGTGGCAATCTGGAACAAGGAGCCGAGTGTTTTTCGGCACATCTGGCTCGCTGCGGGCGACAGGCTGCCGTTGCTGGCGCATGCTCGCGATTGAACAGTCATTGGTCACTGTTGGGTCTGCTGTTGCTCGGCATGGTTGCCTGCGTGCTGGTTGAGTAAATTGGGCCGGATTCGCTCGGCCTGCTAAAGGAGTTGCATCATGCAAGTGCTTGACCGCCGCAAGGCATTGGCGATCACCCCGTTGTTGCGTCTGGGGTTTCGGCCGTTCTTTCTGGGAGGCTGCCTGTTCGCCCTGTTGGTCGTGCCGCTGTGGTTGGCAGCCTACAGTGGCTGGCTGGGCGAGTGGCAGCCGGCCGGAGGCTGGCTGGCCTGGCACCGGCATGAGCTGCTGTTCGGTTTCGCCCTGGCGATCATTGCCGGCTTTCTCTTGTCCGCGGTGCAGACCTGGACCGGCCAGCCTGGGCTGCAGGGGCGCCCGTTGACCCTGTTGGCGCTGCTCTGGCTGGCGGCGCGGGTGGCCTGGTTGAGCGACCTGCCGTTGCCACTACTGGCCGTGCTGGAACTGGCGTTCCCGCTGGCGGTGGCCGCAGTCATGGGCCGAGCGCTCTGGCAGGCCCGGCAGAAACGCAACTACCCGATTGTGGCTGTCTTGCTGTTGCTGACGGCAGCGGATGCCGTCGCTGTGTACGGGCTGGCCAGTGCCAGCGACGTCCTGCAGCGCCAGGGCGTATTGGCCGGAGTCTGGCTGGTCGCGGCGATGATGGGGTTGATCGGCGGGCGGGTGATTCCGTTCTTCACCCAGCGCGGCCTGGGTCGGGTGGAGGGCGTTAAGCCCTGGCCCTGGCTCGACCTGTTGTTGCTGCTGGGCTCGGCATTGATCGCCATGCTGTATGCCGCCGGAATCGCCTTGCAGGCCAACGCCTGGGTTGGCCTGTTGTTCATGCTGCTCGCGGCTGGGCATCTGCTGCGCCTGGTGCGCTGGTATGACCCGGGCATGTGGCGGGTGCCCTTGCTCTGGTCATTACACCTGGCCTATGCCTGGTTGGGCCTGGCCTGCCTGGGCATGGCGCTCTGGCATCTGGGCCTGCTGAGCAACCCGAGCCAGCCGCTGCATGCCCTGACCGTCGGCTCCATAGGCGGTTTGATCCTGGCCATGGTCGCCCGTGTCAGCCTGGGCCATACCGGTCGCCCGTTAGCGCCGCCGGCCGGGATGACCCTGGCTTTTATCCTGGTGCAGTTGGCCAGCCTGTTTCGCGTTGGCCTGATCGAAATCTGGCCGTTCTGGGGGCTGTGGCTGGCCGCCGCGTGTTGGAGCCTGGCCTTTGTCCTGTTCGCCTGGCGCTACGGGCCGATGCTGTGCAGTGCCCGCGTGGATGGCCATCCGGGATGAATGTGTATCTACGTGATGCCTTGCCAATTGCTGTCCTGCCTGCCGAGTAGCCGATGATTTATCCGATCCTGCTGATTCTCCATCTGTTTGCCGCGCTGATCTTCATCGGCACGGTGTTCTTCGAAGTACTGATCCTGGAAAGCGTGCGCAAGCAGGTGCCGGCCGAGGCGATGCGTCTGATTGAGCGGGGCGTCGGCCGGCGTGCCCGGCAATTGATGCCCTGGGTGTTGCTGGCGCTGTTCGGCGCCGGCCTCGGCATGCTCTGGCTACGTTATCTGCCCGCGTTGGCCGCACCGCTGGCGTCGTCCTTCAATACCCTGCTGACCCTGAAGATCATGCTCGCCGCCAGTGTGCTCGGGCATTTTTTCAGCGCCATGTGGCTGTTCAGAAGCAAGCGCATGAATGCGCGTTATCTGCGCATCATCCACGTCAGCCTGTTCGCGCACATGGTCGGCATCGTACTGCTGGCCAAGAGCATGTTCTATCTGAGCTGGTGATGGGGCACGGTTTGGCCGACACCCAGACTTCGCCGGCATGCCGGCGATTGAGCCGATAAATAGGCCGCTTGGTAGGTTACGTGGCGCACTAACACCGAAGTTACTGCGCAAACCCTGCTCGGCGCGGCGCGGCCCGAGCCACCCTGCAAGGACATAGTCCTAAATAAGACTAAGCCTGGTCGGCGACGAACAACACGTTGTTTTCCAGGTGGATGTGCTGCATCAGGTCATCGTGCAATTCGTTCAGCCCGCGGTACAGCGCACACCAGGTGTTGCAGGCGTCTTCCGGAGGGGTGAGGCCGTGGGTCAGGGCTTCCATCCGTTCCAGTGCCAGGCCGTGGTGGTCGTGCTCGAAACGCATCACCGAGATCGGCGCACTGGCCTGTTTGGCGTAACCGCTGAGGAGCATGGGGAAGAGGATCTGCTCCTCCTTGAGCATGTGGCTCTCCAGCTCCTGCTGCATATCGCGCAGCAGGTCGGCCAGGCCGTTCGGGCAATCGGCGCGGTTGCCGTGAACCTGTTCCACCCGGCAGGCCAGGCGGATCAATTCCGGCAGTTGCTCGCGATGGCGGGCGTGATAGCGCTTGAGGATATGCTCGATCAAGCGTGCGCTGGGCTCAGTGCGCCAGTCCAGCTGCGTGCCGCCCCGGGCCTGCAGGCTGTCCAGTTCGGCGGCGACCTCTTCAGGCTCGATACCGCGCAGGGCCGCCGCCTCGCGCAGGCTCTTGTGACCGCCGCAGCAGAAGTCGAGATTGAAGGCATGAAATACCCGTGTGGCACCGGGTATCTCGCAGGCCAGGCTGCCAAGGGGTTGGTCGAGAAGGGTCGTACTCATGGCGATTTCCTTGTGCATCGATCAATGGGGATTCTTAGGTCAATAGCATCAGCCGTGCCAGGACCGATCACTTGAAAACAAAGGTATTTATGTTTCACATGGTCGATCGAACCCTGATCTGTTAGGGTTCGATCGACCAATTAGGGTGATAAATACCATGCTGGAAAGCAGTCTGCTCGCCGATCTCATCACCGAACTGCCTAATGCCGTGCGCTTGCAGCGTCTGGTGCATACCCTGCGCGAGCACTTCAATTGTGGCGCGGTGGGGTTGTTGCGTCTGGATGGCGACAGCCTGCGGCCACTGGCGGCCGTGGGCCTGGTGCATGAGGCGCTCGGCCGCCGTTTCGTGATCGCCCAGCACCCGCGCCTGGCGGCGATCATGGCCGCCCGCGAGCCGACCTGGTTCGAGCCGGACAGTCGCCTGCCGGATCCGTATGACGGCTTGCTCGACGCGCATGTCGGCGAGCCCTTGCCGGTGCATGACTGCATGGGCGTCAGCCTGTACGTCGAGGGCCAGCTGTGGGGCGCGCTGACGCTCGACGCCCTGCATGCCGGGACCTTCGACAGCAACGCCCGGCGCGATCTGCAGCGCTATGCCCTGATGATCGAAGCGGCGGTACGGGTGACGCGCCTGGAGCAGGAAAACCGTAGCCTGCGCCTGGCCCGCAGCGATGTGCAGACGGCCGCCCTGGTCACCGAGGAGAGCGAGATCCTCGGCCACAGCCAGGCGATTCGCCAACTGCTGAGCGAGCTGGAAGTGGTGGCCGACTCGGAGTTGCCGGTGCTGTTGCTGGGCGAAACCGGGGTGGGCAAGGAGTTGTTCGCCCGTCACCTGCATCGTCTGTCGCGGCGCCGCAACAAGCCGCTGATTCAGGTCAACTGCGCGGCACTGCCCGAGTCGCTGGCCGAAAGTGAACTGTTCGGCCACGTCAAGGGCGCCTTTTCCGGCGCTACCAGCGATCGTCCCGGGCGCTTCGATGCGGCCAATGGCGGCACCCTGCTGCTCGACGAGGTGGGCGAACTGCCCCTCAGTGTGCAGGCCAAACTGTTGCGCACCCTGCAAAATGGCGAGATTCAGCGCCTGGGTGCGGATAAGCCCCTGCATGTCGACGTGCGAATTATCGCCGCGACCAATCGCCACCTGCCGGACAGCATTCGCGACGGCCATTTCCGCGCGGACCTCTATCACCGCCTGTCGGTGTATCCGGTGCCGATTCCGCCGTTGCGCGAGCGCGGCAACGATGTGTTGATGCTGGCCGGGCACTTCCTCGAACTCAATCGCGCGCGCCTGGGCTTGCGCAGCATGCGCCTTTCGCCCGCGGCGGAGCGTGCCATGCTGGCTTATGCGTGGCCGGGCAATGTGCGCGAACTGGAGCATGTGATCAGCCGAGCGGCGATCAAACTGCTCAGTCGCGGCGCCAGCCGCACGCAGATTCTGACCCTGGAACCCGACCTGCTCGACCTCGACAGCTCAGTGCGCCAGCCTGGCGCCAGCGAGGCGCTGGAGCAGCAAAACACGCCCGCAGCTGCCGCCTGTTCGATGCGCGAGGCAGTCGAAGCCTGTCAGCGCCAGAGCATCCTGCAAGCCTTGGCGTTGTGCGCGGATAACTGGGCCAGCGCGGCGCGCCTGCTCGAACTCGACCCGAGCAACCTGCATAAACTGGCGCGGCGTCTGCGCTTGAAGTGATTCGCCCGCAAGCCCGCTCACTCAAGCCAAGTGAGCGATGTCGTAGAGCTTGCCTATGCACATACGGCCTACGCGTTGGCATGAGTCAACCATGGCTTAAGCGCACCAGGTCGTCACAGGCACGCGGCTTTTCCCAAGGTTGACTCAGGTCAATGAGGCTTGCCGGCAATACCCCGACACTGTGTTAGCGGTCATACGGGGAGAGCCAGATGCGTGAATCCATCAACTGGGACAGCAAGCTGCTCGGCCGCTACGCCCATGGCGATGCCAGCCATAGCTGCTATCCCGAGAGCACAGTCTTTCATCGCGGTATTGGCTCGCTGGATCTGCTGCGCGCCTTGCGTGGTAGTCGGCGGGCCCAGCGAGCGCTATCGCTGGCTGTGCAGTTGCCAATCAACTGCGCCTTCGGCCAGCAGCGGGCGAGTTGTTCGCCGAGCGTCTTCGCCGCCTACCTGGAGCGCCTGGAGCGGGAGATCGACACGATCGGCTGCCACCTGGGGGCGCAGCAACGCGTCGAACAATTTCACCTGGCGGGCGGTAGTACGCCCACTGACGAACAGCTGCTCAGGCTGATGAGTCATCTGCGCCAACACTTCAATTTTCTCGATTACGACACGGGCGACTACAGCATCGAGATCCAGTTGCCCCATTCGGATTGGGCGACCATGGGGCGGTTGCGCGATCTGGGCTTCAATCACGTCAGTATCGGCGTGCCTGATATCGCCGCGATCAGTGGTGCAACGCTGGCCTGGCAGGACCCGCGGCACATCCGCTCGCTGATCGATGCCGCCCGCGCACTCAACTTTCGCTCGGTGAACATCGATATTGGCTATGGGCGTGCCTGGCAGACCCGGACAAGTTTCGCGCGCAAGGTGGCGGCCATTATCGAGCTGCAGCCGAGTCGGGTGACGGTTTTCGACTATGCCGATCCGCCGCAGCGTTATCGGTCGATGGGCCGGTTTGCCGCTAAAGACCTGTCTGACCGGGAGGACAAGCTGGCCATGCAGCGGCAAGGCGTCGAGCAGCTCAGTCGGGCGGGCTATCGCTATATCGGCATGGGTTTGTTTGCCCTGGCGGATGACGATCTGGTCATCGCTCAGGAAAGCGCCAGCTTGCAGCGCAATTGCCTAGGTTTCAGCCGGCACGCGGACTGCGACCATGTCGGCCTGGGCGTCGCTGCCATCAGTCAGATTGACGGCCTTTATGTACAGAACAGTCGCGATCTGCAGGGCTATCAGGCCCAGCTCGATAGGGGCCAATTGGCAACCTGGCGCGGCTTTCGCTGCGGGCCCGACGACCGTCTGCGCGGCGAGGTGATCGAGCGCTTGATCTGTGACGTCGGCCTGGATATTCGAGGCATCGAAGCGCGTTTCGGCCTGATATTCCGCGACTATTTCGCCGACGCCTGGCCGGCCCTGGAGCAGATGCAGCGCGACCGCCTGATCAGCCTCAACGAGGCGTCCATCGCTATTCTTCCCGCCGGTCGTTTGCTGGTGCACTCGGTGTGCCGCTTGTTCGATCGCTACAACGGGGCGCCGCGTGTGCACTCCGTTTCCCAGGCGGTTTAGTCGTTCACAAGATACCTGCGACCCTGGGTCGCAGCCGCTGAACAAGCCGCTGAAAGCCCCTGGCAGCAGGGGTTGAGACCTGCACAGGCGGTACTGCTTCCTGGGGCATACCTCCAACGAGGAATGGGCTGTAGCAAAGTACCGGTGCAGTCTGCGGCCAGACATTCTATGGAGGTTTCCAGCATGGCTCATCTGTCCAGCGCCGAATTCCAGGCATTACGCATCGCCGTCCTGACCGTCAGCGACACCCGCAATCGGGCGAGCGACACCTCGGGGCAAACCCTGATAGAGGGGCTGGAGGCCGCCGGCCACGCGCTGGTCGAGCGTGCTCTGGTGATCGACGATATCTGGCAGATCCGCGCGCGGGTCTGTACCTGGATCGCCGATCCACTGGTGCAGGTGATACTGATCACCGGCGGCACCGGTTTCACCGCGCGGGACAATACCCCGCAAGCCGTGACGCCCTTGCTGGACAAGCTGGTCGATGGCTTTGGCGAACTGTTTCGCCAGGTCTCGCTGGATGAAATCGGTACCTCCAGCCTGCAATCGCGTGCATTGGCCGGGATCAGCAATGGCGCGTTGGTCTGCTGCCTGCCCGGTTCGCCCAACGCCTGCCGCACGGCCTGGGAGAAGATTCTGCGCGAGCAACTGGATAGCCGCACTGGGCCGTGCAACTTCGTCGCCCACCTCAAGCGCCTGGCCGATCAGCCGCACGTCGCGCGCTGCGGAGCTCGCTCTTGAGCGCCTGCGGCTGCGACGGCAACAACCTGCGGCCGGTTGATCAGGCCATCGCCGAATTGCTGGCGCGCGCACCGGCACCGCCGCCAGTGGAGCGGGTAACCCTGAGCCAGGCTCTCGGCCGGGTGTTGGCCGAGCCGCTGCACGCACCGTTCGAGGTGCCGGCCTGGGACAACAGTGCAATGGATGGCTACGCCCTGCGCGCCGCCGATCTGCCGGCGGGTGGTGGTTGCCTGCCCCTGGCCGGGCGTATCGCTGCCGGCGATGCGGCAGCGCACGCCTTGCCGGCCGGCCATGCCGTGCGCATCTTCACTGGCGCGCCCTTGCCGCCTGGCGCCGACAGCGTGGTGATGCAGGAGCAATGCCGGCTCGAGGAGGGGCGGGTGTGGCTGCCGCCGGTACAGGGCGGCGAACATGTGCGCCGGTGTGGCGAGGAGTTGGCTGCCGGCACCCTGGTGCTGAGCGTCGGACAGCGCCTGCGGCCCCAGGAACTGGGCCTGCTGGCCAGCTTCGGCATCGACCGGGTGGCGGTCTATCGGCGTCTGCGGGTCGGCCTGCTGAGCAGCGGCAACGAGTTGCGCGAGCCGGGTGAAGCGCTACAGCCCGGGCAGATCTACAACGCCAACCGCTACAGCCTGGCAGCTGTGCTGACCAGCCTGGGCGTGGAAGTCCATGATTACGAAATCATGGCCGACGAGCTGGCGGCCAGCCGCGATGCCCTGAGCCTGGCCGCGTCGGAGTGGGACATGCTGATCACCTCCGGCGGGGTGTCGGTCGGCGAGGAGGATCACCTCAAACAGGCGATCCGCGAGCTGGGCGAATTGCACCTGTGGCGCCTGGCGATCCAGCCGGGCAAGCCGCTGGCCTTCGGCGACGTGGGCGGCAAACCCTGGCTGGGCTTGCCAGGCAACCCGGCGGCGGCCTTGATCACCGCCCTGGTGGTGGCGCGGCCCTTTCTGCTGCGCGCCCAGGGTTGCCTGGATGTAGTGCCGCAGCCGCTGCGCCTGCCGGCGGGATTCGCCTGGCCCAAGGCCAATGGTCGCCGCCAGTACCTGCGTGCCCGCCTGCAGCAGCAGGACGGTCAGTTGCGCGTGTGCCTGCACCCGCAGCAGGGCTCGGCCATGCTCACCTCGGCCTGCTGGGCCGACGGCCTGGCGCTGGTCGAGGTAGGCCAGACCCTGGAGGAGGGCGAAATGCTCGATTACCTACCGTTCAGTGCGCTGATGCATTAACGCCAAACCGTTGCGGCCGGGGAGATACTCGGCCCTTGCTGATTCCACAGTTCAGGCGATGTGGCCAAGGCTCGGCCCACCCGGCGAGTCGAGGCTTGTTGACCGCGATCAAGGCCTCGCTCAGAGCCAACCCCTACAGTGCCCGACAGTATTCCGCCCGGAAGGAGTTTTCATGCAACTGGTTTGTCCCGCAGGCAGCCTGCCTGCCCTCAAGGCCGCGGTTCGGCAGGGCGCTGACGCCGTCTATGTCGGTTTTCGCAATGACACCAATGCTCGCCATTTCTCTGGTCTGAACCTCGACGACAAGCAGCTCGAAAGCGGCCTGCAGCTGATCCGTCAGCACGGGCGGCAGCTGTATATCGCGGTCAATACCTATGCCCAGCCCGACGGCTGGGCACGCTGGCAGCGTGCGGTCGACCAGGCCGCGGCGCTCGGTGTGGATGCCCTGATCGCCGCCGATCCGGGGGTGCTGGCCTATGCCAGCCGCCGGCATCCCAGCCTCAACCTGCACCTGTCGGTGCAGGGCTCGGCGACTAATGCCGCCGCCCTGACGCTCTATCAGCAGCGCTATGGCATCCGCCGCGCGGTGCTGCCCCGGGTGCTGTCGCTGGCGCAGGTGCGCCAGGTGGCGGAAAAAAGTCCGGTGCCGATCGAGGTATTCGCCTTTGGCAGCCTGTGCATCATGGCCGAGGGCCGCTGCCATCTGTCGTCTTATCTGACAGGCGAATCGCCCAACCTGTGTGGCGTCTGTTCGCCGGCCAAGGCCGTGCGTTGGCAGGAAGATGCCGAGGGTCTTACCTCGCGCCTCAATGGCGTGCTGATCGACCGCTATGGCAAGGATGAGCCGGCCGGTTACCCGACCCTGTGCAAGGGCCGCTTCCTGGTCGGCGGCCAGCGCTTCCATGCCCTGGAAGAGCCGACCAGCCTAAACACCCTCGACCTGATCCCGCAGCTCGCCGCGATCGGCGTGACGGCGGTGAAAATCGAGGGCCGCCAGCGCAGCCCGGCCTATGTCGAGCAGGTCACCCGGGTCTGGCGCTCGGCGCTGGATGCCTACACCCGCGCGCCGGAGAATTTCACGGTGCAGCCACAGTGGCGCAGCGCACTGGACAGCTTGTCCGAGGGCAGCCAGACCACGCTGGGCGCCTACCATCGTTCCTGGCAATGAGGAAATCATCATGAAGCTCAGTCTGGGACCCGTCCTGTTCTACTGGAGCCGCGAAAAACTGCTGGATTTCTATGCCGAAATGGCCGAGCAACCACTCGATGCCATCTATCTCGGCGAGACGGTGTGCGCCAAGCGTCGCGCCCTCAGCCTGGATGACTGGCTCGGCCTGGCCCGCGAGTTGGGCGAATGCACGCGCGCCGAGCGGGTGCTGTCGGGCCTGGCGCTGGTCGAGGCGGCTTCCGAGCTGTCCAGCCTGAAGCGTCTGTGCGACAACGGCGAACTGCTGGTGGAGGCCAACGATATGGGCGCGGTGCAGTTCCTGCGTGAACGCAAGCTGCCCTTCGTCGCCGGTCCCGCGCTGAATCTGTACAACGGCCACGCCCTGGCCGAGCTGATCGACTGCGGCCTGCAGCGCTGGGTGCCGCCGGTCGAATGCTCCGGCGCGCTGATCCGCAACACCCTGGAGCAACTCGACAGCCTCGGCCTGACGCGGCCGGAGGTGGAGCTGTTCGCCTACGGGCATCTGCCCTTGGCCTACTCGGCGCGCTGCTTCACCGCCCGCGCGGAAAACCGGCCCAAGGACGACTGCCAGATTTGCTGCGAGAGTTTCCCGGAAGGCATCGTGCTGCACAGTCAGGAAGGCGAGGCGTTGTTCACCCTCAACGGCATCCAGACCATGTCGGCCAAGGTCAACAACTTGCTCGCCGACTATGCGCAACTGGCCGCGACCGGCGCCGATATGCTGCGCCTGAGCCCGCGCGCCGAAGGCATGGCCGGAGTGATCGGTGCGTTCGATGCGGTGCGTGGCGGCGCGCTGCCGCCCTTGGCGGTGGACGGCTGTAACGGTTATTGGCACGGCCGCGCCGGTATGCTGGGCGCCGCCGAGGTGGTGCTATGAAGACCTTTGCCCGCCTGGCCATGCGAGTCGGCCCGCCACTCTTGCCGCTGGGCCGCCATGTGCCATTCCCGCTGCAGCGCCTGGTGCTGGAAAAGGTCATTGCCCGCCTGTTCGCCGAACCCCTGGCGGCAGGCGAGTTCGACTTGTTGCAGGGCCGCTGGCTGCGCTTGGAAATCAGCGATTTGCAGCTGGCCTGGTGCCTGACCCGCGACCAGAGTGGTCTGCGTATCGCGGCCGAGGCGCCGGTGGATGTCTGCATCCGCGGCAACTGGCGCGAGTTCCTCCTGTTGGCCAGTCGTCAGGAGGACCCGGATACCCTGTTTTTCCGCCGCCGCCTGATGATCGAGGGCGATACCGACCTGGGCCTGGGCATCAAGAACCTGCTTGACAGCCTCGACCCGGAAGGCTTGCCGCCCAAGTTATGGCAGTTGATCTGCGCGCTGGGCGAGGCGGTTGAAGTTCCGGCGACGAAGGGCAAGACCGAGGTTTATTCCTAAGCGGGCGGCAAAGCAAGTACACCTAAAGTGTGATTGCGATGATGTGGCGAGCTTCTGACAATGATCAATCAAATAGCATGATGGAAAAGGACTCGATATGTCTGACACCTTGGCGCGCGGAATTCAGCGGCTATTGCGCGGTGTTGGCCTGCGCAGCATCAACACCCAGTTCTTCTTTTCCTACAGCCTGATCTTCCTCTGCGCGGCACTGACTGCCGGGGTGCTGTTCACCTCCGACCAGGATGCCAGGCAACTGGACATGGCCGGCGCGCAACGCATGCTCAGCCAGAAAATGGCCAAGGAGAGCCTGCTGGTCGCGCAAGAGGCGTTGCCGCTGGCGAAACTAGAGGCCACCCTGCAGCGCTTCGAGAGTGCCCATCGGCTGCTGGTACAGGGTGACCAGGGCCAGGGCATCGCCGCGGTAGAACTGCCGGCCGCCCAGCTGCTTCTGCGTCAGGTCGATCAGGCCTGGGGCCGTTACCGCACGCTGGTGCTGGCCGTTGCCAAGGGCGACCGCGACGCGCTGCAAACGCTTGCCGCCGACTCGGAATCCCTGCTCGCCGCGAGCAACGAAGTGGTGCAGCTGATGTCGGTCGAGGCCAACCGCAGTGCCAGCGTGCAGCGTTGGGTGGCGCTGGGTTCGACCTTGGCCATCCTGTTGTTGGTGGTGCTCGGACGGGTGGCCGGGATGAGTTGGCTGATGCGCCAGCTCGATGAGCTGCGCTGCAGGCTCGAGCGGGTCAGCCGCGGTGATTTTTCGCAAAAGTTGGCTGTGGATTACGCCGACAATGAATTGGGTCAGATCGGCACGGCCTATAACCGACTGCTGCAACAGGTCAGCGACATGATCCGTGCGGTGCGTCAGGCCGCGGATGAGGCCGATGGTCATTGCAGTCGCATGGCGGCGGTTGCCGGCGAGAGCGCGCGTAATGTGGTCGGCCAGCAGGCCGAGATCGATCAGGTGGCCACGGCCATGCACGAAATGCTCGCCACCTCCCAAGAAGTGGCGCGCAGCACAGTAGCGGCGGCATCGGCAGCCGATACCGCCGACAGCGAAACCGGCAATGGCCGCACAGTCATGCGCAGTTCGGTCGCCGCCATTCGCGAGCTGTCCGGGCATGTCGATGGGTTGTCCGAACTGATGTTGCAACTGGCTGCAGACAGCCAGGAAATCGGTCGGGTGCTGGAGGTGATCAGCGCAATTGCCGATCAGACCAACCTGCTCGCACTCAACGCGGCCATCGAGGCGGCCAGGGCGGGTGAGCAGGGCCGGGGTTTTGCCGTGGTCGCCGACGAAGTACGCAGTCTGGCCGCACGCACCCAGAGTTCCGCCGGCGAGATCAGCGGCCTGATCGGGCGCCTGCAGCAGCAAACCGAGCGCGCCGGCCGGGCCATGGACGAATCACGGCGTGGCAGCGATGCCACCTTGCAGCAGATCGAAGCGGCGCAGGGCGCCCTGGAAAATATCGTCGGTGCGGTGCAGACCATTCGCGGCATGACCAACCAGATCGCCACGGCGGCCGAGGAGCAGTGCCAGGTGGCCGACGACATGCACCGATCGCTGACCCATATCGCTGGAGTCGCCGATCAGGCGGCCGTTTCCACCCGCGATACCGAGTCGACCAGCCAGGCCATCACCCTGAGTATGGATGGCCTGCAAGTGCTGACCGGACGCTTCCGTTTGCAGGTTTGACGGGACGACGTGGTGGGCAGTCAGCCTGCCACGCCGCCGTTGCGGCGGCAGATGATCAATCGCGTAAAGGATCCATCGGACGCTGCGCCGTCGAACCGTGTACCTGCTAGATAAGGGGGCGCTCGGTGGATGGCGCAACCGCAGCCCTCGCCTCACTCGTAGTAGTTGGCCAGTCTGAGCGTATTGATGATGCGAATATTGCGCTGTTCCATGGCGATCAATCCGGCATCGATCAGGCGATGGAGGATGCGCGAGAAGGTTTCCGGCTGGATGCCCAGTTGCGAGGCGATCAGACGTTTCGGCACGCTGAGCTTGATCTGGCCATTGCCGGCCGCCTGTTCCTGACAGAGAAAGCGCACCACGCGGCGGCTGGCATTGGCCACGGCGAGGGTGTCGATTTCAGCCAGTCGCTGGTGCAGGCGCATGCTGAAACTGGCCAGCAGTTCCAGGCAGATGCTCGGTTGCACTTCGAGTAGGTGGCGATAGTGGGCGCCATCGATGCTTACCAGGCAACTGGGTTTCAGGGCGCTGGCGGTTACCGGATAGTGGCGGGTATCGCAGAACAGCAGGGAATCGGCAAAAATCTGCCCTGGCCGGATCACCTCGACCAGTTTTTCGCTACCTTCCGGCAGCACGCGGGTCAGGATGATCTGCCCTTCCAGCAGCAGGTAGAAACGCTCTGCCAGATCGCCCTGGTGGAAGAGGATGTCGAGGCTGTGCAGACGTCGATGAATCGCCAGGTTGCCGACTTCCTGAAAAGCGCTGGCGGGCAGCCTATCGAACAACTGGTGCTCGCGCAGAATGGCAAGGGTCGTGGAGTCGCTCAGCATGGTTCACCTCAGTAGGTACCATCTTAGGTGCCCCAACCGGGGCTGCCCATTCCTCCTCAGGGCTACCTCTAAAGGGGCAGCTCGGCGTAGGCCCGAGTCAGGCCGTCCATCTGCTTGAGCAGCGTCTCACAGGTTATGCTGATCAGCGTCGGCACATAGCGGGCGTCCTCGGACAGCTGAAAACCACGTTGCGAGAATTCCCATTGTGCACTGGCCTTGGCCAGCGCCGCGTTGATTGCCGCATTGTTTTCCGGTGCCGCGCGCAACTCTTCCAGGGCCTGGTTGAACTCGTCCACTGCCTGCTCAAACTGGGTCTGCAGCTCTGTGTTTGGCAGCCTCCAGCTCAGTGCCAGATACAGCTTGGCGATGCGCTGGCTGAGCATGCGCTGGCGTCCACTGCGGTTAACCAGTTGTGCAGTGCGACCGCCGCTGGAGCGTTCGATCTGTGCCACCAAGGTCTCGCTTTCGGCGAGCAGTTGGTCGCTGAGGGTCAGCACCCGCATCGCGGAGTCGCGGTCGGGACGTTGCAGAATCAGGTTGCGGTACTCCTGCCAGCGCAGGGTGACGCGCTGCAGCTGCTGCTCGATGGGCGGGCTGGAGGTATAGCCATCCAGGGCGAGGAGGTTGCTTTCGAAACGTGCCAGGCTCTCATCGAGCTGCTGATTGGCTTGTTCAGGCCGAATCTCGGCGCCGATCATCAGGTAATTCTTGGCGATGCGTTGGCTGAGCATGCGCTGCATGCCCGACAGGTTGACCGCCTCAGCGGCGCCGATGGCCGCCCACAGCGAAGGGCTGAGGAGCACCAGACCGAACAGCAGCCCGCACCAGTTTTTCTTGCGCATGGAGTCTCTCCAGGGGGTGCGCCCTCCCGCAGGGGAAGACGCGCCCAGGGTGCGCTCGGTAAAAGAACGACCGAGCCTATCGTTTAATAGCTGTATTGCGCCTGCAGCCACAGCTTGTCGGTGTCCACGGCGAAGTCGTCGGCATCGTAGCCAGAGTACTTGACCAGGCCGACTAGGCCCTTCACGCCCGGAATCGCATGGGCGTAGGAAACATCGATCTCCGAGCCGTAGTTGTTGCTGCCACGCTCGGCGCTGAAATCGTGGTACCAGGCCGCCAGGTTGCCGCCGAGCAGGGGGGCAGTAAAGCCGACGTAAGCGTCCTCGACGCCATCAGCCGGGGTCAGCAGGAAGATGTCGGCCCAACCCTGGAAGGCGTGCTTGGTCGCCAGCGGGGTCTGGAAGGCGCGGTTACTCGGTCCCGAGTCGCCACCGAGCACTTCGTAGCCACCCTTGAGCGCCACGCCTTTGACCGTGTAACCCAGTTCCGCCAGGTAGTAGTCGCTATCCAGATCCTGCGGGTTGTCGGCGTAATCCTTCTGCTGGGCGTACTCCAGGGTGTAGCTGACCCCGGCTACGGCGCCATTGAGGCGTACACCGCTGGTCTGGCTCGATTGATTGCCCAGCGCCAGGTTGTCCAGGCCGAGGCGGTACTGGTAGACGGTGGCGGTCAGCTCGGGCATGACCACGTACTGGGCATTCAGCAGGTGGCTGTGGCCTTCGATATTGGCCGGGTTGCCCGCCGTGTCGAAGCGGCCGTTGCCGGGGCCGAAAATACTGTTTATCTGGTCGATGTAGGCGTAGGTCAGGGTCAGGCCGTCCAGCGGTTTCAGTTGGCCGAGCACGCCGTCGTAAGTCTGCTCGTTCTGCCGCCAGCCGACGCCGCCGACGAAGCGCTGGTTGTCCAGATTGATGCGCTGGCGGCCGACCACCGCGTTGCCCAGGCTGTGGTCATAGCGCAGCAGGGCCTGGTTGATTTCGCTGCCGTCCGGGTCGGCGACCACGGAAAAATCGGTCTGGCCGTTGCGCGTGCTGTTGTAGCTGGCGTCGCCGATGCGGCTGACGTTGTCCGCCTCGATCAGGGCAGAGAGGCCGTACCACTTGCCGCTCTGGAAGCCGACGCGGGTGCGCAGGGTCTGGGCGTTGGCGTTGTTCAGCGCGTTGTCCTGGTCGACGTGTTCGTAGCGGTAGCGCAGGTCGAGGATCGGCTTGCCGTCCTTGAACAGGTTGCCGAGGTTTTCACTGGCGCTGGCGCTGGCGTTGCTGGCGCAGGCGAGCAGGGCAAGGGCGATTGGCGTCATGTAGCTTTTCATGGTCATGCCTCAAGCAGGTGAATTCTGGAGGGCACGTTAGCGGCACGGCGGTAGAACATATTGACGGCCATCAAGATGGCGAAAAAGTTGTCGCCGGGCTGCTCCCGGGTGTTTAGGCGGGCTACCTCTAAAGAGGTCGTCCTGGTTCAGGGTGGGTAGAGGGAATGGAATATTGATCCACAACAATTCTGCCGCTATGCGTCATGTCTATCCTTGCGCATGCCCCTGCCGCCGGTGGGGAGATCGGGAGCGTCGATGGACGTTGAACAGTTGTTGGCCAATAACCGCTTCTGGGCTGAGTCACTCAAGGCCAGGGATCCGGAGTTCTTTGCGCGCCTGGCGCGCCAGCAACGGCCGGAGTTTCTCTGGATCGGCTGCTCGGACAGCCGGGTGCCGGCCAATGAGGTGGTCGGCCTGATGCCGGGCGAGCTGTTCGTGCATCGCAACGTGGCCAATATGGTGGTGGCCACCGACATGAATTTTCTCTCGGTGCTGCAGTACGCGGTAGACGTGCTGCAGGTCAAACAGGTGATCGTCTGCGGCCACTATGGTTGTGGCGGAGTGCGCGCGGCCTTGGGGCATGAGGCGCTGGGCCTGATCGACAACTGGCTGCGCGCGCTCAAGGCGCTGTATCACCAGAATCTCGAATGTTTTCGTGGCTTGGAGTCGGAAGCCCAGGTCAACCTGTTGTGCGAGCTGAACGTGCAACGCCAGGTGCGCAATGTCTGCCATACCACCATCGTGCAGAACGCCTGGAAACGCGGCCAACCGCTGGCCGTGCATGGCTGGATCTACGGGCTTACCGATGGTCTGGTCAATGATCTGGGGGTGACGGTCAGCGGGGCGGACCAGCTCGACGACAGTTTTCTCTACGATCAGTGAATGCAGGCGGGCGCGGTTGGATCGTATTGTTCCCACGCTCCAGCGTGGGAATACAGCCAGTGACGCTGCGCGTCACGGCGAACGAGGCATGGACGCAGAGCGTCCAGAGCGGCGTACCCACGCGGAGCGTGGGCACGATCATTCAGTGTTGTTGGTGATCGGGCGTTGCTCATACTGTTCGACAGCATGAGTATCGCTACGCTCAACCTGCGCGGCCAGACTCATCCGGTTTCGGCGGTGGGCTAACGCAGATGTTCCATCGCCCAGACCGCGGCTTCGACCCGCGAGCGCAGGCCGAGTTTGTGCAGCAGATTTTTCACATGGACCTTGACCGTGCCCTCGGTGATCCCGAGCTTGTGGCCGATGACCTTGTTGCTGTGGCCGGCGGCGATGGTCTTCAGCACCTGGCGTTCGCGTTCGGTCAGGTCGGCCTGCGCGCTGGCGTGGGGCGAGCGCAGCGCCTGGGCGAGGATCCGGGTCAGGGTGGGGCTGACCACCAGGCTGCCTTGCAGGGCATCGCGAATCGACTGGATCAGCAACTCCGGCTCCATGTCCTTGAGCAGGTAGCCATCGGCATCCAGGCGCATGGCGTCGCGGATGTCGTCTTCGGAATCGGACACGGTGAAGATCAACACCTTGCCGTGGTAGTGCATCTCGCGCAGGCGGCGCAGGGTTTCCAGGCCGTTCATCTGCGGCATGTTGTTGTCCAGCAGGATCAGCTCGGGCTGCAACTCGCCGACCATCTGCAGGGCCTCTGCGCCATGCCCGGCCTCACCGATGACCTCCAGGTCTGCTTCGAGTTCGAGCAACTGGCGCATGCCGCGGCGCATCATCGGGTGGTCATCGACAAGCAGGATGCTGTGGCGGATCGGCGGGTTCATGCGGCGTTACCTTGTTCGTGACGCCCGAGGAACTCCGGGCGGAACTGCAAATGGATACGGGTGCCCTTGGGCGCGCGTGGTTCGATGTCGAGCTGGCCATGCAGGCTGCGCGCACGCTCCTGCATGATGGTCAGACCGTGGTGTTGGCGCGGGTCGAAGCCCTGAACCAGGCCGCAGCCATCGTCTTCGACCGACAACTCGACCTGTTCGCCGACCTGGCGCAGGCGCAGCCAGGCGTGTTTGGCCTGGGCATGCCGAGCGCAGTTGGACAGCGCCTCGCGGGCGATCTGCAACAGATGAATCTGCTCGCTGGCCGAGAGCTGAAAGGCCAGGCGGTCGATCTGCAGTTCGGCGCTGAAGTCGCCGCGCTTGGCAAACTCCTGCACCGTGTCTTTGAGTTCCTGGTCGAGGCCGCCGTCCTGGATCTGCAGGCGGAAGGTGGTCAGCAGCTCGCGCAGTTGCCGGTAGGCGGTGTTCAAGCCGTCACGCAATTCGTCGCTGACGGTTTCCAGGGTTTGCGCGCTTTCACCGCGGCGGATCAGGGTCTGCAGGCGGCTGACTTGTAGCTTCATATAGGACAGCGCCTGGGCCAGCGAGTCATGCAGCTCGCGGGCAATGGTGGTGCGCTCGTCAAGCAGCAGCAGGCGATGTTCCTGCTCGCGCTGGCGCTTGAGCGACAGCGCCGTGCCGATCTGGTTGGCCAGGGCCTGGATCAGCGCGGTTTCCCAGCTCTGCGGCTTATGCCCGTCGCGGAAGTAGGCTTTCAGTTCGCCCAGGTTATTGCCCTGATTGCTGATGATGAAGGTGGCCTGGTCGGGGTTGGTCTTGCGTTCGCAGGTGTCGCAATCGCTGCGCGCGCAGACCTCGCGGGTTTCGCTGCCATGCAGGGCCAGCAGTTGCTCGGCGGGCGCATAGACATTGTCCTGCAGGCACAGGGTCAGGCGCAGGCCCGGCAGGCGCTGCTGGAAGCGGCTGATCAGCTCGTCGAGGCGCTCGGCATTGGCCTGGCGGGTGGCCAGGCTGGAGCTGCTCTGATAGAGCAGTTCCAGGGCGGAGTTGGTTTGCTCCAGGGTCTGGGTCTTCTGCGCCACCCGGCTTTCCAGGGTGCGGTGCGATTCTTCGATGGCCTCGGCCATGGCATTGAAACTCTCGGCCATCTGCCCCAGCTCGTCATCCGAGCGGAACTCGACCCGCGCGCCGTGATCGCCGTTGCGAAAACGCTCGGCCGTCCCGGCCAGTTCCTGCAGCGGGCTGATCACATTTAGCTGCAGTTCGTACATGCCCACCAGCAGAATGATCACGGTGATCAGCAGGGCAGCGCCCTGGATGCTCTGTTGCCAGCCCTGGCGGCGTTCGCTCTGTTTCTGCAGGAGCATGACGAAATGCTCCAACTGGGCGACGAAGTTTTCGGTGTGCTGCTGGAAGGCGACCTTATCGCCGCGATCCAGGGCCGGGCGCAGCTGCTCCAGCCATAGCGTATGGATATCGCGGTAGGCGTTGTACAGCGGATCGTCCGGGCTGCCGCTGATGCGCTGTTGCAGGCTGCCGTCCAGGCGCAACTGCAGGTCATCGCGTAGCGCGGCGATGCTTTCCGGGGGCGCACCGGCCTCGAGTTGCCAGTTCAGGCGGTAGGTGGCCATGCGCAGGGAGCCGGCGGTATTGATCGCCGCCGCATCGTCCTCGCTGAACCAGGCAATCAGCCCGGCGCTGATGGAGCTGCCGAGCGCCAGCACGGCGATCAGGGTCACCGCAAAACCGGCTCTGACCGGCAGCGAACTGCGCATCCATCTCAACATCGGACTGACTACCTCTAAAGAACTCAGCCTGCCAGCAGTCTCGCTGGCAAGGATTTATATTGTTTATAACTATATGTTTTAAAAGGAAAAGTATGTGAAAAAACGGACTACCACTTAGGAGGTAGACGGGGCAGGGTAGGCCCAGACAGCGCTGAATTAATTGACCCAAGTCAAGTGCGCCGCCCCCTTGCCTATCTAGTGTACCGCCCATGGTTCAGGAATTAGGGGGTTCGCTATGGCAAGTCTGAGAGCACAACAGGGCCTAGTGTTGGGCATGAGTACCCTGGCGTTCACTATCTGCTTCATGGTCTGGATGATGTTCGCCGTACTCGGCGTTCCGATCAAGGAGTTACTGCAGCTCAACGATACCCAGTTCGGCCTGCTGGCCGCCACACCGGTGCTCAGTGGTTCGCTGGTGCGCCTGCCGCTGGGCATGCTCACCGACAGGTTCGGCGGGCGCATCGTGTTCTTCCTGCTGATGCTGGTCTGTGTGTTGCCGATCTACATGATCAGCATGGCCACCGAGTACTGGCACTTCCTGGTCCTCGGCCTGTTCGTCGGCCTGGCCGGCGGTTCCTTCTCGGTCGGCATCGCCTATGTCGCCAAGTGGTTCGAGCGGCAGAACCAGGGTTTCGCCATGGGCATCTTCGGTGCCGGTAACGCTGGCGCCGCGCTGACCAAGTTCGTCGCGCCGGCGATCATCGCCGCGGCCAGCTGGCAGATGGTGCCCAAGGTCTACTCGGCAATCATGTTCATCACCGCGCTGCTGTTCTGGTTCTGTACTTACGAGAACAAGGGCCATCAGGTGCGTAGCACCGTGTCCCTGGCCGATCAGCTGCGCACCCTGAAAGACCCCAAGGTGATGCGCTACTGCCAGTACTACTCGATCGTCTTCGGCGGCTATGTGGCCCTGGCCCTGTGGATGACCAAGTACTACGTCGAAGAATACGGCTTCAACCTGCAGAGCGCCGCCTTGCTGGCCGCCTGCTTCTCCCTGCCGGGCGGTGTGCTGCGCGCCATGGGTGGCTGGATGTCGGACAAGTGGGGCGCGCAGAGCGTGACCTGGTGGGTGATGTGGGTGAGTTGGGTGTGCCTGTTCCTGCTGTCCTACCCGCAGACCGAACTGATCGTGCAGACCGTCAATGGCCCGCAGACCTACAGCATTGGCCTCAATGCCTGGGCCTTCACCGCGCTGCTGTTCATCGTCGGTATCGCCTTCGCCTTCGGCAAGGCTTCGGTATTCAAGTACATCTCCGATGACTACCCGGACAACATGGGCGCCATCTCCGGCATCGTCGGCCTGGCCGGCGGCCTCGGTGGCTTCATCCTGCCGATCATGTTCGGCGCCCTGGTCGATCTGACGGGCGTGCGCTCCTCCAGTTTCATGCTGATGTACGGCGTGGTCTGGGTCTCCCTGATCTGGATGTACTTCAGCGAAGTTCGCAAAACTCCCGTTATGGGCCTGGTCTCCGAGAAGTCCACGGCTCCTGCTTTCCTGCCGCTTGAAGGAGAATGAGCATGTCCGCAACCAAGAATCCCCCGGTAACCGGGGTGCCCAACCAGGGACCGGTTATTCACGACTGGCGACCGGAAGACCCGCACTTCTGGGGCAGCGTCGGCAAGCAGATCGCCACCCGCAACCTGTGGATCTCGATCCCGGCGTTGCTCCTGGCCTTCGCCGTGTGGATGGTCTGGAGCGCGGTGACCGTGCGCCTGAACAGCATCGGCTTCAGCTTCACCAATGACCAGTTGTTCTGGCTGGCGGCGCTGCCGGGCTTGTCCGGCGCCACCCTGCGGATCTTCTACTCGTTCATGGTGCCGATTTTCGGCGGCCGTAGATGGACCGCCCTGAGTACCGCTTCGCTGTTGCTGCCGGCCTTGTGGATGGGCTTCGCCGTACAGGACATCAACACCTCGTACAGTGTGTTCGTGATCATTGCGCTGCTGTGCGGCTTCGGCGGCGGCAACTTCGCCTCGAGCATGGCCAATATCAGCTTCTTCTATCCCAAGTCGCAGCAGGGCACCGCGCTCGGTCTGAATGCCGGCTTGGGCAACCTCGGCGTATCGGTGATGCAGTTCACCGTGCCGCTGGTGATCGGCGTAGGCCTGTTCGGTGCGGTCGGTGGTCAGGCCAAGGAACTGGGCGACGGTAGCCAACTGTGGCTGCAGAACGCCGGCTTCATCTGGGTGCCGTTCATTGCCGCGGTGGCCGTGGCGGCCTGGTTCGGTATGCACGACCTGTCCAGCGCCAAGGCGTCCTTCAAAGAGCAGTCGGTGATCTTCGGCCGTAAGCACAACTGGTTGATGTGCTGGCTGTACCTGGCCACCTTCGGCTCCTTCATCGGCTTCGCCGCCGGCTTCCCGCTACTGATCAAGACCCAGTTTCCTGGCGTCGATCCGCTCCAGTTCGCCTTCCTCGGCCCGTTGGTCGGCGCCCTGGTGCGCCCGCTGGGTGGCTGGCTGGCCGACAAGCTGGGCGGCGCACGGGTGACCCTGTGGAACTTCGTGCTGATGATCGCGGCGGTGTTCGGCGTACTCGCCTTCATCCCGGTAGCCGGCACCGAGGGCAACTTCTACGGTTTCCTGGCCATGTTCATGTTGCTGTTCGTCACCACCGGCATCGGCAACGGCTCCACCTTCCGCATGATTCCGGTGATCTTCCGCACCCTGCACGAGCGCAGCAGCATCGGTAAAACGCCGGCGATCAAGGCGCAGGCGCTCAAGGACGCCGGCAAGGAAGCGGCCGCGGTGCTCGGTTTCAGTTCGGCAGTGGCGGCCTACGGCGCCTTCTTCATCCCCAAGTCTTTCGGCACCTCGATGGCGCTGACAGGCGGCCCGCAAATGGCCCTGTACGTGTTCATCGGTTACTACGTCAGCTGCATCCTGGTGACCTGGTGGTGGTACTCGCGCAAAGGCGCGGAAATCCCCTGCTAACCGGTAACGAATCGAATTATTGCGTGTGCGGGACGCAGATCCCGCGGCAAGCCTGAGAGGAATATAGAGATGAGTCATCTACTCGACCAATTGCGTTTCTTCAACCGTAAGCAGGGTGAATTCGCCGATGGTCATGGCGAAACCCGTATCGAGTCCCGCGACTGGGAGAACGTCTACCGTTCGCGCTGGCAGTACGACAAGATCGTGCGTTCCACCCACGGGGTGAACTGCACCGGCTCGTGCTCCTGGAAGATCTACGTGAAGAACGGTCTGATCACCTGGGAAACCCAGCAGACCGATTACCCGCGCACCCGCAACGACCTGCCCAATCACGAGCCACGCGGCTGTCCGCGCGGGGCTAGCTACAGCTGGTACATCTACAGCGCCAACCGCCTGAAGTACCCGAAAATCCGCAAGCCGCTGTTGAAACTCTGGCGTGAAGCGCGGGCTACTATGGCCCCGGTGCAGGCCTGGGCGAGCATTGTCGAGGATCCGGTCAAGGCCGAGTCCTACAAGAGCAAGCGCGGCATGGGTGGCTTCATCCGCTCGAGCTGGGACGAAGTCAACGAGATCATCGCCGCGGCCAACGTCTACACCGTTAAAGAGCACGGCCCGGACCGCGTGGTCGGCTTCTCGCCGATCCCGGCCATGTCGATGGTCAGCTACGCCGCCGGTTCGCGTTACCTGTCGCTGATCGGTGGCGTGTGCCTGAGCTTCTACGACTGGTATTGCGACCTGCCGCCGGCTTCGCCGCAAGTGTGGGGCGAGCAGACCGACGTGCCGGAATCGGCCGACTGGTACAACTCCAACTACATCATTGCCTGGGGCTCTAACGTGCCGCAGACGCGCACCCCGGATGCACACTTCTTCACCGAAGTGCGCTACAAGGGCACCAAGACCGTGTCCATCACTCCGGATTACTCCGAGGTGGCCAAGCTTACCGACCTCTGGCTGAACCCCAAGCAGGGCACCGATGCGGCGCTGGCCCAGGCGTTCAACCACGTCATCTTCAAAGAATTCCACCTCGACAAGCCGAGCGCTTACTTCACCGACTACGTGCGTCGCTATACCGACTTCCCGATGCTGGTGCTGCTCAAGGATCACGTCGGCGCCACCCCGGAACTCAACGGCTACCAGCCGGATCGTTTCCTGCGTGCCGCTGACCTGGCCGCCAACCTGGATCAGGAAAACAATCCCGAGTGGAAGACCATCGCGCTGGACAGCGACACCAATCAACTGGTGTCGCCGTTGGGTTCGATCGGCTACCGCTGGGGCGAGAAGGGCAAGTGGAACATCGAAGCCCGTGAAGGCGGCGATGGTCGCGAGGTCAATCTGCAACTCAGCCTGATCGGCGAAGAGATAGCCGAAGTGGCCTTCCCGTACTTCGGCGGCCAGACCCACGAGCACTTCCAGCATGTCGCCGGCGAAGCCGTGCAACTGCGTCGCGTACCGGTACGCAGCATTACGCTGGCCGACGGCAGCCAAGCCAAGGTCGCCACCGTGTTCGACCTGTCGGCAGCCAATCTGGCGATCGACCGCGGCCTGGGTGGTGGCAACGTCGCCAAGGACTACGACGATGCCACTGTGCCAGGCACTCCGGCCTGGCAGGAACTGATCACCGGCGTGTCGCGCGAGAAGGCGATCCAGATCGCCCGCGAATTTGCCGACAACGCCGACAAGACCAAGGGTCGCAGCATGATCATCGTCGGTGCGGCGATGAACCACTGGTACCACATGGACATGAACTACCGCGGCCTCATCAACATGTTGATGATGTGTGGTTGTGTCGGCCAAACCGGTGGCGGCTGGGCTCACTACGTCGGCCAGGAAAAACTGCGTCCGCAGTGTGGCTGGTTGCCTCTGGCCTTTGGTCTGGACTGGAGCCGTCCGCCACGCCAGATGAACGGTACCAGCTTCTTCTATGCCCACAGCTCGCAATGGCGTCACGAGACGATGAGCATGCACGAAGTGCTCTCGCCGCTGGCCGACAAGTCGCAGTTCCCCGAGCATGCGCTGGACTACAACATCCGCGCCGAACGCGCCGGCTGGCTGCCGAGTGCGCCGCAGATGAACCGTAACCCGCTGCAAATCACCAAGGATGCGGCAGCTGCCGGCATGTCGCCGGTGGATTACGTGCTCAAGTCGCTGCAGGACGAGTCGCTGCGTTTCTCCTGCGAGCAGCCGGATAGCCCGGAGAACTTCCCGCGCAACATGTTCATCTGGCGTTCCAACCTGCTGGGCAGCTCGGGCAAGGGCCACGAGTACATGCTCAAGTACCTGCTGGGCACCAAGAACGGCGTGATGAACGAAGACCTTGGCACACGTGGCGGGGTCAAGCCGAGCGATGTCGAGTGGGTTGACGAAGGTGCGATCGGCAAGCTCGACCTGGTCACCACCCTGGACTTCCGCATGTCTTCCACCTGCGTCTACTCGGACATCGTGTTGCCGACGGCGACCTGGTACGAGAAGGACGACATGAACACCTCGGACATGCACCCGTTTATCCACCCGCTGTCCGCGGCCATCGATCCGGCCTGGGAATCGCGTTCCGATTGGGAAATCTACAAGGGCATCGCCAAGGCCTTCTCCGAGATGTCGGTCGGCCATCTGGGCGTCGAGCAGGATCTGGTCACTATTCCGATGCAGCACGACAGCGTCGGCGAACTGGCCCAGCCGTTCGGCGGTATCGACTGGAAAACTGCAGGCGAAGTCCCGGTACCAGGCAAGAACTGCCCGAATATGACCGTGGTCGAACGCGACTACCCGAACGTCTACAAGAAGTTCAGCTCCCTCGGCCCGTTGCTCGACAAGCTGGGTAACGGCGGCAAGGGCATCAACTGGAACACCGAGCATGAGGTCGAATTCCTCGGCGAACTCAACCACAAGGTGCGTGCCGAAGGCGTCAGCCAAGGCCGGCCACAGATCGAGACGGCCATCGATGCCTGCGAGGTGATCCTCACCTTGGCCCCGGAAACCAACGGCCACGTAGCGCTCAAGGCCTGGGCGGCGTTGTCCGAGTTCACCGGCCTGGATCACAGCCACCTGGCGATCTCCAAGGCGCACGAGGCGATTCGCTTTCGCGACATCCAGGCGCAGCCGCGCAAGATCATCTCCAGTCCGACCTGGTCGGGTCTGGAAGACGAGAAGGTCAGCTACAACGCCGGCTACACCAACGTCCACGAGTTCATCCCATGGCGCACCATCACCGGCCGTCAGCAGTTTTACCAGGATCACCCGTGGATGCAGGCGTTTGGCGAGCAGCTGATGAGCTACCGGCCGCCGATCAACACCCGCACCATCGATGCAGTGAAGGGCAAGCAGCCTAACGGCCACACCGAGATTGTTCTCAACTGGATCACCCCGCACCAGAAGTGGGGCATCCACAGCACCTACAGCGACAACCTGATCATGCTCACCCTGAGCCGTGGTGGGCCGATCATCTGGCTCTCGGAAACCGACGCCAAGCGTGCCGGTATCGAGGACAACGACTGGGTCGAATGCTTCAACGTCAACGGCGCTCTGGTCGCCCGTGCGGTAGTTAGCCAGCGGGTCAAGGACGGCATGGTGATGATGTACCACGCCCAGGAACGCATCATAAACATGCCCGGCAGCGAGATGACCAAGACCCGCGGCGGCCACCACAACTCGGTGACCCGCGTGGTGCTCAAGCCGACCCATATGATCGGTGGCTATGCCCAGCAGGCCTACGGTTTCAACTATTACGGCACGGTTGGTTGCAACCGCGACGAATTCGTCGTGGTACGCAAGATGGACAAGATCGACTGGCTTGATGGCACAGACGACGAAGCTCTGCCACAACCCCTGCCGCAAGACATTTGAGGAGCTCTGCCATGAAAATTCGTTCGCAAGTAGGCATGGTCCTCAACCTGGACAAGTGCATCGGTTGCCACACCTGTTCGATCACCTGCAAAAACGTCTGGACCAGCCGCGAAGGTATGGAATACGCCTGGTTCAACAACGTCGAAACCAAGCCAGGGATCGGCTACCCCAAGGAATGGGAAAACCAGGACAAGTGGAAGGGCGGCTGGATCCGCAACAAGGACGGCTCGATCAATCCGAAGATTGGCGGCAAATTCCGCGTACTGGCGAATATCTTCGCCAACCCGGATCTGCCGACCATTGACGACTACTACGAGCCGTTCGATTTCGACTACCAGCACCTGCACACCGCGCCCCTGGGTGAGCACCAACCGACCGCTCGGCCGCGCTCGGTGATCAGCGGCAAGCGTATGCAGAAGATCGAGTGGGGCCCGAACTGGGAAGAGATTCTCGGTACCGAGTTCGCCAAGCGGCGTAAGGACAAGAACTTCGACCAGATCCAGGCCGACATCTATGGCGAGTATGAAAATACTTTCATGATGTACCTGCCGCGTCTGTGCGAGCACTGCCTCAACCCGACCTGCGCGGCTTCCTGCCCGAGCGGGGCGATCTACAAGCGCGAAGAAGACGGCATCGTCCTCATCGACCAGGAAAAGTGCCGCGGCTGGCGCATGTGCATCAGCGGCTGCCCGTACAAGAAAATCTACTTCAACTGGAAGAGCGGAAAATCCGAGAAGTGCATCTTCTGCTACCCGCGCATCGAGGCCGGCATGCCGACCGTGTGTTCGGAAACCTGCGTCGGCCGCATCCGCTACCTCGGCGTGTTGTTGTATGACGCCGACCGCATCCTTGAAGTGGCCAGCACGCCGAACGAACAGGATCTGTACCACAAGCAACTGGAGATTTTCCTCGACCCGAATGACCCGAAGGTCATCGCCCAGGCCCTGGCCGACGGCGTACCGATGTCGGTGATCGACGCCGCGCAGAAATCCCCGGTGTACAAACTGGCGGTTGACTGGAAGCTGGCGCTGCCGCTGCACCCGGAATACCGCACCCTGCCGATGGTCTGGTACGTGCCGCCGCTGTCGCCGATCCAGAACGCCGCGACCGCTGGCACCGTAGGCATGAACGGGGTGATCCCGGATGTCGACAGCCTGCGCATTCCGCTGCGTTACCTGGCCAACCTGCTCACCGCCGGCGACGTCATCCCGGTCAAGTTGGCGCTCAAGCGGCTGCTGGCCATGCGGGCCTACAAGCGTTCCGAGCAAGTGGACGGCGTGCAGGACCTGCAGGTGCTGGCCGATGTCGGCCTGAGCGTGGCGCAAGTCGAAGACATGTACCGCTACTTGGCCATCGCCAACTACGAAGACCGCTTCGTCATCCCCAGTGCGCACCGTGAGGAGGCGACCAGCGATGCCTTCGCCGAGCGTTCCGGCTGTGGCTTCAGCTTCGGCAGCGGTTGTGGCGGCTCCTCCGACACCAACATGTTCGGGGCGAAGAAGGCCAACAAGCGCGACATCCTCAAAACCGTACAGATGTGGGAGGAGTGAGCATGCAAATTCTCAAGGTGATTTCACTGCTGCTGGATTATCCGACCGAGCAGTTGCTGGAGGGCCGGGCCGAGTTGGCCCTGGCCGTCGACGCCTCGCGGGAAATCAGCCCGGCGCAACGCGGCGCGCTGCACGAGCTGCTGGCACTGATCTGCGACAACGACCTGATGGATGGCCAGGAGCACTATGGTGCGCTGTTCGGTCGTGGTCGCTCGCTGTCGCTGCTGTTGTTCGAGCACGTACACGGCGAGTCGCGTGATCGTGGTCAGGCGATGGTCGACATGATGGCGCAGTACGAGGAAGCCGGTTTCGCCATCGGCATCAAGGAACTGCCCGACTACATCCCGCTGTACCTGGAGTTTCTCTCCACCCGCGAAGACCTGGAGGCCCGCGAGGGCCTGGCCGATGTCAGTCATCTGCTGACGTTGTTGGCTACTCGTCTGGACGAGCGCGAAAGTGCCTATGCCGGCTGCTTCCGCGCACTGCTGCAGATCGCCGGGGTCGAACCGCAGGAAGCCATGGCCGAGATGCGCGAACAGGTCGCTGCCGAGGTACGCGACGACTCGCTCGAAGCCCTCGACAAGATCTGGGAGGAGGAGGCCGTGGACTTCCTCCAAGCCGAGCAGCAAGACCGTTGCCCGAGCCAGACCAGCTTGCCGGGCAAGGCCCGTGAAGAGTCGGCGGTGCCGTTGCACTGGGTTGATTTCAATCAGGATGGGTTGGCCACCGAGCTGACCCAGGAGGTGCGCAATGTCTAACTTCAATCTGATGGCGTTCGGGGTTTATCCCTACATCGCCCTGGCTATCTGCATCATCGGCAGCTGGGCGCGTTTCGACCTGTCGCAGTACAGCTGGAAGGCCGGATCGAGCCAGATATTCGCCCGCTCGGCGGCCGAGCAACGCTACATGCGCATCGCCAGCAACCTGTTCCACGTCGGCGTGCTGTTCGTCCTGGCCGGTCACTTCGTCGGCCTGTTGATGCCCGCAGCGCTCTACCACGTGTTTATCAGTACCGAGAACAAGCAATTGCTGGCCATGGTCTCCGGCGGCTTCTTCGGCGTGCTGTGCCTGATCGGCCTGCTGATGCTGCTTAAACGGCGTATGTCCGACGCGCGGGTGCGAGCCAGTTCCACCACCTCGGACATCGTCCTCCTGTTCGTGCTGCTGACGCAGTTGCTGCTTGGCCTGTTGAGCATCTTCGTCTCGGCCGGCCACATGGACGGCTCGGTGATGGTGCTGCTGGCCGACTGGGCACAATACACCGTCACCCTGCAGCCAGTGGCCGCGGCCGCCAGCATCGAATCGGTGAGCGTGGTGTACAAGCTGCACGTGTTCCTCGGGATGACCCTGTTCGTGCTGTTCCCCTTCACCCGCCTGGTGCACATCATCAGCGCACCGGTGTGGTACCTGGGACGGCGCTACCAGATCGTCCGGCAGAAGGCTGTGCGTCCGGTTGCGCAACGGCCGCAGGTGCGTCCGCTCGCACAACCTGCTCATGAGAGACCTGTGCAAGCGCCGCAGCCTGGCTATGCCTTTAGCGCCGCCAAGGCCAAGGATATCTAACAGGCCAGTGGTGTCGGGTGGGCCGGGCGGCGATCCGCAGCGGCCCACCACAGCTGGTACGTGAATGAATGATGTAAGCGCTAACGAGGAATTTCTCATGGGATGTGGATGCGGTGGTAGCAATGCAGGGCAGGGCGGGTGCGGCGGACAAAAGCCGCCAGTCGATCTGCTGGTTGATGCCCCTGGAGTACAAGAGGTAACTCCCCAATCGCGGCCTACGGCCGATGAGCCGGAGGCCCTTGCCGAGGAAGTCGAGTCAGCCCCCACGCTGATCGCCAGCAGCGAGCAGGAATGGCCGCGGGTCACGGTCAACGGCGTGACTATCGCGTCCGACGCCATGGCTCAGGAGCTGCAATATCACCCGGCAGAGAGCCGCGAGGAAGCGGTGTTTCTTGCCGCCCAGGCGCTGGTGATTCGTGAACTGCTGCAGCAGCGCATCGTCGAACTGGGCTTGTCGGTGCAGGCCGAACCTGGCGAAAGCGCGGAGGAGGCCGCTACCCGCCAGCTGATCGAGCAGGAAGTGGCGCTACCGGAGTGCGACGAGCAAAGCTGTCAGCATTATTACCAGAGCAATCGGGCGCGCTACGTCACCGCTCCCTTGCTGGCCGCGCGGCACATCCTGCTCGAGTGTGCCCCGGACGATGCCGAGGCGCGCAGCCTGGTTCGTGAGAAAGCTGATCAGTTGCTTGAGCTGTTGCGCCAGGATGGCGGTCGCTTCGCCGAACTGGCCCTGGTCCACTCGGCGTGTCCTTCAAAGGCCCAGGCTGGTGCGTTGGGGCAACTGAGCAAAGGCCAGACCGTGCCCGAGTTCGAGCGGCAACTGTTCAAGCTGCCTGCCGGGCTGGCCGGCCAACCGCTGGAAAGCCGCTACGGCTGGCATGTAGTCAGCGTCGATCAGCGCATCGAAGGCAAGCAATTGCCTTACGACGTGGTCGCCGACTCGATCCGTACACTGCTGCAACAAGGCGTATGGCAGAAGGGCGTGGCTCAGTACCTGCAAACCCTGATTGGCGCGGCGACTATCGTCGGCATCCTGTTGCAAGGCGCCGATTCACCGCTGTTGCAGTAGCCCCGATGGCAACGGTGCGCAGTGCCTGCTGCGCGCCGCGAGGCTCGATTTTTCCCAGGCATGGAGTACCCCATGAACACTGTCTTGCAGGATGGCTTTGGCCGCACTATCGATTACCTGCGCATGTCGGTCACCGACAGGTGTGACTTTCGCTGTGTCTATTGCATGGCCGAAGACATGACCTTCCTGCCGCGTCAGCAGGTACTTGGGATCGAGGAGCTGTATCGCCTGGCGGCGCTGTTCGTCGGCCTGGGGGTGAAGAAGATCCGCCTGACCGGCGGCGAACCGCTGGTGCGCAACGGCATCGTCGAGCTGTGCCAGCGCATCGCCGCCTTGCCCGGCTTGCGCGAGCTGGTGATGACCAGCAATGGCTCGCAACTGGTCAAACTGGCCAGGCCGCTGGCCGACGCCGGGGTCAAGCGCCTGAACATCAGCCTCGACAGCCTGGATGCCGGAAAATTTCGCGGCATCACCCGGACCGGCAGCCTGCGCCAGGTGCTGGACGGCATCGAAGCGGCGCGCGATGCCGGTTTCGAGCGGATCAAGCTCAACGCGGTGGTCATGAAAGGGCGCAACTTCGACGAAGTGCTCGACCTGGTCGACTACGCCATCGCCAAGCAGCTCGATATCAGCTTCATCGAGGAAATGCCCCTGGGCGACGTCGGCCGTTCACGTGGCGAGTCGTACTGTTCCAGCGAAGAAGTGCGCAACCTGATCAGCAGCCGGCATGCGGTACTCGATAGCGCCGAACACAGCGGCGGGCCAGCGCGCTATATCCGCCTGAAGGAGCATGCGGCTACCCGAATCGGCTTCATTTCACCGAATTCGCACAACTTCTGCAGCACCTGCAACCGCGTGCGCCTGACCGTCGAAGGCCGCCTGCTGTTGTGCCTGGGCCATGAAAACTCCATCGACCTGCGCGCCCTGGTGCGCCGCTACCCGCTGGACGACCAACCAATCATCGACGCGGTGCAGCAGGCCCTGCAACGCAAACCACTGCGCCACGAATTCAGCGCCGATGGCGAAGTGAAGATCCTGCGTTTCATGAACGCCAGCGGCGGCTGAAGCCTTGTCTCCGATGCCCTATCGATAAACTCCTTTTACCTCTCAGTTGGTCGCCCTGAGCGGCCATTTCTGGGCTATGTAGCCGTTATGGGTTGAAGCGCCATTTCCTCGGTTGAATTAGGCGCATGACTGCAGGCTATTTGTGGGTGCGTAGTCGGTTGCGCCCTAACCCACTAGATGAGGGAAGTCGACAACCGCTTGGTGGGGTACGCGGCACGCAATTTCCGCAGTTGATGTTCCGCCTCTGCTCAGCGCCACTAACCCACCCGGCAAAAGCGCGTTGCAACAGTTAACGGGTACCTAGCCATTGTTTAGCCGATTTCTGGCCTAAGGCTCGCTCTGTAGAAGCGCTTGTTACGGCTGAAGTGGCACGTCGACCGGCCGCAAAATGGCGGACTGCTCACTTGCGCGGCTGAGTCCGCCCTGCCTGCCACAACCACTAATCAGCGTGCGCTGGCGTACAGAGCTGGCCAGGCCAGGTGGGTATAGTCGCGAGGTCTGTTTAGTCTGGGTGATCGTGATGTCATTTGGGATATATATCGTCGGCTACATCATATTCATCGTCGGCCTGGCGTTTGGCGCTCATTGGCTCGACGTGCCTGCGCAGTGGATTAGCGTTGGTGTGCTCTGCCTGGCTTGGCTCGCCATCGTTCAGGGCGCGACCGTCACTGGGCAAAAAGACGCCTGACCCTTAGCGGAGCCTGGCGATTCTCGAATCGAGCGCCAAGCTCCCGTTCAAGACGTTCTCCTGCGCCGGATAACCGCCGAGTCAGGCGGCCCAGCTCGAGCCGACACTCATCCAATCGACTCGGCGCTGCATTGACCCCCTCTACAGCAGCTCGAATCGTTGCGTCTGCACGGTTTTCGAATCCAGGCCGATCTGCACTTCGAATTCACCCGCCTCGGTTACGTGGTGCAACTGTGCGTTGAAAAATTTCAGGTCATCTTCATCGATGCTGAAACGCACCTGGGTGTGCTCGCCGGCCTTGAGGGTTACTTTGCGGAAGCGCTTCAATTCCTTGACTGGACGCACCACGGAAGCCGCCACGTCGCGGATATATAGCTGCACCACAGTCGCGCCATCACGTGGCCCGGTATTTTTCAGGGTCAGGCTGACGTCGAGGCTGCCGTCACGCGCCAGGCTGTGGCTCGAAAGCTGCACCTCGGACAGGCTGAAGTCGGTGTAACTCAAACCATAGCCGAATGGATACAGCGGCCCGTTGGCTTCCTCGAAGTACTGCGAGGTGTAGTTGCCAGGCTGCCCCTCGACATACGGACGACCGAGGCGCAAATGGTTGTAGTAGGTCGGAATCTGCCCGACCGAGCGCGGGAAGGTGATGGGCAGCTTGCCGGACGGGTTGTAGTCGCCGAACAGGACATCGGCAATTGCATTGCCGCCCTCGGTGCCGCTGAACCAGGTTTCCAGGATCGCGTCGGCGTTGGCCTGCTCCCAGTTGAGTGCCAGCGGCCTGCCGTTCATCAACACCAGCACCAGCGGTTTGCCGGTCTTCTTTAGCGCGCGCAGCAACGCCTGCTGGCTGGGGGGAATGTCCAGGCGCGTGCGGCTCGACGATTCGTGTGACATCCCGCGCGCCTCGCCAACCGCAGCGACTATGACATCGGCCTGTTCGGCGGCCTTCAGCGCTTCGGCGAGCAACTCGGCCGGCGGGCGCGGGTCCAACACGACCACCGGCTTGTCCTCTTTGAGAAAGTTCAGGTAGTCGATGATGTGCTGATCATCGGTGAGGTTCGCCCCCAGGGCATAAATCACCTGCGCCGGGTCGCCCAGCGCCGCGTTCAGGCCCTGGCGCAGCGTTACCGACTGCGCGGCAACTCCGGCTGCCGACCAGCTACCCAGCATGTCGATGGGCGAATCCGCCAGCGGCCCGACCAGGGCAATGGTGGCGGTTTTTTTCAGCGGCAGGGTCTGCTGGCGATTCTCCAGCAACACCATCGACTGGCGCGCCACAGCCCTGGTTTCGGCGCGGTGCAGGCGGCTTTCGGCGCTGACCTCGGCTGGGTCTTCGGCGGCGATGCCGATGCGCCGGTAGGGATCATGGAACAAGCCCATGTCGTATTTGGCGCCGAGCACTTCACGCACGGCATTGTCAATTTCCTGCACCTTGACCTCGCCCGAACGCACCAGGGCGGGCAGCTCCTGGCGATACAACGAGTCGGCCATGCTCATGTCGATGCCCGCCTTGATCGCTAGTTTGGCGGCCTCGCGACCATCCCTGGCAATCCCGTGGCTGACCAGCTCGCTGATCGCGCCGTGGTCGCTGATCGTGACCCCGCGGAAGCCCCAGTCACTGCGCAGCAGATCCTGCATCAGCCAGGTATTGGCGGTGGCCGGCACGCCATTGATCGAGTTCAGGGCGACCATCACCCCGCCAGCACCAGCGTCGATGGCGGCACGATAAGGCGGCAAGTAGTCCTGGTACATGCGCATCGGGCTCATATCCACCACGTTGTAATCGCGCCCGCCCTCGACCGCGCCATACAGGGCGAAATGCTTGACGCTGGCCATCACACTGTCGGCGGCGCTGGGCGTTGCCCCTTGCAAGGCCTTGACCATGGTCCGGGCGATCTGCGACACCAGATAGGGATCTTCGCCAAAGCCTTCCGAGGTGCGGCCCCAGCGCGGGTCGCGGGTGATATCGACCATCGGCGCGAAGACCATGTCGAGGCCGTCGGCGCTGGCCTCGATGGCGGATATGCGACCGCTCAGGGTAATCGCCTGCAGATCCCAACTCGACGCCAGGGCCAGGCTGATTGGGAAAATAGTGCGGTGGCCGTGGATCACGTCGTAGGCGAAGAACAGCGGAATCTTCAGCCGGCTGTTCTGCACGGCGGCGTCCTGCATCGGCCGATTGTCGCGGCGTGTCACTGTATTGAAGGTACCGCCGATATGGCCGGCGGCGATCTCCTCGAGGATGCGCGGGCGCGGCATATCCCCGCCGATGCTGATCAAGCGCAATTGCCCGACCTTTTCCTCGAGCGTCATCTGCGTGATCAGGTCGGCGATAAAGGCCTGTTTGTTATCCAGCAGGACGGGGGACGTGGCGGCCAGAGCCGCGTGACTGGCAAAACTGGCTAATAGGCCAAGCAGGTACAGCCTGATCATTCGATGGTATTCCTGAGTAACGCAGTACTTGAAAGCCGCGAGGGTGCATTGGTTGGACTGTGCGATAGAAGCGTAACTGCGCCTGACGTTTGGCCCGCCCAGCGCCGGTTATGATCCGCGCAGGGTGCGCCGTGTGCACCAGCCAATCACCGGCAATGCGTGCATGCCTGACCGGCCAGCGGCTTCCCCGGGCAACAGCCGGTCAACGCTAGGCTCCGGCTACAGCCAGGCATTATGGGTCACAACCAGCGGCGAACTCTGGATTTATAGCGATCGAATTCAGCGCCGAACAGTGCCTCAAGCGCACGCTCCTCCGCGGTGATCTGCCAGCGGTTCATATAGAGGACGAACCCCAACACCCCAACCAGAGCCCAGGGCGCTGCAAGAAACACCGCCCAGGCAGCGAGAAACAGGGCAAAGCCAAGGTACATCGGGTTGCGCGAAACCTGATAGATCCCCGAACTCACTAGCGACGATGCCGTTTCCGGCTTCAGCGGATTGACCGTGGTCTTGGCCCGGCGGAAAGACATCACTCCAGCCAGACAGAAGAAAGCGCCAAGTAACAGCACGGCCGCTGTGGAGGCTATGCGCACCGCGTCGCTCATATCAACGCTCGGCAGCACAGAGGCAAGCGCCCACATAAACAGCGCGAACAGCGCCGCGACCAGTGGCGGTGGCATCTTGTTTTCTAGTGCTTGCATCGGCTGTCCTTGTGACGGCGTTCAGGGTGCCGGGCAGGGTGCCCGACTGGTTCATTAATAGTGGGGCAGGCCACTGCTCCAGAGCGTGTCGCGCTACTTTAAACTGAGCGGCCCGCAAATACTTGGCCGTGGTCGGAGTGGGCGCGCCACCCCCATCGACCCAAGACGTCGCAATCGGTGGACAAGCAAAGCGTTATCCGCCCTGCCTGGCCCCCCAGTTCGCGTAGGGTGGCAAACCGCGAAGCGTTTTCCACCAATGGGTATCCAGGCTACTTTGGGTGATCAAGCGCCAGTTCGGCTACACCAAGGTGCGCTTTCGCAACTTGGTGAAAAACACCGCCCAGCAGGTCACGCTGTTTGCGTTGTCGCACCTGTAGATGGTGCACAAACAGTAATCATTGCAGGAGAGGTGCGCGGGTAATGCGGGGAATGTGGCCTGCAAAGTGCCCCTCACAGGGCAAAAATATGCATTTGAAGGTGAAAAATGGCCTGGTTTTCGATTGCGACGATATTTTTTCGAGTCGATATTATCGCGGACTTCATTGAGTGAGCTGCATCTGACTTCCATGTGGGCGTACTCCGATTTTGACTTTGACCCTAACGACTAAGCTAAGGGGCTGGTTTTTTGCCAGTTCCAGTGAGTGAAACGAACGACTTGATGGACTTTCCTTGCACCACACTTGCCGATACCGAGTCGTCCGGGAGATCGCTGGGAGAGTTGTTACGCACCGGCGGATATTCAGGTCAGTGAAGCCGGAATTTATGGAGCGCTTAGTGCGCCAGTTAAAGCTGGCGGAGGATAGTCGATGAAAGTTCGATACTGATAAGAAATGGCGAATCAACCAGACCCCGAGTCATGCATGTTGCACCGTGAGGTGCAGGGTGAAGCGTTGACAGGGGAAACCGATGGGCCAGCCATTGAGCCGCGTAATCACAAGTTCGGGATGCCGATGCTGTTAAGCGAAGCAGAAGGCAACAGGGAGCATGGCGTTTTACGCCAGTCATGCTCTGATCCCGCGCGGTCGGAGACCCTGTGCACGTCGGGAAGTCCTTCGCACAGAAACTGGGAGATCTCAGCGGCGCCCGGTGCGCAAGCACCGGGCGGAGCACCCCCGGTGTCAGGCTAGTTGTCGCCTCGGCTGATTTATCAAAACGATAGATCGGGGGCGTCAAAGAGAGCTGATATGTCGAGTTATTCACCTGAGCGTAAAGCTGCCCTGCTGAACAAATTACTCCCGCCACAAAACATGTCTGTGGCGGCGTTGTCGCGCCAAGAAGGTATCCCCGAAGCGACGCTGTATGCTTGGCGAACCAAGCTCAAAGCAGGAGGTGCGGTGGTGCCTGGAGACAAGAAACAAACCGATAATTGGCCGGCTGAAGCCAAGTTTGCAGCGGTGCTGCACGCGGCGTCCTTGAGTGAGATTGAGCTCAGTGAGTACTGCCGCAGCAAGGGTTTGTACCCTGAGCAAATCAGCGCATGGCGCCAAGCGTGCATCAGCGGCCAGCAGTCGGCCCAGGCTCAGCGTCAAGCCGAGCGCGAACAAGCGCGTGCCGACAAGAAGCGCATCGCAGAGCTAGAGCGCGAACTGCGGCGCAAGGACAAGGCGCTGGCAGAGACCGCCGCCATCTTGGTGCTACGAAAAAAGATGAATGCCTTCTGGGGAAACGACAGCGAGGACGTCTGACCTCGTTGCCAGAACGGCAACAACTCGTTGAGCGTTTTAACCATGCGGTGGTTTCGGGTGCGCGCAAGGCGGTTGCCTGCGCTGAGATCGGGCTGTCGCTACGCAGCCTGCAACGCTGGGCGTCTACGCCGGTGGTGCAGGCTGACGTGCGCACCACCACGCTACGCCCACGACCGTTGAACGCCCTGAGTGAGTGCGAGCGCAGCGCGATCTTGGCTGCCTGCAACAGCCCGGAATTCGCCAGCCTGCCGCCCAGCCAGGTCGTGCCAAGGTTGGCCGATCAAGGCCGCTACCTGGCCTCGGAGGCGACCTTTTATCGCGTCCTTAAAGCCGCCGATCAGCAGCATCGACGTGGCCGCAGTCATACACCGCACAAGCATGCCGCGCCGACCACGCACAACGCTACGAAGGCCAACCAGGTCTGGTCGTGGGACATCACCTACCTGGCTTCAAAGGTGCGCGGGAAGTATTACTACCTGTATTTGATCGAGGATATCTACAGCCGCAAGGGCGTGGGCTGGGAAGTCTACGAACAAGAAAGCGGCGAACTGGCGGCCGAACTGATGCAGCGCACCGTACTGACTGAGCGCTGCGCCGGCCCTTGGTGTTGCACTCGGATAACGGCGCACCGATGAAATCAGTGACGCTGCTGAGCAAACTGTACGACCTGGGCATTACGCCGTCGCGCGGGAGACCACGGGTGAGCAACGACAACCCCTACTCAGAATCGCTGTTTAGAACCCTGAAATACTGCCCGCAATGGCCGCAGGATGGCTTTGCCGATTTGGATGCAGCACGCAGCTGGGTGCGCGACTTTATCCGCTGGTACAACCACGAACACCGGCATAGCCGCATCCGCTTCGTGACCCCGGCGCAGCGGCATCGCGGCGAGGATCAAGAGGTGCTGGCCAAGCGTCATGCGCTTTACCAGCATGCTCGCAATCAACACCCGCATCGCTGGTCGGGCGCGACTCGAAATTGGCAACCTATCGGCGCTGTCACACTCAATCCAGACAGAGAGCAACCGGCACTGAAAATAGCAGCTTAAAAACACGGCTGACGCGACAACTACCTTGCAAAACGCCGAGCAGGAAAGGCCAAAAGCCATAACCCTGCTGTTCACGTCGCTGAGAAGTCGGATACGTCCGTAGTACCTGAGAAGCCATCGAACAAAGGGCCTGGCCCTGCGGAGATAGTGGAGGAAAGGGACGTAGCCAAGGGAAACACCGAGAAGAACCCCGTGCCCCGGACACTGAGCCGGATCAGTTGCACGTCGATGGGACTTGAAGGTGTACGTGAAGCAGCCCGAAGGAACAAGGGCATGCAGTTCACGGCATTGCTGCACCACATCACACCGCAGTTATTGGAGCAGAGCTTTTATGCCCTGCGCCGCGATGCAGCGGTGGGCGTGGACGGCATGTCGTGGCGAGAGTATGAGGAAGGTCTTCTCCAGCGGGTAACCGATTTGCACGCAAAGCTCCACAGCGGAGCCTATCGGGCAACGCCATCGCGGCGGGTCTACATTCCCAAAGCCGATGGCAGGCAGCGCCCGTTGGGTATTGCCTCTTTGGAGGACAAGATCGTACAGCAGGCGGTTGTTACCGTTCTGAATGCGATCTATGAAGAGGACTTCCTGGGCTTCACGCACTGTTGTAGTACCAACAGAAGCGGTGGTTTTCAAATACTGCGACTGACGGTCAAGAAGCGAATGCGTGCGACGCTGCTGGCTATTCGGGATGAGCTGAAACGTCGACGCCACGAGTCTGTTCACGTCGTGGGTCAGTGGCTTACCCGGGTGGTCAGGGGCTACTTCAACTACCACGCGGTGCCGGGGAACCTGATACGTCTTGGCGGTTTTCGTTCGGCGGTTTGCCGTCTATGGCGGCAAGCCCTCATACGTCGCAGCCAGCGCAATAGGCTCCAATGGTCACGCTACGGACGCCTCGCCGACCTCTACATACCTAAACCTAGAAATGCACATCCGTACCCTGAGGATCGCTTCGCGTCACATACCCGAGGCAGGAGCCGTATGCGGTAGTTCCGCACGTACGGATCTGTGCGGGGGGCGGCAGGTAACTGCCGTCCCTACCGCGACCTACCTAGTGCTGGCCAAATTGCGGCACTCTGCTCGCGATGACGTCATAAAAAACGGGCACCCTAAAGCTCAAGTAAGTGCCATTCCGGCATAGGCTTGGCGGCGGCAAGAACTGAGTGCAACACCTGACCTTTCCGGTACGGTGCTGCCCCTATGTCTTATTCCGAACTCAGCGTTGAAGAGCGCGCCACCATTCAAATCGGTCGTGCCCAAGGCTTCAGCCTGCGCAAGATTGCCTGCTTGATCACCCGATCCCCTTCGACCATCAGCCGTGAGCTGCGCCGCAATCGAGATGCCTGTGGCGGCTACTCGGCCCGCTTGGCCCAGCAGCAGATGCAGGACCGCCGTCAGGTTTGTCGACCGATGCGAAAACTGTTGCCGGGTAGCGAGCGCTTCGGGCGTTGGTGGCCCATATGCTGCGTGGGCGTTTGTCTCCAGAGCAGATTGCCGGCAAGCTGCGCAGCATGAACACTCCCAGCCTCAGAGATGCCTACGTCTGTCGCGAGACGATCTATAACGCGATCTATGCCTTGCCGGTCGGCGAGCTGCGTAAGGAGCTGATCATCTGCCTGCGCCAAAGCAAGACGACGCGCAGACCGCGTTCTGGCGGCGTGGATCGGCGCGGACAGATCCCCGAGATGGTCAGCATTCATGTGCGCCCGCCGGAGATCGAAGACCGGCTGATGCCGGGGCATTGGGAAGGCGACCTGATCAAGGGTAAGGCCAACGCCTCGTCTGTAGGCACGTTGGTGGAGCGCACCAGTGGCTACCTGATGCTGGTGAAGATGAATGACGCGACGGCAACCTCGGCGATGGAGGGCTTCAGTGCAGCGCTCAATGGCATGCCGTTGGCGATGCGCAAGAGCATGACCTACGACCAGGGCCGAGAAATGGCGCGGCATGCTGAAATCACCCAGCAGACCGGGGTGGCAATTTACTTCTGCGACCCGCACAGCCCCTGGCAGCGCGGCAGCAACGAAAACATCAACGGCCTGATCCGTCAGTACCTGCCCAAAGGAACGGACTTGTCGGTGCATAGCCAGGAAACGTTGGATGCCATTGCCTTGCAAATGAATATGCGTCCCCGTAAACGCTTCGACTTTAAATGCCCGATCGAAGTTATTGGGGAAGTAATGCAAAAGGCCATGACAATGCAGCATGATGCTCCAGCCTCAATTCAATAACCGTGTTGCACTCAGCTCCTGCAACCGCCCTTTTCTTTGGTTCTGTAGTCGCCTTCGTTTCTTTTTGATTTTGCAATCTGATGCCTGCCCAAGACGAAAATTACGCGCTCTTCAATAGATTATTTACGTAATCTCGTAGGCGTTCGAAATTCAGCAAAGCCCAGAAGTTGAGGCCTATCATAAAGCCAATAAATGAAAATAATTGGAAAGTCACAGCAAAGCTAACCGTGCCCCCCCCTCCTGTCATTGGCCATATTAAGAACATAGGGATGTCGGCTATCAGCGCCCCACCCAAAGTTAATGTAAAAATATTAACGCGCTTCTTTTTCGAAAGCAGCTGATAAAAGCGGAAGCCGATAAAGAATTCATAGATATACACAACGGGAAGGCCAACTAACACGATGCCGAAAAATAAACCTATAAAGGGCAGGAGCCCGTCTTGCATATTAAAGCCAGGGAGGTCGGCAAAAAATGCATAGAAAGAGAATGCAAACGGCATTATCAGTGGCGCAAATCCCAGGGCTCTAGTTTCGTTTTTCATAATTTACTCGCTATACGCATTCAGTCGGCGTTAAGGCTGTTAATTAACATAGGTTTACAAACGATTTACAAAAGCGGACGCCATGGTACCTGAACTGGCCTTCTAGGGGGGAAGCGAACAGTCACCAGGAAAGGGCTAGAACGGGTCAACGTCTAACTAGTTGTAATTATTGAATATTTCGTATATTTCTCGTTAGGTTTCAGAGTTTTACTTGAGTGTTTTGGTCAGTTTTATGGTTAGGGATCCTCTGAAGTAGCCATGCATTTCTGGCCGACTTCAGCCCCCGCTGATTTTGAAAGCGGCAAATCGATCAAAAACGATCAGATCACCCGCTCATTTCGGTGTTTCTAGCCGCCGCGAGCACCTCGCGGCGGCTATTGCCCATATTACGGGCGCACCTCTCCTGCATTTGTCAGTAAATGCCTGCGCGCCATCCACAGATTTGACAGCGCGAATAGCGTCACCAGTTGTGCCGTGTTCTTGGCCAGGCCACGGAAGCGCGTCTTCACATAACCGAACTGGCGCTTGATCACCCGGAACGGATGTTCGACCTTGGCGCGCACCTGAGCCTTGGCCTTCTCGATCTTGCGCTTGGCTTTGTACAGCACGCTGCGCTTATCGAGCTTCTTGTAGGTGCTGCGACGTGCTGCAACCTGCCAGATCACTTGACGGCCTTCATGCTCGGGGCGCTTCTCGACACCGGTATAGCCGGCATCGGCCCCGACCATGTTTTCATCGCCGTGCAGCAGCTTATCGACCTGGGTGACATCCGCCACATTGGCTGCCGTGCCCACCACGCTGTGCACCAAGCCCGACTCGTCATCCACGCCGATGTGGGCCTTCATGCCGAAGTAGTACTGCTGGCCTTTCTTGGTCTGGTGCATTTCCGGGTCGCGTTTACCTTCTTTGTTCTTGGTCGAGCTGGGCGCATTGATCAGCGTGGCATCGACGATGGTGCCCTGGCGCAGTGACAGACCTCGGTCGCCCAGGTAGCCATTGATCACAGCGAGGATGCCAGCAGCCAGTTCGTGTTTCTCCAACAGCCGACGGAAGTTGAGGATGGTGGTTTCGTCAGGGATACGCTCAAGGCTCAACCCCGAGAACTGGCGCAGAATGGTCGTCTCGTACAGCGCCTCTTCCATCGCCGGATCGCTGTAACCGAACCAGTTTTGCATCAGATGTACCCGCAACATCGCCATCAGCGGGTAGGACGGACGACCGCCTTCACCCTTGGGGTAATGCGGCTCGATCAGGGCAATCAAACCCTTCCACGGCACCACCCGATCCATCTCGATCAGGAACAACTCTCTGCGGGTCTGCTTGCGCTTGCCAGCGTACTCGGCGTCGGCGAAGGTCATCTGCTTCATCGGAAAACTCGGCGGGTGGTGTCCGGCTATTTTGCCAAAATCGGGAAGTCTTTTTCAGAGTTTCCTTAGCGCGGCCAAGCCCATAGCCTATATCTCAAGAGGTCGAATCGCTCCTTGGTTGGTAGGCGCCAATGGCTGTCGGCTGTGGCCGCTGGCTGCCTGGTGCGACTGATTATTTCTGGTCGATTGCCGGACTCACAATCGAGTTGTTTGAGGATCTTGCATCCAGACTTGGCGATTTTCGCCATGAAGCCCCCTGAAAGGCTCCGTAGGCAACGATTTACCCTGGGGTTCGGGCGCCTGTGTCTAGGGTTCTCTCTGCGAGGTCTCACGTCGTTACGGTGACATTCGCCGCCAGAACCAAGGACCCACGAGCCTTCGCATCAGCAGCGCTCGATTGCGCATCCAGAATGCTCAGGAGTGGAGTCAGTTGCTCAACGGGGGGCTTGTTGGATCGTAACCGCTCCATAAACCCCGCCTTCAAATAATCCGAACTCCGGCCGATGCTGTACTCCTGGTTTCTTTCTGGAGTCAGTTGCCATGATGCGTCCCGACGCCAATGTCGAAAAAGTGTAGCTCTCGACGGTGTAAGGGCGTTGTACACCAATGCAATTTCTGGCGCCCGGCGCCGCTGAGCAGCGCGTACCTTTGATGTGTTTTAGCACTTCAGCGGCTGCTCTGATGGTTGTTTTCCTGGACGCACGCAGAGCTTGCCTGGGCTGAATTGCTCAGTCTGGAGCGATCAGTGCGGCAAACCTTTGCCTTACCGTTGGTTGTTTGGGGGTGGGCTCGCGTGCGCTGCGTAATGCCTGGCCGGCCATTTGTGTATGTATTGGCGATGTCCCAGTTCCCTGCGCATGGGGCTATCCGTCTCTCTACCGGAGCGGATTTATCCGCGACTTCCTCGGCTCAAACCGCTGCCACAACGAGACGCCGGCGCCAACAGCGCGCGCAAAAGCTAATGGCTACTCAGTCGGTTTATTCGCCGTGAGCGGTGTTCGCCGTCCTTGATCGAGGTCAAGCTCGGGTAGGCTGTTCTCGGGTAACTTTCACTGCATATTGTGGTTACAGATAAATAAATATCTATATGTAGTGTCAGGAGGCGACATGCTCAGCCCGGTTAAAGCCCTTCATCCTCAGCAGTTATGCAAGCGCGATGGCAGCATTGCGGCGTTCGATCTCGGTAAGATTCGTCAGGCGATCATCGCGGCGGGCGAGGCCAGTGGCGAGTTCGATGAGGCGCTGGCGGGGGAGTTGGCCGAGGCGGTGCTGATGCGCCTGCAGGACTCGCCCAGTATCGATGTCGAACAGGTGCAGGACCGCGTCGAGCGGGTGCTGATGGAGGCCGGTTTCTACCAGACCGCACGCGCTTATATCGTCTACCGCGAGCGCCATGGCCGGTTGCGCCGTGATCGTAAGTCGCTGGTCGATGTGGCCGCGTCGATGAATGAGTACCTGTCGCGCGAGGACTGGCGGGTGCGGGCCAACGCCAACCAGGGCTATTCCCTCGGCGGCTTGATTCTCAATGTGTCGGGCAAGGTCACTGCCAACTACTGGCTGGACGAGGTGTACAGCGAGACCATCGGTCTGGCGCATCGTGAGGCCGATTTGCATGTACATGATCTGGACATGCTCGCCGGCTACTGCGCCGGCTGGTCGCTGCGCAGCCTGCTCAACGAGGGTTTCAACGGCATTCCCGGACGGGTTGAAGCGGGGCCGCCCAAGCACCTGTCCAGTGCCCTGGGGCAGATGGTCAACTTCCTGGGTACCTTGCAGAATGAGTGGGCCGGGGCCCAGGCGTTTAGCTCGTTCGATACCTACCTGGCGGCCTATGTGCGCAATGACAACCTGGGTTTCGCCGAGGTGCGCCAGGCCATCCAGGAGTTCATCTACAACCTCAATGTGCCGTCGCGCTGGGGCACCCAGACGCCGTTTACCAACCTGACCTTCGACTGGGTCTGTCCGGAAGACCTGCGCGAGCAGATCCCCTATATCGGCGGGGTGGAAATGCCCTTCGCCTATGGCGACTTGCAGGCCGAGATGGAGTTGATCAATCGCGCCTATATCGAGGTGATGCAGGCCGGCGACGCCATGGGCCGGGTGTTCACCTTCCCGATCCCGACCTACAACATCACCCATGATTTTCCCTGGGACAGCGAGAACGCCGACCGCCTGTTCGAGATGACTGCACGCTACGGCCTGCCGTACTTCCAGAACTTCCTCAATTCCGACATGCAGCCCAATCAGGTGCGCTCGATGTGCTGCCGCCTGCAACTGGACGTGCGCGAACTGCTCAAGCGCGGTGGTGGCTTGTTCGGCTCGGCCGAGCAGACCGGCTCGCTGGGGGTGGTGACGATCAACTGCGCGCGCCTGGGTTATCTATTCAAGGGCGACACCCAGGGCCTGCTCAAGCGCCTCGATCAGCTGATGGAACTGGCGATGGAGAGCCTGGAGGTCAAGCGCAAGGTGATCCAGCATCACATGGACGCCGGTCTCTATCCCTATACCAAGCGTTACTTGGGCACCCTGCGGAATCACTTCTCGACCATCGGCCTGAATGGCATGCACGAGATGCTGCGCAACTTCAGCGGTGACCAGGAAGGCATGCATACGCCCAAGGGCCGCGAATTCGCCTTGCTCTTGCTCGATCATGTGCGGGCCACCCTGGTGCGCTTCCAAGAGGAAACCGGGCAAATGTACAACCTTGAGGCGACCCCGGCCGAGGGCACCACCTATCGTTTCGCCAAGGAAGACCGCAAGCGCTACCCGGACATTCTCCAGGCCGGCAGCGCCGAGGCGCCGTACTACACCAACTCCTCGCAATTGCCGGTGGGCTTCACCGACGACCCTTTCGAGGCGCTGGAACTGCAGGACGAACTGCAGTGCAAGTACACCGGCGGCACCGTGCTGCACCTGTACATGGCCGAGCGGATCTCCTCGATCCAGGCCTGCAAACAACTGGTGCGCAACGCCCTGGGGCGTTTCCGCCTGCCGTACCTGACGATCACCCCGACCTTCTCGATCTGTCCGGTGCACGGCTACCTGGATGGCGAACATGAGTTCTGCCCGAAATGCGACGAGGCGTTGCTGCACAAGCAAACCCGGCAGGACGGCGCCGAGAAGGTCAGTGGCTGACTCGTCATTGCCGGCCTAACGGCCGGGTGGTGGGTTACGCGGCGCCCGACTTAGTCGCTAGCTCGTTCCTCGGTGTCCGGCGCCGCTAACCCACCCTACGGAATAGCACCACCTACGCCGCGCCCACTGGAGCGGCGTTGATCAGCCAAGAGTTGATTTCCCGTTTTCCCCACAGCAAGGAGCGACACCATGCACAGCACCCAGCAACTCCCCGAAGCACAACGCCAGCGCTGCGAAGTCTGGACCCGGGTGATGGGCTATCACCGCCCGGTCACCGCCTTCAACCCGGGCAAGCAGTCCGAACACCGCGAACGCCAGCACTTCACCGAAGCGGCGGCGCGAGTAAGCGCTGCGTGAGCAGGTCGCTACGGGTTGGGGGCCTAGTGCCCCTGACCACCCTCGACTATCCGGGGCTGCTGGCTTGTGTGCTGTTCTGTCAGGGCTGCGCCTGGCGCTGTCGCTATTGCCACAATCCGGATCTGATCCCGGCCCGCGGCGAGCAGGAAATTCCCTGGTGGCAGGTACTGGACTTCCTCCAGCGCCGTCAGGGCTTGTTGCAGGCCGTGGTGTTCAGTGGCGGTGAGGCGACCCTGCAAGGCGGCCTGGTGCCGGCGATGGAGCAGGTGCGGCAGATGGGTTTTCGCGTTGGCCTGCACAGTGCCGGCATCAAGCCCTGGGCGTTCTCATGGGCAGTCAAGGCGGCGGACTGGGTTGGTTTCGACATCAAGGCCCTTGCCGAGGATACCGAGCTAATCACCGGCGTCAGCGGCAGCGGCAAGGCCAACTGGCGCAGCCTGGAACACCTGCTGGCCAGCGGCGTCGACTACGAGTGCCGAACCACTGTGCACTGGCATCTATTGGACGTCGAACGCCTGTGGCGCATCGGCCAGCGTCTGCGTGCCTTCGGCGTCGAGCGCTTTGCCGTACAGATAGTGCGCAGCGCACGCATGCTCGATCCAGACCTGCCTATGACAGCGACGCCGAACGAGGCGGGCGAATTGTGGCAGCGCCTAGAGCAACTGTTCCCGCATTTCGAGCTGCGTGATCATTAATTGGTCAGCCGACAGTTGTAGCGCTCTGCGGTAGGTTGCGGCCGGGGCGCGTAAGCCCAGCGCCCGTCTAAAGTTGGCCTCCGGGTTTGCCGGTTTTTGCCCCGCTGGGTTTCGCGCAGCTATGCCTGTGCGGCCTTGAGGGTCCGAGTGCCTGATCAGTTGCGCCCAACCCGGCAGATGGAGCAGGCTGATCATCGCGGGTGGGTTACGTGGCGGGCAAACTCTGCGTTTGCTTGTAGACGCCTGCTCTGCGTTACTAACCCAGCCTACACGAGCAGCAGCTGGAACCGAGTGTGCGTGAGAATTGACCCTCGTCAGGTGCTGCGCCTGCGCCGCGCCATACAATGTCGGCATATTGCCGGCTACCCACGCGGGCAGGGCGGGCGCTGCGCTAGTCGCAGTCGCGGTCTTCCTATTCATGCTACGAGGTGGTCGAACATGGACCAATCGCTGAACTTCAATCGCGCGCTGGTCGAGAAGTATGATCGCCCGGGGCCGCGCTATACCTCTTATCCCACCGCGCCGCAGTTCCATCAGGCGTTTGCCATGGACGATTATCAGAACGCCGTTGCCGCCAGCAATCAGGCGATCGCGCCCAAACCGTTGTCGCTGTATATCCACATCCCGTTTTGCCAGAGCCTGTGCTACTACTGCGCCTGCAACAAGATCATCACCAAGAAGACCCACCGTGCGGTGGAGTACCTGACCTATCTCAAGCGCGAAATCGCCATGCAGGCGGACTTGTTCGACCGCACGCGCAAGCTGACCCAATTGCACCTTGGCGGTGGTACGCCGACCTACCTGACCAGCGAGCAACTGGCCGACCTGATGGCCACCTTGCACCAGGCGTTCAACATGGATGACAGCGACGACCACGAGTTCTCCATCGAGGTCGACCCGCGCACCATCAGCACCGAACAGATCCAACATTTGCGTGCGCTCGGCTTCAATCGGCTGAGCTTCGGCGTGCAGGACTTCGATGCGGATGTACAGGCGGCGGTCAACCGCGTGCAGAGCGAGGAGCAGGTCTATGCACTGGTCGCCGCCGCGCGCGAGGCGCAGTTCAAGTCGGTCAGCGTCGACCTGATCTACGGCCTGCCGCTGCAGACGGTGGCCAGCTTCGACGTCACCCTGAGCAAGATCATCGCCCTGCGCCCGGATCGTATCGCCGCCTACAGCTATGCCCACCTGCCGCAAATGGTGCGCGCGCAACGCCTGATCCGCCGCGAAGACATGCCGCCGCCGGAGCGCAAGCTGGAGCTGCTGGAGCTGACCATCAAGCGCCTGACCGACGCCGGCTACGTGTATATCGGCATGGACCATTTCGCCCTGCCGGATGACGAGTTGGCCCTGGCGCGCGCCAATGGCACCTTGCAGCGTAATTTCCAGGGGTATTCCACTCATGCCGACTGCGACCTGATCGGCCTCGGCGTGTCTTCGATCGGTAATGTCGGCGACAGCTACAGCCAGAGCGTCAAGGAACTCTCGCAGTACTACGCGCGTCTCGATCAGGGCCTGCTGCCGGTGCATCGCGGCTACAGCCTGAACGCCGACGACCTGCTGCGCCGCGAGGTGATCAGCGCCCTGATGTGCCATGGCCGAGTCGACTTCGCCACTGTCGAGGCGCGTCACGCTATCGACTTCAAAAACTACTTCGCCGATTCCCTGGCGGCACTCGAGGAGCATGTAACGGATCGTCTGGTCGAAATCCACGACGACGCCCTGGTGCTGCTGCCGCAAGGCCACCTGATGATGCGCAGCGTGGCCATGGCCTTCGACGCCTACCTGGGCGGCGAGCAGAAGGGCCGTTTCTCGCGCACGGTGTAACAGTCAACTTGCTGTGGTCCGGCATGCTGGTGATCTTTGGAGCATTAGATCGCCAGCATGCCGAGCTCTACAACGTTGACCAATCCGGCGCAACGATCATTTGCCGACGGCTCACCAGGATCCCGCGATGAGTTATTCACTCCTGCATGCCGTGCATCTGCTCGCGGCTATTGCCTTTATCGGTACGCTGTTCTTCGAGGTGATCATCCTCGCCAAGGTCAAGCCGCAGCTCGATCCTGGCACGCTGGGCGCACTTGAGCAGGCGCTCGGCCGGCGTACCCGCTCGGTTCTGCACTGGGTGGTGCTGCTGGTTTACGGTGCCGGTTTCGGCCTGGCCTGGCAGCACCGCCAGGCGCTGGCCGATCCCTTCGCCAGCAGTTTCGCAACGTTGTTGAGTCTGAAAATTGTGCTGGCCGTCAGCGTATTTTTCAGCTTCGGCCTGGTCGCCATGCTGCTCAGGTCCGGGCGCATGACTCCGAGCCTCTACCGCAAGTTGCACTGGGCGGTGCTGGCGCAGATGCTCGGCATCGTGCTGTTGGCCAAGGCGATGTTCTATATCCATTGGTGAGCCCCCTGCACAGACGGTGACATCGGTTGCCCCGCGTTTGCGGGGGTGACGAAATTGGACTTGGGCATAGTCACGCTAGGCGGTGATGGATTACTCGCCGATTGGCCGGCAAGCTACGCGGCTGACGCAGAGCGCCCTGATGCTTCCCGCTGTCGTCTAGTGGCTATGCGCGGCCCTGCCGCAATCGAGCTCATGCCGATACCAGGCGCTTGATCCATTCCAGCAGCACCGCGGGTAACAGCTCAGGCTTGGGCAGCAGTGCGTAGTGGCGAGGGCCGAACACCGCCGGCAGGTAGTTCGCGGCCTGGCGGTCGATGGTCAGGCAGAAGGGGGAGATGCCTTGCAGTTTGGCTTCGGTCACGGCTTGGCGCATGTCTTCCACACCATAGCGACCCTCATACTCGTCTACATCGTTCGGCTTGCCGTCGGAGAGCAGCAATAGCAGCCGGTGTTTGGCTGCTTCGCGCATCAGCAAGGTGCTGGCGTGGCGGATGGCGGCGCCCGCCCGGGTATAGCGCTCCGGTTCGAGTGCGGCGATGCGCCGACCAACCTCGTCGCTGTAGCGCTCATCGAATGCTTTGAGCGTGCGTAACGTGACCTGTTGCGGGCCTTCGCCGGAGAACGCCAGTACGCTATAGGGCTCGCCCATGCTCTCCAGCGCCAGACAAACCAGGAGCAGAGCCTCGCGCTCGACATCGATGATCCGTCGCTGCTGGGAGATCCAGCCGTCGGTAGAACCGCTGACGTCGATCAGCAACATGATTGCCATGTCGCGCCGAGTGCAGCGCTGGGTCTGGTACAGCGCCTGCGGCATGCTCAGGCCGGCGCGGGCCTCGGCACAGCCGTCGATATACGCTTCCAGGTCGATATCGTCGCCATCGAGCTGCTTACGCAGCCTGACGCGACTGGCGCGCAGTCGTTCAAATTGCCGGCGGATGGCATCGAGCATCGAACGATGGGTCTCCAGGGTCTGTTCGACCCATTGTTGCGGGCCGTCCTCGGCGGCGCACAGCCGCACGGTCGCGCCTGGGTCGCGGTAGGTCTGGCTGCGGTAATCCCATTCGGGATAACTGATCCCGCTGGCTGCCGAGGCCTCGGCGCTGCGCCGAACCCGCGTTTCTGGCGGCTCATCGGAGAGCAGTATTTCCTTCGGCCGGCCCGGCGCAACCACCAGCCTGGCTTCGTTCAGCTCCGCCAGCGAGTCGGCGAAATCGGCGGCTGGGGTGGCGGTGTCCCGGTCCGTGGGGCGCGACATGCCCATGGGGTCTTCGGCATGTTCCAGCGGCTCGCCGGGCTGCACCATGCTCGGGCCCTGTTCCTGAACGTCATCCTCGCCCGCCTGGGCCTCGCGCACGTTCGGTCGGCGCGGTAGGCGCGCGCTACGCGGCAGGGCATCGGCTGGTTCGGTTTCGGCGCCGGCTGTGTCCGGCAGCTTCAAGGAGGTCGCCGGCAACCGTAGATCGCCGGTCCAGGCGTCGCGCAACAGTGGTTGGGCGCCGAGCCTGCGGGTTTGCTCGGGTGGCATGAGGCGTGTCGCCAGTGCCGCCACCTGTTGCAGCGAGTCGGCCGCTGTCACGGGTATCGGCAGATGCTCCAGAGGCTGGCCGCATTGGTTGCGCAGCAGGGCACGCAGGAAGCGTTCCAGCGGCTGGCGCTGGCTGGAGAAGGCGCGCATGGGCGGGCGATTGGCCAAGGCCTGCTGGCGCAGCGCCTGCAGCGAGGCGGTGAGCCCCGGCAACTGTCGCAGCAGATCGCGATCGGCAGCCCAGGCTTCGAGAAGCAGATAGAGGCTGCGCTGCAGCGGATCGTCGAGGGCATGCAGGTGAGCTGCACTGCCCCGTTGGGCGCGCATCGCCTGTTGCAGGGCGAGGGTTCGGTAGCGCGCCAGGGCGAGTGGGGCATCCTCGCCGTCCAGTTGCCCCGGCAGCCATATATGCACGCCGTCGGTAGCGGGAACGGCGGTTTGCTGGCGGGGTTTTTCGTTACGCTGGAACAGCTTTACCAATAGGGTGGGGGGCAAGGGCGGTTGTGCGACACGCAGTGGGTAGCTGGTGCCGAACATAGCCCTGATCAGCAGATCGATGCGTTGCGCGACATCGGCCAAGGTGACGACTTTCGCCGCGGCCGCGGGGCGGTGGTGGCGCCGCCATAGCGCCTGGGCATACACGGTGGCATGGCGCGCGACATCGGTGATTACATCTTCGGCTTCGGCCATCTAGATGAACGTCAGGTCGACCAGGTCGCGCATGGCACCGATCAGCGCGGCGTCATCGGACAGCGGCGAGATTAGCGCGACCTGGCAGGCGATGGGGGCGGCGATACCGCTGCTGATCAGGCGTGCGCTGGCGATCAGTAGACGCGTGCTGGGGACTTCCGCCAGTCCGCAATCCTGCAGGGCGCGCAGCCGCTGCGCGAGCGAGACCAGGGCGTGCGCGGTGGCGTGGTCGGTTCCGCCTTCGTGCATGACGATGGCTATCTCGCGCTCGGCCGGCGGGAAGTTGAAGTCCAGTGCCACGAAGCGTTGTCGGGTGCTCGGTTTCAAATCCTTGAGCATGCGCTGGTAGCCGGGGTTGTAGGACACCACTAGTTGGAAGTGCGGCGAGGCCTCGAGAATTTCGCCGGTTTTGTCCAGTGGCAAGATGCGCCGATAGTCGGTCAGCGGGTGCAGCACGACAATGGTGTCCTGGCGCGCTTCGACCACCTCGTCCAGGTAACAAATAGCGCCTTCGCGCACCGCCCGGGTCAGTGGGCCTTCCGTCCAATGGGTGCCTTGGTGACCGATCAGGAAGCGCCCAACCAGGTCGCTGGCACTCAGATCGTCATGACAGGATATGGTGATCAGCGGGCGCTTGAGGCGCCAGGCCATGTGCTCGACGAAACGAGTCTTGCCACAACCGGTCGGGCCCTTGAGCATGATCGCTAGTTGCTGTGCATGGCATTGTTCGAAGATCGCCACCTCGTCACCGCAGGGCTGGTAATAGGGCTCTACTTCCAGCCGTGCGGGCTGCGTGCCGGAGCGGCGCGACAACGAATGCTCCATTACAACGCGGGGCTTGAGGTTGGGGGCGTTGCCAGTGCCGGATCGGGTTCGTCGATAACGAAGCGCGGCGCGTGGCGGAAGAAATCGAAGATGAACAGCCCTACACCCGTGGCGAAGATAGATGCAGTGGCCACCAGCATCAGGAAGTGCACCTGGATCTTCAGTTGCACGTCCAGGTAGCCCATGCCGAGGATGCGTTCGAGGTAGACCTGGGCGATACCGGCGGTGGCGAATGACAGGGTCATGCCGAACATGCCCGCCATCTGCATCCAGAACGCCCAATAGCCGATGCTGCTGCCTTCCTCGTTGCGCCGGGTCATGCTCGGCAGGGCATAGGTGATCATCGCCAGGATGATCATGACGTAGGCCCCGTAGAAGGCCGCGTGGCCGTGCATGGCAGTAATCAGGGTGCCGTGGGTCCACTTGTTAACGTCGGGAAAGGTGTGGGCCAAGCCGAGCAGACCGGCTCCGAACAGGGTAAATATCGCGCTGCCGAGGGTCCAGTGCAAGGCCAGCTTGTTGGGGTGGGCGAGCCCGGAACGGCGTAACGCGTTGTAGGCATACATCGCCATGCCTACCAGCGCCAACGGCTCCAGCGCGCTGAATACGCCTCCGATCGGCAGCCAGTAGCCCGGCACGCCGACCCAGTAATAATGGTGTGCGGTACCCAGGATGCCGGCGATGAAGACCAGACCGACGATCACGTACAGCCACTTTTCCATCACTTCACGGTCGGCGCCGGACAGCCTGATCAGCAGGTAGGCGAGGAAGGCGCCCTGGATCATCTCCCAAACACCTTCGACCCACAGGTGGATGGTCCACCAGCGGTAGTAGATGGATACCGTGTAGTTTTCGTAATGCAGCAGGGCCGGAACATACAGCACCGCGGCGCTGCCCAGGCCAAGTAACAGTACGCCTTCGGTCGTGGTGAAGCGCCCGGATTTCTTGATCGTCATGCCGATGTTATAGAGGAAGATCAACATGCAGATGACGATCACGATTTTGTGCGGCAGTGGTTGTTCGAGCAACTTGTTACCGGTGCCATAGCCGAACAGGTAGCCGATGACCGCAGTGACGCCCATGGCCGTCCACAAGCCGAGCTGGATGTACGCCAGCTTGGTGCTATGCAACTCAGTGCGCGACTCGTCCGGCACCAGCCAATAGGTAGCCCCCATAAATCCGGTCAGCACCCAGACGATCAACAGGTTGGTGTGGATGACCTTGGTCACATCGAACGGCAGGAACTGCAGCAGTGGGTCCGGCCCCAGGTACTTCGCCGCCGAGAGCAGACCGAAGACTAGTTGCAGGCCAAACAGCACCATGGCAACGGCGAAATACCAGTAGGCGACGGATTGAGATCTGTAGCGCATGGTCATCCCCTGCGATCAGTTGCGGCGTTGCGAGTGAGGCAACCGGCGGTTACTGGAAGGACGCCAGGTAGGCGACCAGTTGGTCGATCTGTTCGGGCGTCAGCGATTTGGCAAAGGTGTTGGGCATGAAGGACATGCCGTCAGCTGAATACATGTCGCCCGGATGGAGGTAGGCGCTCGGCGTGATTATGGATTCGCGGATGAAACCTTCGACGTCCTCGGCGCTGCCCTTGTAGTCGGGTGAGGCGATGACCTGTTTGGCCCGGCTGGCCAGGCCGGCGAGCGTTGGTCCGGCGAGGTTGACCCCAGGAGCGATGGAGTGGCAGGCGCTACACACCGGAGTGGCCGTGCGAAACAGCGCCTCGCCGAGGGCGATCGGGTTTTCTTTGCCGGAGACCGGACGGGCGCCGGGTGGCAGCTGACCGCCGGGTTTTGTCGAACCGGAGAGGTCCTGTTGTGCCACCGAGAGGTCTGTGCCCGGGATCGACGAGCCAGTGACCAGAATCGGTCGTGGCGGCCAGCCATTGTTGTCGACCTTGCTCACCCAGTCGAGGAAGGCAATCAGCCCGGCGATTTCATCGTCGGCGAGGTTCAGGTTTGGCATCAATCGGCGATGGCGCTGCTCATCGTAGAACTTTGAGGGATCCTTGAGGAAGGCCGTGAGATAGGGGGCGCCGCGCTGCTGGGCGATTTTCGTCAGGTCCGGGGCGTAATAGGCGCCCTCGCCGAACAGGGTGTGGCAATTGATGCAGTTGTACTGGTGCCAGACATCTTTGCCGCGCGTGACTTGCGGGGTGATCTGCTCGGCATTGGTCAGTTTGGGGAACTGTCGGTGACTGTCGACTGTAAGGCCAAGAAACACAACAACAGCGATAGCGGTCGATATAAGGGCGAACGAGCGTGTTTGTCGTTTATTCATAGCCAACTCTCTAGACGCCGATGCCGGTCCAATAGGTGATGCCGATAAGCCCGGCATAGACGATCGCGCCGGCCATCAGCGCGAGAATCACGAAGCTGACTATCTTCAGTGCTTTTTGCACGGCTGCATTCCTGGTTGAACGTGCAGTTGGAAGGTGCCTGGCAGATCGCTGCTGCTGTGCCTCTTGAGGCTAGCAACCTCGATTTGCGGTTTGCAGACTATTGCCTGAAAGCCGAGTTAAGAAATTGGCGAATAGACGGAATGGATATTCACATTGGAACCCGCGTCCGCCTGTTGCAGGAGCCATGGTTGAATGTAATGAAGTAAAGATGAAGGTAGTTAAGCTTTACGCCACTGTCCAGAAACGTGGTGGGGGCGCACTTGATGGCCTGTTCACTTTTATAGAAAAGATTGAAGCCTGAATTCATAGAATGACTGGGCATTAGCTGCCGGAGCAAGCCGGCTCCTTGGGGCGAGGTAAATTGCAGCACTTAGCAGCTCTGGCGACATCGATGATGATCCAGATCAAGATTAGCTGCCGTCTTAGCCGCTGTGATTGGCGCCGATTCAGCCAGTCGAAGATCCTGGGTTTTCGCAACATGCCGGCCTATCGTAAAGCCTCAACCCATGATCGATTCGAGGTCCACCATGCACTTCGCCTACAGCCCGCGCACCGAGGCGCTACGTCAGCAGCTGCGCACTTTCATGGACGCGCATGTCGTGCCGCGTATCGGCGCCTGGCATCAGGCGGTCGGCGCCGGGCAGTTCCCGGTGCCGTTCATGGCCGACCTCAAGGCCTTGGCCCGTTCCGAAGGGCTGTGGAACCTGTTCCTGCCGTCGCTGCATGCGGACGAACCGGGCACTGCCTTGAGCAACCTGGAATACGCGCCACTGGCGGAGATCATGGGTCGCGTGTCCTGGGCTTCGGAGGTGTTCAACTGCAACGCGCCAGACACCGGCAACATGGAGTTGCTGCACCTGTTCGCCACGCCCGAGCAGCGTGCGCGCTGGCTGGTGCCGCTGCTCGACGGCGTGATCCGCTCGGCCTTCGCCATGACCGAGCCGGATGTGCCCTCATCAGACGCCAGCAATATCCAGACCCTGATCCGTCGCGAAGGTGACGATTACGTGCTCAACGGGCGCAAGTGGTTTATCACCAATGCTTCGCACCCTGATTGCAAGCTGCTGATCGTGATGGGCAAGACCGACCCGGACGCCGACGCCCATCGCCAGCAGAGCATGATTCTGGTGCCGTTCGACACGCCTGGGGTGGAGCTGCTGCGCAATATCCCGGTGATGAACCACATTGCCCCGGAAGGCCATAGCGAGCTGCTGCTGCGCAATGTGCGGGTGCCGGTCGGCAATCTGCTGGGCGAGGAGGGTGCGGGCTTCATGATGGCCCAGGCGCGCCTCGGTCCGGGGCGCGTTCACCACTGCATGCGCTCGATCGGCATGGCCGAGCTGGCCCTGGAACTGATGGTCGAGCGCTGCCAGGAACGCAAGGCTTTCGGCAAGTATCTGCACCAGTACGCCAATATCGGCGACTGGATCGCCGAGTCGCGCATCGAAATCGAACAGGCGCGGCTGCTGGTACTCAAGACCGCCTGGATGATTGACGAGGTCGGCGCCAAGGCCGCGCGCAAGGAAATCGCCATGATCAAGGCGCTGGTGCCAGGCATGCACACCCGCGTGGTCGACCGCGCCATGCAGGTCTACGGTGCCATGGGCCTGACCCCGGACACGCCGCTGGCCGACATGTGGACCACCGGCCGCGCCCTGCGCTTCGCCGACGGCCCGGACCAGGTGCACCTGCGCAGCATCGCGCGTATGGAACTCAAGGCCAGCGAAGCCACGCGGGGGGCAACCGCGGCCTATCTGACGCCATTCGGCAGAAGCTGAGAGACGCTGGCAGCCTGTGCGGTTAGTTGGTTAAGTTAAATTCGCAGGCTTGAACCTTATCTGTGGCAGGCCCGCCCTCGGGACGAAGTCTTTCGCCCGCACTACGACACCGCAACCAGGCAGCCCTGCGGCCGCTGAGCGCGCCTCCGTCAAGGTTCTGGACAGGCTTGAGCCCATGGATTAACGGATTAACCGTACAGGCCTAGGCGCACCTAAGGTTCCGAAGCCTGCTGCGCACGGGGCACCCTCATGGCGATAGACTGCTCGGGAAGAGTATGATCAGCGATGCAGCGTCTTCGGCGAGACGGGCTGGCGCCTAATCTGTGCCGCCCGCCCCAGAATGCGTGTCGACGGATTTTACAGGTCTATCCCGAGCATCTCGACGTGGGTTTACGGCACCTTGCCGCACTTTGACGCAACTTGACCTGTGTCAATAGAAAAAGAGGGCGTGGTGAGTACCATGCAAGCATATATTTCATTGTTGGCTTTAGATAACCCCATGAAGATCAATCGGTTTTTAACGAGCAGTCATCTGTATTCATGGAAGAACGCTTGCCTGCTTTTGCTGGTTTTGACATTGGCGACGCTTCAAGGCGTGCAAGCCAAGAGCTACGGCGAGATCGAGCAGCAGCGCATCGATCTGGTTTTCCCAAAGGCTGACAGCGCCTCCGAGCCGCAAGGCGAGTTCAAGGTGCGCACCCTGTCCAGTGGCGACGAGGTGCTCGGTTATGTGTTCCAGAGCCTGGATGTGGTCGATATTCCGGCCTATTCCGGCAAGCCGATCAACATGCAGGTGATCCTCGATACCACCGGCGTGATTCAGGACGCCTATGTGCTCGAGCACCACGAGCCGATCCTGCTGGTCGGTATTCCCATCTCCAAGTTGCACGCCTTCAACGCCAAGTACAAAGGCATTCAGGTCAACCAGCGGGTGGTGGTCGGCCGTTCCGGTGACCCCGATGCAGTGACTGTCGATGCGGTCACCGGCGCCACCGTTACGGTCATGGTGGTCAATGAAATAGTCATGCGCTCTGCCCGCGCGGTAGCTGTGTCGCTTGGTCTGGTCGAAGAGAATGCCGGGCTGGCGCAGAAGCCGGCCACCGTGCGCGAGGATATCTATCAGCCTGCCGACTGGGCCGAGCTGACCGGTAATGGTGCCATCCGCCGCCTGCACCTGACCCGCGGTCAGGTCGACGAAGCCTTCAAGGGCAGCGAGGCCGAAGGTGTCGACCAGGCGTCGACCGATCAAGTTGACGACACCTTTATCGACCTTTACACCGCTCACCTGAATGCTCCGACTATCGGTCGCAACCTGTTGGGCGACAACCAGTACCGCTTCCTCATGGAAGAACTCAAGCCCGGTGAGCAGGCGATTGCCGTGCTCGGCAGCGGCAAGTACTCGTTCAAGGGGTCGGGCTATGTGCGTGGAGGTATTTTCGATCGGGTGCAACTGCGTCAGTTCGGCGCAACCATCAGCTTCCATGACCGCGATTTCGAGCGTTTGAGCGATGTCTATGCCGAGGGCATGCCGGACTTCCGCGAGATGGCGATCTTTATCGTGCGCGAGCCCCATGGCTTCGATCCGGGCTCGCCCTGGGCCCTTGAGCTACTGGTGAAGCGGCAGACCGGACCGATCAGCGGCATCTTCAGCAGCTTCGAGCTGCCCTATCAGATGCCCGAGGAGTACCTTGAGCGGCCACAGCCGACTGCCGCCGAACTGGCTGCCGTCGAAGAAGCCAATCGGCCGCTGTGGCTGAATATCTGGTACCAGAAAAGTTTCCAGATCGGCGTGATCTGCCTGGCCCTGCTGCTGCTCACGGTGATCCTGTTCCTCCAGGATAAATTCACCCAGCGCCCGCATTTCCTCCATTGGCTGCGCCGTGGCTACCTGATCTTCACCGTGGTGTTCATCGGTTGGTATGCCCTGGGCCAATTGTCGGTGGTCAACGTGCTGACCTTCGTGCATGCCCTGGTGCAGGACTTCCGCTGGGAGCTGTTCCTCACCGACCCGATCATCTTCATTATCTGGACCTTCACCGCCGCCAGCATCCTGCTCTGGGGACGTGGCGTGTTCTGCGGCTGGTTGTGCCCGTTCGGCGCCCTGCAGGAGCTGATTAACGAGGCCGCACGCAAACTGAAAATCCCCCAGTACGAGCTGCCTTTCGCGCTGCATGAGCGGCTCTGGGCGATCAAGTACATCATCCTCCTGCTGCTGTTTGGCCTCTCTCTGGAATCGCTGGCCACCGCCGAGCGCTTCGCCGAAGTGGAACCGTTCAAGACCGCCATCACCCTGAAGTTCGATCGCCAATGGTGGTTCGTGCTCTATGCGGTGATCCTCCTGGTGATCAATATTTTCACCCGCAAGGTCTATTGCCGCTATGTCTGCCCGCTCGGCGCGGCGCTGGCCATTCCGAGCAAATTCCGTCTGTTCGACTGGCTCAAGCGGCGCAAGGAGTGTGGCAGTCCGTGCCAGTTGTGTGCCAAGGAATGCGAGATCCAGGCGATCCATCCCGACGGCCATATCAATGCCAACGAGTGCCACTACTGCCTCGATTGCCAGATGACTTATCACAACGACGACAAGTGCCCGCCGCTGATTCTCAAGCAGAAGAAACGCAGCAAAAAGGCCCCTGTCAGCGCCGATTTGATCCCCGTAGTGCAAGTAGTCGTGCCTGAACGAGCCCTATAACCGCGTGAGCGCGATAGTATTTATCTAGCCAAGGAGCAGAACCCGTGAGCGATAAAGAACCGAAGAACAAGCCGGCAATCGATAGTAAAGAGCAGACGCAAATTCTGGAAAAGGCCGGCTTGAGCCGCCGCGGCTTCCTTGGCGCCAGCGCCATGACAGGCGCGGCCCTGGTCGGTGCCACAGCGCTGGGCAGCGCGGTGATGACTCGCGAGTCCTGGGCGGCAGCGGCCAAGGACGCGAAGCAGAACTACAATGTTGCGCCGGGCGAGCTGGACGACTACATCGGTTTCTGGAGCGGCGGCCATCAGGGTGAAGTGCGCGTGCTGGGCGTTCCGTCCATGCGCGAGCTGATGCGCATCCCGGTATTCAACGTCGACTCGGCCACCGGTTGGGGCCTGACCAACGAAAGCCGCGCCATCATGGGCGACAGCGTCAAGTTCCTCAACGGTGACTGCCACCACCCGCACATCTCCATGGTTGACGGCAAGTACGACGGCAAGTACGTGTTCATCAACGACAAGGCCAACACCCGCGTTGCACGTATCCGCCTGGATATCATGAAGTGCGACAAGATGCTGACCGTGCCGAACTGCCAGTCCATCCACGGCCTGCGCCTGCAAAAGGTGCCGTACACCAAGTACGTGTACGCCAACGCCGAGTTCGTCATCCCCCATCCCAACGATGGCAAGATCTTCGATCTGCAGGATGAAAACAGCTACACCATGTACAACGTCATCGACGCCGAAAAGATGGAGATGGCTTTCCAGATCATCGTCGACGGCAACCTGGACAACACCGACGCTGACTACACGGGTCGCTATACCGCAGCCACCTGCTACAACTCCGAGAAAGCCACCGATCTCGGCGGCATGATGCGCAACGAGCGTGACTGGGTGGTGGTGTTCAACATCGAACGCGCCGAAGCGGCGGTCAAGGCCGGTAAGTTCATCACCCTGGGCGACTCCAAGGTGCCGGTACTCGACGGTCGTAAGAAAGGCGACAAGAACAGCGAGTTCACCCGCTATATCCCGGTGGCGAAGAACCCGCACGGCCTCAATACCTCGCCAGATGGCAAGTACTTCATTGCCAACGGCAAGTTGTCGCCCACCGTGTCGATGATCGAAATCGCCAGGCTGGACGACCTGTTCGCCGACAAGCTCAAGGATCCGCGCGACACCATCATCGCCGAGCCGGAGCTGGGTCTGGGCCCGCTGCACACCACCTTCGACGGCCGCGGCAACGCCTACACCACCCTGTTTATCGACAGTCAGGTGGTCAAGTGGAGCATGGCTGACGCCGTACGCGCCTACAAGGGCGAGAAGGTCAATTACATCAAGCAGAAGCTCGATGTGCATTACCAGCCGGGTCACATCCACGCTTCTCTGTGTGAAACCAGTGAAGCCGATGGCAAGTGGCTGGTTGCCCTGTGCAAGTTCTCCAAGGATCGCTTCTTGCAGGTCGGCCCGCTGCACCCAGAGAACGATCAGTTGATCGATATCTCCGGCGATGAAATGAAGCTGGTGCACGACGGCCCGACCTTCGCCGAGCCACATGACTGCACCATGGCTCGTCGTGATCAGGTCAAGACCAAGAAGATCTGGGATCGCGACGACCCGTTCTTCGCCCCCACCGTAGAGCGGGCGAAAAAGGACGGCATCAACCTGGTAACCGACAACAAGGTTATCCGTGACGGCAACAAGGTACGGGTGTACATGACCTCGATGGCACCGGCCTACGGCCTTACCGAGTTCACCGTCAAGCAGGGTAACGAAGTCACAGTGACCATCACCAACATCGACCAGATCGAGGACGTGTCCCACGGCTTCGTCATGGTCAACCATGGTGCGAGCATGGAAATCAGCCCGCAGCAGACCTCGTCGATTACCTTCACCGCCGACAAGGTGGGTCTGCATTGGTACTACTGCAGCTGGTTCTGCCATGCCCTGCACATGGAAATGGTCGGGCGCATGCTGGTCGAACCCGCATAAACTCGCACCGTCGCCCCGCTGTTGCGGGGCGTCGGTGCAGCCAGTGGCTGCCTTGGCGGGTGGCGGGCTGCTGGTAATTGGTACTTGCATAACAGGTAATTGGCTATCCGTATTACTAAAGCCGTAGCGCTCCATCAAGCAAGACGCGCAATGCCACGTAAGTGGGCATTGCTCCTATTCTGCTGGCTCCTCGGTCCTTCCGAGGTGTTGGCGCAGCCGTTAGCGACGCTGCCCCTGCAGGCCGTAGGGGAAGCACAGTGGCGACTGCCCGCCGGTGAATACCGCGGACAGTTTCGCATTACCACCCCGATGACCTTGAGTTGCGCGCCCGGCGCAATAATCGACGCTCAGGGCCAGGGCAGTGCCCTGACCATTCAGGCTGCCAACGTCAGCATCCAGGGCTGTACGCTGCGCAACTGGGGCCAAGACCTGACGGCCTTGAATTCCGGCGTATTTATCGAGCGCCAGGCCAGCGGTGCCCAGGTGCGCGACAGTCAGTTGTCGGGGCCGGGGTTCGGCATCTGGGTCGATGGCACCCCGAACGTCAGTGTGCTCAATAATCAGATCGAGGGCGATCAACGCATCCGCTCCCAGGACCGCGGCAACGGTATTCACCTGTTTTCCGTGAGCGGCGCCAAAATCATCGGCAATCATGTGTGGAATACACGCGACGGCATCTATATCGACGTGTCCAACGGCAATCGCCTCGAAGGCAACACCCTCGAGGATCTGCGCTATGGCATTCATTACATGTTCTCCAACGACAACCAGGTGCTCGGCAACATCACCCGCCGCACCCGCACCGGCTATGCGCTGATGCAGAGCCGCAAGCTGACGGTAATCGGCAATCGTTCCGAGCAGGACGAGAACTACGGCATCCTGATGAACTACATCACCTATTCCACCCTGCGCGACAATTTCGTCAGCGATGTGCGCAGCGGCTCGACCGGCGACAACATGATCTCCGGTGCCGAAGGCAAGGCGCTGTTCATCTACAACTCGCTGTTCAACAGCATCGAACACAACCACTTCGAGCGCAGCGCCCTGGGTATCCACCTGACCGCCGGCTCGGAAGACAACCGCATCGCCGGCAATGCCTTTGTCGGTAACCAGCAGCAGGTCAAGTATGTCGCCACCCGTACCCAGGAATGGTCGGTGGACGGCCGCGGCAACTATTGGAGCGATTACCTGGGCTGGGATCGCAACGACGATGGCCTGGGTGATGTGGCCTATGAACCCAACGACAACGTCGACCGACTGCTGTGGTTGTACCCGCAGGTGCGCCTGTTGATGAACAGCCCGAGCATCGAATTGCTGCGCTGGGTGCAGCGCGCCTTTCCGGTGATGAAATCCCCTGGCGTGCAGGACAGCTACCCGCTGATGCAACTGCCGACCACCGATCTGCTGCGAGCCAGCCCGGAGCCAACACCATGAATGCCGTCGAAATCGAAGGCGTCAGCCAGCAGTACGGCAGCATGACCGTGCTGCACGACTTGAACCTGTGTCTGGGCGAAGGCGAAGTACTCGGCCTGTTCGGCCACAACGGCGCCGGCAAGACCACCACCATGAAGCTGATTCTCGGCCTGTTGCAGGCCAGCGCCGGCAAGGTGCATGTGCTCGGGCGCAGTCCGAATGATTCGGTGGTGCGCCGTCAGCTCGGCTATCTGCCGGAGAACGTCACCTTTTATGCGCAACTCAGCGGACGCGAGACCCTGCGCCATTTCGCTCGCCTCAAGGGCGCCGCGCTGACGCAGGTGGACGAACTGCTGGAGCAGGTGGGTCTGGCCGACGCCATGAATCGGCGGGTCAAAACCTACTCCAAGGGCATGCGCCAGCGTCTCGGCCTGGCCCAGGCACTGCTCGGCGCACCGCGCCTGCTGCTGCTCGATGAACCCACGGTCGGCCTCGATCCCATCGCCACCCAGGATCTCTATCAGCTGGTCGACCGTCTGCGTCAGCAGGGCACCAGCATCATCCTCTGCTCGCATGTCTTGCCGGGGGTCGAGGCGCATATCAACCGCGCGGCCATCCTCGCCCATGGTCGGCTGCAGGCGGTCGGCAGCCTGGCCAGGCTGCGCGAAGATGCCGGTCTGCCGGCAGTGATTCGCGCCAGTGGACTGAAGCAGAGCGCGCAGTTGTTGCAACGCTGGCACGCCGCCGGGCATGAGGCGCGTTCGGTCGGCGTCGATGGCGTCGAAGTGGTCGCCATCAACGGCCATAAACTCGGCCTGCTGCGCCAGTTGCTTGGCGAGGGCGGGGCGCAGGACATCGACATCCACCAGCCGTCGCTGGAGGACCTCTACCGTTATTACATGGAGCGAGCGAGCACTGTGCCGAGCGCGGAGGGCAGAACATGAACCAGGTGTGGAATATTGCCCGCAAGGAATTGAGCGACGGCCTGCGCAATCGCTGGTTGCTGTCCATCAGTCTGCTGTTCGCCGTGCTGGCCGTGGGCATCGCCTGGTTAGGTGCGGCGGCCTCCGGGCAACTGGGCTTTACCTCGATCCCGGCGACCATAGCCAGCCTGGCCAGCCTGGCCACTTTCCTGGTGCCACTGATCGCGCTACTGCTGGCCTATGACGCCATCGTCGGCGAGGACGAGGCCGGCACCCTGATGCTGTTGCTGACCTACCCCCTTGGCCGCGGCCAGTTGCTGCTCGGCAAGTTCGTCGGCCATGGTCTGATTCTGGCGCTGGCCACCCTGATCGGCTTCGGCTGCGCGGCCCTGGCCATCGCCGTGCTGGTCGATGATATCGAACTGGGCCTGCTGGCCTGGGCCTTCGGCCGCTTCATGCTGTCGTCGACTCTGCTCGGCTGGGTGTTCCTCGCCCTGGCCTATGTACTGAGTAGCAGGGCCAGCGAAAAATCCAGCGCCGCCGGGCTGGCCCTGGGCGTGTGGTTTCTCTTCGTCCTGGTGTTCGACTTGGCTTTGCTGGCGCTGCTGGTGCTGAGCGAGGGCAAGTTCAACCCGGATCTGCTGCCTTGGCTGCTGCTGCTCAATCCTGCTGACGTCTACCGGCTGATCAACCTGTCCGGTTTTGCGGGCAGCGGCAATGCCGTCGGGGTCATGGCCCTGGGCGGCGATCTACCAATTGGCGGCCTGTTGCTGTGGCTGTGCCTGCTGCTGTGGGTCGGGGCGCCGCTGTTGTTGGCCTATCGGATGTTTCTGCGTCGGCCGACATGACTATCGGCTTGGCCATGCGCACGGCGTGCCCTTCAAGGCCTGTTTCAGCTATGGAGTTAGCAACGATGAACAACCTGTATATACGTACGGCGCGAACCCTGCTGGTGATGCTGCTTGGTCTGTTACTGGTGGCCTGCAGCGAGCCTGAGGAGCAACAGAAAAGCCTGGGCCCGGTAGCCTTCCACGACAGCGATGAGTGCCATGTGTGCGGCATGATCATCAGTGATTTTCCCGGCCCCAAGGGCCAGGCCGTGGATAAGTCCGGGGTTAAGAAGTTCTGTTCCGCCGCCGAGATGTTCGGCTGGTGGCTGCAACCGGAAAACCGTATAGGCACTGCCAAGCTCTATGTGCATGACATGGGTCGCAGTGAGTGGGCCAAGCCCGACGACAGCCACCTGATCGATGCCGCCAGCGCTTTTTATGTGATTGGTCTTGCCGACAGCGGGTTGAAGGGCGCCATGGGCGCGGTGCTGGCCTCGTTTGCCGATGAGCAGGCCGCGCAGAAACTGGCCACCATCCACGGCGCTCGGGTGTTACGTTTCGACGAGATCGACCAAGGCGTGCTGCAACAGGCCGCCGCCATGCAGCCTGCGGGCATGCACTGATTGCCATCCGTAAAGAGGAGATCCAAATGGGTATCAGCATCTGGCAATTTCTGATTGTGCTGTTGATCGTGGTCATGCTGTTCGGCAGCAAGCGCCTGCGCAGCTTGGGTTCCGATGTCGGCGGGGCGATCAACGGATTTCGTAAATCGATGGGCAGCGGCGATGCGCCGCAACAGCCGGAGTCGACCAAGCAGCCCTTGCCGTAGTTCACCCACCATGTCTGCCAGGCTAGGCGGTGTGCGAGTCTGTGCTGTTTGCGCAGGTTCCGCCGCACCACTAGCCCGGCCGCCGAACGTCCCCGCGCCAGGCGCTTTGTGCTTGGCCAAGTCGCAAAGCTGATCGCGGTCAAGTCGCCAAAGCCCTTCCTCCCTGTAAAAAGACCGTAACAGCTGGCAATTCCCACGCAGCTGTAATGCCCCGGCTGGTACTGCTGAATATGCTGCTTGCCGGTGCTTGACGATCTTTTTAGGAGGCTTGCAGTGCACGTTCTCGACCGGCGTACCGCCTTGAGTATCCCGCCTATCTGGCGTCTTGCCTTTCGCCCGTTCTTCCTCTGCGCCAGCCTCTATGCGCTGGTCGCGATCCCGCTGTGGGTGATGGCCTGGTCCGGCCTGTTGGCGGACTGGCAGCCAAGTGGTGGTTGGCTTGCCTGGCACCGACACGAAATGCTGTTTGGCTTCGCCAGCGCCATAGTGGCCGGTTTTCTGTTGACCGCGGTGCAGACTTGGACCGGTCAGCCGGGCCTGAGCGGCACGCGTTTGATGATGCTCGCTGGCCTCTGGCTGGCGGCACGCCTGGGCTGGTTATTCGGCTTGGCACCACTGCTGTTGATTCCGCTCGACTTCAGCTTCCTGCTGGCGGTAACCGCCCTGATGGGGCGGATGCTCTGGGTGGCGCGGCAGAAGCGTAACTACCCGATCGTGCTGGTGTTGAGCCTGTTGGCCGCGGCCAATGCCTTGCTGCTGGCCGGCCTGGCGTTGGGCGACGATGAGCTGCAGCGCCGCGGCGTGTTGGCCGGGTTGTGGCTGGTAGCGACGTTAATGGGCCTGATCGGCGGCCGGGTGATTCCCTTCTTCACCCAGCGCGGCCTGGGCCGGCTCAATGCGGTCAAACCCTGGGCCTGGTTGGAAATCGCCTTGCTGCTCGGCACCGGCCTGATCGCTGCGCTCTATGCCAGCGGGGTGGCCTTGCAGGCGCAGCCGCTACTGGCGCCGCTGTTCTTGGTGGTGGCTGGTGGCCACCTGTTGCGCCTGGCGCGCTGGTACGACCCGGGTATCTGGCGCGTACCGCTGCTCTGGTCGCTGCACTTGGCGATGCTCTGGCTGGTGGTCGCGACCCTCGGCCTGGCGCTGTGGCATGCCGGCCTGCTGGCCAGCTTCAGCCCGGCCTTGCATGGCTTGACCATGGGCGCGATGAGCGGGCTGATTGTGGCCATGCTTGCCCGCGTCACTCTGGGGCATACCGGGCGGCCATTACAACTGCCGGCGGGCATGGCCTGGGCCCTGGTGCTGTTCAATCTGGGTTGCGTGGCGCGGGTCTTCGTTTACCCGCTCTGGCCGCTGGCAGGGCTGTGGCTGGCGACCATCGGCTGGTCGCTGGCCTTGGCCATCTATGCCTGGCGCTATGTACCGATGCTAATCACGGCACGGGTGGATGGTCATCCGGGCTGATAGCTCGGGCTGAGTGTTGAATCCAGGTTGGCGATCTGTTGCGTCTACCGTTTGAGCATGCAGCGCCGCGCTGCCCAGTAATTGATATCCGGTTACCCGTGCTTGCGCATGGGTGGCCTTGCCGCTCGGCGCTGCCGAGCATCGGAGAAGCTAATGAAAACCGAATTTCAAGATCGTCTGGCCGTTGTCACCGGCGCCAGTTCAGGTATCGGCCTGGCGTTATGCGCCGCTTTGCTGCAGCGCGGCGCCAGGGTACTGGCAATGTCGCGCAGCCTGGGCGGCTTGCAAGGCCTGCAGGCGAGCCACCCCGAGCGCCTGTTCTGGCATGCTGGCGATGTCACCTCGAGCGAGGATCTGGCCAGCCTCGGTTTGCGCGCAGCGCAACTGGGGCAGGTGGATTATCTGGTACCCAACGCGGGTATCGCCGAACTGGCCGAGAGCCTCGACTTGAGTGCATTCGATCGGCAGTGGGCGGTCAACGGTGCCGGCGCCTTGAATACCCTGGCAGCGTTGCGTGACACCCTGGCCAGTCCCAGTTCGGTGGTGTTCATCAGCAGTTTTCTTACCCGTTCGACCTTTCCCGGCCTGGCCGCCTATATCGCCAGCAAGGCGGCGCTTAGCGCCCAGGCGCGCACCCTCGCGGTGGAATTTGCACCAGTCGGTGTGCGCATCAATCTGGTCTCGCCCGGACCCACGGCAACCGCTATCTGGGGCAGCCTGGGACTGACCGACGAGCAGTTGGGCGATGTTGCCGATACGGTCACCAAACGCTTGTTGCCCGGCCACTTTCTCGAAGCCGCGGCGGTGGCCAATGTCATCCTGTTCCAGCTGTCTCAGGGCGCCCGCGGCGTCTACGGTCAGGACTGGGTTGTCGATAATGGTTATACCTTGAGCTGAAGGGCGGCGCATTTCTGCATTGGCTGCACTTTTAAAGCATTAATATTGCTCAACAGGAGCAATAACATTCATTAGAGATAACTTAACACCCCCCTCACAATGCGTAGGCACTCATGCCTACGCGCCATCGTCTGTTGCGCCAATCCGACCGAGTTCTTCAAAGCGGCTGCGTATACGTGCGCTATGTCTGCTTGCTGGCGGTCGTGATTGCTCTCGCAAACACGCTGAATCCAGTGCCAAGCCATCTTGCTTCGACTGTCTGCAGCGATTGGTTCCAGCCTTGCCCTGTACTGGGCTTATGGCCTGCGTAGGATTCGCTATTGCAGTCCCCCAATGCCAAGCAGGAATAATGCAAGAACAGCTTCTCGACTGGTTCAAGTCTTTCGCCCCCGCACCGCTCAATGCCCGCGCCCAGGAATGGATGCGCGTCGCCATCGGTATCGCGCTCGGCATGTCGCTGTGCGTTTCGATCGGCGTCTGGTTGTTCGGTGCGCCGATCACCTTGCATATCGCTGCGCCTATCGCAGCCTCCGCCGTATTGCTGTTCGGCGCCTCATCCAGTCCGTTCGCTCAGCCATGGTCGGTCCTGGCGGGCAATATGTGCGCCGCCCTGATCGGCATCAGCCTGGGCTTGAGTGCGCTGGATGGTGTGACTGCGACTGTGCTGGCCGCCAGCCTCTCGCTCTTCTGCCTATTTGCCTTGCGCTGCCTGCACCCACCAAGCTGTGCGTTGGCCGTGTTGGCCGCCAGTGGTGGTCTTGGGGTCGACATGGGCTACGCCGTGCTCTATCCGGTGGCACTCAACTCGCTGTTGCTGGTGGCGGTAGCGTTGATCTACAACAACCTGACCGGCCACACCTACCCGAAACCTCGCCGATCCGGGGAGAACCGCCATCACACTCGCGATCCATTACCGGGCGAGCGCCTGAGCTTCAGCCGCGACGACATGGATCGGGCCCTCGAGGAGTTCGGCGAATATGTTGACGTCACCCGTGACGATCTCGAACGGCTGATCAAACAAACCGAAAAACATGCCTTGCGCCGCAGCATGGGCGAGATCAGTGCGGCCGATATCATGTCGCGCGATCTCTATTCGGCGGCGCCGGAGAGCTTTATCGAACAGGCTTGGCAGACCCTGCGAGAACACCGCCTGCGTTCGCTGCCGGTAGTGGAGGAGGGCAGTGGCAAGCTGATCGGCATTGTCACCCTGGTCGATCTGCTCAAACAGTTTCAGCCCAGTCAGGCGCGGGTCAATTTCGGCCAACTGAAGTACCTGCGCGGAACCAAGCTGCGCTCGATCATGAGTGCGCCTGTGGTTGCTGTGCAACAAGACGTTCATATGGTCGAACTGGTGTTCCTGCTCTCCGACCGCGGCCTGCACTGCTTGCCGGTGGTAGACGAGCACGAGCGGCTGGTGGGCATGATCACCCAGACCGATCTGATCGCGGCGCTATACCGCAACTGGCTCAAGCAGCTGCCGGATTGAGTCGTTCCTGGCTAGTTGTCGCGTCAGGGCTGGTGTGGCGGACTGCGCCATGGCGCTTCAAATATCGTAATCCCAGCGTGACCAGTCGAAGTCGTCCTGAGCCACTTCGCGCACCAGTTGCAGAGCACTGCGCAGGGCTGGATTGTCGGCCGCTCGGGGATAAACCAGATAGATCGGGTAGGAGAACTCCGGCGCCATTTCCACTCGTTTGAGGGTGCCTTCATCGATATGGCGCTGCACTACGCGGGTGCGGAAGTAACCGCGCCCGCCACATTGCAGCAGGTACTGCAGAGCGAGTGGCCCGAGATCGAAGGAGAGGGTGGTGCGGGTGTGTTCCGGCAGGGCATTGTCGTGCAGTTGGCGAAACGTCGGTCCCCAGTCGACATACATATAGGGCTCGGGGTTATGGGTCTGTACCACCTGGATCAACTTTTCCTCGAGCAATTGCTCAACCTGCAGGTTCGGCCAATATTCCGGCTGGTGGACCAATGCCGCGTCGAGCACGCCAAGGTCGAGTTGTTGCTGGAGCAGGCTGCCACTGGTTACTACACTGCGCACCGCATGTGCGGGTAGAACCTGGTGCAGACGCTGCACCCAAGCCAGCATCAGCGGGTTGCACAGACTTATCTCCGCGCCCAGGGTGAGCAGGTCGCCGGAGCCGCGTGGCAAAGGCAGATCCCGCCGCGCCGCTTCCCAGGTCTGCACCAACTGTGTCGCATAGGCGACAAAACGCTCGCCATCCGCAGTCAGCCGTGCCCCGGCGCGGTTGCGCACGAACAGCCGGCAGCTGAGTTGGTTTTCCAGGTTATGAATTCGCGCTGTCACCGCTGTCTGGGTGATATGCAGGCGCTCTGCGGTGGCGATGAAGCTGCCGCTGCGCATGATATCCAAGAAGGTGCGGGCGAGATCGATGTCCATTGCGTTGCTTCGCTTCAATTAAATTGATGTGAAGTCGCAGTGTATTTCATCTGGTGCAGATTTAGAGGGTGCACGCCCGCCGCGTGCAGTAGGCGGCTATCGAGTTGGAGTAGGACGCCATCGTGCTTTCGCCCAAAGCGCTGGGCTTGGTGAACAGCGCAATGACGTCCTCTAGGAGCCGGTTACTTGAGGCTCAGCACCCATTCGGCGAGGACCTTGGCTTCTTCGTCGGTGACCGGGTTGGCCGGCATCGGCATCGGGCCCCAAGCACCCTGGGTGCCATCCTTGATCCGGCCGGCCAGCAGCTCGACGGCGCCTTCGGTGTCGGCGTACTTGGCGGCGACGTCTTTCAGCGCGGGGCCGACCAGCTTCATGTCGACGCTATGGCATGCCGCGCAGGGCTTGCTCTTGAACAGTGCTTCGCCGGCTGCGGGGTCAGCCGCCAGGGCAGATTGCATACTCAGCGCAGCACCCAGGGCCAACAGCGGAATCAGAAACTTCTTCATGGTATTTCCTCAAGGCGAGTGACGCAGGAGATATGCAACCTGCGTCGATTGGGCTAGGTAAACGTTGTACCTAGGCCGTGATAGTGATGCGTTGCGGGGCCAGCTTTGGCCCGAGTCAGCTTATGGTGACAAACATTGGTGCAATGGCAGTCTGCTGCAAACGGTTCAAGCATAGTTTGGGGGCGCTTTTTATTGCTTGATCTCAATCAATAGATGCGCCTGCCACTATGCGCCTCCGCACCGCAGCGGTTCAATGCGGCTTATCATCTCAGACAACAGCGACCGGATAGAGTGCGATCTTGAAATGGGCTGCGGGCCAACTATAGCAGTCACCCTGGCCGGTCTCACTCAGTGCGAGGTGCCCTCGGCGAATTCGATCTTGTTGCCGACGTTGTACTTGCCCGAGGGTTTGTTCATCGGGATGCGTTTGATCTCCTCCAGAGTCTTGCTGTCGTAGATGATCAAGGCGCCGTCGCGATCCCAGACGCTGAGCAGCACGTAGCGGCCGTCCCGGGTGAACTCGACATGGGCGGCGTTCTTGCCGGGCATTGGCCGCAGGGTATGAGCGATCTTCAGGGTCTGCTTGTCGATCAGGTGCACCGCATCGTTGTTCGGGCCGAAGAATACGTCGGTCCAGGCGTAGGCGGAATTGACGTGGCTGCGCATGAAGAAGCCCGGTCCCTCGGTGGGAATTTCCTTGATCAGCTTCCAGGTCTGTAGGTCGAGCACCGAGATCAGCCCCTGACTGACGTTCGGTGTGGCGAACACCCATTTGTCGTCGCGCTTCCAGTAGATGCCCGAACCCAGGTGTGGCATGCCGGGCAGGGCAATGTCGATGACCGCCGCGCCGCTATCGAGGTCGATCACCTGGCCGCCCTTGGCTTTGCGCGAGGTGGCCAGGAGGTGGCGATAGTCCGGGGTGAAGGAGAAGTCGTCGAGTACGTCGCGGGTCTGGATGCGTCGCGGGATAAAGGTCGGCTCGCCGGCGTAGGACAGTTCCCAGACCTCCTGCACGTCCTTGAGTGCGACCACGAAGCTGTCGCGTGGTGGTGCGGTGTACACGGCGCTGACCCGCGACGGAGTGCCGTCCTGACCAAGCGTCGGGATATGTTTGACCAGCGACAGGTCGCGGGCATCCAGCAGCACCAGGTTGCCGGGCAGGTAGTTGCCCACCAACACCCAGCGGCCGTCGTTGCTCACCGCCAGGTTGCGGGTGTTCAGCCCGGCGCGCACCTCGGCGATCAGCGTCAGGTTGTGCAGGTCGTAGAGGCTGACCCAGCCGTCGCGCGAGGCGAAGTAGACGAAGCGGCCGTCCGGCGAGAACTTCGGTCCGCCATGCAGGGCGAAATGCGAGGGAAAGCGGGTCAGCGGCTCGAAGCGGTCGCCGTCGAGGATAGTCACATGGTGGTCACCAGCCTCTACCACCACGAACAGATTCAATGGGTCGGCGCCGTGCTGCGGGGTGCTCGGCAAGGTGTCGAGATTCGCGAGCAGGCGGTGGCTGGCGCGAATGTCGCTGTCGCTCCAGTTCGGCGCTGTGCTGGCCGGCTGGTAGAGGTAGCTGACCAGGTTGTCGATCTGCGCCGTGTCGAGAACATCGGCATAGGCGGCCATCTGGCTGGCCGGGCGACCATTACGGATCACCTCGCGGACCTCATTCGGTTTGATCCGCCCAAGGCTTTCCGGCAGTAACGCCGGTCCGGCACCGCCGAAACGGTTGGCGCCATGGCAGCTCTGGCAATGCTGTGTATAGAGCCGCCCGGCCTGCTCCAGGGCAGCCGCGCTGGGCGCCTCTTGTGCCGCGGCCTGGAATGAGCCGGCCAGCAGCAGGGCGAGCGCAATCAGTCGCATACAACCTCCGCCATTCTGCTCTGGTGGGACGGTGCGGCGCGCAGGCGTGCCGGGTATTCGATGCGCTGCTCGGCGAACAGGCCGACTACCTGGCCGATCACCGTCAGCGTCGGTGGGGTCAGTTGGTTGTCGAGGGCCATCGCCGGCAATTGCTGCAGGGTACCGCGCACCACTTGCTGGTCGGGCCGGGTGCCGTTGCCAATCAATGCCGCCGGGGTGTCACCGGGTAGGCCGGCGCCTATCAGGTTGCTGGAGATTGCCCCGAGGCTGGCCAGCCCCATGTAGAACACCAGGGTCTGGCCACTGTCGGCCAGGCTACTCCAGGGCAAGTTCAGCTCACCGTCCTGCTGCAGGTGACCGGTGATGAACTGGCAGGAGTGGGCCAGGTCGCGGTGCGTCAGCGGGATGCCGGCATAGGCGGTGCAACCGGCGGCGGCGGTAATGCCGGGCACCACCTGACAGTTGATGCCGCGTTCGAGGAGGAACTCCAGTTCCTCGGCACCGCGACCAAAGATGAAGGGGTCGCCACCTTTCAGGCGCAGCACCCGCAAATGCTGCGAGGCCAGATCGGCGAGCAACTGGTTGATTTCTGGTTGCGGCAGGCTGTGACAACCGCTGGCCTTGCCGACGTAATGGGTCTGGCAGCTGCCGGGTAGCAATTCCAACAGCGCGGGGCTGACCAGACGGTCGTAGACCACGGCGTCGGCTTGTTGCAGCAGGCTCCAGGCGCGCAGGGTAAGGAGGCCCGGATCGCCGGGGCCGGCGCCGACCAACGCGACTTCGCCAGGGGCGAGGGTGGCGCACAGCGAAGCGGGAAGTGTGATGGGCATATCCATGCGAACTCCTGGAATTATCGTCTGATAGAGCTGGGTGACGCTTCTGACCGGGGGCTTCGACAGCTGCTCAAAGCGTCACGCTGTCGATGTGGTGCACGGGTTGCAGGCCGATTTCCTTGTCGCTCAGGTAGCAGCCGGGGTCTTCGCCCCACAGGTCGCCTTCGGCCCAGGCGCGGGTGCGAGTGTTGCCGTTGCAGATCGACAGCCAGCTGCACTGGGCGCAGCGTCCGGTGACCGCTCGCGGGTGTTGGCGCAGTTGCGTGAGCAAGGGCTGTGGCTGATCCAGCCAGATTTCGCGGAAGGATTGCCGGCGTACGTTGCCGACGCTGTGCTGCCACCAGTAGGTGTCCGGGTGCACGTCGCCGATGTTGTCGATATTGGCGATGCCGCTGCCGGAAGCGTTGCCGCCCCAGGCCCGGAGCATGCCTTCGAGGCGTTCGCGGTGTTGTGGCAGGTGCGTCTCGACCCATTGCAGCAGCAGCACGGCGTCGGCGTCGTTGTTGCCGCTGACGAAGTCGGTCTCGCGGCCGTTCTGCACATCGTCCCAGGCCTGGGCGAACAATTGCTGCATGGCGTCGCGGGTCATCTGGTGATGGGCATCGGCCTTGCGACTGCGACTGCGCTTGCCGCGCCCGCTGTAGTTGAGGTGCGAGAGGTAGAACTTCTGCACGTCGTGCTCGCGCATCAGGGCCAGCAGTGCCGGCAGTTGCGGGTAGCTGTGCTGGGTCAGGGTGGTGCGCAGGCCGACGCGAATGTCGTGCTGGCGACACAGGTCGACGGCGCGCAGGGAGGCGGCGAAGCTGCCCTTGAGCTGGCGCCATTCATCATGCACGGCCTCCAGGCCGTCGATGCTGATGCCGACGTAGTCGAAGCGCGCGGCGGCGATCTGTTCGATGTTGCTCTCGTCGATCAGCGTGCCATTGGTGGACAAGGCGACGAAGAAGCCTCGGTCGCGGGCGTACTCGGCGAGTTGGAAGATGTCCTCGCGCAGCAAGGGTTCGCCGCCGGAAAGGATCAGCACACGCACCCCGGCGTCATGCAGGTCGTCGATCACCCGCAGGGCTTCGGTGGTGTCCAGTTCGTCGCGGAACGCGCTGTCGGCGGAGGTGGCGTAGCAGTGTTTGCAGGTCAGGTTGCAGCGCCGCAGCAGGTTCCAGATCACCACCGGCGGACGGGCCAGACCGGTGCCGCGGGCACCGAGCACGGGGGCGTTCGGTTCGGTCAGGGCACGCAGGTAATGGCTGATTCTCAACATGAGCGATATTCCTCGAAGAACGCAGCGCTCCCAGTGGGCGCATCACGCATGGCGCGTGGATCTAGGGTTGCAGCATCACCGAGGGAGAATTGCCGCTCCTTGATCGGAAACAATAAAGCGCGGCGAGGTGCCCAGGCGCAGGCCGGTTTTTTTCAGGATGCGACTGCTGACCAGCATCTCGTCGGCGCGGCAGGCAGCGCCGAGCAAGGTGCGGATCTGTTCGCGGTAGGCATCGATCTGTTCGGCGCTGCGGCCATGCACCATGGCGAACAGGTTGTAGTGCCAGTCCTCACGACGCGGGCGGCGGTAGCAATGGCTGACGAACGCCTGGGCGCCGATCAGCGGGCCGAGGCGGGCGATCTCGCTGTCGTCCACGTCCCATACGGTCATGCCGTTGTGCCGATAACCCAGACGATAGTGGTTGGGCACTGCGGCGATACGGCGGATAGCGCCATCGGCCTGCAGTCGTTGCAGCAGCGCCAGGGTCGCCTCGATGCTCAGCTGCAACTGTTCGGCGAGCCAGGCCCAGGGGTCTTCCAGTAGCGGCAGGCCGGCCTCGGTGAGTTCGACCAGGCGGCGAGTTAGCTGATCTTCAGACGGGGAAGTGCAAGCCGACATGGTAGGTCTCCTCCTTGGGTAGGTTGAGCACCGTCAAGCCAGTCTCGCTTTCGATGCGTTGCAGGGTGTCGAGAATGCCCTGCGGCGTTGCGCAGCCGAGCACGAACCACATGTTCCAGGCGTGTTCGCGGCGGTAGTTGTGCGCCACTTCAGGCATGCCATTGAGCTGCTCGGCGACTTCGTCGAAGCGCTGTTCCGGCACGGACAAGGCGGCGAGGGTGAAGGCGCCGCCGAGTCGTTCGATGTCGAACATCGGCCCGAAGCGGCTCAGGGTGCCGTCGTCCAGCAGCGCTTGTACGCGCTTACGCAGGTGCTCGGCGTCGCTGTCCAGTTCATCGGCCAGTGCCTGCCAGGGGTGGCGCACCAGGGGCAGGCCGAGCTGCAGGCGATTGAGCAGGCGCCGGTCGAGCTCATCCATGGCGCACCGCTTCGGTTGCCGCGGGTGCGTAACGGCCGCCGCATTGTTTGAAGGCGCGGCTACTGAACAGCAGTTGATGGGGCACCTCGCTCAGTTGCTGCTCGGCCAGCAGGCGCGCGATCTGCTGGCGCACCTGCTCGCGTTCGCGGCCATGCACCATGCAGAACAGGTTGTAGCGCCAATGCGGCAAACGCCGTGGGCGCTCGTAGCAGAGGTTGATGCCGGGTGCCTGACCGAGCCGCAGGCCGACGGCTTCGACCTGCTCGTCGGGAATGTCCATTACCAGCATGGCGTTGGCCAGAAAGCCCAGGGCGCGGTGTTTGAGCACCAGGCCGACGCGGCGAAACAGGCCATCCGCCTGCCACTGCTGCATCTGTTCGACTACCGCCGCTTCGTCGACGCCGATCTGTTCGGCGAGCACCTGGTAAGGGCGCGGCGCCAGCGGCAAGCCGGTTTCCAGCAGGCGGCGTAGGCAAATAGCCTGAGCGGGGGATAGCGCGTGGTTCATGGTAGATCCACCAAGGGAAAACCCAGGTCGATGCGATAGGCGTTACGCATCGGCAGGTCGAGTGGGCGCAGGCCGGAATCGGCTTCGATCTCGTCGAGCAGCCGGTCGAGGTGTGCACGGTCCGGGCCGGTCAGCACGAACCACAGGTTGTAAGCATGCTCGCGCAGGTAGTTGTGATTGACTTCGGGGTAGCGGCTGATGCGTTCGGCCACTTGTTCCAGGCGCGCCTCCGGTACCGCCAGCGCGACCAGGGTACTGGCGCCGGCGCGGCTGTGGTCGAACACCGGGCCAATGCGCGACAGGCTGCCGGCCGCGCGCAGCCGTTCGAGGCAGGCGAGCACTTCGGCTTCCGCGCAACCGAGGGTGTCGGCCATGACCCGGTAAGGTTCGGCGCACAGCGGCATGCCATGCTGGAAGCGCTCGATCAAACGGCTGCTGAGCGGATCGATGTTCATCCTATAGCCCTATCTGGTGAGCGCGACTGCTGAAGAAGATGCCGCTCGGGCTCGCCGCCGGCAAACGCTGGAGCAATTCAACCCGGTAGGGATCCCAGACCTGAATCTCGCCGCCGTCGCGCACCGACAGCCAGAGTTGGTCGCCGCGGGCGGTGAACTCCATGTGCAACACGGCGGGGCCGGGTTGCAGGTCGGCGATGATTTTATGGGTTTCGCTGTCGATGACCTGCACCCGGTGGTTGTCCGGGTGGGCGAAATTGACCCAGATCTGCCGGGCGTCGGGGCGCGCCATGACGAACACCGGCTGGCCGGCGACCTCGATGGCGGCGGTCTGCTGCCAGTTCTGCGAATCCATCACCAGCACCTGATGCCGGCCTACCGCCGGGACGAAGGCCTGATCGCCAGCAACCGCCCAGCCCTCCAGGTGCGGCATCTTATACACCGGGAGTTTCTGCTGGCCGCGGCCATAGTTGCCGAGTACCCGTTGGACGCCGCGTTCCGGGTGCCAGAGGTCGAGCTTGGCCATGCCGTCTTCGCCGAAAAGGCCGGCCAGGTAGTAGCGACCATCCGGGGTCAGCAACGCGTCGTAGGGCTGGTTGCCGACGTCGGTGAAACGACTGATCGCCGGGGTGTTGCCCTGGCTGAAGTCGGCGATCCAAATCTCGCCGGTGTCGAACAGGCTGAAGACGAAACGGCGATCGGGCGCATCGACCACCCCGACCACCCGCGAATGCTTGCTGCCGTCGGCCAGTGGCGTGGCGGGAATATCGGCCACCAGTGCCAGGGTTTGCGCATCGAAGACTTTGACGCCACCCGGCTCGTAGTTGCCCACGGCAATCAGGCTGCCGTCCTGGCTAATGGCACCGCCGATGCTGTTGCCGCCTTGGATCACCCGCTTGTCGAGGCGCATGCGCAGCAGGTCGATCTTGCTCAGGCCACCGTCGCGGCCGAAGACGTAGGCGTAGCGTTGATCGCGGGAGAACACCACCGAGGCGTGGGACAGGTCGCCCAGGCCCTCGATCCGCGCCAGGCTAGTCTGCTGGCTGCTTTCGATGATCTGCAGGCTGCCGGTGGCGCGCTCCACCACCACGCCCAGATCGCCGCTGCCACGCAGCGGTGATTGCGCGCAGGCGCTGAGCAACAGGCTGACCGCGGCCAGCAACAGGGTCGAACGAATCATGGCGTTGGGTATCCTTCGAGGAGGCGATCGACCAACCAGGCGATGTCCGGCTCACTGAGCAGGGCATTCCAGGGCGGCATGGCGGTGCCGGGGCGGCCGTGGGTCACGGTGGCGATCAGTAATTCGCGAGGTTTATTGGCCAGGGCCTGGCGGGTCAGGGCGGGGCCTAGCCCACCGGTCATGCGCAGGCCGTGGCAGGAACCACAGTCCTGTGCCAACAGGTTTTGCAGCTGGGCTTGGCGTTCGGCGCCGGGCGCCTCGGCCTGGGCCAGGGAAAAGGGTAGAAGCACCAGCAGAAGCTGTCCCAGGGCACGTGAAGCGGATTGGGCTAGCGGCATGGCGGTGGTCCCTAATGCAATGGGAGCAGAATGCAGTGGCGCTTGTTGAGGGGCCTTGACCCATATCAACTAGTACTGCGCCGACCGGGGTCGGCGCAGGGCAGGCTACTGCTTGAGCGCTTGGATGCCGGCTTCGGCGTCTATGCCCAGGGTGTAGCCCAGCGATACATGGTGGTAGCGCCCGGTGGCATTGTCGTCGTGGATGGCGAAACCGAAGTTGTAGGTCTTGCCCGATTCGAGGGTCACATCGCCCTCGCCACCGGCAAACTTGCGGGTGAAATCGACGGTCCAGGTGTTGCCGTCGAGCTTGCCGGTGGCGCCGACCAGAGCCTGGCCACCTTCCATGACCCGCTCCTCGGCGACATAGCCGTCGTAGGCCTTGTTCTCGCCGCTGCGCCACTGGTTGAGGTCGTAGAACACGCCGTTGGCCAGCGAGCCATCCTTGACGTACTTGGTCTTGTGCTCGTCGGCACCGGGCATGGTGCGTGCGTCGCCATGGCAACTGCCCCAGCAGCCGCCCTGAGAAGCCAGCTGAACCTGGTCGTTGGCTTCGAGCATGTAGGCGATTTTCACCGGGTTCTGCTCGTCCATCTTGGCTGCACCCGAGGCGGGTGGTTGCTGCCAGGTGAAGCGCAGATAAAGGTTCTCATCGTCATGGGCGGCCTGCACCTTGACGTCGATAAAAGGTGCCTTGCCGGCAATCGGCGTCGGCTCGAGCTTCTTGCCGCTGACAATGGTCTTGCCGATGTCGCTGGCTTCCTCGGAGTGACAGTCGGCGCAGGTCTCGCCTTTCCTCAGCGCCCGCGCACCGCCATGCTCGGTGCCTTTGGTGACCCATTCGACGGGCGATACGCCCGGGTAGAACAGGGTGATGTCGCTGGACTTGATCGAACTCCAGTCAGCCGGGGCTGCAGCCCAGGCGGGAACGGTGACGCAGGCGAGGCTGGCCCCGAGTGCGCAAGTCATCATACGTATGTTCATGCTGTTTTCTCCTAGCGGTTAGCGGCCATAGCTTCAGGCGCTACTCTTCGTCGGCTTCGGTCATGCCTTGCGGTTTATGGTGGGCAATGCCTTTGTGGCAATCGATGCAGGTCATGCTGTCTTCGCGGGCCATTTCGTGCTGTTTGCGCGCGCGTTGTTTCTGCGACGCGGCTTCCATGCTTTCGAGGCTGTGGCAGTTGCGGCATTCGCGTGAGTCGTTGGCCTTCATCCGGCTCCACTCGCGGCGTGCCAGCACCAGACGCTTGGCTTCGAACTTCTCGCGGGTATCGATGGTGCCGATGATCTTGCCCCAGACTTCTTTCGAGGCTTCGATCTTGCGGGCTATTTTGTAGGTCCATTCCTTGGGCACATGGCAGTCCGCGCAGACCGCTCGTACGCCGGTGCGGTTGGTGTAGTGAATGGTCTCTTTGTATTCTGGGTAGACGTTGTCGCGCATCTCATGACACGACAGGCAGAAGCCTTCGGTATTGGTCGCCTCCATGGCAGTGTTGAAGCCGCCCCAGAACAGGACGCCCAGAGCAAATCCAACAATCAGCAAGCCGCCCAGCGAATAGGTCAGGCTCGGCCTGCGCAGGCGGGCCCAAAACCCCGTGGGTTGTTTGTGTTCGGGTGGTGTCTTTCGATCGGTCATGGCCTTGCTCCTGATCTCAGTCACCGCCCAGGCGGGCGGCGGCTGACAGGCCGTTGAAAAACCACTGCGTGAGGCTATGCCGGGTTGAACTCAGTCGCGGAAAGCCGCTTGCGGCTAACGCGCTTTAGCGCGGCCCCGAAGGGCGAGCTAAAGCGAGTCATGCCCATGTACCACTCGTACACCGCGCTTCCTTGGCCGATTTCGCCTTAAGGCGTCCCTGCCTAGCCGTCGCTCGCTACATCTATCAACAGCCTGTTAAGTACGCGTTCGGCGCGGGGTCAGTAGACGTCGTACATAGTGTTGTAAACGTTGAATTTGCCGGTTGGCGTGACGATCGCCGGATCGGTGATCACCTTCTTCAGCTTCAGGGTCTTGTCGTCATAGATGACGATCGCCGACTGATCGGCCTTGCCGCCCCACAGGGAGATCCACACTTCGTCGCCCGTCGCATTGAACTCGGGGTGAACGGCGCGGCGGATCGCCTTGCTTTCCGGCAGACCGGAGTCCTTGGCCACGTCCAGACGCTTGGGCTCCTTGCTCAGGTCGTTGAGGTCGAACACATAGACCGATTCGGCCACTTCGCGCTCAGGGTTCATCGGCGCGTCGGTCCACAGGTGCTCGGACTTCGGATGGGTCTTGACGAACAGGTTGCCGGCGCCCGGCATCTTCAGTTCCTGCACCACCTTCCAGTTGTGCTCCTTGTACTTGGCGTACTTGGGCTCGTCGGAAGCGGTGGAGATCAGCGACACCACATCGGCGCCGAGGTGACCGGTGGACCATACCGGGCCGAACTGCGGGTGTACGAAGTTGGCGCCACGGCCGGGGTGCGGGAGCTTCGCGGTGTCGATCAAAGCAGCCAGTTTGCCGGTCTTGGTGTCGACCGCCGCCACCTTGTTGGAGGCGTTGGCGGCGACCATGAAGTAGCGTTTGGAGGCATCCCAGCCGCCGTCATGGAGGAACTTGGCGGCTTCGATGGTAGTGGTCTTGAGGTTCTTGATGTCGGTGTAGTCGACCAGCATGATCTGCCCGGTCTCTTTGATGTTCACCACCCACTCGGGCTTGATGTGCGAGGCGACGATGGAGGCCACGCGCGGCTCGGGGTGGTATTCGCCATCCACGGTTTGGCCGCGGGTGGAGACGACCTTGAAGGGTTCCAGGGTCTCGCCGTCCATGATCGAGAACTGTGGCGGCCAGTAGGTGCCGCCGATCAGGTACTTGTCCTCGTAGCCCTTGAACTTGGAGGTGTCCACGGAGCGGGCGTCTGAACCCAGGCGTATGGTGGCGACCGTGGTCGGCTCTTCGTACCACATATCGATGATGGTGGTTAGGCCGTCGCGGCCCACGGTATAGACATAGCGACCGGAAGCGGACAGGCGCGAGATGTGCACGGCGTAGCCGGTGTCGAGGATTTTCCAGATATTGTGGGTGTCGCCGTCGACCAGGGCCAGCTTGCCCGCATCACGCAGGGTGATGGCAAACACGTTCTTCAGATTGATCTTGTTCAGCTGCTTCTTCGGCCGCTGGTCAACCGGAACGATCAGTTTCCAGCTGTCTTTCATGTCCTGCAGGGAAAATTCGGGCGGCACATCCGGAGTGTTCTGGATGTAGCGGGCCATCAGGTTGATTTCTTTCTTGGAGAGGATGTCGTCGTAGTTGACCATCCCGCCTTCGGTGCCATAAGCGATGATGCTTTCCAGGCGCTTGGTGCCCAGCTTCAGGGTACCGCCATCGGTCTTGTTGCCGTCGGCGTCGGTCTTTTCCCAGTGGGGTTCAAGGTTCTTGCCGGTGGCACCCTTGCGCAGCACGCCGTGGCAGCCGGCGCAGCGTTCGAAGTAAATCTGTTTGGCTGAGTCCTTTTCCTCGGCGGTCATATCGGGTGGATTGATATTGGCCTGGGCGACCGACAGGCCGAGTAACGACAGGCCGGCGAAAATACCGGCAAGCAATGGACGGGTGACGATACTCATGTGGTGCTCCTTCGTGGAGTGCCCAAGGCAACTCCGGCTAAGTAACGGCGTGCTAACGGCGTGGCTCTTTAGGCTCTTCTCGCCGCTGCATCCTAGTCAGGCGCAACGTCTATGTGCTTGACGGCAATCAAGTGCTGAAAATGAAATGCTTGAGCGCGGCGACTTGTCACGGGTAGCGTGTAGGCATGATTAATCACCGCGGTGAGGTACTGACTGTGAATGCGCCTGTGAAACTAGTCGAAGCGGCTGCCGTGCTGGATGCGCCGTTCTATCAACCACTGGGCAACGAGCAGGTGCTGTTCGAACAGGCCTGGCAGCACGGCATGCCGGTGCTGATCAAGGGCCCGACCGGTTGCGGCAAGACCCGTTTCGTTCAGTACATGGCGCACCGTTTGCGCTTGCCGTTGTACACCGTGGCCTGTCATGACGACCTGAGTGCCGCCGACCTGGTCGGTCGCCACCTGATCGGCGCCCAGGGCACCTGGTGGCAGGATGGTCCCTTGACCCGTGCGGTGCGCGAGGGCGGCATCTGCTACCTCGACGAGGTGGTCGAGGCACGCCAGGACACCGCCGTGGTGCTGCACCCGCTGGCCGATGACCGCCGCGAGCTGTACCTCGAACGCACCGGCGAGGTGTTGCGCGCACCGCCGGGTTTCATGCTGGTGGTGTCCTACAACCCCGGCTACCAGAACCTGCTCAAGGGCATGAAGCCCAGCACCCGCCAGCGTTTCGTCGCCTTGCGCTTCGGTTATCCGCCGGTGGCCGAGGAAGAACGCATCGTCGCCAACGAGGCGCGGGTCAGTGCCGATCTGGCCGCGCAGGTGGTCAAGCTCGGGCAGGCTCTGCGCCGACTGGAGCAGCATGACCTGGAGGAAGTCGCCTCGACGCGCCTGCTGATCTTCACCGCCCGCATGATCGGCTCCGGCATGAGCCCGCGGGATGCCTGTCTGGCCTGCCTGGCCGAGCCGCTATCGGACGATCCGCAGACCGTCGCCGCGCTGATGGACGTGGTCGATGTCCACTTCGCTTGAAACCCTTGCCAGCCCGGTCCGGCGTCTGCCGGGCGACCTGGCGATGTGGTTCTTCATCCTCGCCGAGCTGACGGTCTTCGCCCTGCTGATTCTCACCTTCGCAGTGGCCCAGGCATTGCAGCCGCAGCTGTTCCACGACAGTCGCCAGTTGCTCGACAGCTCCACCGGTCTGGCGTTGACCCTGAGCCTGCTCACCTCCGGGCTGTTCGCCGCGTTGGCCCAGGAGCAGGTACGCCAGGCGCGAGCACCGCGCGCTGCATGGTTGCTGCTCGCGGCGCTGCTGTCGGCCAGTGTGTATGTGCTGTTGAAGCTCGGCGAGTACAGCCATCTGGCTGGGGCGGGGCTGGGCATGGAGCACAACACCTTCTTCACCCTGTACTGGATTCTCACCGGTTTTCATTTCGTCCATGTGCTGCTGGGCTTGGTGATCCTCGGCTGGCTGGCCGAGCGCTGCCGGCGCCGCGCCTATGGCCCGGGCAATTGCAGCGTGATGGAGTCCGGCGTGTTGTATTGGCACATGGTCGATCTGATCTGGGTGCTGTTGTTTCCGCTGGTTTATATCTTGAACTGAGCAGCGCGCTGCATCGACGAGGTCGCCATGTCTACTTCAAACACCCTGATTCTCTGCTGGCTGGGGCTGGCCGCGCTGTCCGTGACCAGCGTGCAGTTGGGCAATGCCGGTGCGACCCTGCTAATGACCGGTACTGTGTTGCTCGTGGCCTTGGGCAAGGCCTGGCTGATCGCCGATGGTTTCATGGAGTTGCGTCACGCTCCGCGTATGTGGCGCTGGCTGCTGCTGAGTTGGCCGGTGGTGCTGGCGGCTGGGGTATTGCTGGCGCTGCTGTTCTCGTAGCCCTTATCCGGGCTACATCGAGCATCCCTACAATGCACGATGCATAGACGCGGCGATCAGGCTGCGTAGGGCGGTTGCAACCCGCCAGGGTAGGGGGCATGCAAGGCGCGGCGGGTTGCACCCGCCCTATGTCTGCGCCCAACCATCGTTTGGCAAGCCTTTGTCGTCGGGCCTTATCTGTCTGCGTCCTCTTCGCTGTTTCCCGCCCTCTGGCCATACCCGAGTGAAACCATCGGGCTTTCGAGCTTTCTTGATTGCGATCAAGCAGGTTTCGTTAGCAGGCTTTCTAGAATGGAGAGGCCAAGTAAAGAGGAAGCGACCATGTCAGAGACCTTCACCAAGAGCATGGCCAGGAATATTTACTTTGGGGGGAGCGTGTTCTTCTTCCTGGTGTTCCTGGCTTTGACTTATCACACCGAGCAGACCTTTCCGGAGCGTAGCAACGCCTCGGAGTTAAACGAGTCGGTTATTCGCGGCAAAGCGGTCTGGGAGAACAACAACTGCATCGGCTGCCACAGTCTGCTGGGCGAGGGCGCCTACTTCGCGCCGGAGCTGGGCAATGTGTTTGATCGCCGGGGCGGCGATGCTGCCTTCACGCCGTTCCTGCATGCCTGGATGAAGGCGCAGCCCCTGGGCATTCCAGGGCGCAGAGCAATGCCGCAATTCAATTTGAGCGAGCAGGAAGTGGACGATATGGCGGAGTTCCTCAAGTGGACTTCGAAGATCGATACCAACAACTGGCCGCCAAACAAGGAGGGCTGATAGATGACCATTGCAAATCCACATCTGAAATTCGCCTCGCAAGCCGTGGCCAAGCCGTACTTCGTGTTCGCCCTGATCCTGTTCCTTGGGCAAATCCTGTTCGGTCTGATCATGGGCCTGCAGTACGTGGTTGGCGACTTCTTGTTCCCGCTGATTCCCTTCAACGTGGCGCGGATGGTGCACACCAACCTGCTGATCGTCTGGCTGCTGTTCGGCTTCATGGGGGCGGCCTATTACCTGATACCGGAAGAGGCCGATCGCGAGCTGCACAGCCCGAAGCTGGCGATCATCCTGTTCTGGGTATTCGCTGCCGCTGGCGTACTGACCATTCTCGGTTATCTGTTCGTGCCCTATGCGGGTCTGGCCAAGATGACCGGCAATGATCTGCTGCCGACCATGGGCAGGGAGTTCCTGGAACAACCGACCATAACCAAAATCGGCATCGTGGTGGTCGCACTGGGCTTCCTCTACAACATCGGCATGACCCTGCTCAAAGGTCGCAAGACCACCATCAGCATGGTCATGATGACCGGCCTGATCGGCTTGGCGGTGTTCTTCCTGTTCTCCTTCTACAACCCGGAAAACCTCGCGCGCGACAAGTATTACTGGTGGTTCGTGGTGCATCTGTGGGTGGAAGGCGTGTGGGAATTGATCATGGGTGCGATGCTCGCCTTCGTCCTGATCAAGGTCACCGGGGTGGATCGTGAAGTGGTCGAGAAGTGGCTGTATGTGATCATCGCCATGGCCCTGATCACCGGCATCCTCGGCACCGGTCACCACTTCTTCTGGATAGGTGCGCCGGAGGTCTGGCTGTGGGTCGGCTCGATTTTCTCGGCCATGGAGCCGATACCGTTCTTCGCCATGGTGTTGTTCGCCTTCACCATGGTCGGCAAACGGCGTCGCCAGCATCCTAACCGCGCCGCTACCCTGTGGGCCAAGGGCACTACCGTGACGGCCTTCTTCGGTGCTGGCGTGTGGGGTTTCCTGCATACCCTGGCCCCGGTGAACTTCTACACCCACGGTTCGCAACTGACCGCGGCGCATGGCCACCTGGCCTTCTACGGCGCCTACGCAATGATCGTGATGACCATGATCAGCTACGCCATGCCGCGCTTGCGTGGTCTCGGCGAGGCGCCGGATGAGCGGGCGCAAACCATCGAGATCTGGGGCTTCTGGTTGATGACCCTGTCGATGGTGGCGATCACCCTGTTCCTCACTGCTGCCGGCGTGGTGCAGGTCGCACTACAACGTTGGCCGACGGATGGCACTGCGCTGTCGTTCATGAGTACCGTCGACCAGTTGGCCGTGTTCTTCTGGCTGCGTCTGGTAGCCGGGGTGTTCTTCCTGATCGGCTTGCTCTGCTACCTGTACAGCTTCAAGCAGCGTGGCCGGGCCACGGCCCGCGACGAAGCAGCCTTAGCCGTTTCGGCATGAGTCGTGAGCGCTAAATAAATCTCGGCCCGGCTGGTACAGCGGGCCGTTTTTGCATTTGGCTCCGGGCCTCTGGCGCGGAGCACAGCTAGCAAGGTGAAGCAGATGGCTTTTACCGTCGAACTGGAAGAGTGGGTGGGCAGTGTCTGGCACCGCTTCATCACCCGGCGTGCCAGCCCTGATTTTCCCGAGGCGCGGGTCGAACTGGCCAGTATGCAGCGACCCCTGGCGCTGTTGTTCCGCGCCATGGGCGGCGCCAGTGGCGTCGGGGTGCAAGCCGCCAGCGCGCGCGACCTGCTGCTGCGGCGCAACCTGCTGCAACAGGTGGCCGGCACCTGCAAGCAAATGCCGGTGGCCTGGTGCGATGCCAGCAACCTGCGCCTGCCGTCGAGCCTGGCGGTGTACCCCGAGGTTGCGCTGAATCAGGACCTGTATCGCTGGCTGGCGCTGCTGGCCGCGCAAGCGGGCGACATGCGCCACTGGGCGCGCGATAACCAGCGTTGGACCCAGCAGTTGTTGCAGAGCTACCCGGCCCTGCGCCCGCGCTACCGGCGGCTGGTCGAGGCCCATCTGCAATTGCGCCCGGATCCCACGCAGCTAGGCAAGGACGAGGCGGCACTGGAGATTGCGTTGTGTCAGGCGCTGCGCGAACCGGGCAGCGTCGAGCATTTTCCGCGTAGCGAGCTGGCACCCTGGCCGTTGCCGCTGTGGCTGTACCCGGCGGAAAACCTTGGCGAACCCCAGGCCTGTGAACTGGGCGAGGAAAGCGAGGGCAACCTGCTGGCCCCCAAGGACGAGCAGAAGGTCGGACCCAAGCGCGCCAAGCGGGTCGAGGAGAGCACCAGCAAGGGTGGCCTGCTGATCTTTCGCCTGGAAAACCTGTTCAGCTGGTCCGAGCATGTCGAGTTGGATCGCTGCACCGACGATAGCGAAGACCTGGACGCCGCACGGGTCGCCGAGGATCTCGACGAACTGGCCCTGTCCAAGCAACGCCTGCGCAAGGGCGGCGGACTCAAGTTGCACCTCGATCTGCCGCCAGCGGATGTCGACGACATCCCGCTGGGCGAGGGCATCAAGTTGCCGGAGTGGGATTATCGCAAGCAGAGCCTGCGCGAAGACTTCGTCAATCTGCAGATGATGGTGCCGCGCGGCAGCGAGCCGCAGCCGCTGCCCTTGCGTCTGGCGCCATTGGCCAAACGCTTGCGGCGCCAGTTCGAGCACCTGCGCAACGACCGCCAGTGGCTGCGCCAGCAACCCCAGGGCTCGGAGCTGGATATGCAGGCCTGGCTAGATTTTCACGTCGAGCGTCAGCATGGCCAGTGCGCCGAACGAGGCCTGTTCATGGAGCAGCGCCACACGCGCCGCGATCTGGCCTGCCTGTTGCTGGCCGATGTGTCGATGTCCACCGACGCCCACCTGGACGACCAGCACCGGGTAATCGAGGTGATCAGCGACAGCCTGCTGCTGTTCGGCGAAACCCTGTCGGCTCTGGGTGACGATTTCGCCCTTTACGGATTCTCCTCCTTGCGCCGCCAGCAGGTGCGCATGCAAGAACTCAAGTCGTTCAAGCAGCGCTACGACGACAACACCCGCGGGCGCATTCAAGCGTTAAAGCCCGGTTATTACACCCGTATGGGCGCGGCCATCCGCCAGGCCACCAAGCTGCTCGGTGCCTGCAAGCAAAGACGCAAGCTGTTGCTGCTGGTGACCGATGGCAAGCCCAACGACCTCGACCTCTACGAAGGCCGCTACGGTGTGGAAGACACCCGCGAAGCGGTGCTGGAGGCGCGGCGGCAGGGACTGTTGCCGTTCTGCATCACCATCGACAGCGAAGCCGGCGATTACCTGCCGTACATGTTCGGCGCCAATGGCTACACCCAGATCCGCCAGCCACAGCAATTGCCGCTGCGCCTGCCGCAGCTGTACCGGCAGCTGACCCAAGTATAAAAAATCGCGGCCGAGGCCCCTTGATGGCTCCCACGCTCTAGCGTGGGAGCGAGCCTGTGACGCTCTGCGTCACGCAATGCGGTGGCTGTGGGGACGCTGGAGCGTCGAGGGCTGCATTCCCACGCGGAGCGCGGGGACGATCAAAGCCTGTTGCGCGCAAACTGGATGGATCTAAGGTGTCTGTCGGCTTGTGGGTACCTGTAGGAGCGGGGGGGGGGACGCCCAGTTCCATGCCCGCGATGGGTTTCGCGGGCATGGCCCGCTCCTACATGATGGCTTTGTGTAGATTTAATTTGATGGCTCCCACGCTCCAGCGTGGGAGCGAGCCGGTGACGCTCTGCGTCACGCAATGCGGTGACTGTGGGGACGCTGGACCCTCGAGGGCTGCATTCCCACGAGCAGCGTGGGGACGATCAATTATCAGCAAAGGGATTTGCCGCAGAACGGTTCAGGCGATGCTGCGCGGCAACCAGACGATCATCACCGCGCAGAACACGGTCAGACCTATGCAGAACCACATAAAGCGCCGCTGCCGACGTTCGCCGGCAGCATCGGCCAGTGCCGGCAGGGGCATGCCGCAGTTGCGGCACTCAGGTTCCTGGGGGGGATTGTCTTGTTGGCAATACAGGCATTTAGACATGGCGAGCGCTCAGAGGTTGTGAAAATATCGAGCGCCGTCGCGAGACCGTCTCCAGGCGTTCGCGGCAAGGCGCACTGCGTGAAAAGCAGGGGAGTTTAGTGAGCTAAATGACCCTGCTTTTCACGTAGCGCAACACCGCAGCGGGCGTTTGGAGGCGGCCGCAGTAGGTGAGAGTTTTTTCACAGACTCTCTTTGTTCGCGCAGACGCGAAGACAGGCATTTCACTCGAACTGCTCCAGGCGCAGGCGATCGATAATGCTGATCTGACGGCCTTCCTGGGTGATGATTTCCTCGTCGATCAGGCGGCGCATGATCCGTGAGAAGGTCTCCGGCTGGATCGACAGGTGGCCGGCAATCAACTGCTTGGCCATCGGCAACTCGAAGCTGTTGCCGCTGTCTGGCAGTCGTGCAAGCTGAGTGATCAGGTAGCGCACCACGCGGTGGGTGGCGTTTTTCAGCGACAGCGTTTCGATCTCGTTGACCCGCTGGTGCAGGCGCACGCAGAGCTTGCCGAGCAGGGCAAAGGGCAGCCGGCTATTGCTCTCGAGCAGACGCATATAGGTGCTGTTGGCGATGCGGTAGAGCTGAGTAGGGCATACCGCCTCGGCCGAGGCGACGTAATTGGGCGTGTCCATCAGCATCATGGCTTCGGCAAAGGTCTGCCGATTGCCGATGACCTCGAACACCTTCTCCTGCCCATCCGGGGTCAGGCGGTAGATCTTCACCGCGCCGGCGATCACGAAATAGAACGAGTGGGCCGGTTCGCCCTGACGGAACAGTGGCTCGCCCTTGTCGATGCTGAGCAGTTGACTGGTGCTCATCAGTTCATCCATCTGCTCTTCGTTCAACGGCTCGAACAAATGGTGACTGCGAAGAATCTGGTGATGAACGCGATGAAGCACCATAGAAGACATCCTGATTGTTTGGCGTAAAGATCGGCCCCGAGCGGCCTGGAGTCTGGCCCTGTGCGTGACGGGCTGACGACTCGGTCTTGGGCGAGTGATAGAGGTTATATCAGACAGCCCAGATGGCGGACTGTTGCAACTCAATGCTGCACGGGAAGAGCCAGCGCCTGCGCAGCAGGATCGTCGAACAGCTGCGGATAGCGGTTCAGTGTAGTCACCACTTGCAGCATGGCCTGCTCACGGCGGCCATTGGTACGCAGGGCTTCGCTGCCCTGCAGCAGTTCGCCGAACAGGCCATGCAGGGTAGCATCAGCTTGTTCCGGCAGGGCGCAATGGCTGACCATCGAGGCAATCTCGGCTTCGATGGTCTGTGCCAGTTCGTTGGCCTGAGCGTTGCCGATCGGTGCCTGAGTGGTCGGAAGCGCCTGCTCAACCGCTTTGCGGATGTGCGCCATGCCCTCACGCAAGGGTTGATCGGTGGCCCATTTCTGCCCCTGCGGCGGCAGTTGCTGAGGCTCGCTGGCGCCGTGCTGGTGATCGCCGCTGGCGGCCAGCACCGTGCCGGTGGCGAAACTCAAGGCAAGGCCGCTGGCCATGGCCAATACCGAGGTCAGGACCAGGTACCAAGCTAGCGGTTGCAGAATTTTCTTCATGGAGACTCCCTGCATGGCGGTCATGCAACGCGTGTCGCGGTTATGGATAACTATCCTTAGCAAGCCGCGTGCCATCTGCAATTCATTGAATTTAAAGGTTTTAATGAGTGGTCATGGTGAATATGACTATGCGCGGATAGGGTTATAAATACCTTTAGGGTTTTTTTAACCCTGCATCCAGTGCATTCCAGTCAATCCGCCGCTGGCGCGGCCGTGCCTTGCTTCGGCGGCGATTGCGCAGCGCAGCCAGGGCCGGGTTGTTGCTCACGCAGGCGGGCGATGATGTGCTGCATGTCCTCGAACAACGCGTCGGCTTCTGCCGCGCTGCAATCTTCCCGATAGCGTTTACGCAGTCCCGAACTGCTGAGGGTGATATGCACGTCGGCGCCTATGCCGTGTTGGGCCAGGCAGGCGCTGGCGCAGTGCAGCGGGCAGCCGTCGATGGCGAGGATCAGCCGCCCGGAGCGGGCCTTGCTCACCAGCGCCTGGACATGCCCGCCGACCCCGGCAATGCAGGACATTTCCGCCAGACCCGCACGATCCAGGCGCACCGCGAGGGTATTCGCCAGTTGCGCCACGTTGGAGCAGCCGGAGCAGGAGTAGACCAGGGGCTGGAGTGTCTTGGACATTGTGCACACCCTTCAAACGTCAAGAGGTCGTCTAGTTTGACGGCCGTGCAGCGGCTGACGTTGATTACGGTCAATTCTGCACGTATGGCTTGCTAGTCGTCGTAGTTGCTCAGCCCTGGTAGATCGATGATCTCGATGCGCCGACGCTGCACGGCAATCACCCCGGCGTCGATCAGGCGATGAAGGATGCGCGAGAAGGTTTCTGGCTGGATGCCCAGCTTCGAGGCGATCAGCCGTTTCGGCACATCGAGCATGATCACCCCGTTGCCTTCTTCGTGGGCCTGGACCAGAAAGCGCCTGACCCGGTGGCAGGCGTTAGCCAGGGTCAGGGTGTCGATCTCGTTCAATCGCTGGTGCAGGCGGATGCTCAGGGTGGCGAGAATATCCAGGCAGATGCTCGGGTGCTCTTCCAGCAGGCGTCGGTACTGTGGGCCGTGCAGGCTGGCCATCTGGCAGGTTTTCAGCGCGGTGGCGCTGACCGGGTAGTGCGGCACGCCGGTGAACAGCAGCGCCTCGGCAAAGGATTCGTCGGCGCGGATGATTTCCACCAGTTTTTCCTGGCCGTCGCAGACCACCCGATGCAGCTTCACCTGGCCGCTGAAGATGAAATAGAAGCGCTCGGCCTTGTCGCCCTGATGGAACAGCGAGGCGCCTGCAGGCAAGCGTTTGAGGTTGGCCGAGGCGCACACCTCCTGCAGTGCCGCCTCCGGCAGCCGGCTGAACAGGTGATGGCGGCGCAACTGTGCGACAAGTGATGGTTCGGTCAGCATGGTCTCTCCCACAACGCAGCTCGGGATTGCTCGGATATACATGCTAGAAGGTCGGCAGTCGGGGCTTCCTTGATTTCAAACAAGTCTAGGCGCGACGGGCCGGGCGATCCGTGAGGAGGGCGTAAGACTCAACTCCAACCCCAGAACTGCAGCCACCAGCCATAGCCGACCCAGGCTGAGCCCAGCAGCAGGCAGCAAAACGCCGCAAGCCGCTTCAGCCCCTGGGCGCCATGCCGGCCGAGCACCTGCCAGCCTAGCCACAGACTCCAGGCAATCGCACCCGCGAGCAGGCTGGCACGAGCCGGTTGTGCCCACGTCAGGGCCAGGCCCTCGTAACGCAACAGCTTGACGGTGGTGGCGCTGAGGCCGAGGAACAGCCCGCTGGCACCGAGCGGGATCAGGCTCAACGCCAGGTGCTCGAAGACGTTGCCGGTACGCGACACCAGCAAGCCCGCCGCCCGCAGCAGCAGCCACAGACCGCCACCGAGCAGTAGCGAGCTGGCACACAGGTAAAACAGGATCAGCAGGCCATCGAGCCAGCTGAACAGGTCGTTGGCTTGTGGGTAATGGGTCAGCAACCACCAGGGCGCATCGGTCTGCAGCAGCCCGTAGCTATCGTGCTCGACCAGCCAGGTGGCCGTTGCCTGTTTCAGGCTGACGAACCAGGGGCTGAGCGTCCATTGGAAGGCGCCCATGGCCAGGCCGATCACGCCGAACAGCAACAGGCTGCTGTCCCAGTGGCTATTGTGCTGGGTGCCGACGATCAGTACCTCGGCGTTCGGCGAGCGCGCGCTCAGCTGTACCGCACCGCGTTGCCCGCTGCAGCGGCCACAGGCGTGGCAGTCGGCGGCGCCCTGCATGCGGCGGATATCCAGCAGCGGCGCGCAATTGGGCGGCGGTTGCCGCGGTGGCGGGTTCTCCAGCCAGCGTTGTTCGTCGACCTTGTAGTGCAGCGGTGCGAGGCGGGCGAGCAGGGCGAACACGCCGCTGACCGGGCACAGGTAGCGGCACCAGATGCGCTTGCCGCGACCATAGAGAAAGCCCACCAGCATCGCCGCCAGGGTCGAGCCGCCGAGGATCAGCAAGGCCGCCTGGGCATAGTCGTAGACGCTGATCAGTTGGCCATAGACGGTGGTGAGGATGAACGCCAGGGTCGGCCAGCCGCCCCAGCGGATCCAGCGCGGTGTGCCGCGACCCAGGCCGCGCCAGCTAATCCATTCACTGAGCGCGCCTTCGGGGCAGAGCACCCCGCACCAGAGCCGGCCGAACAGCACGATCGACAGCAGCACGAACGGCCACCAGACGCCCCAGAAAATGAACTGGGCCAGCAGCGTCAGGTTGTCGAGAATGCGTGCCTGGCTGGACGGCAACGGCAGCAGCGCCGGCAGTACCAGCAACACGCAATAGAACGCCACGACCGCCCATTGCACGCCGCGAATCAGCCGCGCATGCCGGCGCAGGGCGTCACCCAGGTCGGCCAGCAGGCTGTTCAGTGGACGCATGGCGATACGGTGGGCGCGGTGCGCCGCAACCAGAATGCGACCAGCAGCCAATAGCCGGCCAGGACGGCGACCGTGGCCAGGGAGGGCATGGCGCGATAACCGGCAAAGTTGGCCAATACCGAGCCCAGCCCCGCCGCATCATCGAGGCCGGCGGAGGTGTCCCAGAGGGCATCGCCGAACCAGCCGTAGACCTGCTCGGGCAGCTCCAGGGCCATTAACTGACCGCTGATGCGGTCGAGCCCGGCGATCAACATGGACGCACCGAGCAACAGCAACACGATCTCGCTGAAGCCGAAGAAATGCCGCCAGGAAACCAGCCGGCTGCCGGCCTGCAACAGCATGAAGGTCAGCAGCGCCAGACCGAGGCCAGCCGCTCCGCCGAGGGCGAACTGCCAGAGTGCGGCGCCTTGCTTGTGCACGCCCAGGCCATAGAGGAAGACCACGGTCTCGCTGCCTTCGCGGCCGACCGCGAGCATGGCCAGGAGCAGTAGGCCGAGGCCGCCGTTGCGCTGCAGGTGGCTGTCGGCCGCCTGTTGCAGGTTTTGTTTGAGGCTGCGGCCATGCCGGCGCATCCAGCCGACCATCTGCAGGATCAGCCCGCTGGCCAGCAGTACCAAGCCCGCCTGGAACCACTCGCCGGCGGACCCTGCCAACCATTCACCAGCGAACAGGATGGTCAGCGCCAGCGCCCCCGACAGCAGCAGGCCCAGGGCCACGCCACTCCAGAGCAAGGTCATGGCGCGGCCCCGCTCAGCCTGCTGGTTGATCCAGGCATGCAGGATACCGATGACCAGCAGGGCCTCGATGCTTTCCCGCCAGACGATAAACAGCGACTGATTCATTGCAATACTCCCGGTGCAGCAGCTTCATTGGGCGACGATGGCGCCTTCGGCGAGCTCGCGGTGGAATTCGTCGAAGAACGGGTAGCGGCCAGGCCTGAGTGGATGGATCACCACGAACGAGCTGACCCCGGGTGACAAGACCTTCTCCACGCGCAGCGGCGTGCTCTCGAACTCCGCCGGGCCCTGTCCCTGGTTGTGCAGCACGATCTTGAAGCGTTGGCCTGCGGGCACTTCGAGGACCGGCGGGCTGAAGTGACCATCGCGAATCTCCAGTTGGTAGGTCGGCAGGCTGGCGGCGCTGGTGCACAGGGGCAGCCCGAGGGCCACTCCCAGCAGGACGAGCAGGAAACGGGGCATGGCGTTCTCCGGGGGGGCTCAGTAACCGCCTTTCTTGCCGATGCCGGCATAGGTGAACTGGTAGTGCAGTTCACAGCGCTCGAACCAGGGGGCGACACCGGTTTCCTTGTCGGTGTGACGGCCGAACATGGCGTGGCCACCGGCCGGGGGCAGGATGCTCAAGGTCAGCTGATACTTGCCCGGGCCGGACAGCTTGAGGTTGTCGCCATAGTGCGGGCCGTCGTTGGCAACCATGGCGTGGAAGTCGCCCTTGAGCTGCTCGTCGCTGCCTTGCTTGCGCAGCACGAAGGCGATGTTCAGGTAGGGCACGAAACTGCCTTCCTGGAAACCGTTCGGGTTGTTCTCCAGGGCGCTGATGTCAGCTTCCAGGTGTACATCGGAGTCGGCGGCGGGGCGCATCATGCCCGGCGGATCCATCTCGATCGGTTGCAGGTACACGGCGCCAACCTCCAGGCCACCGCAGTGCTGGGGTTCGCCAATCGGGTATTCCTTGGCTTGGGCGAACGTAGCGACCAGCAGTAGGGCGAGTGAAAAGGGTAGTTGGGCGCGCATCGACGGTTTCCTCTGAGCAGTGGCGTGGTTGCGGCCTAGCTTAGGGAATCACAGATCAAACAATAATGATTTGCATCAAGATTCGGTTTGCTTGGCGAAATAGTTGCGCCAGATCAGCCTTGTGCCCACTACCAATGAAGAGGTATGGCGATTGGCCGGCAGTTGCTGGAACCTAACAGCCTGTCAAATCGGCTGCCTCTTCGCCGCGAACCCAAGCCCTGGCAGGCTCCTGGCGCACGTAGCCAGCGGAGCTGGCGAACCTTGGGTCGCGCATGGATGGACTGCCACCCAAGCAGGAACTGGATATGCACCACAAACAACTCACAACCGCGACCCTGACTCGCCTGCATCAGAACCAGGTGGCGCTGGGAGAGGCCGTCTGGCTGTTGGCCAAGTGGATCGAGCAGCGCGGCTCGACGGAAGTGACACAGGCCGTGCAAGCGCAACTGCAGTTGTTGGCGATCAATTCGGCGGCGATCAACCAGGCTCTTGCCGAGTTGATCGACAGCCCCCTCAATAGCTGAGAGGTTGCGAAAAAATTCCCACCTACTGCGACCGCCTCCAAGCGCCCGCTGCGGTGTTGCGCTACGTGAAAACTGGGGGGATTTAGCTCACTAAACTTTCACGCAGCGCGCCTTGCCGCGAACGCCTGGAGGCGGTCTCGCGACGGCGCTCGATATTTTCACATCCTCTGAGACGCCATCAATCGCTCCGATGGGTTATCACCTGCCAGGGCCTGCTATCGTGCGAACTACTACTAGAGAGCAAAGACCCTGCAGAAAGTCTGGTGCCTGGTTAAGTCAGGCTCGCCAGCTGGAGCATGATCATGACGCGACACGATGTTCTGGATATCCCCATCCGCGACAGAAGTAGCGCAGGCCAGGCGCTGGCGCGCTTGTTGACGGCTTATCGCCAGCGACCTGACGTGATCGTGCTGGCCTTGCCGCGTGGTGGCGTGCCGGTGGCTTACGAGATTGCCAGCGCACTGCAGGTGCGTCTCGACCTGATGCTGGTGCGCAAGCTCGGTGTGCCGGGTCATGCAGAGCTGGCCATGGGCGCGATCGCCAGTGCTGGCGTGCAGGTATTGAACCGCGATGTGCTGGCGTCGCTGCATATCGATAGCGCCACCGTTGACGCCGTGGCCGCGCAGGAACGTCTGGAGTTGCAGCGCCGTGACCGCGCCTATCGCGGCGAACGCCCGCTGCCTGTGCTGGACGGACAGCAGGTGATTCTGGTCGACGATGGTTTGGCCACAGGCGCCACCATGCAGGCTGCGATCAAGGCGGTACGCCAGCAGTCGCCCGCGCGAATTGTGGTCGCCATACCGGTGGCTCCAACCGACAGCGTGGCGCTGCTGCGTCGACAGGTCGATGAAGTCATCTGCCCGTTCACCCCCGAGATGTTCATCGCCATTGGCCGTTGGTATGTGGATTTTTCCCAGACCTCGGATCAGCAGGTGCAGGCTTTGCTGCGTCAGGCCTGGCAGCGCGAACAAGCTGTACAGCCATGAACCACGAGGAGGCCTGACCGATGCAGGGGGCCAGGTACAGCGCGCCACGCTCGCGGCACAGGCAGATCAACACCACAGGCAATCAGGCGGGGGCAGGTTAAGTCATGGGGACATGCATCGTCCGGCGTGATTGCTCGCGCACGGGATAGCCAGGGGCAAGGTGGGGCAATCTGCGGACTTGCTCAGGCGCAGCGGCACCAGTGAGAGCGCTACCCGCGCTTGGGTTCAGGCATTTGCCAATTGCCCTGCCCATTGCCTGAGCGCAAGTGCGCTAGCTGGACTCAAAGCCCGGAGTTGTCCGGCCACTTGAATCTTGAAAGACGCGTCAGCTCTTCAATATTGAGCAGCTGCGAATAGTGCTGTTCACGGATGATCCAGGTCGGGTAACGGTTGATTTTCTCTTCGATGCAGACCCGTGCAAGCAGTCCGTTGCGCCCATCTGGGGTGCATTCGACATAGGGCAGACGTTTGGCAGATGGGCCGAACAGGCGTTTCTGCTCCTGGCAGGTTGGACACCAGAAGGTGCCGTAAAACTTCGCGCCGCTACGCTGCAGGTGGCTGGCCAGAGCCTGCAACTGTGGGTCTTCGCGCGGAGCCAGCATATCGCTGTAATACAACTGCAGGCCGCCCAGGGTGACCAGGGTTGCTACCCCGCAATAGGTAAACCAGTGCCGCCAGTCGGTGCCGGGTGCCGATTTGGGTCGCTGCAGACTCACTCGAATGAAGATCGCCGCCATTAGTGCCAGCGACAGCAAGCACCAGGCGCAGAATGCTTCGAGTTGTAACCAGGCAACCAGGCTCATGTACAGGCTGACGGCCAGCCCGAACCAGGCGAGCAGCCAGAGTCGCCGCCAGCGCACCAGCCTGGCCGGCAATCGCCAGGCGTTAGCCGCCAGCAGCCCATATAGAACGAAGCCCCAGAGCGCCAGTGGCAGGCCCAGCAAGCGCGACCAACGACTTTGCTGGATCAGATCGCAGGCCGATTCAGCCGAACAGAATGCCGGTGTGCCGCCGCGCAGGGCGACATAGGTCAGATAGCCGGTCAGCAGCATGCCGCACAGCGCCAGCACCAATACCAGCGTCTCTGGTGAATGCTGAACGCTGCGGCCGGTGCCGGAGTGGGCAATTACTTCGTGAGGTCGAACCTTTTTGGTTTTACTCATAGACCAGGCTCTTCTTCAGGATAAGTGTCGAGAAACAACGCGCTTGCTGAATATGCAGTTTCCACCTCGATCTATGAGGGGGCGATCTACGGCTAAACGTTAGCAGTAAAACTCAGTAGCGGATGGCGGACCCATGGCCGTGCCACTGTTAGCTATCGGGCAGGTAGCGTCTCAGCTAGCCACGGCCAGCAGGCACGTCGGCGAATACCTCGTCGCCGCGCAATTTGCCGTGCGCACAGCCTGCTAGACCACCTAGGCGCACGCATCGGGAAATGCATGCATGGCTTGATCGTAGGAACCGCCCCGGGCAGCGAGAAAATCGCGGTACTCGGGCGCAGGGCGAGTACTGTCGAGCCGGCGCGCAAGGCTCGACAGTACTAGCTGCTCGCAGGGCTCATGCGCGATCTCAGTTGTCATAGCCCAGATTCGGCGCCAGCCAGCGTTCGCTGACATTCAAGGCCTGGTTCTTACGCGCCGTATAGCTTTCCACCTGGTCCTTGTCGATCTTGCCGACGGCGAAGTATTGCGCCTGTGGGTGGGCGAAGTACCAGCCGCTGACCGAGGCGGCGGGGAACATGGCGTAGTGGTCGGTGAGGAACACGCCGCTGTGGCCGGCCTGGCCTTCTTTGGCGGCGGGATCCAGCAGGTCGAACAAGGTGCCTTTTTCGGTGTGATCCGGGCAGGCCGGGTAGCCGGGGGCAGGGCGGATGCCTTTGTAGCCTTCCTTGATCAACTCCTCGTTACTCAGCTGTTCGTCCGGCTCGTAGCCCCAGTAGGTCTTGCGTACCTGCTGGTGCAGCCATTCGGCGCAAGCCTCGGCCAGGCGGTCGGCCAGGGCCTTGACCATGATCGAGTTGTAGTCGTCGCCGGCGTTCTGATAGGCCTTGGCCACTTCTTCGGCGCCGATGCCAGCGGTGGTGATAAAGCCGCCAACGTAATCGGTGACGCCGCTGTCCTTGGGCGCGACGAAGTCGGCCAGGGAGAAATTCGGCTTGCCGTCAGGCTTGATGGTCTGCTGGCGCAGGTGGTGCAGCTTGGCCAGCGGTTGGCCGTCATCGCCGTAGAGTTCCAGGTCGTCGTTCTGCACCTGGTTGGCCGGCCAGAAGCCGAATACGGCGCGAGCGCTGATCAGTTTTTCGTCGATCAGTTTGTTCAGCATGGCCTGGGCATCGGTGAACAGGTCGGTGGCGGCCTGGCCGACTACTTCGTCGGTGAGGATGCGCGGGTATTTGCCGGCCAGATCCCAGGCGATAAAGAACGGCGTCCAGTCGATGTACTCGGCCAGGACAGTCAGGTCGATATCCTCCAGCACCTTGACCCCGGTGAAGGTCGGCACGCTGGGCTGATAAGTTGCCCAGTCGAATTTGGGTTTGCTCTCGATCGCCTTGGCGTAGCTCAGGCGTTCGGTACGCGCGCTACGGTTGGCGGTACGCTCGCGCACCTGGATGTAGTCGAGGCGGGTGCGTTCGACGAAACCGGCTTTCAGCTCCTTGGACAGCAACTGGGTGGCCACGCCGACCGCGCGCGAGGCGTCGGTGACATAGATCACCGCGTCGTTCTGGTATTTGGGCTCGATCTTCACCGCAGTGTGGGCTTTCGAGGTGGTAGCGCCACCGATCATCAGCGGCAGGTTGAAGCCCTGGCGCTGCATTTCGCGGGCGACATGGACCATCTCGTCAAGCGACGGGGTGATCAGGCCGGACAGGCCGATGATGTCGCATTTCTCGGCGATGGCGGTCTGCAGGATCTTCTCTGCCGGCACCATCACGCCGAGGTCGACGATGTCGTAGCCGTTGCAACCGAGTACCACGCCGACGATGTTCTTGCCGATGTCGTGCACGTCACCCTTCACCGTGGCCATGAGGATCTTGCCCTTGGCTTCCGGTTTGTCGCCTTTTTCCTCTTCGATAAAGGGAATCAGGTGGGCCACGGCCTGTTTCATCACGCGCGCCGACTTCACCACCTGGGGCAGGAACATTTTGCCCGAGCCGAACAGGTCACCAACGATGTTCATGCCCGACATCAATGGGCCTTCAATCACCTCGATCGGCCGCTTGAAGCCTTGCCGCGATTCTTCGGTGTCGGCGACGATATGCGTAGTGATGCCTTTGACCAGCGCGTGCTCGAGGCGCTTGTTGACGTCCCAGGTACGCCATTCCTCGGTCTCGACTTCCTTGACGCTGCCATCGCCCCTGTAGTTGTCGGCGATGGCCAGCAAGGCCTCGGTGCCGTTCGGCGTGCGGTTGAGCACCACGTCTTCGACCACGTCGCGCAGTTGCTTGGGAATCTCGTCATAGATCTCCAGCTGGCCGGCGTTGACGATGCCCATGGTCAGGCCATTCTGGATCGCGTAATAGAGGAACACCGAGTGGATCGCCTCACGTACCGGATTGTTGCCGCGGAACGAGAACGACACGTTGGACACGCCGCCCGAGGTCAAGGCATGGGGCAGGTGGTCGCGGATGTAGGCGCAGGCTTCGATGAAGTCCACGGCGTAGTTGTTGTGTTCCTCGATGCCGGTGGCAATGGCGAAGATGTTCGGGTCGAAGATGATGTCTTCCGGCGGGAAGCCGACTTCATCGACCAGGATGTCGTAGCTGCGCTTGCAGATTTCGCGCTTGCGCGCGGCGGTGTCGGCCTGGCCGTTTTCATCGAAGGCCATCACCACCACGGCGGCGCCGTAGCGCTTGCACAATTTGGCGTGCTGCTTGAACTGTTCGACACCTTCTTTCATCGAGATCGAGTTGACGATGCCCTTGCCCTGAATACATTTCAGGCCGGCTTCGATCACCTCCCACTTGGAGGAGTCGATCATGATCGGCACCCGGGAAATGTCCGGTTCGCCGGCGATCAGGTTCAAGAAGGTCACCATGGCCTTCTTCGAGTCGAGCATGCCCTCGTCCATGTTGATGTCGATCACCTGGGCGCCGGATTCCACCTGCTGCAGGGCGACTTCCAGGGCTTCGGTGTAGTTGTCATCGCGGATCAGGCGGGCAAACTTGGCCGAGCCGGTGATGTTGGTGCGCTCGCCGACGTTGATGAACAGCGAGTTGCGATCGATGGTGAAGGGTTCCAGGCCGGACAGGCGACAGGCCTTGGCAATCTCGGGGATGGCGCGCGGCGGGTACTTGGCCACGGCTTCGGCAATCGCCTGGATATGCGCCGGGGTAGTGCCACAGCAGCCTCCGACGATATTGAGGAAGCCGCTCTGGGCGAACTCCTCGATTACCGCCGCGGTTTGCGCCGGGGTTTCATCGTATTCGCCGAAGGCATTCGGCAGGCCGGCGTTGGGGTGAGCCGAAATAAAGGTCTCGGCCTTGTTCGACAGCTCTTCCAGATAGGGGCGCAGATCCTTGGCCCCCAGTGCGCAGTTCAGGCCCACGGAAATTGGCTTGGCATGGCGCACCGAGTTCCAGAAGGCTTCGGTGGTCTGCCCGGACAGGGTGCGACCGGAGGCGTCGGTGATGGTGCCGGAAATCATGATCGGCAGCTCGACGGCGTCGTCCTCGAACACCTGTTGTACGGCGAAGATCGCCGCCTTGGCGTTGAGGGTGTCGAAGATGGTCTCGATCAGGATCAGATCCGCGCCGCCTTCGATCAGGCCGCGGGTGGCTTCGCTGTAGTTTTCCACCAGCTCGTCGAAGGTGACGTTACGGTAGCCGGGGTTATTGACGTCGGGCGACAGCGAGCAGGTGCGACTGGTCGGGCCGAGCACGCCAGCGACGAAGCGCGGTTTGTCCGGGGTCTCGGCAGTTTTCGCATCGGCTACCCGGCGCGCCAGGCGTGCGCCTTCGACGTTCAGTTCATAGACCAGCGCTTCCATACCATAGTCGGCCTGGGATACCTGGGTGGAGTTGAAGGTGTTGGTTTCGAGAATGTCGGCACCAGCGTCCAGATAAGCCTTCTCGATGGCGCCGATCACATCCGGACGGCTGAGGATCAGCAGGTCGTTGTTGCCCTTCACATCGCTTGGCCAGTCGGCAAAACGCGTGCCGCGGTAGTCCTCTTCCTCCAGTTTGTAGCTCTGGATCATGGTGCCCATGCCGCCGTCGAGGATCAGGATGCGTTCCTGCAGGGCTTGCTGAAGGGCGTGGAGGCGGGCGCTGCGATCGGACAGGGGCATGGCGGAACTACCTGAGCAAAGCTGACACAATGGGGATGCGCAATGATAACAAAGCTGCGCGCTTTTGCAGTGCTCCGGTCTTTTGCATGAATTGTGCTCATGTTGAGAGCGCGATCTCGCTAAACTCACGATTACGCTCACCCTTGGAATCGGCTCATGCCATATCGCGCACTACTCGGCGCTTGCTTGTTGTTCACCAGCCTACTGCTGTCGGCTGAGCCGATTTCGTACAGTCGCGATATTCAACCGATCTTCACCCGCTATTGCGTGGCCTGCCATGCCTGCTACGACGCGCCTTGCCAGCTCAATCTGGGCAGCGCCGAGGGTCTCGAACGGGGGGCAAACAAGCTGCCGGTATACGATGGCAAGCGCTTCGCGGCGCAGGCTACCAGTCGGCTGTTTCTTGATGCCCACGGGGCTGCGGCCTGGCGGCGCAAGGATTTCTTTTCGGTGCTCGATCCGCAGAACAGTCAGGCGGCCTTGCTGACCCGCATGCTCGAACTGGGCCACGCTACAGCGCTCACCGCCAATGCCAAGCTGCCGGCCGACTTGGATATCGGCATCAGGCGCGAGCAGCAGTGTCCACTGCCTGAGCAGTTCGCGGGCTTCGCCAAGGCAAACCCGCAAGCGGGCATGCCTTTCGCAGTTACCGGCCTGAGCGAGGTGGATTATCAAACCCTGCAGCGCTGGTTGCAGCAAGGCGCGCCAGTCGATCAGCAAGCACTAGCAGCGAGCAAGGCCGAGGCGGCGCAGGTCAAGGCCTGGGAGCAGTTTCTCAATGCTCCGGGGGCACGGGAAAGCCTGGTCTCGCGCTGGCTGTATGAACACCTGTTCCTCGCGCACCTGTATTTCAATGGCGCCGAGCCGGGGCATTTTTTCCAGCTGTTGCGTTCGCGTACCCCGACTGGCCATCCGGTCGATCCTATCGCTACGCGCCGACCGAACGAGGATCCGGGCGGCACCTTTTATTACCGTCTGGCGCCGGTCCAGGGGGTGATCGTACACAAGACCCACATGACCTATCCGCTCAGTGCGCACAAGCTGGCGCGAGTCAAAGCGCTGTTCTTCGCCGACGACTGGCAGGTTGATGCGTTGCCTGGCTATGGCGCCCGGCGCCGCGCCAATCCATTCGAGACGTTCGCCGCGATTCCGCCGCAGGCGCGCTATCAGTTCATGCTGGATAACGCCGAGTATTTCGTGCGCACCTTTATCCGTGGCCCTGTGTGCCGCGGGCAGATCGCCACCGACGTGATCCGTGACAACTTCTGGGTGGTGTTCCAGGATCCGCGACATGATCTGTATATGGTCGATGCCAAATACCGCGCCAAGGCGACGCCACTGCTGACCATGCCCGGCCAGTTCGACGATATCGGCAATCTGCTCAGTCTGTGGCGTAGCTATCGCAACAGGCGCAATGAGTACGAGGCCTTGCGCATGCACAGCTACGCCGCTGCACCCGCGCCCAGTTGGTCGCACATCTGGGCCGGTAACGACAATGCGCTGCTGACGATCTTCCGCCAGCACGATAGCGCCTCGGTGCGCAAAGGCCTGATCGGCGAGATCCCGCAGACGCTCTGGTGGATGGACTATCCGCTGCTTGAACGAGCCTACTACCAGTTGGTGGTCAACTTCGATGTATTCGGCAACCTGGCGCATCAGGCGCAGACGCGCCTGTATTTCGATCGAATCCGTAACGGCGCCGAGCAGAATTTCCTGCGCTTGATGCCGGCTGACGCCCGCGAGACGATCCTCGATGACTGGTATCAGTACAGCGGCCAGCTGAAGCTATGGCTGGACTACCAGCGCATCGATACCCATAGCCGAACAGCCCTGCAACTGCCGGCAACAGACCCCAAACGGGGTTTTGCCGAAGCCCTCTTGAGCCGCTACGGCAGCCTCTACGTGGGCTTTGATCCGATCAACCGTTGCGATGGCGTGCACTGCCATCGCGCTGGGCTGCCGGCCGAGATGCAAGCGGCAGAGCAGGCGCTAAGTCGTCTGACCGGCAAGCCGGCCGGCGGGCTCAAGGTCATTCACCAGCTGCCGGAAGCGGCCCTGCTGCGTGTCGAACTGGCCGATGGCACGCGCGAGGTCTATAGCCTGCTGCGCAACCGTGCGCACAGCAACGTGGCCTTCATGTATGGCGAGGAACTGCGTTATCAGCCCGCGCTGGATACCCTGACTATTTACCCTGGGGTGCTGACGAGTTACCCGAACTTCATGTTCAGCCTCACTGCGCAGGAGGTTCCGGAGTTCGTGCGCAGCATGGAGTTGGTCCGTGATGCCCAGGCGTTCGACACGCTGGTCGGGCGTTGGGGGGTTCGTCGCAGCCACCCCGAGTTCTGGCGCTATTTCCATGACATGTCGGCGTATATCCGCGAAACCGAAGCGGTCGAGGCCGGCGTGCTGGATATGCACCGCTATGAAAACCTGTAATGCCCGGCGGCTAGAACTGAGGGGCGTGCAGGTTATGCTGGCAAACTCTCTCGTGCCTGCGCGCTTAGCGCACTACCAGCACCGACGCCTCGGAATAGGACGCAAAATACCCGGCGTTTGAGGCGAATAGGTGTTCCGCCAAACCAGGTACATGGGAGGCCATCACCACTAGGTCTGCGCCGCAGTCCTTGGCCGCTTTGAGCAAGGTCTTGTCCAGGTCAACCGCCGGGTCATGGCTGATATAGGGGGCGCTACTGACATTTTTTAGTCCGTATTGCTCTGCCTGAACCACACTGAACTGCTCCAGTTTTTCCTTGAACTCTGTCGGATTGCGCGCGACTGCCGTTGGCGTGTTGGCCGATACGCTGATGTAACAGACCGGTATGTCATACAGCTTCGCAAGGTCTGCGCCGGTTCTCAGGGCTTTTTCGAGGCGTTCGATATGGGCGAGGTCGACGGGAATCATCATCTGCTTGTACATCTTTGGGAAGCTCCTTTTTCAGGCTATAGCGCTTGCAGTTGCAGGCGCACCAACTGTGCTTGAAGTATTGCAGATGATTGGGCCGCCCGCGGTCATACACTGATTTGATCGCACAACGATCCGAAAGGGTCTGTTAGAGGCGCGCTGTGCGGCCCAGCTATTGGCCTTCTGTACTGGTTGTTAGCAGCCAACCGCCGACAGCCTGATAGGGCGTTGGCTGCCCTGACGCGGTGAGCCAGGCGACCAATGCCTGGCGCTCGCCGCGCGAGTCGGCGGCAAGACGGGTCTGCCAGTGGTGTGTTTCACTGGCTCCAAGCTGCTGCAGGGTCAAGACCACGAAGTCATGGGTTAGCGTGCGCCCGGCATTTTCGCCTCGCCCTACCGCGGTGCTCAGGCCGAAGCCCAGGCGTGCAACATGAGCTGTCAGTCGAGCTGGAGCCGAATTAGCTGGAGTGAACGTCAGTTTCAAGTTGTCGCCGTCAATCTCAAGCACCAGCCTGCCAACCGTCGGCATCTGCACCAGTGGCAGCGGCTGACGTTGGAACCAGCCGCGCCACTCGTGGCCGGCCAGGATGAATTCCGGGGTATATACCCCTTGGCTACCGCCGGAGCGTGCGTACGCCCGTTGCCGGGCGCTATAGCCTGGGTTGGCGAATGGATCCACCCAGCCAAGCCGGTCCCAGTAATCGACGTGGAAGGCCAGGGGGATCACTTCGTTCCAAAGCGCAGGATGCTCGGTCAGAGCGGATAGCCAGCGTTCTGCTGGCGGGCACGAACTGCAGCCTTGTGAGGTAAACAATTCCAGCACTGGTGTAGCTGTTGCACTGCTGGTCAGGCGTAGGCGAGGTTCCGCGTGAACTGGCGCGCAGAGTACGCAGAGGGCGACCCAGAGGGCTGGGAACAGTAGTTTCATCAGTGCTCACCTCTGATATCCAATGGTCTTTGGACTCATCGAGGGCGGCTAGCGTTACAGTCAGGCTATTCCGAGATAAATACTCGGGCTTTATTGAAGCCCGAAGGTTGGCGTACACTGCGAACATGTTTGCGAGGAGTTGCCATGAGCACCATTATCATTACCGACGCTGCCCACGATTATCTGGCTGATCTGCTGAGCAAGCAGAACACCACTGGTATTGGCATCCGTGTCTTCATCACCCAGCCGGGCAGCCAGTACGCCGAAACCTGCATCGCTTATTGCAAGCCGGGCGAGGAAAAGCCGGATGATACGGCGATAGCCCTGGCCAGCTTTACGGCCTGGATCGATGCGCTCAGCGAACCCTTCCTGGAAGATGCCGTGGTCGATTACGCGACCGACCGCATGGGCGGCCAGCTGACTATCAAGGCGCCGAATGCCAAGGTACCGATGGTCAACGCAGACAGCCCGATCAACGAGCGCATCAGTTATTACCTGCAAACCGAGATCAATCCGGGGCTAGCCAGCCATGGCGGCGAAGTGAGCCTGATCGATGTGGTCGATGACGGCATCGCGGTATTGAAGTTTGGCGGTGGCTGCCAGGGCTGCGGACAGGTCGACCTGACCCTCAAGGAAGGCATCGAGAAAACCCTGCTTGAACGCATCCCGGAACTTAAAGGTGTGCGCGACGTGACCGACCACAGCAACAAGGAAAACGCCTACTACTGAGGCACGTTCTTCAGTCAGCTCTGCGTAAGGTGGCCAATGGCCACCTTTTTTGTTTCTATCTTTCCACCATTGCGTGGTGTTTTACCGTAAAACTACCGCTTAGCATTGAGATGCAACGCTGGCGACATGGCGTATTGATACAAGCTACAACTGATCCGCCGCGATCCCGGCCGGCAGACAACTATAAAAAGTGATGCGCATGACTGTCAGCACTCTACTTATCTGTGACGACTCAAATATGGCGCGCAAGCAATTGCTACGTGCGCTGCCTGCCGACTGGCCTGTGGTCATAACGCAGGCGGCCAACGGCATGGAGGCCATGGCGATTCTGCGTCAAGGGCAGATCGATGTGATGCTGCTCGACCTGACGATGCCCGAGATGGATGGCTATCAGGTACTCGCTGCCCTGCAGACCGAAGGCCTGTCATGCAAGGTCATTGTGGTGTCTGGCGATGTTCAGGAACAGGCGATGCAGCGGGTCATGGCGCTCGGGGCGTTGGCCTTTGTACAAAAACCGGCTGATCCAGATCTGCTCAGAAACACCCTCGACAGCCTGGAGTTGCTCGGCAGCAGTGGCAGTGAGCTGGCCGTGCATGCGCTCGGCGATGACTCCACGATCAATTTTATCGATGCCTTTCGTGAGGTGGTCAACGTTGCCATGGGCCGTGCTGCCGCCTTGCTAGCCAAGCTGCTGGGCGTGTTTGTGCAATTGCCGGTGCCGAATGTCAGCCTGTTTGAAGTCGGCGAGCTGCACATGGCCCTGGCGGATGCCCAGCGGGGCGACGGGCTTACCGCCGTGTGCCAGGGGTTTATCGGCAGTGGCATTGCTGGCGAGGCGCTGCTGATTTTCCATGATTCGGAATTGGGCGAGATGGCCCGTCTGATGAGTGGGTTCTCGTCCGATTATTCCGAAATGGAAATGTTCCTGGATCTTTCCACTGTACTGATCGGCGCCTGCCTGAACGGTATTGCCGGGCAGATCGATGCGCAGTTTTCCCTAAGCCACCCCACCGTACTGGGCGAGCATGCCTCGATCGAGGAATTGATCAAGCTCAATCGGCCACGCTGGAAGACCACCCTGGCCGTGGAGATCAGCTACAGCATCGAAGGTCACCATATTCATTTCGACTTACTGCTGCTGTTTACTGAAGATTCGGTGGCGTTGCTTTCTAACAAGCTTGCTTACCTGATGAACTGAACATGAAAGAGAATCTGGAGTTCAACGAGTTTCACTGGCTGCTGGCCGTGGTGCAGAGCATCGATGTCGGTGTCGTGGTGCTGGATCGCGAATACCGCGTGCACGTCTGGAATACCTTCATGGAGAACCGCTCGGGCCTGCAGCCCCATGAGGTGCATCAGCAATCCTTGTTCAGCCTGTTTCCGGAAATCGAGGAAAACTGGTTCCGCCACAAGGTTGAAGGGGTCGTGACGCTGGGCACGCCGGCTTTCACCATCTGGGAGCAGCGCCCCTATCTGGTGAAGTTCAAGAACTACCAGCCGATCACCGGGCAGGAAGAGTTCATGTTTCAGAACACCACCATTCTGCCGCTGCAGGCCACCAATACCAGTATCGAGCATATTTGCCTGATCATTTATGACGTGACCAGCGTGGCGATAAACAAGCAGCAATTGCAGGCGGCAAACCTGCAGTTGCAACAACTCTCGCGCACCGATCGCCTGACCGGCCTGAATAACCGTGGCTACTGGGAAGAATGCCTGCAGCACGAATACGCCCGGCACCGGCGTTATCAGAGCACGGCCGCACTGGTGATGTTCGATATCGATCATTTCAAGAAGGTCAATGACACCTATGGTCATCCGGCTGGGGACAAGGTGATTCAGGCAGTCGCCGACGTTATGCGCGAGCAGGTGCGCGACACCGATTATGCCGGGCGCTATGGCGGCGAGGAATTTGTGGTTCTGCTGCCGGATGTCGACAGTGCCGGAGCCATGCTGTTTGCCGAACGCCTGCGTCAGCGCATCGAATCCCTGCTGGTCACTTATGAGGGGCAAGGTATCCCGTTCACCATCAGCCTGGGGGTAGCTGACCTGAGCCACCCCACTCAAGAGTATCAACAGCTGATCGAACGAGCCGACCAGGCGCTGTATGCCTCCAAGGAAGGCGGCCGTAACCAGGTCAATGTATATACGGCGCCGCCTGGCTAACCATCGACATCCCCCTGGGCAAACGCAGCGCTCACCCGCCTACCCGTACTTCGGCTAGCGGCTGCTGCTCGATAGCAGGTCGCCGGCATGGGCGACGGCGGTGATCGCCAGCAGGCTGAATCGCCAATAAGCAATTGAAGTGCTTTGCCGCTCTGCAGCGGACTCGCGTCTGATTGGCCCGGCGCAGCCTACGCAGGTTGAACATCCGCGTTCAACGCTGCGCAATCACCGTTTAGAGGTCCAACTCTGATAGGCCCGGATGATCATCGGGGCGACGGCCCAGGGGCCAATGGAACTTGCGTTCGGATTCCTTGATTGGCATGTCGTTGATGCAGGCAAAACGATTGGCCATCAGCCCATTATCATCGAACTCCCAGTTCTCGTTACCGTAGGAGCGGAACCAGTTCCCCGAATCGTCATGCCACTCGTAGGCGTACCGCACGGCGATGCGATTGCCGGTAAAAGCCCACAGCTCTTTGATCAAGCGGTAGTCGAGTTCTTTGGCCCATTTGCGGGTGAGAAACGCCTTTGCCTCTTGTCGATTGAACGCGAATTCGCTGCGGTTGCGCCATTTGGTATCCAGCGTATAAGCCAGCGAAACCCGCTCCGGGTCGCGGCTGTTCCAGCCATCCTCGGCCAGGCGGACCTTCTCGATGGCACTTTCCCGTGTGAAAGGCGGCAGGGGTGGACGAACGGAATTTTCAGTTGTCATGGAGTTTCTCCTTCGTGACGCGGGGCAGGTCGGTAAGCGAACCTGGGTGGACGGAGCTTGCTAAATAGAAACCAGTTCCCGCTGAGCCTGGCGAGCACCGCGCCGCTTCAGTGCTGGCCGGATGGCGTTGCTCTCGATTTTGCGCAGAAAGGCCCGCATGCTGGTGTCCTCAGGCGCGTGGGTTGCATACGCGGGCAGTGGAAGCGGGAAATCGAATCAGTGCGGCTACCGGCCTAATCGGTCGCCTGAGCAATTCGCCACTGCAGTTTGGGCAGTTGCCGTGCAGAGTCTTGTCGTCGCAGGTGCGGCAGAAGGTGCACTCGAACGAGCAGATCAAGGCGTCAGGCGAGTCGGCGGGCAGATCACGGTCACAGCATTCGCAGTTTGGGCGTAGTTGCAGCATGGCTAGCTCCTGGGTCGGGAAATCAGGCGAAGCGCTCGGCGTATTCCTGCGGGCTGACGGACAGATGTTTGTGGAAGGTGCGGCGCAGGTTTTCCGGGTGACCGAAACCGCTCAGGCGCGCCACCGTACTGATCGACGCCTGAGCGTCTTGCAGTAGATTGCGTGCCGCTTCCAGGCGAATGCGTTCGACATAGCGCCCCGGCCCCATGCCCAGCTCCTGGACGAACACCCGCGACAGCGTGCGCGGCGTCATGTGCGCCTGGGTGGCTAACGCCTCCAGCGACAGGTCGTCACTCAGGTGTGCAGGAATCCACTCGAGCAAGGCCGCCAGACGCGGCACGCGACTTGGCTCAGGCGTGAGCAGGGCGCTGAATTGGGCCTGCCCACCTGGCCTGCGCAGGAACATCACCAGGCGCCGGGCTACCGCCAGTGCAGTGACGCGCCCGAGATCCGCTTCAACCAACGCCAGGGCCAGGTCGATACCCGCGGTTACTCCCGCCGAGGTAAAGATATGGCCATTGCCGGGCAGATCCTGCGGGTCATAGGTGTGCAGGCAGTCCACTAGCACCTCGACATCGGGATGCCCCTGACGCAGGGTTTGCGCATCGGCCCAATGGGTAGTCGCGCGGCGACCATCGAGCAGGCCGGCGGCGGCCAGTATTAGCGCGCCGGAACAGACCGAGCCCAGGCGGCGTACCTGCGGTTCGGCGGCACGCAGCCAGGTCAAGAGTGCCTGGTTCTGGCATTGGGCCTGTTCGCCCAGGCCGCCAGGAATCAGCAGGGTGTCGATCTGTGCGGCGTCGAACTCGCGCCAGGCCTGTTCGGCAACCAGTTGAAACCCGGCCGACGTGGCGACAGCGCCGACCTGTTGACCGAGTACGACAAGATGATAGATCGCCGGCAAACCCTGGCGTTGGCGCTCGACATTGGCCGAGGCAAAGACCTGTAATGGGCCGGTCACATCCAGGCTCATCACATTCGGGTAAAGCAGGCAGGCAATGGTTTTAAGCGCATCCATGGGCAGTTCTCGGTGAGCGATGGATGCAGTCTGCGCTCAGCGAAAGGGTGGCAACAAGGACAATAGGCCCACAGATATTGCCAGTTCGACTTGCTCCAGATCAGAGCAGGTCAGGAGCTGGGCACCGCTACCCCGGCGTCGGGCGCTGGTTTATACGGTGCCCGTAAAGACCTGAGGATTACTCCGGCATGCTCCAGGGAGCCAGGTCATAACCCTGCTGGCTCAATTCAGCGCGCGACTTGTTCAGCACGAGGGCTAGTTGTACCGGGTCGCTGTAGATGCTGCTCGACAGCTGGGTACGGCCCAGTAGACGGGTGCTGGTACGGTCGATGACCGTCAGGCTCAGCTCGCCAGTGCCATCTTGCGGTGCCCAGGCGACACACTGGAAGGGTTGAAAGGCGCGATCGGCGATCAGCAGTGCTTCGTTAAAACGCAGCGGGGCGTTCATGGGGGCGGTTTCTCCGAGGTAATCCCAAATGTCATAGGGCCAGCGGCGCTTGGTGCTACGCCGGCCAGTCTTACATGTTGATGACTGGAGGCGACCTACAAGTCACATTTGCGAGTGAATAATGTGTGCTCTGTCAAGACAGGCGTTCTCTTGGATGATATGACTACCGTGCCGAGAAAAAGTTTGAACCCTGCTCAATCAGAGAATAAACCGTCAAACACGGCGCTTTCAGGAGCTGTGCGGCATCGCGCGACGCGCTTCGAGGCCATAAAAGCACTGCCGTTTGTCGGCTTCATCGATCAGAAAGTGAACGGTTTTTGCTTTGATCGTTCATAAGTCAGGCAGACGGAAGCGAGGGATTTACCTGCGTTTCCACCAATCCAGGAGCTTTTTTTCACATGAGCGCATCGTGTGTGAAGGGGCTTTTTACTTTTGAAAGAGGAAGTCGAATGATGAGAAGTTCATTCGCCAGGCGGTTATGCATTTGATGTTTCGACTCTGAAACCGAAAACTGCACTGGAGTATTTCTTCACTGCAAACGTAAAAAACCAAATGAATCATATGACGCAGATAGTCTGATTCTCCTGAATATAAAAAGAGGCACCCATGGATTTTACTATTATCGCTTCGTTTTTTGAGCAAAAAACGACCATGGAGTTTATGCGTCTAGGGATTGTTTATACGCACCTGATCGCCTGTTGCGTTGCAATTGGCATGGTATTAACCAGCGACATCGCAATGGTCAAAGAATTATTGACCGGTGAGAAGAATCATCTGCAAGACAGTCGCCACATGGAAAGTTTACAGAAAACTGTATCCGCTGCATTGGCGGTGCTCTGGGTAACCGGTGTTGCGATTATTTGGGTCGACATTGGCGATAAGGGTTTGTCCTATCTACTGAATCCAAAGCTACAAGCTAAAATCGCCATCGTCATGTTGCTGACGTTCAATGGCATGCTGCTGCATAGCCTGGTGCTGCCTGCCCTGCAGAAAGCTGGCACGGTGCTCAAGTTGGAATTCAATATGCGCATGTTCGCGCTGTTTGCCGGTGCGCTTTCGGGTGTGTCCTGGTTCTATGCCGCGATGCTTGGCGTCGGTCGCCCTCTGTCCTGGAAGTACTCGTTAACGGAAATTCTGGCAGCCTACCCGGTACTGATTATCGGTGGTTTCATGGTGATGGTACTGCTGACCCAGTGGGCGAAAAACCGTGAAGAAGCTGAGGAAACTCCAGCTAACGCTTATGCGTTGAGGAATTCGGCTCTGGCCGCCTGGTAATTGATATAACGCCACTCGGTATTCTTACCGTTAAAACGCGCTACATCCTAGCGCTGCTGGACTAAGGCGCCCCCGGATCGTGACAGTAATTCTGCGACTGTCACGGATTTCGGGGGTGTCTTGCTTTATGAGCACTCACTGGCTTGCATGGAATTGCAGGTGGTTAGAAGTTGCTGTAAGTAGTTCGCTATATAACGTTGAAAGTTTCTATCGTCCCAGTAGGCCAGATGGCTTAACGGTGTATGTCGCTTGTACCAGGGACCGACCGGCATGGCGCAATCCTCGCTGACTACCGCGGCATAACTCGGCAACGGGCGTAACGGGTAGCCCAAGGGATCGGCCGGGGCGTAGAGGTTGAGCCAGCGTGCTTGTTCACGCATCGGCTCGCTCAAGCAATGACCAGGAAAGCGAATCGGGATCACCGGGTCGTAGGCAAAGGTAAACAGAGGAATGTTGCAACCGAAGGTAACCAATCCTGTCAGGGTTTCCAGGGCAAGAAATGGATCATACGGGCAGCTTGGGGTCTTGTTGATGACCTGCTGATCCCAGACAAAGTTGGAAAAAACATGCCCGCCCAATGAATGCGCCAGCACCACCAGCGGCGTATCGGCATCGACCTTGGCGCGCAGGGCATTGAGGCCGCCGCGCAGGCATTGATGCACTTCTTCGTAGGTGGTGTCGTAGGCCTGGCTGACCTTGCGGTAGCCACTGGCGTCGCCGAGAAACAGGGTGACGATGCGCCGTAGCCAGCGCCAACCAACTGGCTGGTCACGCAGTTGGTCGAGAAAGGCCAGTTGGCGTTTATCCAGCACGCTGGCCCAGTACAGGCTCTGGAAGGCGACGTGGTCGGCTTCTGCCCCGAGGCGCAGGCGCAGGCCGGCAATCAGGCTTTGTGCAAAGGCGTGCTGGCCATCCGTGTCGCGGTTGTCTGGTTGGGTGCCGATGCCGTGGATGATGGCGACCGCAAGTTTCATGAACGTCCTTCCGTGGTTGAGCGCTGACTAACCTAGCCGGCCGCGATTGCCACTGCAATCACGCATTCGTCATAAGGCCAGCATGCGCTCGGCCAGGCGGCCACTGTCCGCCAATTCGAGGAATTCGTCACCCAGTCGCTGGCTTTCGTCCATGGCTTTGCGCCAATAGCGTTCGCGGCTGGGGTCATCACCCAGGTAACGGCTGAAGTCCTTGCGATCCGGTAATTTGCCGTGGGGCAGGCGTGCCAGGTATTCACGCGAGGGTGCCAGCAGCAATACATCCTGCAAGCGTCCGGCATCGCCACGGCGCCAGGGCATGCCCTTGTCGAACCAGCCGGGAATGACTCTGTCGGTGAAATGCGGATAGAGCACGATGTCGTCGCCGCTGTAGGGCAGGTCGAGGTGATAATCGAGCAGGCCTCCGTCCCGGTAGGTTCCCGGACCGGCGCCTGGGATGTCGCGTACCCCTTGCATGATCATCGGGATCGAACCGGAGGCGAGCAGGGCATGGCGCAGGTTGCTGTGGTCCAGCGTCAGGTAGCGCGAAGGAAAGTCACTAAGTTCGGTTAACGGCGGGGCCAGACGTGCATCGTGCAGGATCAGCCGCTCGAAGTGCCGAGCCAGGCGCGACCGCCCGAGCAGGTTGTTGCCGATCACCGAGGACAAGCCCAGGCCCAGCGCGCCGCGGTGGTCATGTCGGAGCAGGCCGTGGCTCTTCACCACGACGATATTCAGCCGGTAGTGCGGGTTGCTCAATACGTCGGCGTCCTGGCCGGCCAATAGATCCTCAAGCATCAGCCGACAACTGCGCGAGACCTCGGCCATACTCGCGTCTTTGGCAAAGCGTTGCTCGGTGTAGAGTTCGCCCAGGCGCAGAAGGCCTGCGACGGCATCCGGCAAGCAGGCACTGGCGAAACGCCAGGAGCCGATCGAGGCGCCGATCAGCGAGCGCTCACGTGGCGCGCGCAACAGCCAGTCGCCGAACAAGGCCAAGTCCAGCCCCTGGATACCGAGGGCTTTAGGTCCGCCGGCAGCTCCAGGCAGAATGCCCACGTCGGCGGGTTGCAAGCCGCGCTCGCGGATGCGCGCCAAGGCCCGTGACCCGGCCTTGATGGTCAGGGCGGGGTACTTGATTAGAATCGCACTCATGCTCGCCTCCATCACGCAAGAACGCGATTATAAGGCCCCAGGCGAGCAGGCCAAGCCACTTCATCCGGTGAATGATGCAGAGAGCGACGGGGGAGAGGGCCGCTATGGCGTTCGAGCGAGTTCAGCTTGAATTAAGTCGGCAGCGCTAACATGAATCCCATCGAAACGAACCTTACGGAGATTCACCATGAAAGCCTTGATCGCACTGTTAACTGCTGTTGCCCTGAGTGTCGCTGCCGGTATTGCTCAAGCGCGTGACCTGGGCCCGGATGAGGCATTGAAACTGCGCGATGCGGGCACCATCCAGCCGTTCGATAAGCTCAATGCCGCGGCCCTGGCCGAGTATCCCGGTGGCAAAATCGAAGAAACCGAGCTCGAAGAAGAATACGGCCGCTACATTTATCAGCTCGAAGTGCGCGACGCACAAGGCGTGCAATGGGACATTGAACTGGACGCCAGCAACGGTCAGGTTCTCAAGCATCAGCAGGACGATTGATGCAAGTCGCTCTGGGTAATAGCGTGCTGTGCGGCCTGTTTCTGCTGGTGCTGAACGGTAGCGTCAGTGCCCGCGACCTGGATCAGGATGAAGCCTTGCGCATGCGCCAGGCGGGGCACATCCTGCCCCTCGAGCAACTGCTGGACGAGGCTCTGCAGCAATACCCCGGCGCCACCTTGCTCGAGGCCGAGCTGGAAGAGGAAGACGACATTCTGGTCTATGAGGTCGAGTTACTGACCCCGCAAGGCGTGGTTCGCGAATTGGAACTGGACGCTCGTGATGGACGCATCCTGAAGGACGAGGTAGACGACTGAATGCGCCTGTTGTTAGTGGAAGACCATGTGCCCCTGGCCGACGAGCTGCTCGCCGGCTTGGCCCGCCACGGCTATGCGGTGGATTGGCTGGCCGATGGCCGCGATGCGCTGTATCAGGGTGCCAGCGAGCCTTACGACCTGATCATTCTTGACCTCGGCTTGCCAGGCAAGCCCGGTTTGCAGGTGCTGCAGCAGTGGCGTGCGGATGGCCTGGCGACCCCGGTCTTGATCCTCACCGCACGCGGCTCCTGGGCTGAACGAATCGAAGGCTTGAAAACCGGTGCCGATGATTACCTGTGCAAACCTTTTCATCCGGAAGAACTGCAGTTGCGGATTCAGGCGTTACTGCGTCGTTCGCACGGCCTGGCCAACCAGCCGCAATTGCAGGCGGCCGGTTTGTTGCTCGATGAGCGTCGCCAGTGCGTCAGCCGCAATGGTGAGGAAATAGACCTGACCTCCGCGGAGTTTCGTCTGCTGCGTTATTTCATGCTGCACCCCGGACAGATACTCTCGAAAAGCCATCTGGCCGAGCACCTCTACGACGGCGAGACCGAGCGCGACTCGAATGTCATCGAGGTTCATGTCAATCACTTGCGTCGCAAAATTGGCCGGGAAGCGATCGAAACCCGGCGCGGGCAGGGGTATCGGTTCAGCGGAGACGCTGTTTGAAATCGATCCAGCGGCGCTTGAGCCTGGGCTTGATCAGCATCTTGCTGGTGGTCGGCCTGCTTATGGCGCAGACCAGCCTATGGTTGTTTGATCTTGGCCTGCGCAGTTACCTGCAGACGGACCTGCGCGATGAAGCCGAGTCGCTGCTGATTGCCATGGCGCGTGGCCCGCAGGGTATCCAGTTGAATGAACAACGCCTCAGTGCAGCGTTTCAGCGGCCATATTCTGGGCATTATTTTCGCATCGATTTTGCCGACAAGACATGGCGCTCGCGTTCGCTGTGGGACAGTGAACTGCAACCAGCGCTTGAGCCAGGGCTGCAAGACGAGTTGCATGACGGCCCGCAGGGCCAGTTACTGCTGACCTACCGCGGCGACTATCAGCGCTTCGGCCGGCAGCTGTCAGTTCTTGTGGCCCAGGACTACACACCAGTGCTGCAGAGCTTTCGCCGCGTACAGTTAATAGGCCTGGGTATGGGCGTAGCCGCGTTGTTGTTGATCCTGGCGCTGCAGCGTCTGACCGTCAGCCGCGCATTGCGCCCGCTGGAACAGGTGCGCCAGCAGATCGCCCAGCTGCAACAGGGCCAGCGCAACGAGCTGGACAGCCGCGTACCCCGCGAGCTTGAGCCGCTGGTGGCGCAGATCAACCACCTGCTGGCGCATACCGAAGACACCTTGAAGCGCTCGCGCAATGCCCTGGGCAATCTTGGCCACGCGCTGAAAACTCCACTGGCGGTATTGGTCAGTCTGGCCGGGCGGGACGAGTTGAAAGACTATCCTGCGTTGCAGGCCAGCCTGCTCGAGAACCTGCAGCAGATCGATCAGCGCCTGGCACGTGAGTTGGGCCGTGCGCGTTTGGCTGGGGAGGCCTTACCTGGTGCGCACTTCGCTTGTGCCGAGGAATTGCCAGGCCTGTTCTCTACCCTGGCGATGATTCACAACCGTGGCTTGCATCTGGATTGGCAGGCAGCAGCGGGTTTGCGTCTGCCCTGGGATCGCGAGGATATGCTTGAGCTGCTCGGCAATCTGCTGGATAACGCCTGCAAATGGGCAGCAAGTCAGGTGCGCCTAAGCATCGAGTGCACGACTGAAGGTTACCTGCTCAAGGTGGAAGACGACGGCCCTGGCATCGAAGCGGAGCAACGTACTGACGTCCTGAACCGCGGTACACGCATGGATGAACAGGTTGCCGGACACGGTCTGGGGCTGGGCATCGTGCGCGACATCGTCGATGCCTGGGGTGGGCATCTGGAGCTGGTGGACAGCCCCTTGGGTGGTTTGTGCGTGCGTATCCAGTTATTGCAACCAGCGCTGCGCAAGGCCTAACGAATTTGGCGCACTGAGTTGCGCCAGCCAAAAAGTTTGCGCCTCTGCTCTTTAGCCAATCGTTGAAAATTGCCTGCGGTACAGATACTGCGTTGTTGCGCCTTGTATCGACGGTTTTGTCTGCATTTTTAACGAAATATTGTCACTAAAGATTGACCTTGCCCGCGTCTGACAGGGCAAGCTCTTCGCCTTTCATCCTGGTCATCAGCACTTGCCAATGGGGTAGCAGTTCGGTGTTGCCAGCCACCTGCAAGCTGCTCCGCTCGAACCGATACATGTGCGTTGGACCAAAGGCAAACTGTACCTGTAGGTCGAAGCGCTGGGTAATTGGCAGGATTTCCCTGTTCAGATTGTCCAGCAGTACGGGCGCTGCACCACTATCGGACCAGAAGCCCAGCACCATATGAGCCTGCTTGGTAGAGGCCAGGGTGGTGTAGACGAGGCGCAGGCTTTGTTCGGAGACACCGAGCAGGCGCAGGGTGAAGTATTTGGCCAGGGCGAAGTCTTCACAGTCCCCGGCACCCAGTTCGAGGGTTTCCCGCGGCGAGGCCCAATAGTCGTTTTGCCCCCACAGATCCCGGTCTTCGCCAAAGCGGATGTGCTTATTGAAAAACTCGTTAACCGCCTGCAGTTTCTCCGGCTCGCTCAGTTGCATCGACTCGGCGATCAATGACTGCCAGTGCTTAAGCCGCTGCGTTACCTGTACATCCCGATGTTCGCGCGGAGAGTGAGGCGCGGCTTTGGCCACTCCCATGAGCAAACTGCCACCGAGCACTAGGCCTGTCAGGAGATGTCGCCGGCGATTGAGCAAGGTCAATAAGAAGTAGTGCAAACGATTCTCCTGCGCTGGCGACACAACATCACCTGCCGGATGATTTTGACAGGCACATCCACCATAAAACCCGAGCCTATCCACGGGCAAGGTCCGTTTATCGGCTGGTGACTGCATCCGACAGGCTGCCTTGTAACAGAACGCCTCGCTAGTAATCTGAAACACGGGGGCAATGCTTTACATGGGGGGCAATGCTTTATGTGGAGGATCACACCATGACATCGATACTGCATACGACGGCACTAGCCGTATTAATGACGGCAACTGTGACCGCAGCACAGGCGAACGAAGCCGGGTTGTTGCTGGCAGAAGGTGGCAGTGACCTATTGATGGACTATCGCCTGCAGCAAGAGGCTCTTATCAGCAATCGCGCCAGTCAGGACTCTGGCCAACGATTTGTTCAGATGCTCGAGGAACAGCCCACTGCGGCTGGTCCCGCGCTCGAGCAACAGGAGCAACAAAGCGGCGCTTCGGAAACTCGTTTCAAGTCCCCTATCCTGAGGGACAGGGCGCTGTATGGCACCCCTCATTGAACGACTGGTTGCTGTCCGAAGTAGGGGGTGCTGGCATCTCGGCAGAATCGGGATGAGCCATCCCTTGGCACAGGGAGGTGCCTCTCAATTGATTCGCCGGCACCCAACTCAATTGTTGAAGGTGCCGCATCATGCTCCCAGTTGGTACGACTCCCTCTGTCACATGCCGTTGGCAAACGCCGGGTTGCTCATGTCGATACTTGCGCGCACCGGTTTCAGGGCGCGGGCGTATTTACCCAGGATATCCAGGTCATAGTCGATGCGACCGCGCAGGCGCTGGTCGTCTTCGCTGCTGGGCTCGGGGCTGTTGAGGACTTTTTCGACCTGACGCACGATCAGGTGCTCGGGAACGTAGCAGAGGCGGCAGTTCTTGTAGCTGGAAGCGCGCAGTTCGCTGATCGGGTAGGCGCCGCCAGCGCCAGACGATACGCCGACCAGCAGGCCCGGTTTGTGCGCCAGTTCAGTCTTGCTGGCGTAGATGAAGAAGTTCTTGATGGCCGGACAGGCCATGCCGTTCCACTCGGGAGCGACTATCACGATGGCATCGGCGTTGCTCAGCTGCTTGCTGTAGAGGTTCCAAGGCCCGGCGTCCTCGGCGGGCCACAGTGGCAGTGGCGCCAGCCCCAGGTCGATCACGCAGCTCAGCTCGTCGGTGGTCTGTTCGAGTTGCATCAGACGCTGGCGCAGGAAGCGTGCAACTTTGCCGGACTGGCTGTTATTGCGGCCGGAACCGGCAACCAAGGCGATATTGAGCATGCAGGTATTCCCTAAAAAATTGATCACCCAGGCTAGCGGACGCAGGCCTGGGTTGCAAAGCATAGGGTACTGGCTGGTCAGACGCGGAATTGATCCATCAGGCTCTGCTGGTGGTTGGCCAGCTTGTTCAGGTTCTGGCTGATATTCGCCGACTGATTGGCCTGCCCGGAAATGGATTCGGTGACATCACGGATGGAGGCGACGTTGCGATTGATTTCCTCGGCCACCGAGCTTTGTTCCTCGGCAGCGCTGGCGATTTGCAGGTTCATGTCGGTGATCACGCTCACCGCTTGACTGATCCGCTGCAGCACGGCCACCGCGTGGCCGACTTGCTCCACGCTGCCCTGGGCCTGGCGGTGGCTGCTATGCATGGTACTGACCACCTCGCGGGTACCTTTTTGCAGGCCTTCGATCACTTGGCGGATTTCCTCTACCGAATCCTGAGTGCGCTTGGCCAGGTTTCGCACCTCATCGGCAACTACCGCGAAGCCGCGCCCGGCTTCACCGGCGCGGGCTGCTTCGATGGCGGCGTTGAGCGCGAGCAGATTGGTCTGATCGGCAATCGAGCGAATCACTTCGAGCACCGAACCAATCTGCTCGCTGCTGTTGGCCAGGCCCTCGACTTCCTGCATGGCCACGTTCATTTCGTTGGCCAGCAACTCGATGGTCGAGGTGGTCTTGCCGATCACTTCGAGGCCTTCACGGCTGGCCTGGTCGGCGCTGCGTGTCGCGTCGGCGGCTTGCGCGGCGTTGTGCGCTACATCTTGAGCGGTGGCGCTCATTTCCTGGAAGGCGGTAGCGACCTGGTCGACTTCACGAAACTGCTGCTGCATACCCGCGCTGGTCTGACTGGCGATGGCAGAGGACTGGTCGGCAGTACCGCGAGCATCCTGCACGCTGCGTTTGACGTCGGCAATAATCGGCTGGAGCTTGTCGAGAAAACAGTTAAACCAACCGGCCAACTCGCCCAGTTCGTCCTGTTTGGCGTACTCCAGGCGGCGGGTCAGGTCGCCTTCGCCACTGGCGATGTCCTTGAGCATGGCGGCCACCCCGAGAATCGGCTTGGTCACTCCGCGGGCGGTCAGCCACATAAGCAGCAGGCCGAGCAGCATAGCCACTAGACCGATCATCAGGGCTACTGCGCTGTCGCTGGTGCGCCGCTGGTCCAGTTGCTGTTCCAGTTGCAGGGCGGGGGCGAGCAGTTCCTGTTCGGGGACTTCGAGCAATACGCTCCAGGGCTTGGCCTCGGGAATCGGCTTGAACGGCTGCAGTACACGGAGCATTTCACCGTGCTGCAGTTCGGCGGCGGTGCCGCTATTGATCAACGGCAGTAACTCGCTGGCGTGCTCGCTGTAAGCCTTGTCGACTGACTTGCTGAGTAGGCTGGCATCACGGCTGTGGCCGGCCAGTAACGCCGCCGGGCTGAAGATACTGACGTGACCGGCACCGCCATAGAGCTCGCGATTGGCTTGCAGGCTCAGCTGTTGCAGGCTATCCAGGCTGATATCGAGACCGACCACGCCGATCACCTTGCCCTCCAGTTCGAGCGGGAAGGCGATGCTGGTCATCAGCACCTGCTGGCCGCCGACCTCATCGAAGTAGGGCTCGAGTACGCAGGTCTTGCCGCTGTCGCGCGGGCAGGTGTACCAGGCGTTGTAGGGGTCGCCGCTAGGGCCGGTCTTGGTGTCGTTGAGCATCTGCTCGTTCATCGACTCTGACTCCAGTTGACCCGGTTTGGCTTGCGACCAGTACAGCGAGAAACGGCCCTGGTCGTTGCTGCCCAGTTCGGCCTGATCGGCGAACAGTTCGTCCTTGCCATCTAGGCCGTTCGGTTCAAACACCAGGTACAAACCGAGTAGCGACGGATTGGCTTGCAGACTGGTGCGCACTTGCCGGGTCAGGTCTTCGCGCAGGTCGAAGGCATCGAGAAAGCGCTTTTCGGCCTGGTCGCGAAGAAACAGGATTTGCCGGGAGACACCTTTGCCGTACTGGTAGGTATCCATGAAGTAGCGCTGGATGCGAATCGCCTGCAGCTCGCCGCGTGCCTGCAGGCGCAGCTTGGCGCTGTCGGCCAGCATGCTGCTGCTGGAACTGCGCACCAGCTCGGCGCTGCGGGTGGATTGATAGAGCGAGGCACCGACCAGCAGCGTCACGATCGCCAGCAGGCACAGGCCGGCAAGCAGGGTTATTTTCCACTGGATCGAAAGACGGCTGAACGGCATGAAATGCTCCTTACGTTGTTGTTCTACAGATCGTCTATCGGCGCGGGTGAGGTTTTCTTGATCGAATTGACTGCGCCGCGACGAGATAACTGTGGCTTGTGGGGCTGGAGGCAGAGTGAAATGCTGGAATTATGCACGAGGTGATCAATATATCGCACGGAGTATTTTTGACAGCCCAGAGTGCTTGCGGCAGAGTACGCGACTTTTTCGGGGCGCTGCGGCGGTTGCCGGTCAGTCTTCTGCTTGGCTGCTGTGCGCCGCTGATCATGGGCATGCAGTCCGCCATCCGCCGACGCAGCCACCCATCTCGGATTTTTCCAGCAAAGCTTCATTAGGAGCGGTTCATGAATGCAGTAATCGCAGCGGTCGGCATCATGCTGATCCTCAGCCTGTGCCGCGTGCACGTGGTGGTCGCGCTGATCGTCGGCGCACTGGCCGGTGGTGTGCTCGGCGGCTTAGGGGTGGAAGGCTCGCTGACGGCGTTCAATCGGGGGCTTGGCGGCGGTGCCACGGTGGCGCTGTCCTATGCCTTGCTCGGTGCCTTTGCCGTGGCCATCGCCAAGTCCGGCCTGGCTCATGCGCTGGCCGACAAGGCCCTGGCTCTGGTCGGCCAACAGGATGCGCAGGGCGGAGGATTGCTCAAGTGGCTGTTGATCGCATTGCTGCTGGCGGTGGCGATTGCCTCGCAGAACGTGCTGCCGATCCACATCGCCTTCATTCCGCTATTGGTGCCACCGCTGCTCTATGTGTTGAGCAAGCTGCAACTGGATCGCCGGCTGATCGCCTGCGTGCTGACTTTTGGCCTGATTACGCCCTATATGTTTCTGCCGGTCGGCTTTGGCGGCATCTTCCTCAATCAAATCCTCCTGGCCAATGTGGCCAAGGCTGGGGTGGATGTGACCGGTATCAGCATCACCGAGGCCATGGCGATTCCGGCGCTGGGCATGCTGTTCGGCCTGTTGGTGGCGGTGTTGTTCAGCTATCGCAAGAAACGCGTCTATGACCTGGCGAAGATCGAGCAGGCCGAGCGTATCGACGTGGCCTACAACCCGCTGAGTCTGCTGGTGGCCGCTGTGGCGATTGGCGCGGCCTTCGTCGTGCAGTTGTGGCTGGACTCGATGATCATCGGTGCCCTGGTCGGCTTCGTGATCTTCTCGGTGTCCGGGGTGGTGCGCTGGAAAGAGGCCGATGGCCTGTTCACCGAGGGCATGAAGATGATGGCGATGATCGGCTTCATCATGATCGCCGCCGCCGGTTTCGCCGAGGTCATGAAGGCCACCGGCGAGGTGGAAACCCTGGTCGACAGCGCTGCCGAGTTGGTGGGGCAGGACAAGGCCATCGGCGCATTGCTGATGCTGCTGGTCGGTTTGCTGGTGACCATGGGCATCGGCTCGTCGTTCTCCACGGTGCCGATCATCGCCGCGATCTTCGTGCCGCTGGGCGTGCAGCTGGGTTTCAGTCCGTTGGCCATCGTCAGCATCGTCGGTACTGCCGGCGCCCTGGGCGATGCTGGTTCGCCGGCCTCGGACTCGACCCTCGGGCCGACCTCGGGGCTGAATGTCGACGGTCAGCACAACCATATTTGGGACAGCGTGGTACCGACCTTTCTGCACTACAACCTGCCGCTGCTGGTGTTCGGCTGGGTCGCGGCGATGGTGCTGTAAGCCAATAAGTACTGTTCAGGCTTGCCGTTTGCCGAAACAACAATTCAGGGCCGTTTGCGTTTACTGGACGAGCCCCGCGTTTAGCACTAAATCCAGTAGCGGTTGCGGATACACGCCAAGGAAGAACGCCAGCAGGGCGACGACCAGCAGCATGATGCCGCCCGCACGCTGGCCCCAGTTGAATGGCGCATCGTGGCGGCGCAGGTTGGGTTCGACCATGAACAGGGTGACCACCACCCGCAGGTAATAGAACACCCCGATCGCGCTACCGATTACCAGTGCGCCGAGCAGCCACCAGAGCTCGGCTTGTACGCCTACGGTGATGATGTAGAACTTGCCGATGAAGCCCGCGGTCAGCGGAATGCCCGCCAGCGACAGCATCATTACCGTGAGCACCGCGGTCAGGTAGGGACGGCGCCAGAACAGCCCGCGGTATTCGTAGAGCGCATCGCAGTCGCGGCCGTTGTAGGGCGTAGACATCAGGGTGACCACGCCGAAGGCGCCGAGTACGGTCAGCACGTAGGTGGCCAGGTACACGCCGACCGCTTCGACCGCCAGGCCCTCGCTGGCGATCAGGGCGACCAGCAGGTAGCCGAAGTGGGCAATCGAAGAGTAGCCGAGCAGGCGCTTGAGGTTGTTTTGCAGCAGGGCCAGCAGGTTGCCGAAGAGGATTGAGGCGATTGCGATTACTGCCAGTAGATCGTGCAGCGGCGGGCTCGCGGCGGCGGGTGAAAGCTGGAACAGACGCAGCAGCACGGCGAACACGGCGACCTTGCTGGCCGTGGCGAGAAAGGCCGCAACCGGTGCTGGCGCGCCTTCGTAAACATCCGGTGTCCACAGATGAAAGGGCACCAGCGACAGCTTGAACGCCAGGGCGACCAGCATCAGGGCCATGCCCAACTGCACCAGCGGGCCAGGCTGCGCGGCTGGCGCCAGGATGGTGCCGATTCCGGCAAAGCTGAGGCTGCCTGCATCGGCATACAGCAAGGCCATGCCGAACAACAGGAACGCCGAGCCAGCGGCCGACAGCACCATGTACTTGAGGCCCGCCTCCAGCGAGCGCTTGTTGAAAAAGGCATAGGCCACCAGCCCGTAAGTCGGTAGCGAGAGCAGTTCCAGGCCTATGAATAAGCTGGCCAGGTGCTGCGCGCTGACCAGCACCAAGCCACCTGCGGCGGCAATTAGCATCAGCAGGTAGAGCTCTTCGCGGTTACCTGGGTAGCCCTTACCCTGCTTCTCGCCGAGGTAGGCGTGGGCCAGGGTGAGGCAGGCGAGGGTGGCGACCAGTATCAGGGCCATATAGAAGCAGGCGAAACGATCCACCATCAGCAGCCCGGTGACCTGCAGCGGGGCGACCTGCAGCGCGGGCAGCAGTGACAACAAGGCCAGGTTGAGGCCGATCACCGAGAGTACGAAACTCTGGGTATGGCTACGTCGCCAGGCAATCCCGAGCATCACCAGCACGGCGGTGGCGCTGGTGACCAGCAGCGGCAGCAAGGCGATGAAATGATTCAGGGTCAGGTCCATGTGCGCTACCGGGCCGAAAGCAGTTGAGAGAAGGCCGTGGCCAGCCATTGCTGGACGCCGTGCATGCTCGCCGCCGAGGTGTCCAGCACCGGCTGCGGATAGACCCCGAGTAGCAGCAACAAGCCAATCAGGCCGAGCATCATCGTCAACTCGCGGCCACCCAACCCTCGCAGCGCTCCCTCGGCCTTGGCCGGGCCATAGAACGCACGCTGGATCATGATCAACGAGTACACCGAGGCCAGCACCAGACCGCCGGTGGCAATCACGGTGACCAGCGGGGCGACCTTGAAGGCGCCGAGCAGAATCAGGAATTCGCCGACGAAGTTGCCGGTGCCGGGCAAGCCCAGCGAGGCGGCGGCGAAGAACAGCATCACCCCCGGCAGATAATTCAGCCGGCCCCACAGGCCGCCCATCAGGCGCAGGTCGCGGGTGTGCAGGCGTTCATAGAGCTGGCCGCAGAGGATGAACAGCGCCGCGGCGGAGAGACCATGGGCGAGCATCTGGATCACCACGCCTTGCAGCGCCAGCTGAGTGCCGGAGTAGATGCCGATCAACACGAAGCCCATGTGCGACACGCTGGTGTAGGCAATCAGCCGTTTGATGTCGGTCTGGGCAAAGGCCAGCAGGGCGCCATAGACGATGCCCAGTACTCCGAGGCCCATGGCGATCGGAGCGAACTCGGCCGAGGCATTGGGGAACAGCGGTATGCCGAAGCGCAGCAGGCCGTAGGCCGCGGTTTTCAACAGGATCCCGGCCAGATCGACGGAGCCGGCGGTGGGTGCCTGGGCGTGGGCATCCGGCAGCCAGGAGTGCAGCGGTACCACTGGCAACTTGACCGCGAAGGCGATAAAAAACCCGAGCATCAGGGTGTATTCGACTGCCGGGTCCAGCTTGGCTTGCAACAGCCGGGCGTAGTCGAAGGTCAGCACGCCACTGCTGTGGAAGTTGGCGAATACCAGGCCGAGAATCGCCACCAGCATGATCAGGCCGCTGGCCTGGGTGTAGATGAAGAATTTGGTCGCCGCATTGATCCGCGAGGTCTTGCCGTCCGCCGCACTGTGGCCCCACAGGGCGATGAGGAAGTACATGGGGACCAGCATCATTTCCCAGAAGAAGAAGAACAGGAACAAATCCAGGGCCAGGAACACGCCGATCACGCCGCCGAGGATCCACATCAGGTTGAGGTGAAAAAAGCCGACGCGCTGCTGGATTTCCTGCCAGGAACAGAGCACCGAAAGCACCCCGAGCAGCCCGGTGAGCAGGATCATCAGCAGCGACAGGCCGTCCAGCGCCAGGTGCAGGCTGATGCCGAAGCGCTCAATCCATGAGTGTTTGAATTCCAGCTCCCAGGTCGGCTCGCGGCCACCGCCCGGTGCCAATTGGAAGTCGCCCTGCTGCCACAACCAAAGGCCGATCAGCAGCACCAGGGCCATGGTCAGCAGCGCCAGCCAACGCGGCAGGGTGCTGCTATGGCGCTCGGCCAGCCAGCAGAGCAGGCCGCCGATAAAGGGAATCAGGACCAGCCAGGGCAGAATCACGTGGTCACGCTCCTTGGTTGCATGATCAGAGCACCTTCAACAGGGCGAGCAGCAGTACGCCGCCGGCAACCAGGGTTGCGGAATACCAGCGTAACTGGCCGGTCTGGCTGCGGCTGAGTAACAGGTGCAGGACCCGGGCCAGGCGCGGCAACAGGCCGATGCTGCGGTCGAACGGATCACGCCGCAGCACCCGGCAGAGCCACAGGTAGGGCTTGACGAACAGCCGGTCGTAGAGCCAGTCGAAGCCCCAGGCGGCGAACCACCAGGCACTGAAGAAACGCCCTGGCGCACTGGCGGCCAGCCGCTTGGCCAGTCCGCGCTGGCCGAGAAACAGGGCTGCGGCAGCAGCGATGCCAAGCATGGCGATCAGGCCGGAGAACAGTTCCAGGCCGTGCTTACCTGCGCCTCCGGCATGCCCGGCGCTGTCTGGTAGCACTCCGGCCAGTGGCGGCTCGATCAGCGCGCCGACGAAGGTCGACAACAGCATCAACAGCGTCAGCGGCAGCCAGTAGGCGATGCCCTTGCCCGCATGGGCCTCGGTCTGTTGCGGGCCGTGGAAGACGATGAAGATCAGGCGGAAGGTATACAGCGAGGTCAGCACGGCGCCGAGCAGGCCGGCCAACAGCAGCTGCTGGTTACCGCTGGCCAGGGCTTCCCAGAGGATTTCATCCTTGGAGTAGAAGCCAGCTGTGACCAGGGGTAGGGCGGCCAGTGCCGAGCCGCCGACCAGGAAGCACAGGTAGGCCAACGGCAGGGGCTTGCGCAGTCCACCCATCTTGAAGATGTTCTGCTCGTGGTGGCAGGCGACGATTACCGCGCCAGCAGTGAGGAATAGCAGGGCCTTGAAGAAGGCATGGGTCATCAGGTGGAAAATCGCCGCCTGCCAGGCGCCAACGCCGAGCGCGAGGAACATGTAGCCGATCTGGCTCATGGTCGAGTAGGCGAGAATGCGCTTGATGTCGGTCTGCACCAGGGCGGCGCAACCGGCCAGCAGCAAGGTTACGCCGCCGACCATGCCGACCAGCCCCAGGGTCAGGGGCGTGAGGCTGAACAAAGCATGGCAGCGGGCGATCAGGTAGACCCCGGCGGTGACCATGGTCGCCGCGTGGATCAGCGCGGAGACCGGGGTCGGCCCGGCCATCGCGTCGGCCAGCCAGGTCTGCAAGGGCAGTTGCGCCGACTTGCCCACCGCGCCGCCGAGCAGCAGCAGGGTCGCGGTGGTTAACAGCGGATCGCCACTGGCGAATTTCTGCGGAGCCAGCAGCAGTATTTCCTGGATATTCAGGGTGCCGAAGGCATGGAACAACACGAACAGGCCCAGGGCCATGAACACATCGCCGATGCGGGTGACGATAAAGGCCTTGAGCGCCGCCCCGCCGTTGGCCGGGTTACGGTAGTAGAAGCCGATCAGCAGGTAGCTGCACAGGCCCACGCCTTCCCAGCCGAAGTACAGCAGCAGCAGGTTGTCGCCGAGCACCAGCAACAACATGCTGGCGATAAATAGGTTCATATAGGCGAAGAACCGCGAATAACCTTCCTCGCCGCGCATGTACCAGGAGGCAAACAGGTGGATCAGAAAGCCCACGCCGGTGACCACGCCGAGCATGGTCAGCGACAAGCCATCCAGATGCAGGGCGACGCTCGGGGTAAAGCCATCTACCGCCAGCCACTGCCATAACACCTGAACATAAATTCCCTCGACCGGCATGCCACTGAGAAATTGCCAGCCGGCGAACAGGCTGAACAATGCGGCCAGACCCACCGAACCAACGCCGATCAGCGCCGTGAGATGTTCCGGGAAGCGCCCACGGGAGAAGGCCAGCAGGCAAAAACCCAACAGGGGAAACAGCAGCGTCAGGTAGAGAAGGTTCATCCGTGCATCTCACTGGCAGCGTCGATGTCCAGGGTGTGAAAACGGCGGTACAGCTGCAGCAACATGGCCAGGCCGACGGCCGCCTCGGCAGCCGCCAGGGTGATCACCAGGATGAACATCACTTGGCCATCGGCCTGTGCCCAGCGACTGCCGGCGACGATAAAGGCCAGGCCGGCGGCGTTCATCATGATTTCCAGGCTCATCAGTACGAAGAGGATGTTGCGCCGAACCATCAGGCCGACCAGGCCCAGGCAGAACAGCACACCTGCCAGCGCCAGGCCGTGTTCCAGCGGAATGGAGCTGATCATGGTTGCGCCTCGGATCGACCCAGGTGGAAGGCGACGACCAGTGCCGCCAGGAGCAGTAGGGACGCCAGTTCGACCACCAGCAGGTACGGGCCGAACAAGCTGATACCGACGGCCTTGGCCGCCACTGTCTGGCTGCCCAGTACGGCGCCACTAGGTGTGCCGAACAGCGTGTAGAGCAACTCGCCGAGCAGCAATAACGCCAGCAGCGCCGGCCCCAGCCAGATGCCCGGGGTCAGCCAGTGGCGCTCCTGTTCGATGGCCGCTGGGCCGAGGTTGAGCATCATCACCACGAAGACGAACAGCACCATGATCGCCCCTGCGTAGACGATGACCTCCAGGGCGCCAGCGAAAGGCGCGCCGAGGGCGAAAAAACACATCGCCACCGCTAGCAGCGAGATGATCAGGTAGAGCAAGGCGTGCATCGGATTGCGGTTGCTGATCACTCGCAGGGTCGCGAGTACCGCGATACCGGCAGCGAAATAGAAGGCGAACTCCATCAGCGGCTCCTCGGCATCATGGCAACAACCCCTTGACGTTGACCGGCTCGGCCTCGTTTTGCGCGGCGCCTTTGGGTTTGCCGGCGATGGCCAGGCCGGCGATACGGTAGAAGTTGTAATCCGGGTACTTGCCGGGGCCGGCGATCAACAGATCGTCCTTCTCGTACACCAGTTCCTGGCGCTTGAACTCGGCCATTTCGAAGTCCGGGGTCAGCTGGATGGCGTTGGTCGGGCAGGCCTCTTCGCACAGACCGCAGAAAATGCAGCGCGAAAAATTGATGCGGAAGAATTCTGGATACCAGCGGCCATCGGCGCTTTCAGCCTTCTGCAGGGAGATGCAGGCCACCGGACAGGCCACCGCGCAGAGGTTGCAGGCCACGCAACGCTCCTCGCCGTCCGGGTCGCGGGTCAGCACGATGCGACCGCGGTAGCGCGGCGGCAGGTACACCGGTTCCTCGGGATATTGCAGGGTGTCGCGCTTGCGCCAGGCATGGGCAAAGATCATTGCCAGGCTGCGCAACTGGGTGAAGGTGCCCTGCAGGATGTGCCAGATATAGCCGAACATACTGGTTCTCCCTAGTCGGCGGCGGCCAGCACCAAAGCGCCGGTCACCAGTAGGTTGAGCAGGGTCAGAGGCAGGCAGAAGACCCAGCTGAAGCTCATCACCTGGTCATAGCGCGGCCGCGGGATGGCGGCGCGCAGGAGGATGAACAGCATGATGAAGCACCCGGTCTTCAGGACGAACCAGGCGAAAGGCGGCAGCAACGGACCATGCCAGCCGCCGAAGAACAGGGTCACCAGCAGCGCCGAGATCAGCACGATACCGATGTATTCGCCGACGAAGAACATGCCCCATTTCATCCCAGCGTATTCGATGTGATAGCCGTCGGCCAGTTCCTGTTCGGCTTCCGGCTGGTCGAACGGGTGGCGGTGAGTGACCGCCACTCCGGCAATGAAGAAGGTACAGAAGCCGAGAAATTGCGGAATGATGAACCACAGGTGCTGGTGCTGGTATTCGACGATGTCGCGCAGGTTGAATGAACCGGCCTGGGCTACCACGCCCATCAGCGCCAGGCCCATGAACACTTCGTAGGACACCGTCTGCGCCGAGGCGCGCAGGCTGCCGAGCAGGGCGAATTTGTTGTTGCTGGCCCAGCCGGCGAACAGCACCGCATACACCGACAAACCGGCCATGGCAAAGAAGAACAGCAAACCAATATTGAGGTCGGCCACGCCCCAGGTCGGGGTGATCGGCACCACCACGAAGGCGATCAGCAGCGCGCTCATGGCCATAACCGGCGCCAGGGTGAAGATGAACCGGTCGGCGAACGGCGGTGTCCAGTCTTCCTTGAAGAACATCTTGAGCATGTCCGCGGCGATCTGGAACATGCCGAACGGGCCAACCCGATTGGGTCCGTAACGATCCTGCCAGAGACCCAGCAGACGTCGCTCGACCCAGCTGAGCAGGGCACCGCAAATCACCACGCTGAGCAGAATCACCACGGCCTTGAGTACCGCGAGCACGATCGCGAGCAACTCGGGTGTCAACCAGTTCATGGCGTCGCCTCCTGCAGCGCAGTTACCACGGCGCCAGCGATCACTGCCGGAATCCCAGGCAAACCGACAGGCAGGCCGATCAGGCCAGTAGCCAACTCGTCACACACGCGCAACGGCAGACGCAGCACCTGAGCGTCTATGGTGAGCGCTACTAGTGCGCCATCGCCCAGTCCGAGGCGCTCGGCGTCGACCTCGCCCACTGCCACATAGGGCTGCGGGATGCGCGTCTGCAGCGGCGCGGCGCGGGCGGAGGTTTCTTCACTGCCGAACAGGTGATGCAAGGGCACGGCCTGCCAGGTCCCAGGTGCTGGCTCGAACGCGGCAGGCACGCCGAACCAGGGCAGCGCGTCACCCTTTGCCTCGATCAGGCGCACGCCCGGATCGCCGGCGCGCAGATGGCCGCCGACTTCGTCCTGGAACTTGTTCCACGCCTGCGGCGAGTTCCAGCCGGGTGACCAGGCAAAGGGAATCTGCTGCCGGTGTTCCTGACTGCCGGAATAGCCTTCCATGGAGAAGGCCAGGGCCGAGTCCTGATCCTGCGGCTGGCGTGGCTCATGCACGCTGATATTGGCGCGCATGGCGGTGCGGCCGCTGTAGCGCAAGGGTTCGCGCGCCAGCTTGAGGCCTTTGATGCGGAACGAGGCATTCGGCGCGGCTTCGCCGATTCGGGCCAGCAGCCTGTTGCTGGCCGCGCAGGCGGCGGTGACTTCATCCAGTCGGGTCCAGTCGACGGGCTTGCCGAGCAGGGTGCTGTGCAGCGCATGCAGCCAGCGCCAGCTCTCGCGCACCAGCACCTTGGCGTCGTAGTAGGCGGGATCAAATACCTGGAAAAAACGCTGGGCGCGGCCTTCCTGGCTGACCAGGGTGCCGTCGGCTTCGGCAAAGCTGGCCGCGGGCAGCAGCAGGTGAGCTTTGGCGGTGGTGGCCGTGTGTTGATGGTCGGCGACTATCACCAGCTTGGCGGCCTGCAGCGCGGCGTCGACTCTGGCGCTGTCGACGCGGCGGTAGAGGTCGTTTTCCAGCACCACCACGGCATCGGCCTGACCGCTGGTCAGGGTCAGCAAGGCGGCGTCCAGCGATTTTTCTTCGAGCTGTTCACCCAGCAACAGCGCCAGGCCCATGCTGTTGGCTTCCGCCACGACCAGGCTGATGGAGGCGTTTTTCCCACGGTTGTGCAGGGCGCTGGCGATATTCGCGGCCGCTTCGATCAGCGCTGTGCAGCCCAGGGAGGCACCGCAGACCAGCAAGGGTCGCTCGGCCTCGAGCAGGGCCGCGGCGATGCGCTGCGCCAGGTCGATGGCTTCGCCCGGCAAGCCCAGTACCGCTGGCGCCTTTGGGTCGATGGCGTGGGCCACGGCGCAGCCCAGGCGCGCCAGGTCGGTTGGGGCGGCATGCACGCACTCGGCGGCGATGTCATCCAGGCGAGTGGCCGTGACGCTGGCGATAAACAACGGGTGCAATGCCCGTTGGCCAACGTTCTGCACAGCGGCATTGTGCCATGACGGAATGTGCAGCGCGGCGGCCATGGCAGTGGCCTTGCCTTTCACCGCCTGGCGCAGGGCCAACGCGAGCCGGGCGGCGGTCTGGGTCAGATCTTCGCCGAGGATGAACACGGCATCGTGGCTTTCCACGTCGCGCAGGGTCGGTGCCGGCAGCGGCCCGTTCAGCAGCAGATCGCGGATCAGGCGCAGGTTTTCCAGCTCTGCGGCGCCAATGCCGCAATAGTAGTTTGCGCTGCCGACCAGCTCACGCAGGGCGAAGTTGCTCTCCAGACTGGCGCGGGGCGAGCCAATGCCGATCACCTTGCGCGGCTTGAGCAACGCCGCAGCCTGATCGAGGGCCGAGTCGAGGCCCATCTTCATCTTGCTCAGCATCATCATCGGCTGGCGCGGGCGGTCTGCGCGGTTGACATGGCCATAGCCGAAACGCCCACGGTCGCAGAGAAAGTACTGATTCACCGCGCCATTGAAGCGGTTTTCGATGCGGCGGATCTCGCCGTAGCGCTCGCCGGGACTGATGTTGCAGCCGAGCGAGCAGCCATGGCAGATGCTCGGCGCGAACTGCATGTCCCACTTGCGGTTGTAGCGGGCTGAGTGGGTCTTGTCGGTGAACACCCCGGTCGGACAGACCTCGGTGAGGTTGCCGGAGAACTCGCTTTCCAGCACCCCGTCCGCTACGCGGCCGAAATACAGATTTTCATGGGCGCCATACACGCCCAGGTCGCTGCCGCCGGCGTAGTCCTGGTAATAGCGCACGCAGCGGTAGCAGGCGATGCAGCGGTTCATTTCGTGACCGATGAAGGGGCCCAGGTCCTGGTTCTGGTGAGTGCGTTTGCTGAAGCGGTAGCGCCGGCGGTTGTGCCCGCTCATCACCGTCATGTCCTGCAGGTGGCAGTGGCCGCCTTCCTCGCACACCGGGCAGTCATGCGGGTGGTTGGTCATCAGCCACTCGACCACGCTGGCGCGGAACTGGCGGGCTTCCTCGTCGTCGATGGAAATCCAGCTGTTGTCGCTGGCCGGGGTCATGCAGGACATCACCAGGCGCCCACGCGTATCGTTCTCGTCGCTGAACTGCTTGACCGCGCACTGCCGGCAGGCGCCCACGCTGCCGAGCGCCGGATGCCAGCAGAAATAGGGAATATCCAGCCCCAGCGACAGGCAGGCCTGGAGCAGGTTAGCCGCACCATCGACTTCGAATGCTTTGCCGTCTACGTGAATAGTGGCCATTTCTTCAGTCTTCTTATGCCCATGGGAGTGGGCGGGCTAAGGTCATCGTTGCTGCGCCTGCGGCCTGCGCCGCACATGCTGTTACACACCGAGCGCCTGGTTGGTCGGGGTCAGGGGCGTTGTGGCAATCCCCGCCTCGAATTCTTCACGAAAATACTTGAGTGCACTGGCCAGCGGCTCGACGGCGCCCGGCGCATGGGCGCAGAAGGTCTTGCCCGGGCCGAGGAAGTTGCACAGTTGTTCGAGGATTTCGAGATCGCCGGGTTGGCCCTGGCCGCGTTCCAGCGCGCTGAGCAGCTTGACGCTCCAGGGCAGGCCATCGCGGCAGGGGGTGCAGAAACCGCAGGACTCGCGGGCGAAGAACACCTCCATATTGCGCAGCAGGCCGACCATGTTGACGCTGTCGTCCAGCGCCATGGCCAGACCGGTGCCCATGCGCGTGCCGACTTTGGCGATGCCGGTGCTGCACATCGGCGCATCCAGATGCTCTGGCAGCAGGAAACCGGTGCCGGCACCGCCCGGCTGCCAGGCTTTCAGCCGATAGCCGTCGCGCATGCCACCGGCGTAGTCCTCGAGCAGCTCGCGTGCCGGGATGCCGAAGGGCAACTCCCACAGTCCGGGGTGCTTCACCTTGCCGGAGAAACCCAGCAGTTTGCTGCCCATATCCTCACTGCCGGGGCGAGCCAGGGCCTTGTACCAGTCGACGCCGTTGCCGATGATTGCCGGCACGTTGCACAAGGTTTCGACGTTGTTGACGCAGGTTGGCTTGCCCCAAACCCCGACGGCGGCCGGGAAGGGCGGCTTGGCCCGCGGGTTGGCGCGGCGCCCTTCGAGAGAGTTGATCAGCGCGGTTTCTTCGCCGCAGATATAGCGACCGGCGCCGCTGTGCACCAGCAGCTCGAAGTCGAAGCCGCTGCCGAGGATGTTGCGCCCGAGCAAGCCGGCCGCCTCGGCCTCGGCGATGGCGCGCTTGAGGTGCCGTGCGCAATCAACGTATTCGCCACGCAGGAAGATATAGCCGCGATAGGCCTTGAGCGCGCGGGCGCTGATCAGCATGCCTTCGATCAGCAGGTGCGGCAGCTGCTCCATCAGCAGGCGATCCTTGTAGGTGTTGGGCTCCATCTCGTCGGCGTTGCACAGCAGATAGCGTTTGTTCTGTGTTTCGTCCTGGGGCATCAGCCCCCACTTCACCCCAGTGGGGAAGCCGGCGCCGCCACGGCCCTTGAGGCCGCTGTCCTTGACCTGTTGGGTGATCTGCTCCGGACTGAACTGAGCGAGCGCCTTGCGCGCGGCGGCATAACCGTTCTGGCGCAGGTATTCGTCGAGCCAGACCGGTTCGCCGTCGTCACGCAGGCGCCAGGTCAGCGGCTGGTTTTCAGCGCTGCGCGGGCTGTGGTTGGCGGTACTAAAGGAGACGCAGCTCATGGGTAGCGTTCCAGTAGCTGGGCCACATTGCCGGCATCCAGGTGACTGTAGGTGTCGTCGTCGATCATCAGGCTCGGCGCCTTGTCACAATTGCCCTGGCAGCACACCGGCAGCAGGGTGAAGCGGTTGTCGGTGCTGGTTTCACCCAGGCCGATGCCGAGCCGTTGCTGCAACGCGGCCTGGATCGCCTCATGGCCCTGGAGATAGCAGACCATGCTGTCGCACAGGCGAATGATGTGGCGGCCTACCGGCTGGCGAAAAATCTGGCTGTAGAAGGTGGCTACGCCTTCCACGTCGCTGGCCGGGATGCCTAGAATCTCACCAATGGACTGGATCGCGCCGTCCGGCACCCAACCGCGCTGCTGCTGGACGATTTTCAGCGCCTCGATGGACGCCGCGCGCGGGTCTTCGTAATGCGCGAGTTCGTGCTCGATGGCCATGCGTTCGCTGGCGCTGAGGATGAAACGGTCGGTTTGGATCAACGAGTCAGTCATATCAGCGGTCCACGTCGGCCATGACGAAGTCGATACTGCCCAGGTAGGCGATCAGGTCGGCGACCATGCTGCCCCTGATCACCGCGGGGATCTGCTGCAGGTGCGGGAAGCTCGGCGTGCGGATGCGGGTGCGGTAACTCATGGTGCCGCCGTCGCTGGTCAGGTAGTAGCTGTTGATGCCCTTGGTCGCCTCGATCATTTGAAACGCCTCATTGGCCGGCATCACCGGGCCCCAGGACACCTGCAGGAAATGGGTGATCAGGGTTTCGATGTGCTGCAGGGTGCGCTCCTTCGGCGGCGGCGTGGTCAGTGGGTGATCGGCCTTGTACGGGCCGGCCGGCATGTTGCGCAGGCACTGCTCGATGATCCGCAGGCTCTGGCGCATTTCCTCGACGCGGATGATGCAGCGGTCGTAGGCATCGCCATTAACCGCCAGGGGGATCTCGAACTCGAAGTGCTGATAACCGGAATAGGGCCGCGCCTTGCGCAGGTCGAAGTCCAGCCCGGTGGCGCGCAGGCCCGAGCCGGTGACGCCCCATTCCAGCGCTTGCGCGGTGTTGTAGGCGGCCACGCCGATGGTGCGGCCGCGCAAAATGCTGTTCTGTAAGGCAGCTTTTTCGTACTCGTCGAGACGCTTGGGCAGCCAGGTGACGAAGTCCTGCACCAGTTTTTCCCAGCCGCGCGGCAGGTCATGGGCGACGCCGCCGATGCGGTACCAGGCCGGGTGCATGCGAAAGCCGGTGATCGCTTCAATCACCTGGTAGGCGCGCTGGCGGTCGGTGAAGGTGAAGAACACCGGGGTCATGGCGCCAACGTCCTGGATATAAGTGCCGAGAAACAACAGGTGGCTGTTGATGCGGAAGAATTCGGCGAGCATCACGCGGATGAAGTCGACCCGGTCCGGCACGGTGATTCCGGCGAGTTTCTCCACCGCCAGCACGTAGGGCAGGTTGTTCATCACCCCGCCCAGGTAGTCGATGCGGTCGGTGTAGGGGATGAAACTGTGCCAGCTCTGGCGCTCGGCCATCTTCTCGGCACCGCGGTGGTGGTAGCCGATTTCCGGCACGCAGTCGACGATTTCCTCGCCGTCCAGTTGCAGGATGATGCGAAAGGCGCCGTGGGCGGAGGGGTGGTTGGGGCCGAGGTTGAGGAACATGAAGTCCTCAACCTCGCTGTGGCGCTGCATGCCCCAGTCTTCCGGCTTGAAGCGCAGGGCTTCCTGCTCCAGGTCCTGCTTGGCGGCGGACAGGCTGTAGGGGTCGAACTCGGTGGCGCGCGCCGGATAGTCCTTGCGCAGCGGATGCCCCTCCCAGGTCGGCGGCATCATGATCCGGGTCAGGTGCGGGTGGCCGTCGAAGTGGATGCCGAACAGGTCCCAGACTTCCCGCTCGTACCAGTTGGCGTTGGCCCAGATGCGCGTGGCGCTGGGCAGCTTGAGGTCGTCTTCCTGCAGGGCGACCTTGAGCATCAGGTCGCCGTTGCGCTCAATCGACAGCAGGTGATAGAACACGCTGAAGTCTGCTGCCGGCAGGCCGCGGCGCTGGGTGCGCAGGCGCTCGTCCATGGCGCTGAGGTCGTAGAGCATGACGTAAGGCTTAGGCACGTGGCGCAGGTAGTCCAGCACCTGCAGGAGCATGTCGCGGTTGACCCAGAGCACCGGCATGCCGGTACGGGTGTCTTGCACGGTCAGGCTGTCGGCGCTGAAGCGCGCCTGCAACTCGGCGACCACATCGTTCGCGGCTGTCGGTTGGGGCAGTGCCTGTAGGGTGCTTGATGCAGTCATTCTCTCGCTCGTTATCCGTCAGCGTGGACACTCGATTCAGACGTCGTCGGGGCTGCGCAGGTTGGTCACCTGAATGCGTTCGGCGCGTCGTTGCTCGCGTTGCGAGGGCATATCGGCGCGGTAGATGCCCTGGTCGCCGACTACCCACGATAGCGGCCGGCGCTCCTGGCCGATGGACTCCTGCAACAGCATCAGACCTTGCAAAAACGCCTCGGGCCGTGGCGGGCAGCCGGGCACGTAGACGTCCACCGGGAGAAACTTGTCGACCCCCTGGACCACCGAGTAGATGTCGTACATGCCGCCGGAGTTGGCGCAGGAGCCCATGGAAATCACCCATTTTGGCTCGAGCATCTGCTCGTAGAGGCGCTGGATGATCGGCGCCATCTTGATGAAGCAGGTGCCAGCGATGACCATGAAGTCCGCCTGCCGCGGCGAGGCGCGGATCACTTCGGCACCAAAGCGGGCGATGTCATGCGGTGCGGTGAAGGCCGTAGTCATCTCCACGTAGCAGCAGGACAGGCCGAAGTTGTAGGGCCACAGCGAGTTCTTGCGGCCCCAGTTGACCGCGTCGTTGAGCACCTCGTGCAACTTGCCCATGTAGATGTTGCGGTGCACCTGACCGGCGAGTGGGTCGGCGACGGTCTCCCGTTCGCCAATCGGGTACTGCGCATTGGCGGCGTTGGGATCGATTCGCGTGAGTGTGTACTGCATGCCCGCACCTCAAGGTTTGTGCTGGTTGGCGAGGCGATCACGCCGCGCTTGTGGCGCCCAGTCGAGCGCACCGATGCGCGCCAGGTAAAACAGCCCAATCAGCAGAATCACGATGAACACCAAGGCCTCGATAAACCCGGGCCAGCCGCTTTCGCGTAGCGAAATGGCCCAGGCAAAGAGAAACAGGGCTTCGACATCGAAGATCACGAACAGCATCGCAACCAGATAGAACTTGGCGGAAAAACGCAGGCGCGCGCCGCCGGTAGAAACGATGCCAGACTCGAAGGGCTCGTTCTTGCTATGCCCCCAGGCTTTACTGCCGAGCAGGCTGGAGACCCCGAGCATGAAGGCGCACAACCCAGCTACGCCCAACAGAAAAATCGCAAACCCCCAGTTATGGGCCAGGCTCGATACCACATCAGACATGTCGTACTCCTCGACAAGGATGGGTGTTGCTGACGCATCACTCCCCGTGACTGCGTCACAGCGGTTTACTCAATACTAGGCGGGCTTCAGCAACTCAGTGGCGTTCTGCAGAAAAAAACTTAAGCAATGATCTTGCTCAGCTTTTCAACTGACGTCCGGGTCAGGGCGCTATTTTTGCCTGGGGAGGGCGGTTTCAGCGGGCTGGATCGGCCTCGGCCTGCTTGCCAAGGGTGCCGAATTCAACCGGCATTTTCACGTAGAACAAGGCGAGATCTTCCTCCCGCAAACGCTCGAACAGCCGAGAGCATTCTTCTTCGCTGAGTACCAGGGAGACCTCCATGGGCTGATCGGCAAGTTCGAAGAAGTGCGAGGAGTGAATCCGCCCCGTGTGTCCGAAGCCCTCGATCCCGGATACCAGGGTGGCGCCACGCAAATGCATCTCCTTGGCCAGGGCAACCAGCCAGTCCGCGAGCATCTTGCCCTTGTAACGGCGGTTCTGCTGAGTAAATAAAGTCACCTGATAGCCGCGCATGATTAGTCTCCGGTGAAGTGCACCAAATGCACGGCGGAGGACGAATAGGGTGCTGGCTAGCGGCCTCCCGCAGGCAATCGGGTTTCCAGGTATGCGCGCGAAAACCCGGCGTCCGCGCAGCACTCGATGAGCGAGTGCTGACGCTTTCAGCATAGCGCCGGGCGGGACATCTGATCGGTTACAACAAACGCCGGCCGTCTTCGCGGGAGATGATGACGGTGGCCGAGCGTGGGCGTGTGCCAGGACCATCTGGCCAGGTGCTGAGCAGGTTGTCGGCGGTGGAGCCTTCACCGGGATGCTGGATATTGACGAACAGCGTGCGGAAGTCCGGCGTGGCGGTGATACCAGTGACTTCCGCACCCAGCGGGCCAACCAGGAAGCGTTTCATCTCTCCGGTTTTCGGGTCTGCGACCAGCATTTGATTGTTACCGAAGGGCCCCGTGTGCAATTGGCTGCCGCTCATGTCGGTCTGGATCCACAACCGGCCTTCTTCGTCGAACCACAGGCCGTCCGGGCTGGCCAGACGGTTGTCGGCGTTCAATGGCTGTCCATTCGGGCCCAGGCTGTCGGTTTCTGGGCCGGCCAGCAGGAAAAGGCTCCAGGCGAAAGACCGCCCTGCATAGTCCTTGCTCAACTCACGCCAGCGGATGATATGGCCGAAGGGATTGGCTGAGCGGGGGTTGGCGGCATCGGCCGTGGTGCGTGAGCTGTTGTTGGTGAGGCTAAAGTAGACCTCGCCATTCTCCGGGTTGACCGCGCCCCATTCCGGTCGATCCATCTTGGTGGCGCCGACGGTATCGGCGGCCAAACGGGTATTGATCAGCACGTCGCCCTGATCGGCGAAGCTTACGCCAGCGGCTGTGCAGGCTCGTTGAAAGCTATCGTCGTGAATATCCAGGGCCAGCCATTGGCCCTTGCCGCTGGCATCGAAACGGGCCACATACAGGGTACCTTCGTCCAGCAAGCGGTCATTGCTGCGGCCAGGGCGGTATTTGTCGCGGCTGACGTACTTGTAGATGTACTCATTCTGCGAGTCATCAGCGGAGTAACAGACTACCGGCCGCCCCGGCTTTACCGGGGCGAACACCAGGCCTTCGTGGGCGAAGCGGCCCAGTGCGGTGCGTTTTACTGGCTCAGATTCGGGGGCGAACGGATCGATTTCAACGATCCAGCCGAAGTGGTTGGGTTCGTTACGATAATCCGCATTGGCCGCGGCCGCCTTGGGTGTGGCATCGAAGCGCTCGAATTCGTCACCGACCAGGTGATCCCAGCCGTAACGGCTGCTGTTGCGCACGCCATAACGACTCAACTCGCGCGGCAAGGCAGCATCGGCGCTGGCAAAGTAACCGGCCCAGTTCTCTTCGCAGGTCAGGTAGGTGCCCCAGGGGGTGAAGCCATTGGCGCAGTTATTCTGCGTACCACGAGCGGCATTGCCATCCGGGCTGTAGCGGGTCCGCAGCAGGGCATGACCACGGGCAGGGCCGCGGATCTGCATAGGCGTGGCGGCGGTGACGCGACGGTTGCGAGCGCTCGGCATAACCTCCCAACCACCTTGCAGGTTGCGGCGGATTTCCACCACCGAGACCCCATGAGCATTAATTTCCTTACGCACTTCCTCGGCGCTGACACGCTTGCCCGCGACCACCGTCGGGCCGTTGGGATGGAGCAATCCGGCATCGATATATTCATGATTGAGCACGAGCAAACCGTGGTCGCTGATGCGGCTTTTACCACTCTGGGCATCGATGGGGAAGAAATGCATGCCGTCGTGATTCATGCCGACTTGCTCGGCCTGATCCTGGGCGCTGTTGCCGGCATTCTCGAGAAATGCCGGGTAGCTACCAGTGATCGGCGTACCCCAGGGAATGAACGGCGTGGCACGGTAACCGGCAGGGACGCTGACCGTGTCGGTACGGGTCACGGCCAGCGCATCGAACGGCAGTCGAGTTCGGCGTTTGAAGGGTAGGCCGGCCAGGTCCTTGCCGGCGGGTTGCGCGGCTTGCGCCAGTGCGGGCAGAGCGCTGCCGAGAAAGGCCAAGACACCCAGTCCGGTGCCTCCTGCCAGGACCTGGCGGCGGCTCAGGCCATTGATCAGGGTATCGATATGCGGATTATTGGAATGGTTGCTGGGCAATTCATCGCCACTGCCGAACAGCAGCACGTTGTCATCTTCATGATTCATCGAGAACTCCTCTGGAGAGGGTGATTGGCGGAGCCTTGACGTTAACCAGAGAAGACGACGGGAACATGACAGTGCTGGGGTGGCGAGGCACAAGACCGCTGGTGCGTATACAGCCCGGCGCGCCGAACGAAGTGCCCTGCTGCAAGCACTCCAGCGAGCTGCTGTGAGCCGCGAAATGGCGACGTTCAGTAGCGCACCGCGAGCTTGCCGCCGATACGCGCCGTTGCGCCGTTGCGGCGGTCCATAAGTTCAGATCGTCAACCAGCTGGCGTCGATGAAGAACATCAGCCGATGAAACAAATTATCGGGGCATAACGAGAAAGCCCCGGCATCGCTGCCGGGGCTTTCTCGTAACGGGCTCAGTCAAGATGCGTGGTCCTGACCGAGTGAACCAATGGTTATTAGCCGAACTGGTTCATGGTGTTGTCTTTACCGCTAGCTTTCAGAGCGGCTTCGCCAGCGAAGTACTCTTTGTGGTTGTCGCCGATGTCGGAACCGGCCATGTTCTGGTGCTTGACGCAGGCGATGCCTTGACGGAGCTCTTCGCGCTGAACGCCTTTGACGTAGGCCAGCATGCCTTGCTCGGCGAAGTAACCTTTGGCCAGGTTGTCGGTCGACAGCGCGGCGGTGTGGTACGTCGGCAGGGTGATCAGGTGGTGGAAGATACCCGCCTGAGCCGAACTGTCGCGTTGGAAGGTGCGGATCATTTCGTCTGCACGAACAGCCAGGTCGGTTTCGTCGTAGTCAATGCTCATCAGTTTGGCGCGGTCGTAGGCAGATACGTCTTTGCCTTCGCCAGCCATGATGTCGAACATTTGCTGACGGAAGTTCAGTGTCCAGTTGAAGGACGGGCTGTTGTTGTAGACCAGCTTGGCGTTCGGGATCACTTTGCGGATCTCGTTAACCATGGCCGCGATCTGACCAACGTGCGGCTTCTCGGTTTCGATCCACAGCAGGTCGGCACCGTTCTGCAGCGAGGTGATGCTATCGAGTACGCAGCGCTCTTCACCCGTGCCCTTGCGGAACTGGAACAGGTTGCTTGGCAGACGCTTGGGACGCAGCAATTTGCCTTCGCGGTTGAGTACCACGTCGCCGTTTTTCAGGTCGGAGGCGGAGACTTCTTCGCAATCGAGGAAAGCGTTGTACTGGTCGCCCAGGTCGCCCGGCTCGTTGGTTACAGCGATCTGCTTGGTCAGGCCCGCACCCAGGGAGTCAGTCCGCGCAACGATCACACCGTTGTCGATACCCATCTCAAGGAAGGCGTAACGCACAGCATTGATCTTGGCCAGGAAGTCGGCGTGAGGAACGGTAACTTTACCGTCCTGGTGGCCGCATTGCTTCTCATCAGAAACCTGGTTTTCGATCTGAATGCAGCAAGCGCCTGCTTCGATCATGCGCTTGGCCAACAGGTAGGTGGCTTCCGGGTTACCGAAGCCAGCGTCGATGTCGGCGATGATCGGTACTACGTGGGTTTCGTAGTTGTCGATCTGGTTCTGCAGGTCAGCGACTTTGGCTTTATCACCAGCTTCGCGAGCGGCGTCCATGGCAGTGAACAGCAGGTCCAGTTCGCGGGCGTCAGCCTGGCGCAGGAAGGTGTACAGCTCTTCAATCAGGTCGGAGACCGAGGTTTTCTCGTGCATGGACTGGTCCGGCAGTGGGCCGAACTCGGAACGCAGAGCAGCAACCATCCAGCCGGACAGGTAGAGGTAGCGCTTGTTGGTGGTCTTCAAGTGCTTTTTGATCGAAATCAGCTTCTGCTGACCGATGAAGCCATGCCAGCAGCCCAGGGACTGGGTGTAGACGGAGGAGTCGGCATCGTACTCGGCCATGTCTTTGCGCATGATATCGGCGGTGTACTGCGCGATTTCCAGACCGGTCTTGAAGCGGTTCTGAGTGCGCATGCGAGCCACGGATTCCGGGTTGATCGCGCTCCAGCTGCTGCCGTTGATCTCTTTCAGAGCGGCGACTGCCTTGATGTCGTTTTGATAAGCTGACATGGTCAATCCTTCAAAGTATGTGTTTGGTTGAGCACCGGCTTTCCCACTCAAAACCTGCGAAGGTCATGGTGCGGGGGCTCACAACAGTACGAGAGATAGTGACCAGGGCGCAGTTGTAACTGGGAGGAGGGGGGACGAAACGAACAGTGCGAGTGGCTTCAGCTGCTGCAAATGAGCAAGTCATTTGGCGTTTACCGGATCAAAGATGCCGTTGGACGACTCAGTGGCTGTAACTGTCTGCTGGCTGCTACGTTGAAGCGCTTCCCCGTCCCTCAGGACAACTTCGTTCCAGTCGCAATCTCGTCGAACTGCCTTGTGGGCTTTACAACACGAATCGGTTCTGGCGGTAAGCTGGAACACGATCCGGAGACCCTTTCCAGGGCCCCTGATTAGCGGGAGCGAGGCCATGATGCCTCTGCTAAAAGTGTTCGTCAAACGTTTTGTAGTGCTTTTTCACGACTACTACATAAGTATTACGGCGACCGGAGAGTCAGTTATGGGCTGGTTTTAGTCGACAATCTCGACCTTGACCCGCAGCGTCATGTCCTCACGCCCCTGGGTCGAACGGTGGCGCAGCACGCCGCCTTGCTCGGTCTGGCTCTGCTGGTTAACACCGCCGATGCTGATCCATTCCCCAAGCCGGCCACTGACCCGGGTATCGGTGCTCTGGATGTCGATCACTCCGGGCTGCGACTCGCTCAGCCGGTCACGGTTGCTGCTGATATTGATATGCACGATCTCCCCCGTCAGGCTGGCGGTCACATAGAAACCGCGGGTAACGTCGCGGTATTCGGTGTTGTTGTACACCTGGCCATAAGGATCGGTGCTGGTTGACCTGAGGGGTACACTTTGGCCAACCTGGATCAGCGCCGGGTAGCCTTCGTTGGCTTGCACCTGCTGAGTGCCACCGCCACGGCTATCGGTAGAGCGGCTGATGATGCGCACCTGGTCACGACCGTTGGTTTCGCCCCGACCAATCTGTGCCTGGGCATTGCCGGCACTGAGCGTGCCGTCGGCACGATAGCCGCGGTCGTTCTGGTAGCTGGACTCAGAGCTGTCGACACTGATCAGCAAGCGACGTGGGCGGGTATCAAGTTGCTCGAGCAACTGGCGGATTTCTTCGATCTTGGCCGGCGTGGCGTTGACAATCAACTGGTTGCCATAGGCATTGACGCGGCCATCCCTGCCAAGTACCGACTGGACTACCGGCAATACGTCTTCGGCGGTGCGGTAGCTCAGCGGGATGACCTCGGTGGCTGCATGGAGGGGCAGGACAATGCTGAACAGCAGGGCCGCGAGCAGGTTACGCGCGCTCATAGCAGGAAGTTCCTTATATCCGGGTCAGTGATGCTGGTTTGCCAAGCCTGATCGAATTGAGCCTGACGCAAGCGCACGCGGGCGGGATCCTGATAGAGCGCATAGCCGGCAGATAGCTCGGGTTGTGGGCGCAGCAGCAAGCCGCGGTCGTCGGCCAGTAAAAAGGCCACCTCCTCACTGGGGTAGTCCGGATGCAGCTTGCGAATATGCAGGTTGCTTGACAGTCGGCGCGATAAGCCAAGTAGGCGGTGGCCCTGTTTAACCGCCCGGGTGATGTCTTTGACCAGGATGCGCAGGTGATTCTTCGGGCTGGCAACTAGGAAGCGCGTGCAGGCCTCCTGAATGCTGCTGTGATGGTACAGCCAGGGTTCCAGATCGGTGCTGTAGATGCACAGGCTGCGCTGGGCTTGCTGGAACATGGCCAGTGCGTGGGCACGGGCCAGCTCGGGATGATTGAAGCGCTCCAGCGTCAGGTGTTCGCCGAGGATGAACGGCGCCGGTTCTGCCAGCGGGTTTTCTGCCAGGGCAGATGCGGGGTTGAGCACGGTAAAACGCCCCGGCGACTGAAACTCGATGGCGGGAAGCTCTGCTGGCTCGTTGCTCTCGGTTGCGTCTGACGGGGCGTTTTCGTTCATCCTGACCTCGCGGCTATTGGCTGTTGCGCACCATATCGATATGGGAAATGCCGGCGTCAAGGTATTCGCCGCTGACAATGGTAAAGCCAAGCCTTTCATAGAAAGGGGTGGCCTGCACCTGGGCGCTGAGCATTTGTTGCTGCAGACCACGCTTTTCCGCTTCGGCGATCACCGCGCGCAGCAGTGCATCGCCGACTTTCAGGCCACGCCAGTCCTTGAGTACCGAAACCCGACCAATATGCCCGTCCGGCAGCAGGCGTGCGGTACCGATCGGGTAATTGCCTTCGTAGGCGAGAAAGTGCAATGCCTCGGCATCTTCGGCATCCCATTCGAGTTCCGGCGGCACCTCTTGCTCGGCAATGAATACCGTCGAGCGAATGCGCCGCAGCTCGGCGTTGTCCTTTTGCCAATCGGCCAGGCGGACGTGAATGCTATTCATCAGCAAACTCCAGGCTACCCTGCTTGGCCAGCTCCAGAAGTAGATTACGCCCCTCATCATCGGCCAGCCATGGGCCAAGGTTGTTTATATGTAACGCGTCGGCCGAGCAGATCAGCTTCAGCAGTTCGCGCTGACTGGCAGACAGCAGGCGGCTCTGGCCACTGGCAAACAGCACCAGGTCTTCGCCCACTTCGGACCAGGCCAGGCGTGCGCTGGGGTTGCGGATCAACACGGCGCCGTCTTCCAGGCTGCCGAGGAAAACGTTCTCGTCGATCTCGATAGTGGCGATCAGTTCGGGGTAGCGCGGCTCGGTCATGAACTGGCCGAACCAGGTCATCAGCAGGCGCTCATCGCTCATGTGCTCATTGAGCAGGGCTTTCAAACGATCCAGGGCGTCACGCTGGATCTGATGCGGATCGCTGGTCGGCTGCGCATCGGCGTCGCTGTAGCGCTCCTCGTCGGGCAGGAACTGGCCGAGAAAGTCGGTGAAATGGGTCAGTACTTCAGCGGCGCTAGGCGCACGGAAGCCTACGGAATAGGTCATACAATCATCCTCAGCGGTACCACAGTGGGCCAGGAGCGGCGGCAGATAGAGCATGTCGCCGGGCTCAAGTACCCATTCTTCAGTTTTTGCGAATTCGGCAAGGATCTTCAGGTCCGCGTGTTGCAGTAATGGGCTATCGGAGTTGCACATCTGGCCGACCTGCCAGCGGCGCTTGCCGTAGCCCTGTAGCAGGAACACATCGTAATTGTCGAAGTGCGGCCCAACGCCGCCGCCAGGTGCGGCAAAGCTGATCATCACGTCGTCGATGCGCCACTTGGGCAGAAACTTGAACTCTTCGAGTAATTCGGCCACTTCTGGCACGAACTGATCGACGGCTTGCACGAGCAAGGTCCAGTCGCGCTCCGGCAGTTGGGCGAAGGCGTCTTCGGCGAAAGGGCCGCGGCGCAATTCCCATGGGCGCTCGCCGTGCTCGATGACCAGGCGCGACTCGATTTCCTCTTCCAGGGCCAGGCCAGCCAGTTCGTCCGGCGAGATCGGGCTCTCGAAGCCGGGCATGGCCTGGCGCACCAGCAGGGGTTTCTTCTGCCAGTAGTCGCGCAGGAATTCACGGGCCGTAAGGCCACCCAACAGCTGCAGTGGAGTATCAGGATTCATCGCTAAGCCCTTGAAATAAATAAAAGCCCAAAAATAAAAACGCCCGGCACTGCCGGGCGTGCAAGGGTCTTGGTCGGTTAAATGCGCTTGGCCTGAGCGACTGCATTGCCGATGTAGTTGGCTGGGGTCAGCAACTTCAGTTCGGCTTTGGCCGCGGCCGGCATATCGAGGCCATCGATGAACGTCTGCAGGGCTTCGGCGCTGATACCCTTGCCGCGAGTCAGCTCTTTGAGTTTCTCGTAGGGGTTTTCGATGGCGTAGCGGCGCATGACCGTCTGGATGGGCTCGGCCAGTACTTCCCAACAGGCATCCAGATCATTAGCAATACGTTGAGCATTGAGCTCCAACTTACTGATTCCCTTGAGACTTGCTTCATAAGCGATAACGCTATGGGCGAAGCCGACGCCAAGGTTGCGCAGTACGGTGGAGTCGGTCAGGTCACGCTGCCAGCGCGAGATCGGCAACTTGCTGGCCAGGTGCTGGAACAGTGCGTTGGCGATACCCAGGTTGCCTTCGGAGTTTTCGAAGTCGATCGGGTTGACCTTGTGCGGCATGGTCGATGAGCCGATTTCACCAGCGATGGTGCGCTGCTTGAAATAGCCCAGGGAGATATAACCCCAGATATCGCGATCGAAATCGATCAGGATGGTGTTGAAGCGGGCGATGGCGTCGAACAGCTCGGCGATGTAATCGTGCGGCTCGATCTGGGTGGTGTAGGGGTTGAACTGCAGGCCCAGGTCGCCTTCGATAAAGGCGCGGGCGTTGGCTTCCCAGTCGACCTGCGGGTAGGCCGACAGGTGAGCGTTGTAGTTACCTACTGCGCCATTGATCTTGCCCAGCAGCGGCACGGCCGCCACCTGAGCGATCTGCCGCTCGAGGCGATAGACCACGTTGGCCAGTTCTTTGCCGAGGGTGGTCGGCGAGGCAGGCTGGCCGTGGGTGCGCGAGAGCATTGGCACGTCGGCGAACTTTACCGCCAGTTCACGGATGGCTTCGGCAGTCTGGCGCATCAGCGGCAACAGTACGTCATCGCGACCTTCACGCAGCATCAGGGCATGGGACAGGTTGTTGATGTCCTCGCTGGTGCAGGCGAAGTGGATGAACTCGCTGACGTTATCCAGTTCCGGCAGCTTGGCGGCCTGTTCCTTGAGCAGGTACTCCACGGCCTTGACGTCGTGGTTGGTGGTGCGCTCGATCTCTTTTACGCGCTCGGCGTGCTCGATGGCGAAGTTCTCCGCCAACTCGTTGAGGACGGCCTGGGCTTCGACTGAGAAGGCTGGGACTTCGCCGATGCCTTCGTGGGCGGCCAGGCGTTGCAACCAACGCACCTCAACCATGACGCGAAAACGGATCAGGCCGTATTCGCTGAAAATCGGGCGCAGGGCGCTGGTTCTGCCGGCATAGCGGCCATCAACGGGGGAAACCGCGGTGAGCGAGGAAAGCTGCATGGGAGGCGTTCTCGGACAATCGGGCGACGAAAAGGGCGCATATCATACATTAAATCACCGCTCTGGCCGCGTTTGCTCGATAGCCGTTCAGCGGCTGCGGCGGGCAATCGACAGAAGGCTGGAGGCAAAAATCAGGGCGGCACCGATCAGTGAGGTCAGATCCGGGGTTTCGCCCCAGCGCAGCCAGGCAATCAAGCCGGCAAAAACGATGGCCAGGTAGGCAAATGGCCCAATCAGCCCAGGTGGCGCCATGCCGTAGGCCTTGGACATGATGATCTGGCTGGTGGTGGCAAGTAGGCCGATTCCCAGCAACAGCCTTAACTCATGAGTACTCAAGGGCTGCCAGGCCCAGCTCAGCGGGATTGCCGAGGCCAGCGCGCTGAATAAGGCGAAATAAAATACGATGCGGTAAGCCGGTTCGGTATCGCTCATCTCGCGAATGGAGACAAAGGCAAACGCCGCCAGAACGCTGGCTGACATGCCGATCAAGGTATTGCCACCGAGCAAGGCAGTCGAGGGCTTGGCCACCAGCAATACGCCGAGCAAGCCGATACAGGTCGTCAGCAGAATCCGTTTGCTCAGGGGCTCCTTCAGCCACCACCAGGCGATCAGAGGGGTGAACAGTGGGGCCGAGTAAGTGAACAGCATGGCGTCAGCCAGGGGCAGGTGGGCAATTGCGTAAAAGAAGCAGTACATCGCCGCCAGGCCATAGCTGGTACGCCATAGATGCGACTTGATGCGCGTGGTTTTGAGTGGGCCCACACCTTTGAGCAGGATCAACGGCAAAAAGAACAGCACGCCGACCAGGTTGCGAAAGAACACCACCGATTCATTGTTGACGCTACCGGAGACCTCACGAATGCCGACGCCCATTAGCGAGAACAGCAGCGCCGATAGCGCCAACAGTGCGGCGCCCTGCATGGGTTTGACCATGCGGGTGGTCACGGTTAGCCGCGCAACAGTGGGTAGAGTTCCTTGAGCAGCTTGCTGCGGCTGAATACCAGTTGCCAGCGATGGCCGCCGAGCTGACGCCACAGCCGTGCCGAGCGGATACCGGCGAGCAACAGGGCGCGAATCTTCGAGGCGTTGCTCGGTTGTTGCAGGTGGCGCATGTCGCCCTGGACCTGGATGCGCTGGCGGAAGGTGCTGATGGTGTCCTCGTACAGACTGCCGCAGGCGGCGATGACGTTTTCATGGACCAGGCCGAAATGACCGACCTGGTTCTGAATCTGGTCCAGGCGGCTGCCCATTACCTGGAGCATGTCGTCGCGCTTGGCCAGTTGCCTTTCCAGCCCGAGCAGTGCCAGTGCGTAACGCAATGGTTCGCGCTGCAGGCTGGCCGGGTCGCGCTCCAGAGAACTGATCAGGGCGCGATAACCGTCGCGCAGGTTGAGGTCGTCACCACCATAGACGGCCAGGGTGCTTTGGGGGTCGCGCTCCAGCAGACTACCCAGCAGGCATGCCACTCCCGGCTCACCCACCTGGCCGGTCTTGGCCAGCTTGTCGACCAGCACTGCGGCCTCGAAAACCGCACCCAGTGCGACCAGTTGTTCCTGCGTTGGACTCATGGATGCTTATCCTTGCTGCTCCAGGGTTCTGCTGTTTCGATCACGCCGCCGCCGAGGCAGACTTCGCCATCGTAGAACACCACTGACTGGCCGGGGGTGACCGCGCGTTGCGGCATGGCAAAACTGGCGCGATAGCCGTTGGCGGTTTTTTCCAGGGTGCAGGCTTGATCGCCTTGGCGGTAGCGGACCTTGGCCGTTAGCCGGCGTGGCTCGTTGAGTTCGAGCGGATTGACCCAGTACATGTGCGAAGCGAGCAGGGCACTGGAAAACAGCCAGGGGTGATCGTTGCCCTGACCGACTACCAGCACATTGCGCTCCAGGTCTTTCTGCAGCACGTACCAAGGCTCGTCGCTGGCGTCTTTCAATCCACCGATGCCCAGGCCTTGGCGCTGGCCAATGGTGTGGTACATCAGGCCATGGTGACGGCCGATGACTTCGCCTTCGGTGGTTTCAATATCACCGGGCTGGGCCGGCAGATACTGCTTGAGAAAGTCGCTGAAGCGGCGCTCGCCGATAAAGCAGATGCCGGTGGAGTCTTTTTTCTTCGCCGTGGCCAACTGGTGCTTCTCGGCGATGGCGCGCACTGCCGGTTTTTCCAGTTCACCGACAGGGAATAGAGTCTTGGCGATCTGCTCGCTGCCGACGGCATGCAGGAAGTAGCTCTGATCCTTGTTCGGATCGAGTCCCTTGAGCAGTTCGGTACGGCCGGCGCTATCGCGGCGGCGCACGTAGTGGCCGGTGGCGATCAGGTCGGCGCCGAGCGCCAGGGCGTAGTCGAGGAAGGCTTTGAACTTGATCTCGCGGTTGCACAGGATGTCCGGGTTGGGCGTGCGCCCGGCCTTGTATTCGGCAAGAAAATGCTCGAATACGTTGTCCCAATACTCTGCCGCGAAGTTGGCGGTGTGCAGCTTGATGCCGATTTTGTCGCACACGGCCTGGGCATCGGCCAGATCATCCATGGCGGTGCAGTATTCGGTGCCGTCGTCTTCGTCCCAGTTCTTCATGAACAGGCCTTCGACCTGATAACCCTGTTCGAGCAGCAGCAGGGCGGAAACGGAGGAGTCCACGCCGCCGGACATGCCGACTATGACGCGTTGCTGTTCTGGACTGGGGAGGGCTGGATCACGCATGGGGGTGTCTGCACAAAAGACGGAATTCTAACAGGCTGGCGGTGCCAAGGCTAAGACGGGATTCAATCACGGATCAGCTCCAGGTCATGCAGCGGGCCAGCGAGGTAGTCGTCAATGCAGCGCAGGACCAGCTCGCTGCGCCAGCGCTCTGGCTGGCTGGACAATTCATCACGGGTCAACCAGGACGCGCCGACGATGCCGGTGTCCAGGCTGCGCTCTGGGTTATGTCGTAGCGGTTTAGCGACAAAGCAGACGCGCTGATAGGTCACGCCATTGCTCGGCGCGGTATACAGATAAATACCGACGATGCCGGTGAGTTCGACATCCCAGCCGGTTTCTTCGAGGGTCTCGCGCACCGCCGCCTCGCGCAGGGTTTCGTTGGCTTCAAGATGGCCCGCGGGCTGATTGAAGACCAGACGTCCGCCCTTGAGCTCTTCGACGAGGAGAAAGCGGCCCTGATTTTCGATAATAGTGGCAACGGTGATATGGGGATGCCAATCCATGGGTGTGCCTTGTAGGAGTGGGTTGAGCATAGCGGTCGCAGGTCGCTGCGACCGCTATGCGCTGCATTCGCTGTACCTGGGCGCACAAGCAGAAACCCCGGCACGTGGCCGGGGCTTCTGGTCATGCGGCGCGGTCAAGCGCCAGGTGGTGCACCTTAAAGCAGCGAGGCGATCGCAGCGTTGAAGGTTGGGCTCGGGCGCATGACTTTGCTAGTCAACTCCGGGCTCGAGCGGTAGTAGCCAGCGATGTCTACCGGCGAGCCTTGAACGGCGCTGAGCTCGGCAATGATGGTTGCTTCATTGTCGGCCAGGGTTTTCGCCAGCGGGCTGAAGTGCGCTTGCAAAGCGCTGTCTTCAGTCTGCGCAGCCAGCTCCTGTGCCCAGTACAGCGCCAGGTAGAAGTGGCTGCCACGGTTGTCCAGCTCGCCGGTTTTACGGGACGGCGACTTGTTGTTGTCGAGCAGCTTGCCGGTGGCGGCATCCAGGGTTTTACCCAGCAGCTTGGCGCGCTGGTTGTTGTTCTTGATGCCAGTTTCTTCCAGGGACACTGCCAGGGCCAGGAACTCGCCGAGGGAGTCCCAGCGCAGGTGGTTCTCTTCGATCAGCTGCTGCACGTGTTTCGGCGCCGAACCACCGGCACCGGTTTCGTACATGCCGCCACCCGCCATCAGTGGCACGATGGACAGCATCTTGGCCGAAGTACCCAGTTCCATGATCGGGAACAGGTCGGTCAGGTAGTCGCGCAGCACGTTACCGGTCACCGAGATGGTGTCTTGGCCGCGAATCAGGCGCTCCATGCTGATGCGGATGGCTTCGTTGTAACCCATGAGGCGAATGTCCAGGCCGCTCAGGTCGTATTCCTGCAGGTAGGCTTCAACCTTCTTCTGCAATTGCAGATCGTGAGCGCGCTCCGGGTCGAGCCAGAAGATAGTCGGCGTGTTGGATTGGCGGGCGCGGGTAACGGCCAGCTTGACCCAGTCGCGAATTGCCGCGTCCTTGGTCTGGCAGGCACGCCAGATGTCACCAGCTTCGACTTCGTGCTGCATCACTACGGTGCCGTCGGCCAGAACCACGCGCATGCTGCCATCGGCAGTCATTTCGAAGGTCTTGTCGTGGGAACCGTACTCTTCGGCTTTCTGCGCCATCAGGCCGACGTTCGGCACGGTGCCCATGGTGGTCGGGTCGAACGCACCGTTGGTTTTGCAGAAGTTGATCATTTCTTGGTAGATGCGGGCGTAGGTGCTTTCCGGCATCACCGCTTTGGTGTCCTTCAGTTTGCCGTCTTTGCCCCACATCTGCCCGGAGCTGCGAATCATCGCCGGCATCGAGGCATCGACGATCACGTCGCTTGGGATGTGCAGGTTGGTGATGCCCTTGACCGAATCGACCATGGCCATTTCCGGACGATCGCTGTAGCAAGCGTGGATGTCGTGCAGGATCTCTTCCTGCTGGGAGGCGGGCAGGGACTTGATCTTGTCGTAGACGCTGCTAATGCCGTTGTTCGGATTGACGCCGAGTTCAGCAAATAGAGCCGCATGCTTATCGAAGGCGCCCTTGTAGTAAACGCTGACCGCGTGGCCGAAGACGATCGGGTGGGACACCTTCATCATGGTGGCTTTAACGTGCAGCGACCACATCACACCGGTTTCTTTGCAGTCCTGCAAAGTGGCCTCGAAGAAATCGCGCAGCTTGCGGCAGCTCATGAACATGCCGTCGAACACTTCGCCTTCCTGCAGGGCAAGCTGTTTCTTCACTTCGACCTTGCCGTCCTTGCCAACGAACTCGATGCGCACGTCACCGGCTTTGTCCATGGTGATCGATTGTTCGCTGGAGAAGAAATCGCCGCCGCGCATGTAGTCGGCATGGGACTGGGAGGCCATGCTCCACTTGCCCATCGAATGCGGGTGCTTGCGGGCGAAGGCCTTGACCGCGGCAGGGGCACGACGGTCAGAGTTGCCTTCACGCAGGACCGGGTTCACTGCGCTGCCGAGGATCTTGCTGTAACGCGCACGGGCTTGTTGCTCTGCCTCGGTCTGCGGATCTTCCGGAAAGTCAGGGATGTTGTAGCCCTGAGCCTGCAGCTCTGCGATGGCACCTTTGAGTTGCGGTACCGAGGCGCTGATATTGGGCAGTTTGATGATATTGGCTTCTGGGTCGGTAGCCAGAACAGCCAGTTTGGCAAGGTCGTCCTGAACGCGCTTGTCAGCATCCAGATGCTCGGCAAAGCTCGCAAGAATGCGCCCTGCAAGAGAGATGTCGCTGGTTTCGACGGCTATGTCAGCGCTTGCAGCGAAAGCTTCTACAATTGGCAGAAGCGAATAGGTGGCAAGGGCTGGAGCTTCGTCGGTGAAGGTATAGATGATCTTCGAACGGTTGGACATTTTGGATTAACTCTCTTCTTTGCTAAGCGAGCACAGAATCTCGAGATGCGCAGGTAGGCGCGTTCGCTCAAAGGCGTCAATGAGCCGAAAGTCGAGGATTTGCCGCAGTGATGTTGGATGCACCAGTAGAGCGTTGAGCAGTTGAACGGTGGAGTCACGGTAGTAACTCGACCGGTTCAAAGGGCCGGCTGTCTCGTTCAAGACAGGTAAACCCCCTATGACTCGTTAGTCACGGCGCGCAGTATACCATCGCACTAAGGTGCTGAAGAATGCCCTTACCCCTATAGACGAAGGAACAGGTAGTCTCGCCCGAATCAAGTGGGTTACGCTCGGGAGTACACGATTTTTAACCACAAAGCGGAGTCCAGCATGGGATACCAAAAGATCCAGGTGCCAGCAACCGGTGACAAAATCACCGTCAATGCAGATATGTCGCTTAACGTACCGAACAACCCGATCATCCCTTACATCGAGGGTGATGGTATCGGCGTCGATATCAGCCCGGTAATGATCAAGGTTGTCGATGCGGCCGTCGAAAAAGCCTACGGCGGCAAGCGCAAGATTTCCTGGATGGAAGTTTACGCAGGCGAAAAAGCCACTCAGGTGTATGACCAGGACACCTGGCTTCCTCAGGAAACCCTGGACGCCGTCAAAGACTACGTCGTTTCCATCAAGGGCCCGCTGACCACCCCGGTCGGTGGCGGAATTCGCTCCCTCAACGTGGCCCTGCGCCAGCAACTGGATCTGTACGTTTGCCTGCGCCCGGTACGCTGGTTCGAAGGTGTACCTAGCCCGGTGAAGAAGCCAGGCGATGTCGACATGACCATCTTCCGGGAAAACTCCGAAGATATTTATGCCGGGATCGAATGGAAAGCCGGTTCGCCGGAAGCCGACAAGGTCATCAAGTTCCTCAAAGAGGAAATGGGAGTCACCAAGATTCGTTTCGACGAAAACTGCGGTATCGGCATCAAGCCGGTTTCCAAAGAAGGCACCCGGCGCTTGGCGCGCAAGGCGCTGCAGTATGTGGTCGATAACGACCGCGACTCGCTGACCATTGTGCACAAAGGCAACATCATGAAGTTCACCGAAGGTGCCTTCAAGGAGTGGGCCTACGAAATTGCTGCCGAAGAGTTCGGTGCAACCCTGCTCGATGGTGGTCCTTGGATGCAGTTCAAGAACCCGAAAACCGGCAAGAATGTCATCGTCAAGGACGCCATCGCCGACGCCATGTTGCAGCAGATCCTCCTGCGCCCGGCGGAGTACGATGTGATCGCCACCCTCAACCTGAACGGCGATTATCTGTCCGACGCCCTGGCGGCCGAGGTGGGCGGTATTGGTATTGCGCCTGGCGCCAACCTGTCCGACACCATTGCCATGTTCGAAGCGACTCACGGCACTGCGCCGAAGTACGCCGGCAAGGATCAGGTGAACCCGGGTTCGCTGATCCTGTCTGCCGAAATGATGTTGCGTCACATGGGTTGGATCGAAGCGGCAGACCTGATCATCAAAGGCACCAACGGCGCTATCTCGGCCAAGACCGTGACCTATGACTTCGAGCGTCTGATGGAGGGCGCTAAGCTGATGTCTTGCTCGCAGTTCGGCGACGCCATGATCTCTCACATGTGAGCTGATCAGCGGTAGGAAAAGACCGGTCAAATGACCGGTCTTTTTTATTGCGGGTAACTAGTCATCCTGCTGTTCAAGCTTCAATCGTATTGCCGTGGGGCTGGCTTGCAGTAGCAGGGGCTTCGGTGGTGGCCGAAAGCGCGCTGATGTTCACGGCGTGGAGTCCTTTAGGGCCCTGGATGATATCGAAGCTTACCGCCTGACCGGCTTTCAGGGTTTTATAACCATCCATCTGGATCGCCGAGTAATGAGCGAACAGGTCCTCATCCCGGCCGTCGGCCAGAATGAATCCATAGCCCTTGGCGTTATTGAACCACTTGACCTTACCGCTAAGCATGCTGATATCCCTCTGCAAAGAACTCCACCACTGGAGTATCATCCACTTCTGATTCCGCGCGCGAATCAACAAACAGGCTTGGGCGAGGGCGCGGAATCCCTCATACCTACACAAGTGGGTATTCATTGTTTGTAACACCGTTTTGCCGTTAGTCAAGGCGATGCTGCAACTGCCTGAGAAGCCGGTCAAACTCCATCTACCATCCGTACTCGCCCAGCCAGAACCTTTATTACAGCATGCATGCACGTAGCCAGATTCGACTAACATTCAATCAGGACCGCCCGGCAACGCATGAGGACGATTCCACCGGCCTTGCCGTGCAGGAATCCAAGCCTGCGCTGCAGGCACCACCGCTGTATAAGGTGGTCATATTCAATGATGACTACACACCGATGGATTTCGTGGTCGAAGTGCTCGAGGTGTTTTTCAACTTAAACCGGGAGCTGGCGACCAAGATCATGCTGACCGTCCACACAGAGGGACGGGCAGTTTGCGGAGTGTTTACCCGCGACATCGCCGAAACCAAGGCAATGCAGGTTAATCAGTACGCTAGAGAAAGCCAGCATCCGCTACTCTGTGAGATAGAGAAGGACGGTTAACGCCGGCCGCTTGGGCACGAGGTGAAGCCATGTTAAATCGAGAGCTCGAAGTCACCCTCAATCTGGCCTTCAAGGAGGCTCGCACCAAGCGTCATGAATTCATGACGGTTGAGCACCTCCTTTTGGCTCTATTGGATAACGAGGCCGCCGCCAGCGTACTGCGCGCATGCGGTGCCAGCCTCGACAAATTGCGTCACGACCTTCAGGAGTTCATCGATTCCACAACCCCACTGATTCCGCAACATGATGAAGAGCGGGAGACGCAGCCGACCCTGGGCTTCCAGCGGGTATTGCAGCGCGCCGTCTTCCATGTGCAAAGCTCCGGCAAGCGTGAAGTGACTGGCGCCAACGTGTTGGTGGCAATTTTCAGCGAGCAGGAAAGTCAGGCAGTGTTCCTGCTCAAGCAGCAGAGCGTTGCACGCATCGATGTGGTCAATTTCATCGCCCACGGCATTTCCAAAGTGCCAGGCCATGGTGGCCATACAGAAAGCGAGCAGGAAATGCAGGATGAAGAGGGTGGAGAGCCCTCGGCTTCAGGCAATCCGCTGGATGCTTACACCAGTAATCTCAATGAGTTAGCCCGCCAAGGGCGGATCGACCCGCTGGTCGGTCGAGAGCTGGAAGTCGAGCGGGTCGCGCAGATCCTGGCGCGTCGGCGCAAGAACAATCCGCTGCTGGTCGGCGAAGCCGGTGTGGGTAAAACCGCTATAGCCGAGGGGTTGGCCAAGCGCATTGTCGACAATCAGGTGCCCGATCTGCTGGCTACCAGCGTGGTCTACTCCCTGGATCTGGGCGCTTTGCTGGCTGGCACCAAATACCGTGGCGACTTCGAGAAGCGCCTCAAGGCACTGCTCAACGAGCTGCGCAAGCGCCCGCACGCCATTTTGTTTATCGACGAAATCCACACCATAATCGGTGCTGGGGCTGCGTCTGGCGGGGTGATGGATGCGTCCAACCTGCTCAAGCCAATGCTGTCTTCAGGGGAAATTCGCTGCATAGGCTCCACTACCTTCCAGGAATTTCGCGGCATTTTCGAGAAGGATCGCGCCCTCGCGCGGCGCTTCCAGAAGGTCGATGTCAGCGAGCCCTCGGTGGATGATACCTACGGCATTCTAAAAGGCCTCAAGGGGCGCTTTGAACAGCACCATGGCATCGAGTACAGCGACGAGGCTCTGCGCGCGGCGGCTGAGCTTGCTGCGCGCTATATCAATGATCGGCACATGCCGGATAAGGCCATCGACGTAATCGACGAGGCCGGCGCCTATCAGCGCCTGCAGCCAGTGGAGAAGCGGCTCAAGCGCATCGAAGTGGCGCAGGTCGAGGATATCGTGGCAAAAATTGCACGAATCCCGCCAAAGCACGTCAGCAGCTCGGACAAAGAGTTGCTACGCAATCTGGAGCGCGACCTCAAGCTGACAGTGTTCGGTCAGGAGGCCGCCATCGACTCCCTGTCCACGGCGATCAAGTTGTCACGGGCGGGACTCAAGGCGCCAGAAAAGCCGGTCGGTTCTTTCCTCTTTGCGGGCCCTACCGGGGTCGGTAAAACCGAAGCGGCTCGTCAGTTGTCCAAGGCGCTGGGTGTAGAGTTGGTGCGCTTCGACATGTCCGAATACATGGAACGGCATACAGTTTCCCGGCTGATCGGTGCGCCGCCAGGCTATGTCGGGTTCGATCAGGGCGGTTTGCTGACCGAGGCCATTACCAAGACTCCGCATTGTGTATTGCTGCTCGATGAAGTCGAGAAGGCTCATCCGGAAGTCTTCAACCTGCTGCTGCAGGTGATGGATCACGGCACCCTGACCGATAACAATGGGCGCAAGGCCGATTTCCGTAACGTGATCCTCATCATGACCACCAACGCCGGAGCGGAAACCGCGGCGCGGGCGTCCATTGGCTTCACCTATCAGGACCATGCGTCCGATGCCATGGAAGTGATTAAGAAGAGCTTCACGCCGGAGTTCCGCAACCGTCTGGATACCATCATCCAGTTCGGTCGCCTGAGTCATGAAGTGATCAAGAGCATCGTCGACAAGTTCCTCACCGAACTTCAGGCGCAGCTCGAAGACAAGCACGTGATGCTCGAAGTCAGTGATGCCGCGCGTGGTTGGCTGGCAGAGAAAGGCTACGACGTGCAGATGGGGGCAAGGCCTATGGCGCGCTTGATTCAGGAGAAGATCAAGCGGCCCTTGGCGGAGCAGATCCTGTTTGGCGAGCTGGCCGAGCATGGAGGCGTGGCCCATGTCGACCTCAGTGGAGACGAATTGACCTTCGAGTTCGAAACCACTGCGGAAATGGCCTTAGGTTGCTAGTGCCTTAATAAAATAGCGCTCACAAAAACGCCCGGCAATGCCGGGCGTTTTTGTGAGCGCATGATTTGATGAGTCCTTGAAAAGCCGGGTGCAGAAGGTCAAGGCTGAGTGGCAGGGAAGCTTGGTAAGTCAGTCAAGAAAAAAGCGAAGGTCGCGATATGCTTGGCTCACTTCATCCTGGGGCCTGTCGGACTTTAGCTGTAAGGCAGTCTCAAGTCCGGCAGGTTCCTGGATTCAGGCTAAAGCGCGCTTAACGCTACGCCTTTAACTACCTGTCCTTAATGCCTATGGCCAAATGCAGTGGTTTTTCCAAAGACCTGTTAACGGGCGCGGTAGGTGATACGACCTTTGCTCAGATCATAAGGCGTCAGTTCTACGCGAACCTTGTCGCCAGTCAGAATGCGGATATAGTTTTTGCGCATCTTTCCGGAGATGTGCGCGGTAACGACGTGCCCGTTTTCCAACTCCACACGGAACATGGTGTTGGGCAGGGTGTCGACGACAGTGCCTTCCATTTCGAAGCTGTCTTCTTTCGACATGCAGTAAAGCCCTCGGTATCCAAAGTATGGCCATGGCCGGTGCAACTGGCTCCTGGCAAAAGCGGCATGCATTGTGCCCGAAAAGGAGGGCGTACGCCAAGCGACTTCAGGTGAGAGTGATCCAGCGTTGGTTAACGAATAGCTCGATTGGACGGTATTGCGTCTTGTAGTTCATTTTTCGGCAATTCTTGATCCAATAACCGAGGTACAGGGCGTGCAATCCGAGAAGCGCTGATTCCCTGATTTGCCACAGAATGGCGAAACGTCCGAGGCTGCGGCGCTCTTCGCCGGGCTCGTAGAAGGTGTAAACCGCTGAAAGTCCATTGGGCAGCACGTCAGTGACCGCAATCGCCAGCAGTCGGCCGTGCTGGCGAAACTCGTAGAACCGGGAAAACGGCAGGTCGCGTACCAGAAAAGTGGCGAACTGTTCGCGGTTCGGTGGGTACATGTCGCCATCTGCATGGCGTTGTTCGATATAGCGGGCATAGAGGTCGTAGTACTCCTCGGTGAACACCGGGCGCACCGCACAGACCTGGATGTCGAGATTGCGTTTAAAGATACGCCGCTGCTGGCGATTGGGTCTGAACTGGGCAACGGGAATGCGCGCAGGCACGCAGGCCGAGCAACGTTGGCAGTGGGGCCGGTAAAGGTGGTCGCCGCTGCGGCGAAAGCCCATTTCCGAAAGTTCGGCATAGACATCCACATCCATCGGCTGACTGGGGTCGAGGAACAGGGTAGTGGCCTGTTCCTCGGGCAGATAGCTGCACGGATGAGGCTGGGTGGCGTAAAACTTCAGGCGGGCCAGCTCGGTCATGATCGACTCTCGGGGTAAAGCCTTGAATAAGTGTATGCCACGCTGCCGTACTCGCCTAGGCGCGCCAGGACGCCTTGCTGGGCTGGTCGATATGTCGCTTCAGGTAGTCGGCGAAATCTGCCCGGGCAACCGGTCTGGCACCGAAGCTGTGCAGGTGCTGCGTGGGCATCTGGCAGTCGATGAGGGCGAAGCCCCAGGCCTTTAGTTGCTCGACCAAGGTGACAAAGCCGACTTTCGAAGCGTTATCGGCGCGACTGAACATGGATTCGCCGAAAAACAACTGGCCCATTGCCAGCCCGTATAGCCCGCCGACCAATTCGCCGTCGCGCCAGACTTCGGCCGAATGGGCAATGCCGCGCTGATGCAACTCGAGGTAGGCGTGCTGCATAGGCGTGGTGATCCAGGTGCCGTCGGCATGGTCGCGGGGCGCAGCGCAGGCCTGGATTACCTCAGCGAAAGCTTGATCGAAGGTCACCTGATAGGGTGCTTGGCGCAGCACCTTGGTCAGGCTGCGTGAGACATGCAGTTGGTCGGGGAAGAGCACCGTGCGCGGATCTGGCGACCACCAGAGAATCGGCTGGCCATCCTGATACCAGGGGAAGCAGCCGTGGCGATAAGCCGCTATCAAGCGCTCGGCACTCAAGTCGCCACCGGCCGCAAGCAAGCCGTTGGGCTCGCGCAGGGCTTTGGCAAGCGGCGGGAAACTCAGGGAATCGCGTTGCAACCAGGTCAGCATTCGACGAAACCGCGGGAGGAGAGGGCGGGATTGGCAGCCTTTCGGGCGGTGGAACCCGCCCTGGGAGCGATCAATTGTCGTCGAGGAACTTTTCGACATCCAGCGCAGCCATGCAGCCGGCCCCGGCAGAAGTGATTGCCTGGCGGTACACGTGGTCGGCCACGTCGCCGGCGGCGAACACACCCTCGATACTGGTCGCAGTAGCATTGCCTTCGCTACCGCCCTTGATCAGCAGATAGCCCTCGCGCATTTCCAGTTGACCCTGGAACAGATCGGTATTGGGCTTGTGGCCGATGGCGATGAACACGCCGGTCAGCGGCAGTTCCTTGGATGAGCCATTGCTGGTGTCTCTCAGGCGTACGCCGGTTACGCCGCTGGCATCACCAAGCACTTCGTCAAGGGTGTGATTCCAGTGCAGCTGGACGTTGCCGTTGGCTGCCTTGTCGAACAGCTTGTCTTGCAAGATCTTTTCCGAGCGCAGCTTGTCGCGACGGTGAACCAGGTGCACTTCCTTGGCGATATTGGCCAGGTACAGCGCTTCCTCGACGGCGGTGTTGCCGCCACCAATCACTGCGACGACTTGATTGCGGTAGAAGAAACCGTCGCAGGTGGCGCAGGCAGAAACACCTTTGCCGGCAAACGCCTCTTCCGACGGCAGACCGAGGTACTGCGCCGAGGCGCCGGTGGCGATGATCAGTGCGTCGCAGCTGTAGGTGCCACTGTCGCCTTTGAGGATAAACGGACGCTGCTGCAACTCGGCCGTGTGAATGTGGTCATAAATGATCTCGGTGTCGAAGCGCTCGGCATGTTTTTGCATGCGTTCCATAAGCGCAGGGCCGGTCAAACCTTCGACGTCACCTGGCCAGTTGTCCACTTCTGTTGTGGTGGTAAGTTGGCCGCCGGGTTGGATGCCGGTGATCACTACGGGCTTGAGGTTGGCACGGGCAGCGTATACCGCTGCAGCGTAACCGGCAGGGCCGGAACCCAGGATGATCAGGCGTGAATGCTTGACTTCGCTCATAGAAACACCTCATAAGCCTTTGTCACAAAAGAGAATGCATGCTCAAATTGAGTCGCACGTAATATGTTGCTGGCTATGCTACACCGAAGCAGGGGACGAGCGGGAGCCGGTGGCAGAGGCCTTCGTCCAGGCTGGTTGCCACCTCGTTGCCTAGCGTGGCATCAATCGGGTAAATCCGTACAATAGTCAAAAGTTTTTGCCATTAACCGATTATTCGGCGCGCCGCAGGCGCAGGAATAGATGTGTTTTGAAGAATTCAAGCCCTACAGCCCAGACTCCAGTCTGGCGTCAGCAATTGCCCTACAGGTTGAAAGAAGGCGCCTTGATCGCTCTCGGTGCACTCTGCCTTTATCTGTGGATGGCGCTGCTGACCTATGATCCCGCCGATCCGGGCTGGACGCATACCAGCAATATCGATCAAGTACAGAATGCCGCCGGCCGTGCTGGCGCCTGGTTCGCCGACATCCTATTCATGGCCCTGGGCTATTTCGCCTATGTGTTCCCGCTGTTGCTCGGGGTCAAGACCTTGCAGGTGTTCCGAAACCGCCATCAGCCCTGGCAGTGGAGCGGCTGGCTGTTTTCCTGGCGGTTGATCGGTCTGGTATTCCTGGTGCTGTCCGGGGCTACGCTGGCCGATATACATTTTGACGCGGGCAGCAGCATACCGGCCTCTGCTGGCGCTGGCGGTGCATTAGGCGAGAGTCTTGGTCAGTTGACCGAAGATGTATTGAACGTGCAGGGCAGCACCTTGCTGTTCATTGCGCTGTTCCTGTTTGGCTTGACCGTGTTCAGCGACCTGTCCTGGTTCAAGGTCATGGATCTCACCGGCAAGATCACCCTGGATCTTTTCGAGTTGATCCAGAGCCTGGTCAACCGCTGGTGGAATGCCCGCACCGAGCGCAAGCAACTGGTCGCCCAGTTGCGCGAAGTCGATGAGCGGGTTAGCGAAGTGGCGGCGCCGATGGTGCACGACCGCCGTGAACAGGCCAAAGTCAAAGAGCGCCTGCTTGAGCGTGAGGAAGCGCTGAGTAAACACATGAGCGCGCGTGAAAGCCGCACGGCGCCCCTGATTACCCCGCCAGCGGAGTCTAAAACCGCCCAGTCGAGCAAGCGCGTACTGAAAGAAAAGCAGGCTCCGTTGTTCGTCGACAGCGCCGTCGAAGGCTCCTTGCCGCCGATTTCCATTCTCGATGTCGCCGAGAAGAAGCAGAAGAAATTCTCCCCCGAGTCGCTGGAGGCCATGTCGCGCCTACTGGAGATCAAGCTCAAGGAGTTTGGCGTCGAGGTTATGGTCGAGTCAGTGCATCCGGGCCCGGTAATTACCCGTTTCGAGATCCAGCTCGCCGCCGGCGTCAAGGTCAGTCGTATTTCCAGCTTGGCTAAGGATCTGGCGCGCTCGATGGCGATCATCAGCGTGCGCGTGGTCGAAGTAATTCCCGGCAAAACCACCGTGGGCATCGAGGTGCCCAACGAAGACCGCCAGATCGTGCGGTTTTCTGAGGTGCTGTCGTCCCCAGAGTACGATGAGGCCAAATCCCCGGTAACTCTGGCCCTCGGCCATGATATCGGCGGTCGTCCGGTGATTACTGACCTGGCGAAGATGCCCCACCTGCTGGTCGCCGGCACCACAGGCTCGGGTAAGTCGGTCGGGGTCAACGCGATGATTCTGTCGATCCTGTTCAAGTCCACGCCGGAAGAGGCGCGCTTGATCATGATCGACCCGAAAATGCTCGAGCTGTCGATCTACGAAGGCATTCCACACCTGCTTTGCCCGGTGGTCACCGACATGAAGGAGGCGGCCAACGCCCTGCGCTGGAGCGTCGCTGAAATGGAGCGGCGTTATAAGCTCATGTCGAAGATGGGCGTGCGCAACCTGGCAGGCTTCAACCGCAAGGTCAGGGAGGCCGAGGAGGCGGGTGAGCCCCTGGCCGATCCGCTATACAAGCGCGAAAGCATGCACGACGAGGCGCCGCTGCTGAAAACCCTGCCAACCATTGTGGTGGTGGTGGATGAATTTGCCGACATGATGATGATCGTCGGCAAGAAGGTCGAAGAGCTGATCGCACGGATCGCGCAGAAGGCCCGCGCCGCCGGTATTCACCTGATTCTCGCCACCCAGCGTCCGTCGGTGGATGTGATCACCGGCCTGATCAAGGCCAACATCCCGACGCGCATGGCCTTTCAGGTATCGAGCAAGATCGATTCACGCACCATTCTCGACCAGGGCGGCGCCGAACAGTTGCTCGGCCACGGTGACATGCTCTACCTGCCGCCCGGCACCGGTCTGCCGATTCGTGTGCATGGCGCCTTCGTTTCCGACGAAGAAGTCCACCGTGTGGTCGAAGCCTGGAAGTTGCGCGGTACCCCGGACTATATCGAAGACATTCTGGCCGGTGTCGAAGAGTCCGGCAGTGGCTTTGACGGTAGCAGTGAGGGTGGTAGCGAAGGCAGTGAAGAAGATGTGCTGTATGACGAAGCCGTGCGTTTTGTCACCGAAAGCCGTCGGGCCTCGATTTCCGCTGTGCAGCGCAAATTGAAGATCGGTTACAACCGTGCCGCGCGGATGATCGAAGCGATGGAAGTGGCAGGCGTAGTGACATCGATGAGCACCAATGGCTCGCGCGAAGTGATCGCGCCAAGTCCAACCCGTGACTAACGCCTAGAAATCAATGTAATAGGGAGTTCCATGCGCCTGATTCGTATACTGTTGCTGGCCGCTTTAAGTATTACCAGCGTCTCCGTCCTGGCCGCTGAGGATGTGTCGGCACAGCGCCTGACCACATTGCTCAACCAGGCAAAAACCATCAGCGCCCGCTTCTCACAACTGACCCTGGATGGCAGTGGGACGCAGTTGCAGGAAACAGCTGGGCAATTGGTACTCAAGCGTCCGGGGCTGTTTCGCTGGCACACTGACGCGCCTATGGAGCAGTTGTTGGTGTCCAATGGCGAGAAGGTCTGGTTGTATGACCCGGATCTGGAGCAGGTAACCATTCAGACCCTCGACAAGCGCCTGACCCATACCCCGGCTCTGCTACTGTCCGGCGATGTGTCCGAGATTCAAGAGAATTTCGAGATCAGCCATAAGGAAGGCGGCAACGTGGTCGACTTCATCCTCAAGCCAAAATCCAAGGACACGCTGTTCGACAGTCTGCGCCTGTCATTTCGCAGCGGTGTGTTGAATGACATGCAACTGATCGACAGTATTGGCCAGCGCACCAACATTCTGTTCCTCAGCGTGAAGATGAATGAAAGCGTGGACGACAAACTGTTCAGCTTCGAAATTCCCGAAGGCGCGGATGTCATTCAAGAGTAAGAGGTCGTAGCCCGCCGTCATGGATCTGTTTCGAAATGCGCCCATCGCTCAACCCCTGGCCGCGCGCTTGCGTGCTGCCAGCCTGGACGAGTACGTCGGCCAGGAGCATCTGCTCGCGCGCGGTAAGCCGCTGCGTGAAGCGCTGGAGCAGGGCGCGCTGCACTCGATGATTTTCTGGGGGCCGCCGGGCGTGGGCAAGACCACCCTGGCGCGCTTGCTGGCCCAGGTCACCGATGCGCATTTCGAGACGATTTCGGCGGTGCTCTCCGGGGTCAAGGAGATCCGCCAGGCGGTCGAAGTGGCGCAACAGCATGCCGCCCAATATGGCCGTCGGACCATCCTGTTCGTCGACGAGGTGCATCGCTTCAACAAGTCGCAGCAGGATGCCTTTCTGCCCTATGTGGAAGACGGCACCCTGATCTTCATCGGTGCCACTACCGAAAACCCCTCGTTCGAACTGAACAACGCGCTGCTTTCGCGGGCGCGTGTTTATGTCCTCAAAAGCCTGGACGAAACGGCGCTGCACAAGCTGGCGAGTCGCGCCCTGACCGACCCCAAAGGCCTCGGCGAGCGGCAACTCAGCCTGCCAGAGGAAAGTTTCAAGATTCTTCTGGCCGCCGCCGATGGCGATGGCAGGCGCTTGCTGAACTTCCTGGAAAACGCTGCGGATCTGGTAGAGGACGGCGGCGCCATCAGCACCGAGTTGTTGCTGGACCTACTCGGCGACAGCCGTAGGCGCTTCGATAAGGGCGGCGAAGCGTTCTACGACCAGATTTCCGCGCTGCACAAGTCGGTGCGTGGCTCCAGTCCGGATGGCGCGCTGTACTGGTTCGCGCGCATGCTCGATGGCGGCTGCGACCCGCTGTACATAGCCCGCCGGGTCGTGCGCATGGCCAGCGAAGACATTGGCAATGCCGACCCCCGGGCACTGACGCTGTGCCTCAATGCCTGGGACGTGCAAGAGCGCCTGGGCAGCCCTGAAGGCGAGCTGGCCGTCGCCCAGGCCATCGTATACCTGGCCTGCGCGCCGAAAAGCAACGCCGTGTACAGCGCGTTCAAGGCGGCGATGCGTGATGCTGCCGAACATGGCTCCCTGGAAGTACCGCTGCACCTGCGTAACGCACCGACCAAGTTGATGAAAGAGCTGGGCTATGGCGATGAATACCGCTATGCCCATGATGAGCCGGAAGCCTACGCCGCAGGTGAAGATTACTTCCCCGAGCAACTGCCGGCGCGTCAGTATTATCAACCGGTGCCGCGCGGCCTTGAGCAGAAAATTCGCGATAAGCTCGCGCATCTGGCCAGCCAGGATGCGCTCAGTCCGCGCAAGCGGAGAAAGCCATGATCGCAGTCGTTTTCGCGGTGGCGGTCGGTGGGGCGTGCGGAACCTTATTGCGCTTTGCTACGGCCAACTGGATCAACGCAAGCTGGCCGCAATATTTCTATACGGCGACCCTGGCGGTAAACATCGTTGGTTGCTTGCTGATCGGTTACCTGTATGGACTGTTTCTGCTACGCCCGGAAATACCGCTGGAGTTACGCGCCGGCTTGATCGTTGGTTTTCTGGGCGGTCTTACCACCTTTTCATCCTTTTCCCTCGACACCTTGCGCCTGCTGGAAAGCGGCCAGGCGCCAATGGCCTTCGGCTATCTGGCGCTAAGTGTGTTGGGCGGCCTGCTCGCGACCTGGGCAGGCCTATCACTCACCAAACTCTGATCGACGAGAACCTGACATGCTCGATTCCAAACTGGTGCGCAGCCAACTCCACGATGTGGCTCAGCGCCTTGCTGCGCGCGGTTTTCAACTGGATGTGGCGCGTTTTGAAGCGTTGGAAACCCAGCGCAAGACCCTACAAACCCGCACGGAGCAGTTGCAAGCCGAGCGTAACAGTCGCTCCAAGGCCATCAGCCAGGCCAAGCAGCGCGGCGAAGACATAGCGCCGCTGCTGGCGGATGTCGATCGCATGGGCAGCGAACTGGAGCAAGGCAAACAGGAGCTGGATGCCATTCAGGTCGAGCTGGATAGCCTGCTGCTGAACATTCCCAACCTGCCACACGAGTCGGTGCCGGTGGGCGCGGATGAAGAGGGCAACGTCGAGGTGCGCCGCTGGGGCACGCCCAAGGTCTTCGACTTCGCCATTCAGGATCACGTGGCCCTGGGCGAGAAGTACGGCTGGCTGGATTTCGAAACCGCCGCCAAACTGTCCGGTGCGCGTTTCGCCCTGTTGCGTGGACCGATCGCTCGCCTGCATCGCGCCCTGGCGCAGTTCATGATCAATCTGCATACCGGCGAACATGGCTATGAAGAGGCCTACACACCTTATCTGGTCCAAGCGCCAGCGTTGCAGGGCACCGGTCAGCTGCCCAAATTCGAAGAAGACCTGTTCAAGATCAGCCGCGAAAACGAAGCCGATCTGTACCTGATTCCAACTGCCGAGGTGTCGCTGACCAATATAGTCGCCGGCGAGATTCTCGAGGCCAAGCAATTGCCGCTGAAGTTGGTTGCCCACACTCCATGTTTCCGCAGCGAAGCCGGCGCGTCTGGTCGCGACACCCGTGGCATGATCCGTCAGCATCAGTTCGACAAGGTTGAGATGGTGCAGATCGTCGAGCCGAGCACCTCCTACCAGGCCCTGGAAGAACTTACTGGCAATGCCGAAAAGGTTTTGCAACTGCTCGAACTGCCGTACCGCGTGCTCGCCCTCTGCACCGGCGACATGGGCTTCAGCGCGACCAAGACCTACGATCTGGAAGTATGGGTGCCGAGCCAGGACAAGTACCGCGAGATTTCCTCCTGCTCCAATTGCGGCGACTTCCAGGCGCGGCGTATGCAAGCTCGTTATCGCAACCCGGAAACCGGCAAGCCGGAGCTGCTGCACACCCTCAACGGCTCCGGCCTGGCGGTGGGCCGCACCCTGGTGGCGGTGCTGGAGAATTACCAGCAGGCCGACGGCAGTATTCGTGTGCCTGAGGTGCTCAAACCCTATATGGGCGGCGTTGAAGTCATCGGTTAACGCGCAGGAGTACATCTTGCAGGGTGGGTTTTAAAACCCACTTCTGCAGGCAATTCTGGTGGGCTGAAGCCCACCCTACGGGCCAGGCGTGTGCCTCGCCATTGTCATCGCCTGGATCATACTCATGGACTTTCTCCCGCTGTTCCACAAATTGCAGGATCGCCTGGTACTGGTGGTCGGTGGCGGTGAAGTCGCCCTGCGTAAATCGCGCTTGCTCGCCGATGCCGGCGCTAGGCTGCGGGTCGTGGCGCCCGACGTGCGCGACGAACTTTGCACGCTGGTCAGCCTGGGGGCTGGCGAGGTGCTGCTGCGCAACTACCAGCCCGAGGACCTGAGCGGCGTGGCGCTGATCATCGCCGCCACCGACGATGAACCGCTGAATGCGCAAATATCCGCCCAGGCCCAGGCGCTGGGGATTCCGGTCAATGTCGTCGATGCACCGAAACTGTGCAGCGTGATCTTCCCGGCTATCGTCGACCGCTCGCCATTGATCGTCGCCGTCACCAGTGGCGGCGATGCGCCGGTGTTGGCGCGGTTGATCCGGGCCAAGATCGAAACCTGGATTCCAGCGACCTATGGTCAACTGGCCGGTTTGGCGAAGAAGTTTCGCAACCGGGTCAAGGGCCTGTTTCCCGATGTGCAGCAACGCCGGGTGTTCTGGGAGGACGTATTCCAGGGACAAATTGCCGAGAGCGTATTCGCTGGAAAAATGCATGAGGGCGAGCGCCTGCTCGAAGAGAAAATCGCCGGCGCCGCGCCACGCACCCTGGGTGAGGTGTATCTGGTCGGTGCCGGCCCCGGCGACCCTGACCTGCTGACGTTTCGCGCCTTGCGCCTGATGCAGCAAGCCGATGTGGTGCTCTACGACCGCCTGGTCGCACCCGCGATCATCGAGCTGTGCCGCCGCGATGCCGAGCGTATCTATGTCGGCAAGCAGCGCTCTGAGCATGCCGTACCGCAGGAGCAGATCAACCAGCAGTTAGTCAGCCTGGCCAAAAAGGGCAAGCGGGTCTTACGCCTGAAAGGTGGCGACCCATTTATCTTCGGTCGTGGCGGCGAGGAGATCGAGGAGCTGGCAGCCCAGGGTATTCCCTTCCAGGTGGTACCGGGCATCACCGCAGCCAGTGGCTGCGCGGCTTATGCGGGGATTCCGCTGACCCATCGCGATCACGCGCAGTCGGTACGCTTCGTCACCGGCCACCTCAAGGATGGCAGCTGCGATCTGCCTTGGGCAGAGCTTTCAGCACCCAGCCAGACCCTGGTGTTCTATATGGGCCTGGTCGGCTTGCCGCTGATTTGCCAGCAATTGATCGCCCATGGCCGTGCCGCCAGTACACCCGCAGCGCTGATTCAGCAGGGCACTACGCCCAACCAGCGGGTCTTCACCGGCACCCTGGCGAACCTGCCGGAATTGGTCGCCCAGCATCAGGTCCACGCGCCGACCCTGGTCATTGTCGGCGAAGTGGTGCAACTGCGCGAAAAGCTGGCCTGGTTCGAAGGTGCTCAGGCCGAGGTTTGAAGCGAATGAGTCGACACATATGATCCTACAGTTCCATGGCCTCTTGAAGGGTGGATTAGGCGCATGTTGCCGATAGCGATGACCCCGCCGCAGCCCCTTGCGTCGTAACCCACCATCGGTGCAACTCGGGCTATCTAGTGCTGAGTTACACGGCGCGCAACGATGGCGGCGCCTGATCGCTCGGCAGTTTGCAGCGTTTACCACGACTACAGGCCTGTCACTACACTCGCTTGCAAAAACTGAAGCGTTACGACGTTCGCCAAATGCCCTTGCCCGGTAACCGCTCGCGATCATGCCCGCGGGCAAGCTCCAACGCCGGCCCCTTGGGCACTATGCCGGCCGGGTTGATGGTGCGATGGCTGGCGTAGTAATGGCTCTTGATGTGGTCGAAATCCACTGTTGCCGCCACCCCGGGCCATTGATATAGCTCGCGCAGCCAGTTGGACAGGTGCGGGTAGTCCTCGATGCGCCGCAGGTTGCACTTGAAGTGCCCGTAGTACACCGCATCGAAACGAACCAGGGTGGTGAACAGGCGCCAATCGGCTTCGCTGAGGTATTCGCCAGCCAGGTAACGGTGCTCGCCGAGGCGCGCATCCAGCCAGTCCAGTTCGTCGAACAGCTCGACAAAGGCTTCCTCGTAGGCCGCCTGGGTGGTGGCGAAACCGGCGCGGTACACGCCATTGTTAACCGCCGAATAGATGCGCTGATTGAGTGCGTCGATCTCGCCGCGCAGTGCTTCGGGGTAGAAATCCAGGAAGTTACCGGTCAGCCCGTCAAAAGCCGAGTTGAACATGCGGATAATTTCCGCCGACTCATTGCTGACGATGCACTGTTGCTGCTTGTCCCACAGCAATGGCACGGTCACCCGACCACTGTAGTTGGCGTCATCGACGGTGTAGCGCTGATGCAAGAAATCCAGACCGTCCAGGCTATCACCCGTGGAGCCGTGGGTCGGGTCGAAGGTCCAGCCATCGTCGAGCATCAGCCAGCTGACCACCGATACATCGACCAGGTCCTGCAAACCCTTGAGCTGACGTAGGATCAGGCTGCGATGGGCCCAGGGGCAGGCGAGGGAAACATACAAGTGATAGCGACCGGCCTGCGCCTTGAAGCCACCTTCGCCGCTTGGCCCAGGGTTGCCGTTGGCGGTGATCCAGTTACGCCGCTGGGCATTCTCGCGCTTGAAGCGGCCGTCAGTGGCAGTGTCGTACCACTGGTCATGCCAGCGGCCCTCAATCAACAAACCCATTTTCCGACTCCTTTAGCGTTACGGCTCAGGCGTTCAGTCTAACGGCAGCGGTTCGATTGAAAGGTAGAAAAAACTGTCTCTAAAAATCGACTAGCTCGATATTTTTCGTGCGTCCCAGCGTTGCTGCGCCTGCTTGAACGCCTCTTCGCGTGGCATGCCCAGGGCACGCAAGGCCAAGGCCATGCTGCTCAATACCGCGAGTCGGCCGTAAGCGTCCTCGACTTCACCGCGCCAGAACGCCTGCAGGTGCTCCGGTTGCAGCGACCCGGGCTTGACGTGGCGCTGAGCGGACAACGGCGGCCAGTCTTCGTCCCAGTTCTCGCCGTTGGCCGTGCCGTACAGATGACTGGTGGCGTCCGGATTGATTTCCACCTCGCCACCGTCACCCTTGATCACCAGCGCAGTGTCGCCGAGCAACTGACTAGCCTCGCGGTGCACCGCCTGATAACCGGGGTGAAAGATGCTTTGCAGGCCACAGCGCGCCGCTAGCGGATTGAGAATGCGGGTCAGCGAGTGGATCGGCGAGCGCAGACCGAGGATGTTGCGCAGGTCGATCATCCGTTGCAGTTGCGGCATCCAGTCGCCCAGCGGGATAAATGCCAGTTGTTGTTCCTGCAAGGCATGCTCCACCTCACCCCAGCTGCGGCACAGTGGAATCTGCAGAAGCCCGATTACTTGCTCGCTATACAAGCGCCCGGCGGTGTGTGCGCCGCCGCCATGCAGGAGGATGCGCACGCCGCTATTGGCCAGGGCCTTGGCGGCGAGGAGGAACCAGGGTAAGTGACGCTTCTTGCCGGCATAGCTGGGCCAGTCCAGGTCGACCGCAATGGCTGGCGCCTGCAAACGCTCGCGCACCGCCTCGGCAAAGCCGGCCATCTCCTCGGCGCTTTCCTCTTTGTGCCTGAGCAGCATCAGGAAAGCGCCGAGCTGGGTGTCCTCGGCCTTGCCGTCGAGCAACATGCCCATGGCTTCACGGGCTTCTGCTCGGGTCAGATTGCGCGCGCCGCGCTTGCCTTTGCCGAGGATGCGTACGAATTGGGCAAAAGGGTGTTCCGCTGGAGTGACAAGGTTCATAGGCAATTCGTCGGTTTTGGCAGGCCCGCCAGCTTGGCGGCGAGTTTGGCGGGAGCGCCTTTGAACAGGAGATTGAGGTGCAGGCTATTGCCCTTTTCCGGGCCTAGCTTGAGCGCCATATATTTGATCAGCGGCCGGTTGGCTGGCGACAGCTGGAACTCGGCGTAGAAGGCCCGCAACACTTGCAGAATCTGCCAATGTTCGGCGCTCAGGGTCAATTGCTCCTGCTGCGCCAGGGCCTCGGCCACGGGTTCCGACCAATCGGCCAGGACCACCAGGTAGCCGTCCTTGTCCAGCTCGATGCGCCGGCCGCTAACGATCAAATGCCTCATAGCCAGCTGTTGACCTTGTCGAAGCGGCAACTGAGTTCGACGAACCCCGGGTAGTCGACCACCTGGATCCGCGCCGGCGCGGCAAGGCCGCGCGCACAGAGGTCTTCGTCGAGGGCGAACAGGCCGATACCGACGGGCATTAGATCCAGGGCCTGGTGCTGTGCGGTGCCGGGTTGCAGGGCGTATACCGCATCGCCGCAGAGCAACAAACCGTCGGCAGGACCCAACAGGCGCAGGCAGCTGCTCAGCCGACTGTCGCTGAACGGTGAATGGGACAAAACATGCAACGTAGCCATCAGAGGGTGATCACCTGGTCGTAACGGTCGATAAGCGCTATCAGGGCGGCATCATCCAGCACCTCGGTCGCCAGCGTCAGCGCCTGTTGCTCCAGGCCGCGCTCTTGCAGGCTGCGCGCCGAGGCATACAGCGATTCGACGCCGAACAGCGGCAAGGCCTGCAGGTTGGCGCCCAGGTCTTTCTGCTGCAGGGCTGCGGGCTGTTGCGCTGACGCCAACTGGAACACGCCGTCGTCGAGAAACAGCATGCCGAGGGGTAAGTCGAACGCGCCGCCAGCCAGGGCAATATCCAGCGCTTCGCGGGCGCAGGGGCCGGACCAGGGCGACTGACGGTTGATGATCAGCAAGGATTTGTTCATTTCAAGGCCCTCCGAAACACACCAGGCGATCGGCCGTTTGCGCCGCTTCATGCAGTTGACCCAGTCCGGAAAGGTCCCAGGGAGCATCCAGATTGGCGGCGCTGCGCTCGTAGCGTTGCGCTTCCTGCTCATTGAGGATGCCGCGGCGTAGCGCTGCGGCAATGCATACAACGCCATCGAGCTGCTGCTGGCAGACCAGTTCGCGCCATTGCGCAGGGATATCCAGCTCATCCTGTGCGCTGACCACATTGCTCGAAGCGTTATGCACCGCGTCCTGATAGAAGAACAGCCGCACGATCTGATGGCCGCCGGCCAGGGCAGCCTGAACAAAACGCAGGGCGCGCCGGGAGGAGGGCGCATGCGGTGGGGCGAAGAGGGCGATGGCGAATTTCATATAGAAGCCGGCAGGGAAATCTGCCCCAATGATAAAGCGTGAGCGCGCAAGATGCTCGCCGCAGGCATGAAAAAGCCCGCCGAAGCGGGCCTCGGGCGCGACTCGAGGATCAGTCGTCGCTGCCCATGATGCCCATGATCTGCAGCAGGCTGAGGAACAGGTTGTAGATCGATACATACAGGCTAATGGTCGCCATGATGTAGTTGCGTTCACCACCGTGGATGATGGCGCTGGTCTGGTACAGGATGCAGGCCGAGGAAAACAGCACGAAACCGGCGCTAATCGCCAGTTGCAGGCCGCTGATCTGGAAGAAGAACCCTGCCACCATGGCGCCGATCAGGACAAAGAAGCCAGCAGTGATGAAGCCGCTGAGGAAGCTCATATCCTTACGCGAAATCAGTACATAGGCGGACAGACCACAGAACACCAGCGCGGTCATGGTGAATGCCGAGCTGACCACTTCGGCGCCGTTGGCCATGCCCAGGTAGCGATTGAGGATCGGCCCCAGGGTGTAACCCATGAAGCCGGTCAGGGCGAGGGTGGAGAGCAGGCCCCAGGACGAGTCACGCAGTTTAGCGGTGAGGAAGAACAGGCCGTAGAAGCCGATCAGCACCACGAAAAAGTTGGGGTAAGGCACATTGGCGCGCTGCGCCATAAAGGCGACCAAGCCGCTGAAGGCCAGGGTGATGGCCAGCAGGCCATATGTATTGCGCAGAACGCGGCTGACTTCCAGCTGCTCAACCTGCGTGTGACTGAGTGTGTAATCTTGTTCGCGCATGGCGGCACTCCTGTAAAAAATTAGTAGATCCGTGATCAGGCTTTTGGGGATCATAACAGAGCGATAGGCACTGCCAACCTTTAGAGTTTGACAGTGTGTTGCGTTCCGGTAAGATTGCCGCCCTCAGTCAAGCCAAGGCGTGATTGAGCAATGTAAAAAACGGCCCTGCCCCATGGCCGTAGAAAATTTTGGAAGCGTGGCCGAGTGGTTTAAGGCAGCGGTCTTGAAAACCGCCGATGGGAAGCTGTCCTAGAGTTCTTATCTAAGGATGATCGGTGTTGCACCTTGTAAGGATGTAGAAAAAATTTGGAGGGTTGGCAGAGCGGTTGAATGCACCGGTCTTGAAAACCGGCGAACGTTAGTAGCGTTTCTAGGGTTCGAATCCCTAGCCCTCCACCATATAGATGTACCAAGGCCCCGTATTTCGGGGCCTTGTTGTTTCTGGAGTATGCCCGTCCGCACCTTAGTCTCCACGTTGGCTTGTTTTGCGGCTTGAGCTGCTCGCGCCTGATTTCAGGCGCGAGGTCTATCAGGTTCCAGGCAACCAAGCCCAAGCTATTGCCGTCAGAAATTGCTTTCTCGTTGCTGGCGACCCGTTGACCAAGGGCTTGGTTCCCGTCAGCCAGGTTGGCACCGCGTACCAATTAGATAACCTTCACCGTATGGAGCGCTCGCGCAGCGTAAGGCCTTCGCACACCTTGACGTGGCATCCAGTACAGGTGGATCGACGGTTGGGATGAATCTGGCGGATGCCAATAGCAAGACTTCGTTTCGTCGGCCGCTTCGGCCATATAGCCCAACCGCCTGCCCAGCCACGAATGCGCTCATGGCATCTCTACAGGGAGCATGTCGGCGTGCGAATGCGCGCGCAGGGAGTCGGGAACACCCGTTTGTTCGAGCCCGCCGCTATCCAGCCAGGTCTGGGCATGCAGCTTGGCGCGTTCGATCAGGCTGCGCGTCTGGGTGAAATCGAATACCGAAACGCCCAAGGGGCATAAAGGCGCAGCGACATGGATATGGGCATGCGGGGCATACAGCTCAATGTCGCGTACCAGCTGGCGCATGCTCATCAGGTTGAGGGTATGCAGGGCCAGCGCAACGAACCCCTTGGGCGGAGCCTTGCAGGCACAACCAAAACCGGTGGGCAGGACCACGATGCGCTTCGCGCCCAACGCAACGGCACTGGCGATCGGGGTATTGCTGGCTACGCCGCCATCCATCAGCAAGTGTCCGTCGATTGCAATCGGTGGGTAGACCAGCGGAATGGCGGCGCTGGCCAGCAACGCCTGGAGGATGTCGCCCTGCGACTGCAACACCTCGGCACCGCTGAGCAAATCGGTGGTGACCACATGCAGGGGCAGCTCGCAGTCCTCCAGGCGACTGATCGGCAGTGCCGACAGAATCATCCGGCGCAGGCCTGCGTTGTCGAGGATGTATCCGCGCCGCAGCAGCAGGGCCTTGGTCGCGCCCAGTAGGGAAAAAGGGAAAATATCCTGCTTGCCCAGCGCGCACCAGATTTCGGCCAGCTCGGCAACGCCCTTGGCGTTCGGTTTGCAGGCGAAATGGGCGCCGTTGATGGCCCCTACCGATGCCCCCACCACTAGGTCGATCGTAACGTCTGCCGCTATCAACGCCTGCAGCATGCCGACCTGCACGGCCCCCAAGCTGCCGCCGCCAGCGAGTACCAAAGCCATCTTGTCTGTCATCGTGCGGTCTCCGGGTCAATGGGCTTGGTTGAGTGACCAGTCGTAGTCGAGGAACTCCACTTTGCTTGTGCTCTAGGCCTGCTCCAGATGCTCTGCGGCTGCCAGCAAGGTCGTCTGTCTTTGCAGGTAGGCTTGCAGCGAGCCGCTCTGATTGGCGAAATCGTCGGCGTCCCAATCGACAATCTTCGAGACTCGAAAATGGCCGGCGGCTGCATCGAAACGGTTGCGGCTGCGATCACTGAGGAAGCGCCGCTGGCTGTCCTGCAACTGCGCATCGAGTTCGCTGGCAACGTAGGCTTCGCTGCGCAGGGCCGGGCAGCCTATGGAGGCACAGTTAACCGCGAAGTGGATGCGTGATTCGTCGAATACGCCGGGTTCGCGGATCATCGAATGCTCGATCTGATTGAGTGTCAACGTTTGCCCGAACAGCGGGATGAATGCTTGAGCCCAGGGGCTGCCGAACACGCCGCCAATTTCCTTGATCGAGTCCAGCGGGTAATTCTCGGTAACAAGCTTTACGGTAAAGGCGTTATAGGCATTGATCAGAAATGCCATACGCCGGCCGCGACTCCAGTTGTCATATTGCTCGCGCGGCACGTTCGAGAGAACGGCCAGATAGCTGTCCAGCTCGGCCTGATCCTGTTTGAAGCCCTGATAGTCGACTTGACTGGCATAACCGGGCTTTACCCAGGTGACATTCAGGTCTGCCCCTCGTTGAGGCTGTACCTTTATGAGAATCTGCTCGCGTTTTTGTTACAGCACTGGTTAGTTCTGTTATTTATCCCGCTCTTGCAGTTTTTCCAGAATGGCCGCGCTATCAACCGCTTCTGCGTTTAGCGGTAGTTGTTGCAGTACGTCGGAGGTGAGTTTCAGCTGTTTGATGTACAGCGAGCAGCGCGAGCACATTTTCAGATGCATGAACACTGCCCAGCGAGTGCTTAAGCGCAGATCACCCTCAATGATGTCGGAGCCGAGTTCGGACATCTCACGGCAGGTCAGCATGTTCCTACCTCCTCGAAATGATTAAGCATGGCGTGCATGCGTTGCCGGCCGCGGTGCAGTAATACGCGGATATTGCCCTCCGCCAGATTGAGCGCCCGGGCTATCTCGCCATAGTCCAGCCCGCCAAGCTCACGCATCACCACCACGCTTTGCTGGTCTTCAGGCAGCTTGTGCAGATGCTTGTGAATACACTCGTAGAGTTCAGCTTCAGTCAGAAGCTCGTCTGGCGTTTCATGGTGCCACTGAGTGGGCGGTGTATCCCACGCGCCTTGCTCGTTGAAACGCGCGCCTATGGGCGATCCGCTATCGCTGCCCCAGCCATCGAGGGACACCTCACGGCCTGTTTTGCGGCGGATGGCATGCGCTTCGTTGATGGCAATACGGGCAAGCCAGGTGCGCAGTTTGGAGCGCCCTTCGAATTTGCCAATCGCGGCGAAAGCCTTCAGCCAGGTTTCCTGTGCGACATCGTTGGCGAGGTCATTGCCCACCAGCGGGGTGGCCATGGCAACCAGGAAGGCATGGTGCAGTTTGATCACCGACTCCAGGGCGCCCTTGTCACCCTGGCGCAGCCGGATGATCAGTTCCTGTTCATCCATCTATTTCTCCCTCGATGACCTGCAAGTGCGCATTGCAGGTAACCCCTGTTGTTAAGTAGAGGCCTGCCAGAGTGCATTGTTACAACGCAGTTGTCATGGCCGGCCTGGATATGAGCGCACGCAACCCAAGTCACAGCTCCATGTCTTTTGCCCCAGGGGCGGAAAGCAACCGAGCTCAGTGCGTAACAGCACGGGGCAGTGTGCTGATCCAGGGCGAGTTTGTAACAAAACATCGCTCCCTGCATCTGAGTTAAGCGAACGGTGATTGGCCAGTAAACAAAGGGGTCCGGTGTTCGCATTCCCAGGGCGGAGCACATCGAAGTTCCCCGTCCGTGCTACTCGACACTCCATACAAATTTTGAGGAACTGACATGACTCACCTACTGAAAAAAACAGCCAACGCCGTTGCTCGCCGTCCTCTGGCCGCCATGCTGTGTGCGGGTGCTCTAAGCATGGCATTGGCAGGGCCGCTGCTGGCCGCAAATCCTTGTTCGCCCTGTGCTGCCAAGTGTGCACCTGCGGCCATGAATCCCTGTGCGGCGAACCCGTGTGCGGCAAATCCATGCGCGGCGAAGAACCCCTGTGCCGCCAAGAGTCCTTGTGCGGCTAACCCTTGCGCCGCAAAGAGTCCGTGCGCAGCCAAGAACCCTTGTGCCGCCAAGAGCCAGTAGTCACTTGACTGAGACGCCTGCGGAGCATTGCATTTTGCTGAGGAGCGGTTCCCGCGGAGGAACCGCTCTTGCTGGCAAAGGCGCTTGCTGATCTGCCCGGCCGTCGCGGCAGCCATCGGCGGCTTGCTTCATGCCGCTGGGTAGGTGTGGCGGCATAGTCATCTGCCTAATTAGAGAAACTAGCGCTGTAACAAAATCGGCCGATTTGCCTCTCAGTTTTGTTGGGCGAGCAAACGCAGGTGCCACCTGTTGGACAAATCCATGGCTTATAGCGCCTGGTTCGGGAATGACTCGGTTTTTGCCGCTATTGTCGAAGGGCGCAGACCAACTCAATACCCGGTGCCCATAGGTAAGTGCACAACGTACCGTTGTTAACCGTGGATTGAGGAAATGACCATGCGCCACATATGCCCCGACCTTCCCACTGCACACTGTTATCGCCCCCTTGCCAGCATGGTGTCGGCGACGGTGCTGGCCATGGCACTTTCAGGCCCGGCCGTGGCCGCCAACCCCTGCAGCCCATGTGCGGGCAAGTGCGCACCCAGCAGCTTGAATCCATGTGCAGCGAAGAATCCCTGCGCGGCTAAAAACCCCTGTGCGGCGAAGAATCCTTGTGCCGTCAGTAACCCCTGCGCCGCCAATCCTTGCGCAGCCAAAATGAACCCTTGTGCGCTCAAGTCGGTCAAGCGCCCCGTCAACTACAAGCCCTATCAAGGCGCCCAGGCCGAGCTGAAGGCCTATGGTGAGAAGCTCTACAAGGATCCCAGCCTGAGCAGCAACGGTCTGTCTTGCGCTACCTGCCACCAGGGCGGCAATCTGTTCCAGGCCAGTTTTGCCAAGGCATATCCCCATGAGGTGGCCATGGCGAAGAGTCAGTTCGGCATGGCCCAGGTGTTTCTCGACGAGATGATCCAGATCTGCATGGTCGCACCCATGGCATCCAAGGCCCTGGGCTGGGAGTCGAAAGAGCTGGCGGCGCTGGTTGCCTATACGGCAAGTCTGCAGGCGAGCTTCAAACCGAATCCCTGCGCGGCCAACCCCTGCGCCGCAAAAAATCCCTGTGCGGCCAAGAACCCTTGCGCTGCCAAGTGCGCGCCCTGCGCCGCCAAGTAATAAACGTGCCTTGACCGGGGCGGCTGCTCCTGCGCTCCGGTCCTTTTTCGAGATCCCGCCATGAACGCCCAACTTCCCGCTTTCGATACCGCATTGCCCGATTGTGCGATCGAGCTGCCGCATGCCGAGCGGTTGAGTGCGGCAGAACGATCAGCACAACTGGCTGCGGCAGAAGAAGTTCGCCGCTGTCAGCGAGCCTTGAGCAAGGCCGGTCTCAATGTGGTCGGCGAATTGCTCAAGGGCCATGACGGCTTCTACGAGATGAATCATTACCCTGATGGCGATGTGTACGACCGTGATAGCCAAGCCCAGTACTACTACCACGCTCACCGTGAAGGTGGCCTGGAGCACGGGCATTTCCATACGTTCATCCGTGGTCAGGGCATCCCCAGCGCGTTGCAACCGCTGTCGGCGCCAGTGGGGAGTGAACCCTGGCCGAGCGGCGATGAGGCCATCGCCCATCTGATTGCCGTGTCCATGGATGTCTGGGGCCAGCCGATAGGACTGTTCGCTTGCAATCGCTGGGTGACGGGCGAGACCTGGTATCCCGCCGCAGCGGTGAAACAGCTGCTGCCGACGTTTAGCATTGATCATGCCCATCCATCCTGGCCGGCCAATCTGTGGCTGACTGCTCTGTTACAGCTCTTCCGCCCTCATATTCAGGCGCTGATCGAGCACCGCGATCAAGTGGTCGCAGCGTGGCAGGTGGCCCATCCCGGTGAGGATGTGTTCGAAGATCGCACGCTGGAGATCACCGGCTATTTACCCATTTCCGTCGACAGCTGGGTTCAGGCCCTGAACCAGCATTGATTGTTAGGTGAGCATGCGCTGAATATTCTGTTTCTCTGTACCGTCAATAGTTGTTGCAGCATCCTCGCCGAGGCCACCTTCAATCATCTGGCCCCTGCGCATATGCACGCTTACAGCGCGCCGGCATCGCGATCGATGGGCTGCACCGCAAGTCCCACGCGCTTTGCAGGCATTGGCCGGCGGTTTGTTACCGCGGCGAGTTAATGCGGGAAGGGATCGACTCAATCGGTGTAGGCCAGGCGCTTGAGTGCCGACGAGCCGCATGGTTCGAGCTGTAACAAGCGCTGCCACAGCAGATCAAATTCATGTCAGTCAAATTCCTCTGGAGGATGACGTCATGAAACACACAATCCGATTTGCCAGCCTGATCGCCGCGATAAGCCTGGTCGGTGCTGGTGGGCTGGCACATGCCGGCCAGACTCAACTGACACAGGACATGCAGCCTGATATCCCGTCTCACCTGGAGCAGATCCCGGTCGAGACCTACCACTACGGGATGAAGCTGGATATCGCGCGAGCGCTGTACATAAGCGACACCAGCCAGGTGTGCGATGTTGTGCCCTCGGTCATGTACTACGAAGACCGTGAGGGCAAGCTGCGGGCCTTGGAGTATCTGATTCACGGTGGTGGTTGTTCCGACAATTGAGCCTGCCGACAGAAGGCCGTAGCCGGGAAGAGAAAGGCATTCGAGGGGCCGTCGATCAGCAAGCGGGTTTTCGTGGGTGTTCATCGACAGCCCTCTCGATGACTGGCCAATGGGCTCGGCGGCGGTGCTTGGCCCCTCATCAGCCACTGTCAGCGCCGGTGGCGACGAGAGCCGTTGCGCCTTGCAACGAGGCGATCAGCGGGCAGCAAACCTCGCCCTTGCCGGCTTGGCAGGCGCTCACAAGCTCGGACAAAGCGGACTCTATCCGCGCCAGGTCGGCCAGCTTGGCGCGTACGTCCTGCAGCCTGTACTCGGCCAGGCGGCTGGCCTCGGTGCAGTGGGTGCCATCTTCCAGGCATAGCAGCTCGGCGATCTCATCCAGGCTGAAGCCCAGGCGCTGGGCCGTTTTCACGAAGCTCAGCCGCGCCACGTCCGCCTGTCCGTAACGGCGGATACCGCCCTGGGGGCGCTGCGGTTCCGCCAACAGCCCCTTGCGTTGATAGAAGCGGATGGTTTCCACGTTAACCCCGGCGGCCTTGGCGAAGGCACCGATGGTCAGGCTTTCTGGTTTGCTGTGCATAGCGCTTGAGTCCGTACATGACTACGGAAGTAACCTTAGGTCATCGCTCGAATAATCGGAAGGAGAAAAGCATGTCTGAGCCGTCAAACGGGCGCGCCCCTCTGGTCGCGGGAGGACTCGCTGCGATCCTCGCCTCGACGTGCTGCCTGGGGCCGCTGCTGTTGATCACGCTGGGATTCAGCGGGGCCTGGATCGGCAACCTGACGGTACTGGCGCCTTATCGTCCGCTCTTTATCGGCGCAGCGCTGGTCGCACTGCTCTTCGCCTGGCGACGGATCTTCCGCACGGCGCAAGTCTGCACGGCCGGGGAGGTCTGTGCCATCCCTCAGGTACGCCGCAGCTACAAGCTGCTGTTCTGGGTGGTGGTGGCCTTGGCGCTGGTCGCGCTCGGCTTTCCCTACCTTCTCCCATGGTTTTACTGATCAGGAGTTCGCCATGAAAAAACTACTCGTATCCATCGCCCTCGCCACCCTCATCGTTACACCTGTCTGGGCAGCCACCCAGACCGTCACCCTGTCGGTGCCGGGCATGAGCTGCGCCGCTTGCCCGTTCACGGTGAAGAAGGCGTTGACCAAGGTCGAGGGTGTGATCAAGGCCGAGGTGAGTTATGCGAACCGTGAAGCAATAGTCACCTTCGATGACAGCAAAACCAGCGTCGAAGCCCTGAGCAACGCCAGCGAAAACGCAGGCTACCCGGCTTCGCTTAAGGAGTGACGATGAGTAACCCCAATACGCTGTTGAAGATCGGCCTGGGTGGCTCGGTAGTGGCGGCATTGTGTTGTTTTACGCCGCTGCTGGTGGTTTTTCTCGGGCTGGTTGGCCTGTCTGCCCTTACCGGCTACCTGGATTTTGTACTGTTTCCGGCGCTGGCCGCCTTCATTGCGCTGACCCTGTACGCCGTGCACAAGAAGCGTAAAGCCGATGCGTGCTGCACGGCGGATTTGAAGACGGGAGAAAAGCGATGATCGAACTCCAGATGCAGGAAATGACCTGCCGGTCGTGCACCGAGCACATCAGGCAGGCATTGGAGAAGGTTGCGGGCGTGCGTTCGGCGAGCGTGTCCTATCCGCAAGGAGTGGCAGCGGTTGCGCCCGCTGGGCAGATAAGCGTGGAGGCGCTTGTCGCGGCAGTCACCGCGCTCGGCTATCGCGCGCAGGTTATCGCCGGTCCAGGCAATTCTGCCGGACTGGTCGGCCAGGCGCTGGATGGGCCAGGTGTTGCAGCGAGGCAGGCGGGCGGCGAGCACCCGTTGCACATCGCCGTCATCGGCAGCGGCGGGGCGGCCATGGCGGCGGCGCAGAAGGCCGTCGAGCGCGGCGCGCGGGTGACCCTGATTGAGCGCGGCATCATCGGCGGCACTTGCGTCAACGTTGGCTGCGTGCCGTCGAAGATCATGATTCGCGCCGCGCATGTGGCCCACCTGCGTCGCGAGAGTCCGTTCGATGCTGGATTGCCTGCCATGACGCCAATCGTCCTGCGCGACCGCCTGCTCGCGCAGCAGCAAGGTCGTGTGGACGAACTGCGCCACGCCAAGTACGAAGGCATTCTGCAGCGCACCCCGGCCATCAGCGTGCTGCACGGCACCGCCCGTTTCCAGGATGGTCACACGCTCAGCGTGGAATTGGCCGAGGGTGGCGAGCGCATCGTAACCTTCGACCGCTGCCTGGTTGCCACTGGCGCGAGTCCGGCCGTTCCGCCGATTCCAGGGCTGAAGGACACAGCGTACTGGACCTCCAACGAGGCCTTGGTGAGCGACTCGATTCCCAAACGCCTGGCCGTGATCGGTTCCTCGGTGGTCGCACTTGAACTGGCCCAGGCTTTTGCCAGATTGGGTAGCAAGGTCAGCATCCTGGCGCGCCACACCCTGTTCTTCCGCGAAGACCCGGCCATTGGCGAAGCGCTGACGGCGGCCTTGCGTATGGAGGGCATCGAGGTGCTGGAACACACCCAGGCCAGCCGGGTGTCCCACGCCGACGGCGAATTCGTACTGAGCACCAACCACGGCGAACTGCGGGTCGATCAACTGCTGGTCGCCACCGGCCGCACGCCCAATACCCAGGGCATGAATCTGCAAGATGCCGGCGTCAAGCTGGACGAACGCGGTGGCATCCAGATCGACCAGGGCATGCGCACCAGTGCAGCGGATATCTATGCGGCGGGTGACTGCACCGACCAGCCGCAGTTCGTCTATGTGGCGGCGGCGGCCGGCAGCCGTGCGGCGATCAACATGACCGGCGGCGAGGCGACGCTCAATCTCGACGCCATGCCCGCGGTGGTCTTCACGGACCCACAGGTGGCCACCGTCGGCTACAACGAGGTGCAGGCGTACGAGGCAGGGCTCGAAACAGACAGCCGCACCTTGAGCCTGGGCAATGTGCCGCGCGCGCTGGTCAACTTCGACACCCGAGGGTTTATTAAACTGGTCGCCGAAGCGGGCAGCGGTAGATTGCTGGGAGTTCAGGCGGTGTCTGCCGAGGCGGGAGAGCTGATCCAGACTGCCGCCATTGCCATTCGGGCGCGAATGACGGTACAGGAACTGGCCGACCAGTTATTCCCCTACCTGACCATGGTGGAGGGGCTCAAGCTCTGCGCGCAGACCTTCTTCAAGGATGTGACGCAGCTTTCCTGCTGTGCCGGGTAGCTGCCACAATGCACGGTGCGGTCGAAATCTGGCGGTACCCTCTTTGCGCAAGGAAATCGATTGATGACGAGCGACACAGGCAGGGCGCACATCTGGCATGACGATCCGCAAGTCTGGCGTTTCCTGTTCGCGCGTTACCTGGTGCTTTTCACGCCCCTGAGCCTGCTCTGGGAAATCGCCCAACTGCCGCTGTACACCCTGTGGCTGCAGGCGCCGCCGGCATCCATCGCCTATGCCCTCATCCACTGCACGCTGGGGGACATGCTGATCGGTATCCTGGCCCTGTTGGCCGCGCTGGTCGCCACGCGTGCCGGTCCGCTCGAGCGTTGGCGCTGGCGACGGCTTGGGGCTGTCTCGGTCAGCTTCGGCCTCGCCTATACGGCGTTCAGCGAGTGGTTCAATACGGCCGTGCAGATGAGCTGGGCCTATTCCGAATGGATGCCGCTGACGCCCTTTCTTCCGCTCGGAGTCTCGCCACTGCTGCAATGGTTGCTGGTGCCGGCTATCGCTCTGGCCTGGGCCCGGCACCTCGGCGCGCGTGATTTGGCGCGTAGCGCAAGCGGGGCCTGACCCTGGAGTCGGCTCCATGGACTACGCTGTCCGTGCAGGGGACAGCTCAGCATTCGGACGGCCGCCTTGGCCGCACAGTTTTTTCGCAGGAGAAAGCCGATGACCGCCATACGCAAAATCGAAGTGTTCAGCGCAGGATGCCCCTCGCACCAAGCTGCCATCGAACTGGTCAAGCACCTCGTCTGCAGTTCGTGCGAGGTCTCCATCCTCGACATGAACGACCTCGGCGTGGCGAAACGCGCCCAGGGTCTGGGCGTGCGCTCGGTACCGACAGTCGCGATCAACGGTCAACTGGCTTCGTGCTGTGCGGCCGCCAGCGTCGAGGAACAGGCGTTGCGCGCCGCAGGGCCCGGCCAGGTCTAGATCAAGCTCCGGAGCTGGCCCCGGCGAATTCGCGGGTTCAGTGTTTGACCTTGGCGTTAGCGCCAAGGTCTATCTTGGCAAGATCACCACAGGGCCCGCTCCGCAGGGGAGCTACCGATGAAGTTAAGCACATGTATCCAGGGGGCAGGCTTGGCACTGGGTCTGCTCCTGGTGGCGGCAGCCGCGCTTGCCGCCGGCCCCAGCTACCGGATCGAAGTCGACGGCCTGGCCTGTCCGTTCTGCGCCTATGGCATCGAGAAGAAGCTGAACGCCATCGCCGGCGTCGAGCACCTCGAGACACGCATCGAGGACGGCAGCGTGCAGGTCACCATGGAGGACGGCATGAGCCTCGATGAGGCCGCGGCGCGAGAGGCCGTAACAGCCGCCGGTTTCAGCCTGCGCAGGTTCGAGCGGCTGCAGTCCGCCGCGCCTGGCGGGCCGGAGGGGGACGCGAAATGAAGACCGTCATGCCGCTAGCCGTAAGCGGCCTGTGCCTGGCGGTCGGCACCGCCTGGAGTGCGCCCCTTACCTTCAATACGGCGCTGCCGGTGCACGAGGGCGGCTACGTGTGGCGCGAGCAGTTGATCTTCATGCAGAGCGCCGACGATCCCTCGCCCGCCAAGCGCGATCTGCAGGTGACCAGTCTGGTCTCGGTGCTGGGCTATGGCGTGACCCGGGATTTCGCGCTGTTCGGCATGCTGCCCTGGTTCGACAAGCGCCTGGATAGGCGCCTGGATGGGCAGACGCTCAGCCGCAGTCAAGCGGGTGTCGGCGATCTCACCGTGCTGGGCCGCTATACCGCCTACCAGTACGACGCACCCGCTCGCACCTTGCGTATCGCACCCTTCCTCGGTGTGAAGGCGCCGACCGGCGAGGATGACGCCCGTGACCGTCTGGGACGCCTGCCGCCGCCGCTGCAGCCGGGTTCCGGCTCCTGGGATGTGCTCGGCGGCGCGGTGCTCACCTACCAGACCCTGGATTTCCAGATCGACAGCCAGCTGAGCTACAGGGCCAACCGCGAAGCCAACGGCTTTCAGGCTGGCAACCGCTGGCAAGCCGACGGCTCGCTGCAGTACCGCCTATTGCCTCGTCGCCTGGGTGCCGGCGTGCCGGCCTTCCTCTATGGCGTGCTCGAAGCCAACCTGCTGCACGCGGACAAGGATCGCAGCGGCGGGAGCGCCGATGCGAATTCGGGAGGCACCAGGCTGTTCATCACCCCCGGACTGCAATACGTGACAAAAAAATGGATCCTTGAGGCCGGCGTGCAGGTCCCCGTGCATCAGCAACTCAACGGCAGCGCGCTGGAGACCGACTACCTCTTCACCACCGGCTTTCGCGTCAACTTCTAAAGGGAACTGCCATGCAGCGCGCTGCTGTTCTCAAGCTGGGCCGCAATGCCGTGATCATCCTGGCACTCGTCGGCCTGTCCGGCTGGCTGGCGTTTGTGCCGTCGGCCCAGGAGCCTTCCTATGAGTTCGTCGGCGCCTGGGGTGAACAGGGCAGCGCGCCCGGGCAGTTCAACGACCCCACTGGCATCGCTGTGGCCGGCGACGAGGTGTTCGTCGCCGACTCGCGCAACGGGCGTATCCAGGTCTTCGATTTCGACGGCAACTTCAAACGCCAGTTCGGCACTCCCGGCAGTGGAGCCGGACAACTCGGCCGACCGATGAACCTGACGGTGCATGCCGGCGAACTCTATGTGGCCGAATACTTCAACGACCGCATCCAGGTGTTCGGCCTGGACGGCACGTCCAGGCGCATCATCGGCCGCACGGGCAGCGGCCCCGGCGAGTTTGATTCTCCCGGGGGCGTGACAGTCGCGGCCGATGGCAAACTGTGGGTCGCCGACGTCTACAACCAGCGCATTCAGCAACTGGAGGCCGATGGCCGCTTTGTCCGGCAGCAAGGCGCGACCGGCAAGATCGGCATCGGCGCCGGTAAGTTCAACTATCCCACTGATGTGGCGATCGGCGCCGAGGGAGCACTGTACGTCGCCGACGGCTACAACGACCGAATACAGCAATTCGACCGCCAGGGGGGCTTCATGCGCAAGTGGGGTGGCCCTTTTGCCAGCAACATCTTCGGGCCCTTCAACGGCTGGTTCGCGACCGTGACCGGTGTGGCCGTCGATCGACAGGGAAATCTGTTCGCCGCCGACTTCTACAACCATCGGATTCAGAAGTTTTCCGCTGACGGCAGCTTTCTCACCAGCTTCGGCAGCAAAGGCCATGGCCCGGGCCAGTTCGAACATGCCATCGCGGTTGCCGTAGGGGGTGATGGCACGCTATTCGCGGTCGATTTTGGCAATAGCCGCATCCACAGATGGCGGCCGGCAAAGTCTTGAGCGTGGTGTCCACATCTGGCGGAGTGGAGGCTGAGGCCTGCTATGGGCGACCCAGCAGCCGTAGTCGAGTCAGGCGCCGCGTAACCTGGCATAACGTGACCCCCGCCACAGATGACACCGGTTATAAGGCCCCCCGGCTTCGACGAGCCACGCCATCAGCAGCAGGCTACTGGCCAGCGCTTTCGACGGGTCGTCACCTGCGCAGCCTTGCTCAATCAACCTGGGAGAAAAGACCGCGTGGGGTGGGCCTCCAGCGCCAGGGGCAAGAGTACGCGGCAAGGTAGTAGGGGCTTTTCAACGGATTTACGTCCCGGCGATTGGTTGGCACATCCCTGTGCCGAGGGATGGGTAATGCCGGCTTTGTTGGCATCACCCCCCTGTTTCAGACGGCAAAGTACATGCCCTCAATGGGGGCTGCCGTAGAGCGCTCTGTCCCTATGGATAGGCGACTTGAAGCTGGGCTCCGACTGTTCGATGCGCTCCTGCTGCTCGCGCGCACTACCCGCGGCAGTGGGCTGTTCCTTGATCATCTGAGCAAAGCGCTCAGTGGAGTCCTGGCTGGTGCGGTTATTCACCACTGCCTGTTGCTCCAGGCGGTAGTCCATCAGCCGGCCACTGCCACCTTCGGCCTGTACCGTAGTCACGGCAGCGCCCATCATCAGTGCGGCCAGTGCCGTCATACTCAGTATCGTTTTCATGGTGTCATCCTCCAAAGATACGTTATGTACATTTAGGATGACTGGCGAGGCGCTTTGTTACAGGTGCCGTGCCGACCGGAATGCGTTGCTAGCAGCCGTTGGTCGAAGCGCTTCGCTAGCAATTAGAGCAGCCACAGCACCCGGGGAGCGCCACGCTGCCGTTGCCAACAGCGGCTCAACACCAGCAGCACCAGGGACAGCGGCAGCAGCCAGGCGAACAGGCCGACGAAGGCGCCGAGCCCCGGAATGCCCAACACCAGCAGCAGGCTGGGGGCGCAACAGGCGCCGCCGGCGAGCAGCGCCGGCCACAACCCTGCGCTCGACGCGGCGCCCTGGGGCAACGAGCACCGGGCGTTGCGGCGCAACGTCAGGGCGCCGTGTAGATTGATCGCCAGCAAGAGTGCCAGTAACCCGGCCAAGGCCAGATTGGCCGGGCTGATCAGCAGCACCATAACGCCCAGTTCCAGCATGGCCACGGCCTCGAAATGCCAAGGCCCACGGCGTGCCAAGAGGCGCTGCCATTGCCAGTCCAGGGCCTGCCAGCTCCAGCCGGCTTGACCAATGTCCAGGTCGCCGATGGCATATAGGTAGAGCAGGGCATAGAGCACGGCCAGGCAGCCGATTAGTCGTCTGTCAGGGCTGGGGCGAGCCATCGATCAGTACCGTTTGTGGGTAGAAGGCGTACCAGGCGAACCACATGGCGTCGAAGGCGTTGACCGCCTGCAACCCCTCAAGCACAGACGATTGCGGGCCTTCGGCGGTAAAACGCAGATTGGCCGGGTCCAGCTCGATCGGCTTATCGGATCGGTAGACCCAGCCAGTATCCAGTTGCTGGTCCGCTATGATCAGGAAGTGCTCGTCGCCATGCTGGTAGTGCAGTACCGCTTGTTTGCTCAGGTGCATCTTGTCGACGGCGATGGCCACCTGCTCGGTGCGAAAGCCGAGGATCATCTGCTTGTCTGGCAGGCGCGAATCCTGGTGCATGACCGGGAACATCATGCCGGGGTCGGCATAGTAACCCTGCAGCGGCAGGTAGCTGCCGTAGGGATCACGGCTGTAGTTGCGCAGGGTGCCGGTTGTGCGGGACAGCACCTGGGTCTGCGGATGGCGTGCCTGCCACCTGGCCCAGGTGGTCCAGACCACCCGCACTTCCTCCAGGCTGCGGCCCTTGGCCGGACCGTCGATGGCCACACCGGCAATCTGCGACCAATGGCTGTCGCTGGCGCGGTCGTACATCACCACGTTGCTGTTGAGCAGCTTGCCGGAAACGCCGAGGCTGGTGGCACCGCGCTTGAAGCCGACGGCGGTGGCGGTGAGCGGGCAGTAGGTGATGCTCAGGCCATCCTCGCCCAGGCTGTCATTGACGATCTCGTGCCAGACCAGGATGCGCTGCGGATAGGCGCGCGCCTGCCCCAGATGGAAGATGCCGAAGACGATGTCCTGGGGATCGAGAAAATCATTCGCGCTTGCCGCGTCGGTGAAGCGTGGGCTGTCGATGGCTGGAATACCGTCCTTGCCGGGGCCGCCGGACAGCATGGCGCTCGCGTACTTCTCGTGACTGGCCGACAGCAGGCGGGTCGGCCCTTCCGGCGGCACGGCCAGGGCCGAACCGCTGATGCACAGGCACAGCGCCAGGGCTTGGAAAAGTGTGCGTTGGCCGCTTCGCATGGCTTTCTCCGTCTGCGATCAGTTAGCAATCAGCCAGCAATGTCTTCAATTCGCCCGCGCTATCGAGTCTGGCCAAGTCGTCGTAGCCGCCAACATGCCGTGCGCCGATGAATATCTGTGGCACCGTGCGTCTTCCAGTCTTTTCGATCATCGCGCGCAGGGCCTGGGGATCCACATCGACCCTGATTCTGCTCAGCGGGCCGGCATCACGGCGCGCCAGCAACTGCTCGGCCATGCGGCAATAAGGGCAGTGTTGGCTGGTGTAGAGGGTAACGTTACTCATGGCGCTATCTCGCTATGACGGGGCGAAGAGGTCGCTCCGGTTTGATTGAGATACACCAGCAGGGACTTTGTTACAGGCCGCAGAGTGGGCGTAGATTCAGGCCGCTCCGCGACAGCATCGGCAGGTACGCCAGGTGTCAATCCATGCCGCAAAAGGGTAGGCAATTGCTGGCTATTGTTGCGCGCGTGTGGCCGGGACCTGTCTGCTGCGCATGAGATAGATTTCGAGCGCCAATCAGCGGGACGTTCGGTCGATCACTGCCACGTCCCGCACGAGCGTGCCATCTGATCAGCAGGTGGTGCGCTCGGTCACTTCTGCACCCAGGTGCGCCCCGCGAGCATCGTGTTCAGAGGGCTGTGGAGCAGGTGATTGGCGTAGCTGCTCAAGTTTTGACGGCAAGTGCCCGCACGATTTCCAATAGTTGGCGTTCGCTGTAACCGGCGCGCGAGGAAAGTTTCGATTGCTTTACTCGAGGGCAGACCGCGGGTGTGGAACAGGTCTATTGGGCAGCACTTGGCAACCTGCAAATGGTCAGCTTGGGTTGCAAGCCATGCTTGCCGCGTCACTGCTTAGCAGCGCGTTAGCGCTGTTGCTGGCGCTGCCTGCCGGGCTGTTGGTGAGCATCTGGTTGATCTTCTATGCCCCGCCCCGGTGGCGCGCTTCGGTGCATCTTGACTGTAGGCGCTGCTTTGGCGCTAAACGCCCCAAGCGGGTGAAGCGCTCGTCTCGACACTCTGCCGTTCTTATAGGTATCGCCGTGCTCCTCCGGCAGTACGCAGCGATCACCTGTGAACGCTGTTATAGCTCAAACGCTGTGGGTGATGACGGCAAAATGCCATTTTGTATTAATAAATATAGTAAAAACAATCTGATAGACAATCTAATGTCGAGTTTGTATTGATCCCGACGAATCCTTGACAAGAGACAAGGTCGATCCTTTAGTTAACGGTGGGAGAGGGACGACTTTGCAAGTTTTTGCGCAGGGCGGGCATGACAGTAGGTGTCAGCACCAACACAACAGGAGTGCGTCATGGACAGGGCAAGACTCATTCGAGTCGTGATGGAGTCTGTGTTTGATCTGGTTTTTTCCGCTCACCTGCGTGGGCCGCCTTTCTATGAGTGGTAGCCCGGGTAACGTACCGCAGTGCTGCCATTAGCTTGACCTCCCTCTCCCAGCAGACAACACAGAGCACTGACGAGCAGACGCGATTCAGCGCTGGCGCGCATGCCCGCTATTTAATGCCATGGGTGCCACCCAGTTTTCTTCGCCGCGAGCGGAGCACGATTTTTACCTGGCCATACCAGAGGCATGGTCGCGTAAGAACAACGTTGGGAGGGTAGGGTCATGAATTCAAAATTTTTGGCAACCGTGGACAAGCTTGAGCTAGGCACCTGGCAAGTCTCCATTAAAGCCGGTGGCTGGGAGCCGCGACCAACAAGCGGTCATGCGTTACTGACAGGAGGCGAGGGACGGCGCTCATTTCTCAAGTTCACCGCAGCGGCCATGGCGGCGCCACTGCTGTTTGCATCGCCCGATAGCAGTGCCAGGCGGCGGCGCGCACCCGATCCAGAGCCAGACCCGGTTCCAGAACCCGGCCCGGCGGTATTGCCGCCCAGCCCGCCAACCACACCCTGGGTGCAGTTTCTGCCTGTGGCCATCACACCGCTGCAACCGGTCACCCTGAGCCCTGAACCCACCGGTGATCCGCGCCCCGCAGATGGCGAATGCGGCCGCAATTTGCATCAGCGCTGGGCTGAGCTGTACGCCACGCCACGGCAATATCCACCGGCCCACTATGAGCTGAGCGCCAAGGAAAACCCGGCCTGGGTGTTCAATCCAGCCTATCCGCCGCAGCGCATCTGGGGTTACGCCATAGGCGAAGGTGCGGCGACAACCCCGGGGCCGACCATCATGACCCGTTATGGCCAGCCGGTGATCGTACGCTTCAAGAATCGCCTGCCACAGAACCACGTCGGCTTCGGCTCGCCGGAGATCTCGATGCATTTGCACAATGCGCACGTCGGCTCGGAAAGCGATGGCTTCCCCGGCGATTACTTCAGCCCGGTCAAGTCCGGGCCAACCCTGGCGGGGCCGGGGCAGTGGAAGGACCACTTCTACTCGAACATCTATGCCGGCTATGACCAGATGCAGAACGGTATCGGCGACTACCGTGAAGCCCTGGGCACGCTCTGGTACCACGACCACACCTTCGACTTCACCGCGCCCAACCTGTACCTCGGCATGGCCGGGTTTTACCTGCTGTATGACCACATCGACTCGGGCAATGAGCGCGATTCAGATCCGCGCGCCTTGCGCCTGCCGAGCCATCCCTACGATTACCCGCTGAGCTTTGGCGATCGGCGCTTCGATGCCGGTGGACGACTGATCTACGATCAGGTCGAGCCGGATGGCACGCTCGGCGACAAGATTGCGGTCAACGGCAAGATCGAGCCGGTGCTCAAGGTGGCTGCGCGTAAGTACCGCTTCCGCCTGCTCGATATAGGGCCCAGCCGGATCTACGAGTTCTACCTGCAGAAAGCCAACGGCGTGTCGCAGACCTTCACCCACATTGGCAACGACGGCAATCTGTTCGCCGCTCCGCTGAAGAATCAGGTCAGTGTGCGCATCGCCGTGGCCGAGCGTGCCGACATCGTCATCGACTTCTCCCAGTACCCGATTGGCACCGAACTGTACCTGGTCAATCGCCTGGTGCAGACCAAGAGCCGCATGGCCGATAGTGTGGGCGCGGCTACTCAGCTGTTGAAGTTTGTCGTCGACCGCTATCCGCCGGAGCAGGACCTGAGCCAGGTGCCGAATGTATTGCGCGAGCAACCGCCGCTCGACCCGGCGGAAATCGCCGCCGCGCCGATACGCCGCTGGGTGTTCGAACGCAAGAACGGCATGTGGGCAATCAACGGGCAGTTCTTCAACCCCAACAGCGCGCGTGCCGTAATTCCCAAGGGCGGCGCCGAGGTCTGGGAGCTGGTGAATATCGATAACGGTTGGAGCCACCCGATTCATATCCACTTCGAGGAGGGGCGCATCCTCAGCATGACCAAGGACGGGGTCGCGGTGCCGGTGCCGCCGCACCTGCAAGGGCGCAAGGACGTGTACATGCTCCAGGGCGCATCGACCATCCGGGTGTTCCTGCGCTTTCGCGATTACGTCGGCAAGTACGTCATGCACTGCCATAACCTGATCCACGAAGACCACGCAATGATGTTGCGCTGGGACATTAAAGAAGACGACTAGTCGCTGAGACTGGAGGAATTTCTATGAACACTCGAAGAAAGCTCCTGGCCGGAATAGGCACGGCGGCACTGGGCGGACTGTTGTGGAATAGCGCTGCGCTGCAGGCGCATGAGGTATTCGAGTCGGCCGATATCGACATGGCCGACGCCAATCTGGACGCCGCGCAGAGCAGCTATTTTCCCAACGTCTGGCTCGACAGCCACGATGGCAAAAGAGTTCGTTTCTATGACGACCTGGTGCGCGGCAAGATAGCCGTCATCAACTTCATGTTCGTGCAGTGCGGCGACATCTGCCCGACCATGACTGCCAACCTGCGCAAGGTGCAAACGCTGCTGGGCGAGCGCATGGGGCAAGACATTTTCATGTACTCGATCAGCCTGCAACCGTTGATGGATACGCCGGAAGTGCTCAAGGCCTACGCCGAGATGCATCGCGTGCAGCCGGGCTGGCAGTTCCTCACCGGTACGGAGGTCGACATCAAACGCCTGCGTTATGGGCTGGGCTTCTATGACCCGGTCGAGGAAGTGGATAGAAACCTCGGCACCCACACCGGCATGTTGCGCATCGGTAACGACCGCAGCGAACGCTGGACCATGGCGCCGGCACTGGCCGACCCTGAGCGGATTTTGGCCACCATCAACCATGTCGATTCCGCCATGGTGCACACGGCGTACCGGCCCGAGGGCGCTGCTAGCGGTCTCGGTTAGGCACCGCCGGTGTTTGTGCAACGCACGGGCCTGGCCAGGGCGCTGCATGCTCTGGTTTTGGCTAGACGCGTCGGGCGATGTGCTCCGCGTCCGCCAGGACCTTGGAGTATGTCTCTAGGCGGTTCGGCTCCATTCTGGCACTGAGATAATTTCTTCTGGCCAGGGGCTGGGCAGGTTTAGCAGGGAGGATAAACAGCTTGGGGTGAGTAAGAGGGTTATACCCATGAAATCCCGATCCTTGGTAGACGAACAGAAAAAGCTGCAAGTGAGTGAACAGGAGGTCACGCACATATCAGCCGATGAGGCAGCGCCGACGCCCAGCGCGGAGGACTCGGAGCAAGGCGCCGCTCGGCGCAGCTTCCTTAAACTGACGGGCGCGGCATTGGCTGCCCCCCTGTTACTGAGTTCATCCGGCAGCGGCGCCAAGAGCCGTCGGCGTAAAGATGACGACGAAGATGACAAGAATGACGGTGCCCCGGCACCACAGTTGAGCAGCCCGCCGACCATCCCCTGGCAAATTGACTTGCCTGTGGTGGTCGATCAGCTGCAACCCGTCACCCTCGATCCACCGCCTATGGAAGCCGCCAATACAGCCGCTGGTGAGGCAGGGCGTGCCCCGCATCAGCGCTGGAATGAGCTGTACGTAAGCGCGCGGCAGTACCCGCCGATCCATTACCAATTGAGCGCCAAGGAAAATCCTGCTTGGGTCTTTAATCCCGCCTACCCGCCACAGCGCATCTGGGGTTATGAAGGCAACGTGCCAGGGGCGACTACACCTGGACCGACCATCTTCGCCTACTACGGTCAGCCGACCATCGTGCGCATGCATAACCGTCTGCCGCAGGACCACGTCGGTTTCGGCACGCCAGAGATCTCCACCCACCTGCACAACATGCACAGCGCCTCGGAGAGCGATGGCTACCCCGGCGACTACTACAGCGCCAACAAGGCCGGCCCGACCCTAGCCTCGCCCGGGGAGTTCAAGGACCACTGTTACACCAATATCTACGCTGGCTACGATGAGCAGCAAAATGGTATCGGCGACCCGCGCGAGGCCCTGGGCACGCTGTTCTACCACGACCACACGCTGGACTTTACCGCGCCAAATGTAGTGCGTGGCCTGATGGGTTTTTATCTGCTGTTCGATCATATCGACTCGGGTGATGAACACGACCCCAGCCCAAGCGCCCTGCGCTTACCCAGCTACCCCTACGACTACCCATTGGACTTTTCCGACCGAGTATTTAACCAGAATGGGATCATGTTCTGGGATCAGGTTAATCCCGAAGGGGTGCTCGGCGACAAGGTGATAGTCAACGGCTATATCGAGCCAGTGTTGAGAGTGGCCGCGCGCAAGTACCGCCTGCGTCTGCTCAACGGCGGGCCGAGCCGCTTCTATGAGTTCTATCTGGTCAAACCCAACAACGTGGTGCAGACCTTCACGTACATAGGCAACGACGGCAACTTGCTGCCGGCGCCACTGTTTAACCAATACAGAGTGCGGCTGGCTGTGACCGAGCGTGCCGATATCGTCGTGGACTTTGCCAGGTATCCCATCGGCACCGAGCTGTATCTGGTCAACCGCCTCGAGCAGTTCGAGACCCGGCGACCCAAGGATGTGAAAGCGCCTGGCTCCCGGGTGCTGAAGATCATCGTTGATCGTTACCCACCGGAGCAGGACGTCAGCCAGGTACCCAGTGCATTACGCGAGTTGCGTCCGTTCGACCAAGAGGAAATCGATGACGCCAAGGTGCGTCGCTGGGACTTCGACCGGCGCAACGGCATGTGGGCAGTCAATGGCAAGTTCTTTGACCCTGCTGTCTCTAATGCCAAGATCAAGCAAGGCGCTGTTGAGGTCTGGGAGTTGGTAAACGTCGATGATGGCTGGAGCCACCCGATCCATATTCACTTCGAGGAAGGGCGCATCCTCAGCAAAACCCGAGAAGGCAAAGAGGTGCCGGTGCCGCCTCATGAACAGGGGCGTAAAGACGTTTTCGTGCTTGAGGAAGACTCGACTATCAGGGTGCTGATACGTTTTCGCGACTTCCTCGGCAAGTACCCGATGCACTGCCACAACCTGATCCACGAGGACCACGCGATGATGGTGCGCTGGGACATCGAGAAGGATGACAGTGGTAGTAGTTGAGGGCCTGCGGATATCACGAGCAGGGGGCGTGTTTACGATGACGTGATCCCTCACGACAACCGCCTTCAACCGCCGGCGCCGACTAGCCGGTGATATTCAACAATCCAGGGAGTGCGCCGCGCCCCTGATGCACTCAGCCCATACAGTCGTAATGGCTTAGCCATTGCGACTGTATGGGCTGTCTATTGCGGCGATTCAATCGACTGCTTGGCTCTGCCGAAGCTCCTGCACCCATGATGCAAATTCCTTGTGTATACTCGCGGCAGTCAAAAAGTCATGTCGATTCGAAAAATCCGGAAAGCTTTCCGGTATTATTTTTATTTATAACTCATTGAAATTAAATGATTTATTCTTAAATATGGTTCGGGCGTCGTGTCTCCAGGCTTGCGCAAAGCTGTTGTCGAATCAATATTTTGTAGTATTTTTGACGCTTGGTTTTTGGCGATAATCCGCCAATGTAGAGCCGGCTGGAGGCTTTTTGCTATGACAGCGGCAACCGATCCAGAGCGCTGCATTGAGCGGCTGACGCAGAACGAGGTTCCGCTTGATTAGGGTGCTGGTGGTTGATGACCACGATCTGGTCCGTACAGGTATCTCACGCATGCTGGCCGATATCGAAGGTCTGCAGGTCGTAGGGCAAGCCGACTCAGGTGAAGAGTCGCTGAAGAAAGCCCGCGAATTGAAGCCCGACGTGGTTCTGATGGACATCAGGATGCCCGGTATCGGCGGCCTCGAAGCGACCCGCAAACTCCTCCGCAGCCACCCCGACCTGAAAGTCCTCGCGGTGACTGCCTGCGAAGAGGACCCTTTCCCCACGCGTTTGCTGCAGGCAGGCGCCGCTGGTTATCTGACCAAGGGCGCCGCCCTGGCCGAGATGGTGCAGGCCATTCGTCAGGTGTTCGCCGGGCAGCGTTACATCAGCCCGCAAATCGCCCAGCAATTGGCGCTCAAGTCGTTTCAGCCGCAAACCAATAACTCGCCCTTCGACCTGCTGTCCGAGCGCGAGATTCAGATCGCCCTGATGATCGCCGGCTGCCAGAAGGTGCAGAGCATCTCCGACAAGCTCTGCCTGTCGCCGAAAACGGTCAATACCTATCGTTATCGGATCTTTGAGAAGCTGTCGATCACCAGCGATGTGGAGCTTGCCTTGCTCGCCGTACGCCATGGCATGGTCGATGCCAACAGCTGAGATACCCTCGATTGAAGTGCGCGCTCCGTTCGACCCCAGCGCCTTTCTCTCCACCTGCAGCGGCCGCCCAGGTGTGTACCGCATGTTCGATGTGGACGCCAAGCTGCTCTATGTCGGCAAAGCGAAAAACCTGAAAAAGCGCCTGGCCAGCTACTTTCGCAAGAACGGTCTGGCGCCGAAGACTGCAGCACTGGTCGGCCGGATCGCTCAGGTCGAAACCACCATTACCGCCAATGAAACCGAAGCCTTGCTGCTCGAACAGACGCTGATCAAGCAATGGCGGCCGCCTTACAACATCCTGCTGCGCGACGACAAATCCTATCCCTACGTATTTTTATCGGATGGTGATTACCCGCGGCTGAGTATCCATCGCGGGGCGAAGAAGCAGAAGGGCCGTTATTTTGGCCCATACCCCAGCGCTGGGGCGATCCGTGAAAGCCTCAGCCTGCTGCAAAAAGCCTTCCTGGTACGCCAGTGCGAAGACAGTTACTTCAAGAATCGTACGCGGCCGTGCCTGCAGTACCAGATCAAGCGCTGCAAGGGACCGTGTGTTGGTCTGGTCGATCCAGGGGAATATGCCGAGGATGTGCGGCATTCGGTGATGTTCCTCGAAGGGCGCAGCAATGCACTTGGCGATGAGCTGTCCAGCGCCATGCAGCAAGCCGCGGCGACCCTGGATTTCGAGCGAGCAGCCGAGTTGCGCGACAAGATGGCCCTGCTGCGCCGCGTGCAAGACCAGCAGAGCATGGAGGGCGGCAGCGGCGATGTCGATGTAGTCGCGGCCATGGTCAATCCGGGTGGCGCCTGCGTGCACCTGATCAGCGTGCGTGGCGGCCGCGTGCTCGGCAGCAAGAATTTCTTCCCGCAAGTGGCGATTGAGGAGGATGTCAGCGCGGTATTGCTGGCCTTCCTGGCTCAGTACTACCTGGGCAATCAGGAGCGAGAGTTGCCTGCCGAACTGATCGTCAACGCGCAACATGACGACTTTCCCACGCTTATCGCGGCGCTCGGCGAGTCGCGTGGCGTTGAGTTGAGTATCAGTTATCGGGTACGCGGAACCCGCGCGCGATGGCAGCAGTTGGCGGTGACCAACGCCGAACAGGCGCTCGGCGCTCGCCTTGCCAGTCGCCAGCATGTGGCCGCCCGCTTCGAAGCCCTTGCCGAGGCGCTGGGCATGGACGAGGTACCGCAGCGCCTCGAATGTTTCGATATCAGCCACTCCAGCGGCGAGGCCACGGTGGCGTCCTGTGTGGTATTCGGCCCGGAAGGACCGCTGAAGTCCGATTACCGGCGCTACAACATCGAAGGTGTCACCGCAGGCGATGATTACGCTGCGATGCACCAGGCCTTGACTCGGCGCTTCAGCAAGATCAAGGACGGCGAGGGCAAGCTGCCGGATGTCCTGCTGGTCGACGGCGGCAAGGGGCAACTGGCCATGGCCCGAGACGTGCTGAATGAATTGGCCGTCCCTGAGTTGATTCTGCTTGGTGTGGCCAAGGGCGCGACGCGCAAACCGGGCCTGGAAACCCTCTACCTCAATGATGCCGCCCATGATTTCACCCTGCCCGGCAACTCGCCGGCCTTGCATCTGATCCAGCAGATTCGTGACGAATCGCACCGCTTTGCCATTACCGGGCACCGTGCCCGGCGCGGCAAGACCCGGCGCACTTCAAGCTTGGAGGAGGTCGCCGGGGTAGGGCCGAAGCGGCGCCGCGAGCTACTCAATCACTTCGGCGGTCTGCAGGAATTGTCTCGGGCCAGCAGCGAAGAAATCGCCAAGGCGCCGGGGATCAGTAAAAAGCTTGCAGAGCTGATTTATGCCGCACTGCACAGCGAGTAGAATGCCGGCTCACCTTGCAGCCAGTTGTGCCGATGAATATCCCTAACCTGCTTACCGTGCTCCGCGTTGCACTGATCCCAATCTTCATTCTGCTGTTCTACCTGCCATTCAGCTGGAGTTATTGGGCCGCTAGTGCAGTGTTCACAATTGCCGCAATTACCGACTGGCTTGATGGTTTCCTGGCGCGTCGCTGGGAGCAGAGCACGCCCTTCGGTGCCTTTCTCGATCCGGTCGCCGATAAGTTGATGGTCGCGGTCGCACTGGTCTTGTTGGTGGCCGAGCATGCCAACCTATGGCTGACGTTGCCCGCGGCGATCATCATTGGCCGCGAAATTGTCGTCTCGGCCTTGCGTGAATGGATGGCCGAACTCGGTGCGCGCGCGCATGTCGCCGTGTCCGAGTTGGCCAAATGGAAAACCGCAGCACAAATGGTTGCCTTGATCATGCTGCTGGCGAACCCGCCCTTGTTCACATTCTGGGTTCTGCTCGGCTACGGACTTCTGATCGTCGCCGCCATCCTGACCTTGTGGTCGATGCTGCAGTATCTGCTGGCTGCTTGGCCGCACCTCAGTACTTCCGTTGAAAAGAAATAAACTTTTTTGAATCAAGGGGTTGACGGGGCGTTCTGAGGATATACAATGGCGCTCGTCTACAAGACAAGCGGGAATAGCTCAGTTGGTAGAGCACGACCTTGCCAAGGTCGGGGTCGCGAGTTCGAGTCTCGTTTCCCGCTCCAAAATTTACTTCGCAAGCTTCATCGAAGCTGCGCGGTACAGAAAAGCGACCTTAGGGTCGCTTTTTTTCGTTATGGCTTTCGCCAATCTTCATTCAGGCCCTGATCCCTGCGCTAGAAAAATTCAACGCCCTCAATGCCCTCAATGTCAGCCCGTGGTCCACTGCGCTATCGAATGCGCCGAGTCGCTGGGCTAGTGCAGTCAGCTCCGTGCCGCCGAAACCGCTGCCTGCAGCTTCAGGACATCTGGCGTCGTGACACGTCTCCGGTGTGTTCCTGGCCAATGAAGGCATAAATGGCTTGGCCTGTAGTACCGGCATGAATCATAATCAATCTCATTTGAACGATTCCTTGGCACAGGCTCTTTTGACATGAGTAATGCAGTAATGGCGACGGAGCAAACCCTCCACGACCTGTACCGCGACCATAGCGGCTGGTTAGAAGGTTGGTTGAGACGCCGTATCGGTAATGCTTGCGATGCGGCAGACCTGAGCCAGGACACGTTCTTGCGTTTGCTTGCCAGCTCCCAGCAGGTTGCCGATTTGCGTGAGCCGCGGGCTTACCTGGCGACAGTTGGCACGCGCCTACTGGCCAACTTGTACAAGCGCCGCAGCCTGGAGCAGGCCTACCTGAATGCCCTGGCAGCGCTGCCAGAGGACTGCGCGCCGTCACCCGAGCAGCGCTGGCTGTTGCTGGAAGCCCTGCAAGCGCTGGACGAATTGCTTGATGGGCTGCCTAGCGCTGTGCGCCGGGCGTTTCTCTGGAGTCAACTGGAAGGCCTGGGCTATCAACAAATCGCCGAGCGCCTGCGGGTGTCGGAGCGCACCATCAAGCGTTATATGGCGCAAGCCTACGAGCATTGCCTGTTGCTCGTACTGTGATGCGTCCCGCGCCCTCGGCTGAGGCCCGTCAGGTAGCAAGAGCGGCTGCGCAATGGTTGGCGCTGCTGGAGTCGGGGACGGCCGCTGAGCAGGACCGAGCGGAGTTGCAGCGCTGGCGCGACAGCAATGCCAGTCATGAACAGGCTTGGCAAAAGGCGCAAATCCTACGCCAGCGCTTTGCCGAACTCCCTTCGGTGCTGGCCTTGGCCAGCCTGGATCGCCCGGATGGCAGACGCCGCACGCTACTTAAACAGGCCTTGGGCGTGGCGGCGCTGGCACCTACTGCCTGGCTGATCAGTCGGCAACTGCCCTTGGCTACCTGGCGGGCCGACCTGCACACCGCCACCGGGGAGCGCAAGCTGGTGCAACTGGCCGATGGCAGCGCTCTGCAGCTGAATACCGGCAGTGCCGTCGATGTGGATCTGCAGGGGCGGCGCTTGACCTTGGTGGAAGGCGAGATGGCGCTGAAGGTGCCAGGGGTTTCGCAGTTGACGATTCACACCCGCCATGGACAGGTCAGCGTCAGCGCTGGCGAGCTCTGTGTTCGCCAGGAGCAGCGCGGCTGCCGGGTGTCGGTGTATGCCGGCACGGCGCGATTGCAGCCCTTGCAGGGGCCGGCATTGACGTTGCGCGGCGGTCAGCAGGTCGATCTGCAGGCTGCGGGTGTAGGCGCGGTGGAGCCCTTCGATGTGCTTGCGCCAGGCTGGCGCGAGGGCGTGCTACTGGCGCACAACCAGCCGCTGGGAGAATTCCTGCAGGAGCTGAGCAACCACCGGCCGGGCGTGCTGCGCTGGGCGCCGGAACTCGAGTCGCTGCGCGTCACTGGTAGTTTTCGCCTAGAGGACACTGATCGTGTGCTGGCGCTGCTGGCCGCCAGCCTGCCGCTGGAGGTGCATGCGCGTACGCGTTTCTGGGTCACGCTGCTGCCACGTAAAAAAGTTGCCTGAAGCCTGTCCCTTTTTTTCGCGTCGCCTGTCATTCCAAGTAAGTGAACGAAAAAGAGAACCTCTTCAATGTCCGTAGTCCTGCCTTACCGTCTGCGCTCAACGCGCCCGTTGTTGCGCCTGAGCCTGCTACTGAGCCTGAGCGCCAGTCCTTTGCTTACCTCTACCAGTTGGGCCGAGGACGTCGCCCGGCGCAGTTATCAGGTGCCGGCCAGTAGCCTGGGCGCCGCGCTGACCCGTTTCGCCGGGTTGGCCGGGGTCGATCTGTCGGTGGACCCGGCATTGGTCAACGGTCGCGACAGCGCCGGACTGTCCGGCGAATTCGCGGTAGAAGAGGGGTTCGCCCAGCTACTGCAGGATTCTGGCCTGCAGTTGCAGGCCGTCGATGAGCAGGCCTACACAGTGACGCCCGCCCCGGAGCAGGACGGCAGCACGCATCAACTGCCTGCGACGGTGGTCCTCGGTGGCAGCAGCGAGGCCATCGAGCAGGAGTATGCCGGCGGTCAGGTGAGCCGCCGAAGCTCGCTGGGCATGCTGGGCGATGGGGACTTCATGGAGGCCCCGTTCAGCCTGACCTCCTATACCAGCGATACCGTGAAGAACCAGCAGGTACGCACCCTGGGCGACCTGGTCGCCAGCGATCCATCGGTGCGCACCACCAACCCGGCCGGCGGGCGTTTCGAACAGTTCTCCATCCGCGGCTTCAGCCTGTTCAACAGCGATGTAGCGCTCGGCGGCCTGTATGGCATTTTGCCGACCTATTCGATCGACATGGAAATGGTCGAACGGGTGGACATTATCAAGGGCCCCGGTGCGTTGCTGGGGGGTATCGTTCCGCGCGGCAGCGTGGGCGGCAATATCAACCTCGAGCCCAAGCGCGCGGGTGATCAGCCGCTCACCGAGCTGACCGGCAGCTATGCGTCCGCCGGGCAATTTGGCGGAGCGGTGGACATCGGCCGACGTTTCGGCGAAGTCCAGCGTTTTGGGGTGCGTTTCAATGGCGTGCGCCAGTCCGGCGATACCGAATGGGATCGTCAGCAGGTCGAGCGCGAGGCCAGCGTGATCGGCCTGGATCTGCGCGAGGAGCGGGTACGCCTGTCCCTGGATCTCGGCCGCTCGGAACGGCAGACCGATGCGCCGTTGGAGCGGGTTGGCGTCGCTGCCGGGGTGAAGATGCCCAAGGCCGAAGACATCAGTCGCAACTTCGCTCAACCCTGGACCGTCACCAATACCAAGGACACCTTCGGCGCCGTGCGCGGCGAGTTCGACCTCAGCGATTCGCTGATGGTCTACGCCGCTGCCGGCGCGCGCAAGGGCAACTACGACTTCCGCCGCCATGAGGTAAAGGTCACCAATGACGCGGGCGATTTCACCATAACGCCGCGGGATTTTCGCCGCGACGAAGAGGTCAAGACCGCCACCGTCGGCCTGCGCAGCTGGTTCAATACCGGGTCGGTCGGCCACACGCTGAACCTTAGCCTGAACCGCTTCGAGATGGATTTCGACAACGCCGGCGAACGATTCGCCAAGGGCAACAGCAACATCTACCAGCCCATCGTGCTGCCGGAGCCGGGGCAACCGAATCGCTTCGACACCAGCACTCACACCGAAAACCGCTTCACCAGTCTGGCCCTGGCCGACACCTTGAGCTTTGCCGATGACCGCGTGCTGCTGACCCTCGGCGCGCGCTTGCAGCGGGTCGAGGTGGAATCCTGGAGCAACGGTGTTCGCGATGAACCGGTCTATGACGAGCAGGCCACCTCGCCGGCAGTGGGGCTGGTGGTCAAGGTCACCGACCGCCTGTCGTTGTACAGCAACTACATGGAAGGCCTGAGCGAGGGTCAGACGGCACCGACCAGCGCGGCCAACGCCAACCAGATATTCGCGCCGGTGCGCAGCAAGCAAGTGGAGGCCGGGGCGAAATATGACCTGGGCACCTTCGCGGTGACCACCAGCGTGTTTCGCATTGAGCAACCGTCTTACCTCTTCGATGCGCAAAACAACTTCAAGCCCGATGGCGAACTGCGTAACCAAGGCTTGGAGCTGAGCGTATTCGGCGAGCCGGCCCGCGGCGTGCGCCTGCTGGGCGGGGTGATGCTGCTCGACAGCGAGCAGACGAAAACTACCGCTGAGGAATTCGACGGCAAGCGCGGCACCGGCGCGCCGGTGGTCAATGCCAACCTCGGCGCCGAATGGGACATCGACAGCCTGCACGGCTTGACCCTGACCGCCCGCGCCATCCACACCAGCTCGCAGTACCTCGATGCGGCCAACGAGCAGAAAATCGACGGCTGGGAGCGTTATGACCTTGGGGCGCGCTATGCATTCAAGGTAGGCGATAGCCCAGTCACCGTGCGCGCCACGGTGGAGAACGTGCTGGACAAAACCTACTGGGCCTCTGCGGCGACTTCGGCTGACAGCGCGGCGGGGCTGACCCTGTCGACGCCGAGAACCTGGCTGTTGTCGACGACAATCGGATTCTAATGGTGCCGCGAACGGGTAAGTGAGAGTACTGGTATTGGCTGCCAGCGGGTCGCCTTATGGCGATCCGTAGCGCAGGAATAACCGACAGATTTGCATGGTGGAGTTTTGCAATAAGTCTAATTGTTTAAATTGTAATGAGAGTTGTTAAATACAGAATTATTACTACCTGTATTTTTTCTGTTTATTCATGAACGTTGACCCAGGCACCAAGTCGTCGATTTGGGTTTATCTGTGCCCGGAGTATTTATAAGATCCTCGTCATTGTATTGAAAGCTGTTTTTTAGAAATACCTTGCTGTCCGTAACTGATAATGATAATAATTCCCACATGGAATATTATCGGGACTCGACATATGTTTAGTGAGGACTTAATGCGCGCTGCTCAGCTTCATCGAACTAACGCCGACTATCTGACTCGCCAAGCAAAGTTCGAATCCAATGTCCGCAGTTATCCGCGCAAACTGCCATTGGCTATTGCCAAGGCACAGGGCGTCTGGGTGACGGATGTCGATGGAAAAACCTACCTTGATTGCCTGGCTGGCGCCGGCACGTTGGCCTTGGGCCACAACCACGATGAAATTGTTACCAGCATCACCAACTTCCTGGCCTCGGGAATGCCCATGCATACTCTCGACCTCACGACGCCGCTGAAAGACGCCTTCAGTGAAGCACTGCTGGCAGTGTTGCCGGGTAATGGCCGCGACTACTGCCTGCAATTCTGCGGGCCCTCCGGCGCCGATGCAGTGGAAGCGGCGCTCAAGTTGGCGAAAACCGCCACCGGGCGCAGCAACATCATCAGCTTCTCGGGTGGTTACCATGGCATGACCCATGGTGCGCTAGCGGTGACCGGCAATAGCGGACCGAAGAACAGCATCCACACACTGATGGCGGGCGTACAGTTCCTGCCGTATCCCCACGAATACCGTTGCCCGCTGGGCATTGGCGGGGACGCCGGAATCCAGGCCCTCACTTACTACTTCAGCCAGTTTATCGAAGACGTCGAAAGTGGTGTCTCCTTGCCGGCCGCAGTGATCCTCGAGGCCATACAGGGCGAGGGCGGCGTGAATCCCGCCCCCATCAGCTGGTTGCGCAAGATTCGCGAGGTGACTCGCAAGCACGGCATTGTCCTAATCGTCGATGAGGTACAAACCGGCTTTGCCCGTACCGGCGACATGTTTGCTTGCGAACAGGCCGGCATCGAGCCCGATATCATCGTGATGTCGAAGGCGATTGGCGGCGGATTGCCCTTGGCGCTACTGGGCATCAAGCGTCAGTTCGACGCTTGGGCGCCGGGCGCCCATAGCGGCACTTTTCGTGGCAACCAGATGGCCATGGCCACAGGCCTGGCGACCCTGAAAGTCCTTCAGCAACAGGATCTGGCGGCGCAGGCCCAGCAACGCGGCGGCTGGCTGAAACAGCAACTGAGTCTGTTGCAGCAGCGTTATCCGTCACTCGGGCAGGTACGTGGTCGCGGGTTGATGCTGGGGATAGAGATTGTCGACGAGCGTCAGGCGCCAGATGCGCTGAACAGCCTGCCTATGGATGCTGAGCTGGCTGCTGCCATTCAACAACACTGTTTCAAGCACGGCTTGTTGCTCGAGCGTGGCGGACGCAACGGCAACGTGGTGCGCCTGCTGCCGCCACTGATTATTGATGACGAACAGTGTGGATTGATTATCGCCCGATTCGAGAAAGGCCTGACTTCGGCACTGGCGCAACTGCGGGCGTAATAATTATTGCTGCACAGCGAGTTTAACTAACGGGTAGTCGAACGAGCCGCTTATATCCAGTAAAGCCTGGTTGCTGGGCTGGCATCTTTCTGCGTATCGATTTTGTTCGCTAAACACTACCTGGCGTTGTGTTTCCAGTGTGCGCGGCTCGAGCCAAAGTTGTATTTTTCCTGGCGAGATAGAAGTTGGCGCTGGGATGGCAGATTGTTTTTCGATGGTATTAAAAGGCCACTTAGTCTTAGCCGCTAAATAGCCTGTCGGTGTCCTCAAGCGCTACTGCGGAGCAGATATGAATAATCCCGATGGCACAGTTTTATCCAGGCTAGTCAGTGAGTCGGCGACAGCCCATGCCTTGCTTAATTGCCTGATAAAAGAGTTCGCACTCCCGGAAAACTGCCTGCGCTATGCCTGGCCGCAAGACATGAATGGCATTGCGCCAGGCAGTTATTTCGATGGCGCCGACTGGAAGGGCATACCGCTGACCATCAGCCTGCCCAACCAGCAGCAGTTCTTCGTCCTGGTCGATCGCCGTGACCTGCTCGGCAGTCATCGTTACCTGTCCGATGTCTATGCCCGGCAGGCAAACACCCCATGGCGGTGTCCGGATTTCCCGGCGTTTGCTGTGCAGCTACTGACAGCCTGCGAGCACATGACCAGCGCCTCTAACGATGAACTGATGAATCAGATCCTGCAGAGCCAGGGCCTGACCGCCGCCATAGTCCGCCACAACCTGGCCGCGCAGTACCCGGATCCGCTCGGCAGCTACCTGGCCAGTGAACAGGGTCTGTGGTTTGGCCACCCGAACCACCCGGCACCCAAGGCCCGCCTGTGGCCGGAGCAGCTGGCGCAGGAAACCTATGCCCCGGAGTTCCAGTCCCGCACCCCATTACACCTGTTCGAGGTGCCGCGGGAAGGGCTGAGCGTCGGCGCCAATGGCCTGAGCGAAGCGCAAGTGCTGGCCGGTTTTGCCGATCAGCAGCAGGCGCGGGCAGGGCAGGCCATTATCTGCATGCATCCGGTACAGGCGCAGCTGTTCATGCAGGATGGCCGCGTGCAGCGTCTGTTGGAGTCCGGCGCCATTGTCGATCGCGGCGCCACGGGATTGATGGCCAACCCCACCGCGTCGATCCGCACCTGGTATATCGAAGGCCACGCTTACTTCATCAAGGGTTCGCTGAATGTCCGGATCACCAACTGCGTCAGGAAAAACGCCTGGTACGAACTGGAAAGCGCACTGCTTATCGACCGCCTGTTCCGCCAGCTGCAGCTCTCCCAGCCCGCCACCTTGGGCGGGCTTTCGGTGGTGGCCGAACCGGGCCTGTTGAGCTGGGCTCCGCAGGATGCCAGCGAAGCCGATGGCAACTGGTTCCGCGAGCAAACCGGGGCGATCCTGCGGGAAAATTTCTGCCTCTATACGGGGACCGACTGCAGCATCATGGCCGGCACCTTGTTCGCTCGCGACCTTCATTTAAGGCCGCTGGTGCATGAGTTTCTGCGTCGATTCAAGGGTGACGAGATCAGCGATAAACAGCTGCTGAGTTGGTTCAGCGACTACCAGGCGTTACTGCTGCGCCCAGTGCTGGCGCTGTTCTTCAATCACGGCATCGTCATGGAGCCGCATTTGCAGAACAGTGTGCTGACCCATGACAACGGTCAACCGCAACAGCTGCTGCTGCGCGATTTCGAGGGGGTCAAGCTCACCGATGAACTGGGCATCACGCGGATTGCTGCTGACATTCACCCGCGGGTTCGCCAATCGCTGCTCTATTCCCGTGAGCAGGGCTGGAACCGCATCGTCTATTGCCTGTTGGTCAACAACCTTTCCGAAGCTGTGCTGGCCCTGAGCTGGGAACGCCCGCACCTGGCAGCATTGATGTGGCAGCGCGTCGAGGAGCAATTGGTCAGCATTCGCGCCGAGCTGACGGATGCCGCGCCAGAGCTGGACGCACTGATTGCCGGCCAGCCGATTGCCTGCAAAACCAACCTGAAGGTGCGTCTGGCGGCCAAGGCCGATCGCCAGGCCAGCTACGTCAAGCTGGTCTCGCCGTGGGCCAAGGCGGCCAGGCATGGATAAGTTACCCGCCGCGGTGTTGGTCGCCATTGAGCAGGCGCGGGTGCAACATGCAGATCCGCTGGCGCTGTTCATCTACGATCTGGATGCACTGAAACAGCACGTCACGCAGGTGATGGCCGCATTGCCGGTTGGCGTCGAGTTGTATTACGCGATCAAGGCCAACAGCGAAGCGCAGATCCTCTCCGCGCTGGCGCCGCTGGTGGATGGCTTCGAGATCTCGTCCGGCGGTGAAATCGATCGCCTCAAGACCTGCGCGGTGGCCAAGCCGTTTGTCTTCTCCGGCCCTGGCAAGCTGGATTCCGACCTGCGTGCAGCACTGCAGCAGCAGGTCGAAGCTATTCACATCGAAAGCCTGAATGAAATCGCGCGTCTGCAGCGCCTGGCACAACAGGCGGGGCGAGTGCAGGCGGTCTATCTGCGGATCAACCCTGAACTGCCGTCGCCGCTCTCCAGCAAGCTGGCGATGGCTGGCGTGGCCACGCCGTTCGGCATCGATGAATCGGAGCTGAAACTGGCGGTACAGCAAGTCGACCAGGCCAGTCATCTGCGGCTCAAGGGTTTCCATGTGCATGCGATGTCCCATCAGCCGCTGGTGGAACGCCACGAGCAGTTGCTCGATCTCTACCTGCAGCGCTGGCCGCACTGGAAGGCGTTATCGGCAAAGCCTGAACAGATCACCCATCTCAATGTGGGCGGTGGCATCGGGGTCAATTACCTCGGCGCGCAGCAGTTCGATTGGCAGCGCTTGTGTAGGCATCTGGGACAGCGCCTGGCGGCGAGTGTCGATGCGCCGATCGTGCGCTTTGAACCCGGTCGCTTCATTAGCGCCTTCTGCGGTTACTACGCCATCCAAGTACTGGATATGAAAGTCAGCCACGGCAAGCACTTCCTGGTGTGCCGTGGCGGTACCCACCAGTTTCGTCTGCCAGTGGCGCAAGGCCATGATCATCCGATCATTCATCTGCCCAGGCAGGCCCGGGCGACGGCCATGGTGGCGCAAGCCTGGACCATCGTCGGCCAGCTGTGTACGCCCAAGGATGTGCTGAGCCGCGATTGCCCGCTCAGGGGCGTCAGTATCGGCGACATCCTGGTGTTGCCGTTGGCTGGGGCCTATGGCTACAACATCTCGCATGCCGACTTCCTCTGTCATCCGCGGCCGCCACAGCTGTTCCTGCAAGGTTCGATGCCAGCCAGCGGAGTCACTCCGTGCGATTGACCGTTATCGCGCCGCGCTGGCTGGTGGTGGTCAATGTGCTGCTCGGCACCCTGACCGTCAGCCTCAACAACAGTTCGCTGAATCCGGCGCTGCCGGCGTTCATGGAGGCCTTCGCCATCGGCCCGCTGCTGGCGACCTGGATAGTCGCGGCGTTCATGGTGAGCATGGGCATGACCATGCCGCTGACCAGCTTTCTCAGCCAGCGCCTGGGACGCAAGCGCCTCTATCTCTGCGGTGTGGGACTGTTCATCGGCGGCTCACTGCTGGGCGCGCTGGCCAACTCCATCGCCCTGGTGATTGCCGCCCGGGTGGTGCAGGGGATTGCCAGCGGGCTGATGATCCCGCTGTCGCTGGCGATCATCTTCTCGGTCTACGCCAAGGGCGAGCGGGGCAGGGTCACCGGTTTGTGGGGCGCGGCGGTGATGCTGGCGCCAGCGCTGGGGCCCTTGTGCGGCAGCTTGCTGCTGGAGGGTTTTGGTTGGCGTTCACTGTTCCTGATGAACGTGCCCATCGGCGTGTTGGCGCTGCTGCTCGGCATCGGCGTATTGCCCACTGGCGAGGCGGCAGAGCGCAAACCCTTCGACCTGGCGGGCTACCTGCTGATCGCCACGGGCATCGGCCTGTTGATGATCGGCATCGGCCGGCTACAGGACGCGCAGACCCTGCTCGATCCGCTCAACCTGGGCATGTTGCTGGTGGCGATCCTCTGCCTGCTTGCCTTCGTGCGCCTGGAACTACGCCGCTCGGCGCCGCTGCTCGACCTGCGCCTGTTCGCCCTGCGCGGTTACCGCCTGAGCGTGATCATCGCCGTGGTGCAGTCGGTCGGTATGTTCGAGAGCCTGGTATTGCTGCCGTTGCTGGTGCAGATGGTATTGGGTCATAGCGCCATCTGGACCGGCCTGGTGCTGCTCGCCACGGCGGTGTTCGCCAGCCTGTTCGGCCACATTGGCGGCAAGTGGCTGGACCGTCACGGGCCACGCGGCGTGGTGTCCTGCGGCCTGTTGCTGACCGGCGTCGCTACCCTGGCCCTGGGCCTGCTCGGCACCCAGGCCTCGATCGGGCTGGTATTCGTCCTGATGATGGTACGCGGCGCAGGGCTGGGGCTTTCGTACATGCCGGTGACCACCGCCGGGCTCAATGCCCTGCCCGAGGCGATGGTCACCCAGGGCGCGGCGATGAACAACATTGCGCGGCGCCTGGTGTCGTCCCTGGCGATCGTGATTGCCGCGCTCTGGTTGGAATGGCGCTTTAGCGCCGAGTCGGGAGGGGCCGGCACGCTTGCCGCAATCAACGAGGTCTTCATGGTCACCGGCATCCTGATCCTGCTGGCCTTGCCCTGTGCCTGGCGTTTTCCCGCCGGCGCAGCCGAGGAGCCGGCAGAGGCGCTAGCAGCCGCCATCGAGCCGCATTAATTTTTTAACTGACGAGGTATCAACATGGCCACTTCCTTACAGGCAACGCCACCGGCGCCAGATGCCACATCTGGCGCCTGGCTGGCGCGTGTCGACGCCCAGTGTTACCAGCAGGTCCAGCAGCGCGTGGTCGGGCAACTGCTGCAGACGCTGTTGTACGAACAGGTGCTGCCTTACCGTCAGCAGGCGCTGAATGAGCATCAGCATCGGTTCATCGTGCGCGGCGTCGATGCGCAACAGGAGTGGGTGGAGTATCAGTGCAACGGCGTGCTCAGCCTCAGCTTCGCGCTGATCCGCCTCGATCATGCCAGCCTGGAGCGGGTCACTAGCCGTGGCGAGCGCAGCCAGCCGCAACTGCACCAGGCGCTGTCGGAACTCTTGGGCGAGTATCAGGACAGCCCGCACCTGCCGCGCTTTATCAATGAGCTGGAGCAGACTCTGCTCAAGGATCTGCAGGCGCGTAGCCAGGCTTACCGGCCCGCGAAACCGGCCTATGAGCTGGATGTGGATGCCCTGGAGCAGCACTTCATGGACGCCCACAGCTACCACCCTTGCTACAAGTCGCGCATCGGTTTTTCCCTGGCGGACAATGCGCGCTTCGGCCCGGAGTTCGCCACGCCCATCGCTGTGGTCTGGCTGGCGCTGGCCAAGTCCTGCGGGGCGCTGAACCATTCACGCCAGCTGGATTTCGCGACTTTCATCGCCCAGGAAGCTGGCGAGCTGGCCGAGGAGTTGACGCGCCAGGGCAGGACGGCGCAGGACTACTGGCTGATCCCTGTGCATCCGTGGCAGTGGCAGAACGTCATCTTGTCGAACTTCTACCCGGAACTCAGCCGGGGCGAGCTGATCTACCTGGGCACCTCGACGGATCACTACCTGGCGCAGCAGTCGATTCGCACCCTGGCCAACGCCAGCGACAAGCGGCGGCCCTACGTCAAGCTGGCCATGAGCATGACCAACACCTCCAGCACCCGCATCCTGGCCCGGCACACGGTAATGAACGGGCCAATCATCAGCGACTGGCTGCAACAGCTGATCGCCACCGACAGCACGGCGCGCAGCCTGGACTTCGTCATTCTTGGCGAGGTGGCCGGCGTCAGCTTCGACTACCAGCATGTGCCCGCGACGCGTATGCCGCAGCTGTACGGCACTCTCGGTGCGATCTGGCGCGAGAGCCTCCACGGCTACCTGCGCGAAGATGAACAGGCGGTGCCCTTCAACGGCTTGAGCCATGTCGAGAACCGCTATACGCCAGGTGAGCAAACACCCTTCATCGACGCCTGGATCGGCCAGTTCGGCGTGGAGGCCTGGACCGAGCAGCTGCTGCGCGTCGCCGTAGTGCCCGTCATACATATGCTCTATGCCGAAGGCATCGGCATGGAGTCCCACGGCCAGAACATCGTGCTGATCGTCAAGCAGGGCTGGCCGCAGCGCATCGCCCTCAAGGATTTCCACGATGGCGTGCGCTATTCGCCGGCCCATCTGGCGCGTCCCGAGTTGTGCCCGACCCTGGTACCGCTGCCAGACAGCCACGCCAAGCTCAACCGCAATTCCTTCATCCTCACCGATGACGTCGACGCGGTGCGCGACTTCACCTGCGACTGTTTCTTCTTTATCGCCCTGGCTGAACTGGCGATCTTCCTCAGCCAGCAGTACCGCCTGGACGAAAGCCGCTTCTGGCAGATGACCGCCGAGGTCATCCACGCCTACCAGCAGGCCCATCCACAGCACCGCGAGCGCTATGCGCTGTTCGATGTGTTCGCGCCCACCTATGAAGTGGAGGAGCTGACCAAGCGCCGCCTGCTGGGCGATGGCGAGCGCCGCTTCAAGTCCGTGGCCAATCCGCTCCATCCGTACCGGCGGCAAGCATGCTGAGAAGCAACCAGCTCAAGGCCAAGCTCGGCGCGGGCGCAGCCGCGTATGGCCTGATCAGTTCGATTCCGTCGCCGGTCGCCATCGAGCTGATCGCCGAAGCCGGTTTCGATTTCGTGATCATCGACATGGAGCATGTGCTGATCAACCCGCAAACCGTGGAGAACATGATTCGCACGGCGGAAAGCTACGCCATCACGCCGCTGGTGCGGGTCGCCGATCTCAACCCGAAAACCCTGCTGCGCCTGCTCGATGGCGGCGCCCAGGGCATCGTTCTGCCGATGATCGAAAACCCCGAACAGCTCGCGGCGGCGATTGCCGCCTGCAAGTACCACCCGCTGGGCACGCGCAGCCTGAATGCCGGGCGCCCCGGCGCATTCGGCAAGCACAGCCTGGCCGAGTACATCGGTCAGGCCAACGCGCAGATCATGGTCGTGGCGATGATCGAAAGCGCCGCAGGCGTACGCCGCGCCGCCGAGATAGCCGCGGTGCCCGGCCTGGACATGATCCTCGAAGGCGCGGCCGATCTGTCGCAGTCGCTGGGCATGCCCTGGCGCATCGATCAGCCCGCGGTGCAACAGGCGCTGCTCGCTACCTGGCAGGCGGCCAGCGCGGCGGGGGTGGCGTACTGCGCCATCCCACGGCAGCCGGGCGATCAGGCCCGCTGGCAGGCACGCGGCGTGAACAGCTTTGTTTTGGGGGACGAACGCGGCATCGCCTTTCGCGCCCTTCAGGCCAGATTGGCCGCCACTTCAACTGAAGGACAATAACCCGATGAACATCACCACCCTGGCCGCCGATACAGTGCTGCAGGATCTGCTCGACTGCTTGCTGGCCGAAGACTTCTTCGGCAGCGCGGCCCTGCAACTGGTTGAGGCCACGCATTGGCAATCGCTGCATCCACAGGCGCCTTCCTTCGGCGAGTTGAACGCCGGGCAGCGCATCTGGCAGTGGTGCTGCGAGCCGCTAGAGCAGCGCTTCATTGTGGTCGCGCTACGCCCCGGCATCACCCAGCAATGGGAGAAGGTGCCAGGGACGCCGGTGCTGGCCCGTCAGGACGATCACTGGAGCAAACTGGCGCCCCAGGACTTCATGGCGCTGGTGTTCAAGGGCACCGCCGAGCAGCACCAGGGCAATGAAAAAGGCCTGGCGCTGTTCCAGGATGTACTGGGCATCAGCGTCAGGCAGACCGCACTGTCGCTGGCGCACCGGGTCGATCAGCAGAATCTGCTGGAAAAGGATAATGCGGCGTTTTTCCTGACCATGGAGCAGTGGGCGTCATTGCGCGACCGGCCTTATCACCCACTGGGCAAGGCCAAGCAGGGCCTGAATGACGCCGAGTATCAGCAGTACCAGGCAGAGTTCGCCCAGCCGGTGGCGCTCAACTGGGTCGCGGTGGCGGCGCCGCTGCTGCAATGCGGCGAGGGGGTCGCCGATCCGCGCCAGTCTTGCCCGGCGCACTACCTGCTGCCGCCAGCGCTTCAAGCCGATCTGCAACGGGAGATGCAGGCGCGGGGCCTTGCCGACAGCCATGTCGCCTTGCCGGTTCATCCTTGGCAGCTCGAGCACGTCTTGCCGGCCCAGCTTGGCGATGCCTTCGCCAGCGGCGACTGCCAGCGCCTGGAGTTCAACGCCGGGCAATTTTTCGCCACCTCGTCGCTGCGCTCTATGACGCCGTGCTTTGACAGTGCCGATTACCTCAAGCTGCCGATGGCGATTTACTCCCTGGGCGCCTCGCGTTACTTGCCGGCGGTGAAAATGATCAACGGCGGCCTGAGCGAAACCCTGTTGCGCCAGGCGCGGGACAAGGATGCGCGACTGCGACAGTCCCTGCACCTGTGCGATGAAGGCAAATGGTGGGCCTTCATGCCGGCGGAGGCCACGCTGTTCGATGAGGCGCCGCGCCACCTGGCGGCGATGGTGCGCAGCTACCCGGCGGAACTGCTCGCCGATGCGGAATGCCGCCTGCTGCCCATGGCCGCCCTGGGCACGCCGCTGCCGGCAAGCGACCGGCATTTCTTCGATGACTGGCTGCGCTACCGCCACCTGACCGCGGATGCGAGCTCGGTGCTGCTGCTGTTCCGCGAGCTGTGCTACAGCTTCTTCGACATCAATCTGCGTCTGTTCCGCCTCGGTATGCTCGGTGAAGTACACGGGCAGAATGCAGTGCTGGTGTGGCAAGCCGGCCATGTGCAAGGTTTGCTGCTGCGCGATCACGATTCTTTGCGCATCTTGGTGCCCTGGCTGGAGCGCAACGGCATGGCCGACCCGCTGTATCGGCTGAAAAAAGGCCACGCTAACACGCTCTATCACGAACGCCCCGAAGACCTGTTGTTCTGGCTGCAGACGCTGGCCATCCAGGTCAATATCCGGGCGATCATCGACACCCTCGCGCAGGTCTATTCACTCCCAGTCACGACCTTGTGGGGCAGTCTGCGCGAGGTGCTGGATGAGCTGATCGAGACCATTGAATTCGACGATGACACCCGCGCCATGCTGAAACACCAGCTTTTCGAATTGCCGCACTGGCCGCAGAAACTGCTGCTGACCCCCATGATCGCGCGGGCGGGCGGCCCGGGCAGTATGCCGTTCGGTAAGGGCCAGGTGGTCAACCCCTTCCACAGGTTGCAGCGTGAAGCCTGAGTCTCTCAAGCCGGTGTCCAGGCGCACGCTGTTGCGCCTGTCCCTCGGCCTGCTGGCGCTCAGGCCATTCACCCCGGCGACGGCGCAAGCGTTGGCAACCCCGGCGCGGCTGGTGACCCTGTTTCAGGGCGCCACCGACAGCGCCGTAGCCCTTGGCGTGACACCTTGTGGCATCGTCGATTCCTGGAGCGAAAAACCGACCTATCGCTATTTGCGCACGGCCCTGGCGGCAGCGCCCCATGTCGGGCTGGAGACCCAGCCGAGCCTGGAAGATATCGTCCTGCTCAAGCCCGACTTGATCGTCGCCTCACGCTTTCGCCATCAGCGCATTGCGCCCTTGCTCGAACGAATCGCCCCAGTGGTGATGCTCGATGAGGTCTCCGCGTTCAAGCAGACCCTGCTGCAAATGGGCGTTGCCCTGCACCGGCAGCAGATGGCCGTGGCGCTTCTGCAGCAATGGCAGCGCCGCGTGGCACAGCTGCGCGCGCAACTGCAACGGGCGTTTGCCGGGCACTGGCCGCCCACGGTGGCGGTGCTGGAAATTCGTGAAGACCATGTCCGCAGTCATCTGCCCGCCAGCTTCGCCGGCTCGGTGCTCAACGAGTTGGGCTTCAATTGGAGCGAGGCCAGCCAGGCGGCGAGTGGCGCGTCCCTCAAACTCACCAGTAAAGAAAGCCTTCCAGTGGTCAATGCCGATATCTTTTTTGTCTTTATGCGCGCCGATAGCCAGGCGGTGCAGCAGCATTACGCCAGCCTGATGCGCCACCCCCTGTGGCAGCAGATGCGGGCGCCGCGGCGGCAACAGGTGTGGCTGGTCGACGCTGTGCCCTGGAGCATGTCGGGCGGAATTCTGGGCGCCAATCTGATGCTCGACGACATCGCCCGCTTGGCCAGGGCGGATGCCAGCCCATGAGTGCGTCGTTGAAATTATCTCTGGCGCTGCTGCTGTTGCTGTTTTGCGGTGTCGCCAGCCTGGCGGTCGGCGCTATGTCGATTCCGTTCGGCCAGGTAGTGGCGGCTTTCGTGCAGCCCGATCCCGCGAGTGTCGAGCAGACCCTGGTGAGTAGTACCCGCCTGTCACGCACCTTGATAGCTGTCGCGGTGGGCGCCAGCCTGGCGGTAGCCGGCGCCCTGATGCAGGCGCTAACGCGCAATCCGCTGGCGTCTCCGGGGCTGTTCGGCATCAATGCCGGGGCGACCTTCTTCATTATCCTGGCGTCCTCGCTGTTTTCCCTGTCTTCGCCCGAACAGTGGCTGTGGTGCGCCTTTGCCGGCGCCGCGCTGGCCGGCTGCCTGGTGTGGTTGATCGGCAACATGGGCCAGGGCAGCCTCAACCCGCTGCGCATGGTGCTGGCGGGCGCGGCGATGGCAGCCTTGTTCTCTGCCTTCAGCCAGGCGTTGCTGGTGGTCAATCAGGAAGGGCTGGATAGCGTGCTGTTCTGGCTGGCCGGCTCACTCACCGAACGCAGCCTGGACGCCGCCGCACCGCTGTTGCTGTGCGCGCTGCTGGCGCTGCTCGGCGCCCTGCTGCTGGCCGGGCAGGTCAATGTGCTGAACGCGGGGGAGGCGATTGCCACCGGCCTAGGCCAGCGCACGGGGCTGATACGCCTGTTGCTCAGCGTGCTGATCATCTGCCTAGCCGGCAGCGCCGTGGCCTTGGCCGGCAGCATTGGCTTCATCGGTCTGCTGGTGCCGCATATGGTGCGCAAAGGCCTGTCCATCGACCACCGCTGGCTGCTGCCAGGGTGTGCGCTGGCGGGGGCGATTCTCCTGCTGCTGGCCGACATGCTCGCGCGGGTGGTGATACTCCCGCAGGAGGTGCCGGTGGGGGTGATGACGGCGCTGTTCGGTGCGCCGTTCTTCATCCTGTTGGCGCGCCGTGGAGGTCGCCATGAGTAAGCTGCTGACCCTGCGCACGCTCGGCTTTTCCCGACAGATCAACCCCGCCACATTGTTGCGGCTGGCACTGGCAGTGCTGCTCAGCCTGGTGCTGATGTTGTGCTCGCTGTCCCTGGGCAAAGTGCTCCTGTCACCCCTGGAGGTGGTGCACATACTGTTCTCCAGCGAGGACACCAGCCTGGCATTCATCGTCGAGCAACTGCGTCTGCCGCGTATGTCGCTGGCGGCGTTGGTCGGTGCCGCCTTGGCGGTATCCGGGGTGATCCTGCAAAGCATCATCCGCAATCCGCTGGCCTCGCCGGATTTGCTCGGTATCACCAGCGGCGCCAGTGCCGCTGCCGTGTTCTACCTGTCGTTTTACGCCAGCGCGCTGGGCCAGCACTGGCTACCCATGGCGGCGATGCTCGGTGCCGGATTAGCGGTCCTGGCCATCTACCTGCTGGCCTGGAAGCAGGGCGCATCACCGCTGCGCCTGGTCCTGATCGGCGTGGGAGTCTCGGCGCTGCTGGCTGCGGTGACCACCTTCATCCTGGTGTTCAGCCCGCTGACCACGACCTTGTCGGCGTATGTCTGGCTGACGGGCAGTGTCTATGGCGCGAGTTGGGCGCAACCCCGTGCGCTGGCGGGCTGGTTGTTGGTGATCCTGCCCGGCTTGCTGCTGGTGGCCCGGCATGTGCGGGTGCAGCAATTGGATGACAGCCTGGCGCAAGGGATTGGCGTGCGCGTCCAGTGGTTGCGGGTCGGCCTGCTGCTGGTCAGCGTGGCCCTGGCCGGCGCAGCGGTCGCCTGGGGCGGCGCCATGGCCTTTGTCGGCCTGATCGCGCCACACATTGCCAAGCGCCTGGTAGCTCCCGGTTTCGCCGGCCAGGCGGCGATGAGTGCCCTGGTCGGGGCGAATCTGCTGATGCTGGCGGATTTGGCCGGGCGCACGCTGTTCCTGCCGCTGGATTTACCGGCTGGCATCTTTGTCGCGGTCTTGGGCACGCCGTTCTTTCTCTACCTTTTGATCAAACAGCGTCACTGAGGAACCCTATTCATGGCCTCCATTGCCACACGCAACCTGACCCTGGGCTACCAGCGCCAGGTGATTATCGACGGGCTGGACATGCAACTGCCGCAGGGCAAGGTATCGGTACTGATCGGCAGCAACGGCTGCGGCAAGAGCACGCTGCTGAAAGCCTTCGCCCGTCTGCTCAAGCCGCAACAGGGTGCGGTGCTGCTCAACGGCAGCGATATTCAGCGCAAACCCACCGCGGTTGTCGCTCGGGAACTGGCGATCCTGCCGCAGATGCCCACCGCGCCAGAGGGCATTAGCGTGCGCCAGTTGGTGGGCCTGGGCCGTTATCCCTACCAGAACTGGATGCAGCAATGGTCTGCCCAGGATGAGGCCATGGTCGAACGTGCACTCCTGCAAACCGGGGTACAGGCGCTGGCGGATCGCCCAGTGGACACACTGTCCGGTGGGCAGCGACAACGGGCGTGGATCGCCATGACCCTGGCGCAGGACACCGAGGTCGTACTGCTGGATGAGCCGACTACCTTCCTCGACCTGGCCCATCAGATCGAGATTCTCGACCTGCTGCGTGAACTCAACCGGCGCGAGAACAAGACCATCATCATCGTGTTGCACGACCTTAACCTGGCCTGCCGCTATGCCGATCACATAGTCGCGGTGCATCAACGGGGCGCCTTTGCCCAGGGCAAACCCGAAGAAGTTCTGACCGAAGCCCTGGTCAAAAAGGTGTTCAACCTCAACTGCCGGATCATCCCCGACCCCTTCTTCGGTACGCCACTGTGCATCCCCTTTGGTCGGGAGCATCCGCAATGAACCTGGCCTGCGCGTTCAGCGAGCAGGAATGGGCAGTACTGGCCGGCGAACTGCGACTGAAGCCCTGCGCGCAACGTGACCCACAGCGTTCGCTGGCGGCAGCGGCCCTGCTGGACGAGGCGGTCTGCGAACAATTGCTGCTCAGCCTGACACCCATCATCGGCTCGCCGTCGATAGCGGTCACCGCCTCGCTGCTGGGCAAGCGGCTGGCCTTCCTGGCTACCGGGGCGTGCCTGTATGCCATGTCGGTGTATGACAAAGGGTTGTTGCTGTCACTGGATAACGCCGTGATCGAATACGGCCACGACGAGGGGCTGTGGACATCCTCGCTACCCCTGCAGCAGCTCCAGCCCAGTGTCTATGAGGCGGGTGAACGCGAGGCCTGGCGGGCCATGATCGTCGAAACGCTGTTCGCGAGCTTGCTCAAACCGCTGTGGCAAACCTTAGCCCGGGTCAGCGGCGTTTCCGTGCGCATCCTGTGGGACAACACCGCCGTGCGGGTCTATTCACTGTACGAGAAACGCATGGCCAAACTTGAGGCGGTAGAGCTGCGCGAGCGCTGCGCAGCGGATTTCGCCTGGCTTCTGCAGACAGCGCAGCCGCACCTGTTCGGCCTCGACTACAACCCGCTGCGGCACTTCCGTCGGCCACTCACTCTGGTTGACGACGGGCAGCGCAGCGTGCGTTTCCGCCGCACCTGCTGTTTTTACTACCAAGCCTGCAATCCCGTTGAGTACTGCTCGACCTGTCCCTTGTTACGCCCGAGGAAAAAACACTGAGCTATCAGATCGCAGCACGTCGGCAGGTCTTGAGCAACGAGATGCTGGACGCCTATCGCGGCATAGCCGCCTCGACCATCGGGCACCTGGGCGAGCAGGGTTACCTGCGCGGCATCAGGCCGCTGTTCAACGACATCCGCATGGTCGGCAACGTGGTCACCGTCAAAGTATTCAGCCCCGCGGGCAGTGTTATCCGCGAAGCCCTGTTATTGAGCGAGCCGGGCGACGTGCTGGTGATCGAGTGCGTTGGCGATGATGAGTGTGCCTGCTGGGGAGAACTGCGCACCTTGGCCGGACTGATCAAGGGGCTGGCCGGGGTGGTCGTAGCGGGAGCCGTCACCGATGTCAGTGCTTTGCGTCTGCATCGTCTACCGATCTTTTGCCGCGGCGTCAGCGCGTTCACCACGCGCAGCATGGGGGAGGCGGGGGAGGTCAACCAGCCGATCAAGGTAGGTGAGATCCGTGTGCAGCCTGGGGATTTAGCCATCGGCGATGATGACGGTGTCTTTATCCTCACGGCCCAGCGGGCCCATGAACTGCTTTCTGGGTTGTTGGCGAAGGAGCAAATGGACCAGGCACGCCGGGACGAATTCATGCAGAAGCTCAAGGCTCGCCGGCTTTGGTAATCAGCGCGCGCATGCCGCGTCTTACGCATTATCGATGGAGCTGCGGCGAATTATTTTTAGCCCGTTATTGACATGACCGGCGAAGCAGTCCAGAATTGCGTCCATTCCTGATTCGGGAGTGATAAAACTCTTTATATATCAAAGAGTTGTAAGCTGGATCAGAGTCTTGTTTAACGCTGTAACTGCTGTACCACGGGCCGTTTAGAACGGCCCGTTTAGTTTCAAGGCTGAGTAGCAGAGTGGTTATGCACCGGATTGCAAATCCGTGAACGCCGGTTCGATTCCGACCTCAGCCTCCAATTCAAAGCCTCGTAGATCAATGATTTACGAGGCTTTTTTATTGAGTACTGGAAACCTTGCGAGCCACGCAGGGGCTCTATATAGTCCAAAGCCTTGCTTTAAAAGCGCTACCGCCCGAATGGCGAAATCGGTAGACGCAAGGGACTTAAAATCCCTCGAGGGTAACCTCGTGCCGGTTCGATTCCGGCTTCGGGCACCATCTGCAGTCAAGCAAAAAGGCTAACCTCCATGAGGTTGGCCTTTTTGTTTTGCGTGTCCCACGCCTGGGCCTGATTCTCAGGTTTGTCCTGGTCAAGCCTCCGTAATCGATCCACGCCGCCTTGACCGACCCATCGCGCGCGGACAGGCCATTCGCATGATCGGGACAATGCTCAATATCACTGAGCGCAGACAGGCTGAAGATGCGCTGCGGGTTAACGAGGAGGGTCTGCGGGTGGCCCTTGATGCTACGCCTGTCGCGGTATTCAACCAGGACAAGGAATTACGCTACACATGGATCTACAATTCTAAATTGGCAGTACCTGCCAAGCAGTTTATCGGTAAGTCCGATGTCGATCTGATGCCAGCTTGACCGCAATCAAAGGGTAAGTACTGGAGAGCGGGGAGGGAACGCGGCGGCGAGTTCATGGCGATTTCTATGGCAAACCGGCCCCTTGTGCTTTGACCTTGGAAGCGCTGCGTGATGATTCAGGCAGCATCATCGATATGACCGGCATATCAATTTAGGTCACCGATCAGCAGCATCAGGATGTAGTGCACGCAAGGCCGAATCCACACCCCCTGGGTGAATAAGGGCTGCCAATGAAAGATAAGGATGCTCTACAACAGTGCGTCCCCCCGTCGGCGAGCTCGGGGGAGGGGTTGCGCCAGATGGCGGAAGACATAATTGGCGATGATGCGCTGGACTCGCGCAAAAATCTGCCGCTCCTGACGCCAACTGCGATGCAGCAGGCTTTGCACGAGCTGCGCGTGCATCAGATCGAACTGGAGATGCAGAACGAGGAGCTGCGTCAGGCGCAGACCGAGATCGAAGATGCGAAAGAACGCTATTTCGATCTCTATGACCTGGCCCCGATTGGCTACCTGACGCTCAGCGTGCAGGGCTCGATCCTCCAGGCCAACCTGACGTCGACCCATCTACTTGAAGTGGTTCGCACCGAGTTGATCAAGCAGCCGATCACGCGCTTCATCCATCGCGACGATCAGGATATTTTCTACCAGCTGTGTAAACGGCTGATCACCACAAGTGAGCCACAGACGTGCGAGCTGCGCATGGTCAAAAGTGGCGGGGCGGTACTGTGGGCACACTTGGACGCAACCAAGGCTGAAGACGAAAGCGGCGCACCGGCATTGCGTATCGTGCTGAGCGATTTCAATGCACGCAAGCGCGCTGAAGACGCACTGCAGGAAAGCTACCAGGCCCTGCACAGCATCCTGGACGCGACCCTCGACGGCTTTTGGCGCGTTGATGTTCACGGCAACATTCTCGATGTAAACCCGACCTACTGCGAGCAGTCGGGTTACCGCCGTGAAGAACTGCTGAGGATGAACGTCCTCGACCTGGAGGCAGAGGAGTGCGCCGCCGCCACAGCGAAACAGACCCTCACCCTGATCGAAACCGGTCATGGGCAGTTCGAGTCTATCCATCGGCGCAAGAACGGATCCCTCTGGCAGGTCGAAGTCAGCAGTACTTATCGTGCTGCGGCCGGGGGCCAGTTTTTCGTGTTCCTGCGTGATATTTCCAAGCGCAAACAAGCCGAAGAAAAACTCCAGCTCGCGGCCAACGTGTTCTCCCATTCCCGTGAAGGCATCATGATTACCGCGGCCGATGGCAGCATAATCAATGTCAATGCCGCATTTACCTACATCACTGGCTACAGTCGCGACGACGCCATCGGACAAACCCCGCGATTTCTCAGTTCGGGCCGCCATACCAGCGAGTTTTACGAGTCCATGTGGCACAGCCTGAGCCAAAAAGGCCATTGGTACGGTGAGATCTGGAACAGGCGCAAAAACGGCGAAATTTATGCCGAGATGCAAACCATCAGTAGCGTGCGTGACTCCAACGGTGACGTCGTCCAGTACGTTGCGCTGTTCTCGGATATCACCGAAATCAAGGCGCACCAGAGCAAGCTCGAACATATCGCGCACTACGACGCCCTGACCTCGCTGCCCAACCGCGTGCTCTTGGCCGATCGCCTGCAGCATGCCATCGCTCAGGCGCAACGGCGCGGACAACTGCTGGAAGTCGTCTACCTGGATTTGGACGGTTTCAAGGCGATCAACGACAAGCACGGGCATGAGGCCGGGGACAAACTGCTGATTGCTCTGTCTGCCATCATGAAACAGGCGCTGCGCGAGTGCGACACCCTGGCCCGTATTGGTGGCGATGAGTTCGTTGCGGTGCTGGTCGACCTGCCGGATGTAGCCACCAGCATGCCAATGCTCAGCCGGCTGCTCGCCGCCGCGGCGCAAGTGGTGCATGTGGGCGACCTGGCGCTGCAAGTGTCGGCCAGCATGGGGGTGACCTTCTGCCCGCAGCAGGATGAGGTGGACGCGGATCAACTGATGCGTCAGGCCGATCAGGCCATGTATCAGGCCAAATTGTCCGGCAAGAATCGTCTACATTTCTTCGATGTCGAGCACGATCGCAGCGTGCGTGGCCATCACGAAAGCCTGGAACACATTCGCCTGGCACTGGCAGAGCGCGAGTTCGTCCTCTACTACCAGCCCAAGGTGAATATGCGCACTGGCGAGGTCATCGGGGTCGAGGCCCTGATCCGCTGGCTACACCCACAGCGAGGGCTTTTGGCTCCGGCAATATTTCTACCGGTGATCGAGGATCATCTGCTGGCGATTGAAATCGGTGAGTGGGCAATAAATCGAGCCCTGGCCCAGATGGAAGAGTGGCTCAAACTCGGGCTGGACATCGAAGTCAGTGTCAACATCGGTGCTCGCCAGTTGCAGCAGAAGAACTTCGTTGAGCGCCTGCAGGTCATTCTCAACGCCCATCCGCAAGTCAAACCCTCGCGCTTGCAACTGGAGATTCTGGAAACCAGCGCGCTGGAGGACGTCGCACATGTGTTCCAGGTAATCGAGGCCTGCCGGGAAATCGGTGTGATGTTCGCACTGGATGATTTTGGTACGGGTTATTCCTCACTTACCTATCTGAAACATCTACCGGTAGCCTTGCTCAAAATCGACCAGAGCTTCGTCTTCGGCATGCTCGATGACCCGGATGACCTGTCCATTCTCAAGGGTGTAGTTGGCCTGGCCAGCGCATTCCGCCTTGAAGTCATTGCCGAAGGCGTCGAAAGCCTGGAGCACGGCGCTCTATTACTGCAACTGGGTTGCGAGCAGGCTCAGGGGTTTGGTATCGCCGCGCCAATGGCTGCAGACGAACTACCCCACTGGGTTGCGACTTGGTGGCAGAGTTCGGATTGGTGCAACTTGCCATCGGCGAGCAAAGCAGACTTGGTGCGCCTGATGGCTAGCGTCGAACTGCGCGCCTGGATCAAGGCCATGGACAACTACCTCAGGGGCGAGCGTACGACCCCGCCGCCCCTGGATCGGCAGCAGAGTTACTTCGCTCAATGGCTGAAAAGTGCCGGCCTGGATCAACGTGCCACTTATCCATCTTTTGCTGTCGTCAACGAGTTGCATACGCAGATTAATGTGCTCACGAGTGAAGTCTGCGCCCTGCATATCAAGGGTCGTGACGCGCAGGTACAGGCAAGGCTCGGCGAACTTCATGACCTGCAGAACACCATGCTTGAACAGTTGCAAGCGCTGACCTAGGAAGCGCTCCATGAATACGAATCTTGCAGTTTGGGTCGGGCCGTGTAGGTCGGGTTGAATAGGCACTTCTAGTGCCGGCTGAACTGCGCAGGGTGGTGCTGGGCTTTGCCCCTGTGCGCCAACCTGCAATGTTGCACTAATCGCTATATTTACGATCCAAAGCAGCTCATCGAGCAGGTATTGCTCTAGCGCGGCATGGGGCCGGGCGGCCCTCTAACATTGTATGGCCGGTGCAGCCTGATAGACTGCATGGGTATTTGCCAACTTCAAGGAGTCTCATGATCAAGAAATGCTTGTTCCCAGCCGCCGGTTACGGCACACGCTTTCTACCTGCAACCAAGGCCATGCCCAAGGAAATGTTGCCGATAGTGAACAAGCCACTGATCCAGTATGGCGTCGAAGAGGCGCTTGAAGCTGGGCTGACCGAGATCGCCATGGTCACCGGTCGTGGCAAGCGCTCGCTGGAAGATCACTTCGACATCAGTTACGAGCTGGAACAGCAGATCCGCGACACCGACAAGGAAAAATACCTGGTAGGCATCCGCCGCCTGATCGATGAGTGCAGCTTTTCCTACACCCGTCAGGTCGAAATGAAAGGCCTCGGTCACGCGATTCTCTGTGCTCGTCCGCTGATCGGTGACGAGGCCTTTGCCGTGGTGCTGGCCGATGACTTGTGCCTGAACCTGGACGGTGACGGTGTATTGACCCAGATGATCAAGCTGTACAACCAGTTCCGCTGCTCGATCGTCGCCATTCAGGAAGTACCGCCGGAGGAGACTCACAAGTATGGCGTGATCGCCGGCGAGATGATCCGCGACGACATTTACCGGGTCAACAGCATGGTCGAGAAGCCCAAGCCGGAAGATGCGCCATCCAACCTGGCGATCATCGGTCGTTACATTCTTACTCCGGATATTTTCGACATCATCAAAAACACCCCCCCAGGCAAGGGTGGCGAAATCCAGATCACCGATGCACTGATGAAGCAGGCCCAGGATGGCTGCGTACTGGCCTACAAGTTCAAGGGCCAACGCTTCGACTGTGGCGGCGCAGAGGGCTATATCGAGGCCACCAACTTCTGCTTCGAGAACCTCTACAAGCCGGGCAAGGCTTTCTGAGTCGAGTCGGATCTGAGCACAAAGCCACCTGCGGGTGGCTTTGTGCTGTGAGTGGTCAGGGAATTAGCAGCGCCTCCGAGCCCGGACCAAGTGGCTGGCCATAGCTGAACTCGACGTAGTTGCCCGCAGGGTCACGCAGCCCACAATAATAACCAACAGGGTAGGGCTCATCACGCGGTGCCCAGATCAGGCAGCCAGCCTTTTGCGCTCTGGCGGCTACCCTGTCGACCTGCTCGCGGCTGTCCACGGCAAAACCGAAATGGCTGTAATCGTCCGCTGCCAGCTGCCGATCCTGACCACCTGGCATGATCACGAAGATGAATGTGTGCTCTTTGCCGGGTTCGGCCATCCAGACGATACGCGAACCTTTACCCACACGTTGGTGGATCACGGTCATGCCGCAGAACTCCGCATAGAACGCCACACAGGCATCCAGATCCGGCACATGCAAAGCCAAATGGGTGAGGGTAGGGCGCATAGCGTTTCTCCTCTGGGTGACCCAGCAAGTTTAGGCCGGGCGCAGGATTCAAGTGCGATTAGGTTATGCTGGCGGCCTGCTAAGGAGGCTGACCATGACCTATGATTTCGACCTGTTTGTAATCGGCGCCGGTTCCGGTGGTGTACGTGCTGCGCGGTTTGCCGCCGGTTATGGTGCCCGCGTGGCCGTAGCCGAGAGCCGTTATCTGGGCGGCACCTGCGTCAACGTTGGCTGTGTGCCAAAAAAGCTGCTGGTGTATGGCGCGCACTTCGCTGAAGATTTCGAGCAGGCCCAAGGTTTTGGTTGGTCGTTTTCCGGTGAAGCGAAGTTCGATTGGCCGACCCTGATCGCCAACAAGAATCGAGAGATCGGACGCCTCAATGAAATCTACCGCAATTTGCTGGTCAACAGTGGCGTAACCCTGCTCGAGGGTCATGCGCGCCTGCTGGATGAGCATAGCGTGGAGTTGGGCGGCCAGCGTTACAGCGCCAAGCACATCCTCATCGCCACCGGTGGCTGGCCGCATATCCCGAAAATCCCCGGGCACGAACATGCCATCGGCTCGAATGAAGCCTTCTTCCTCGAACAATTACCCAAGCGCGTGCTGGTGGTCGGCGGTGGCTATATCGCCGTGGAGTTCGCCTCGATTTTCAATGGCCTTGGCGCTCAGACCTCGCTGCTGTATCGCGGCGAGTTGTTCCTGCGTGGCTTCGACGGCGCCGTGCGTAAACATCTGCAAGAAGAACTGTGCAAACGCGGCCTGGATCTGCAGTTCAATAGCGATATCGAACGCATCGACAAACAGGCCGACGGCAGCCTGCTCGCGACGCTAAAAGATGGCCGCGAGCTGCAGGCAGACTGTATTTTCTATGCCACCGGCCGCCGGCCAATGCTAGATAACCTGGGCTTGGAAAACACCTCTGTAGAGCTTGATGAGCGCGGTTATATCAAGGTCGATGAACAGTTCCAGACCACTGCGCCTTCGATTCTGGCCCTGGGCGATGTGATCGGCCGGGTGCAACTGACCCCGGTGGCATTGGCCGAGGGCATGGCGGTGGCGCGGCGACTGTTCAAGCCGGAGGAATATCGCCCGGTCGACTACCAGACGATCCCTACCGCCGTCTTCAGCCTGCCCAATATCGGTACCGTCGGCCTTAGCGAAGAGCAGGCGAAAGAGGAGGGCTACCGGGTGGAAGTCTACGAAAGTCGTTTCCGGCCGATGAAACTGACCCTCACCGAATGCCAGGAACGTACCTTGATGAAACTGGTGGTCGATGCCGACAGCGACCGCGTATTGGGTTGCCACATGGTTGGGCCGGAAGCCGGCGACATCATCCAGGGCCTTGCCGTGGCATTGAAGGCTGGGGCGACCAAGCAGATATTCGACGAGACCATTGGTGTGCATCCTACGGCTGCCGAAGAGTTTGTTACCATGCGCGCACCCGTGACCACCTGAAAACCACATGCCACAGCTTTTTTACCTGGCTGACCTGTTCGGCGTAGCCGTATTTGCCATCACCGGCGCCTTGATGGCTGGGCGCAAATCCATGGATCTGTTCGGCGTACTGGTGATTGCCGTCATCACTGCGCTGGGCGGCGGAACCTTGCGTGATGTGATTCTCGACAATCATCCGGTCAGCTGGATACGTGACGACACCTATATCGTCATCGCCTCCCTGGCGGCGGTGGGCACCGTGGTGTGGGTACGGTTCACCCAGCCGATCCACGAGAAGGGACTGCTGATCGCCGATGCCTTTGGCTTGGCCGTATTCACCGTGATCGGCACCGAAGTGGCCTTGCAGCACAACGTGCCGCTGAGTACTGCCGTAATCATGGGGGTCATGACCGGTGTCGCCGGTGGCGTCATGCGCGATGTGATCTGTAATGAAATCCCGCTTATATTCAAGAAAGAAATCTACGCCACCGCCTGTATTGCCGGCGCCCTGATGTTTATCGGACTCCGCGCACTGGACACTCCGCACTGGTTCGATACCGGCGTTGCCATGCTGACTGTGTTGCTTATTCGTCTGGCCGCAATCCGCTGGCATTTCTCGTTGCCACGCTTCCATCTATTGGATCGGGACTGAGCATGATCGAACGCCTGGATCACCTGGTGCTGACCGTAGCCAACATCATCAACAGGATGGCAGCGCCTTGGGCATCTCAGCATCAGCCCGCGACGTTGCCAGCAGCTCCACCAAGCCTTACCAGCGCTAAAAGCGTCCTGACAATTCTGGCGGTGTTCGCCGTGGTGCTAATCGCCTATGGCTTCGCATAATGTATATTATGTTAAATCATTGGCGTTTCCTGAAAAGTCTCTTAGGCATGCGAACTACAGCTCAACAGGATTCGACCATGGACAGTTCTCGATCCTCCCTACTCGCCATCATCGCGTTGGCCGCCGCATGCCTCACTCCTGTGCAATCCCCCTTCAACGCCCGTCGCTGTCATCAACCGGGAGAACTAGCCAGCAGACAGCCACTGCGATGCATCCAGGCCGACTGGCGGGTGCAGCAATACTTGAGTCGACCTGAGAACACACAGGCCCACGCCAACAGCAGACACACAACAGCGCTGACTGGCATCGAATTGTGGGACAACTAAGGCTATTGGTGGACAAAGCTTGGTGGTTTCTACCCTGCCGGCCTTACTACCGACGCATTCAAGCGCAGTGTTATCCGCAGTTCAACTCAGCCGCGAAGCCGACTTGCGGATGATTTTGATCGAGTGCTTGAGCGTCGGCTTGCGGGTTACGCTGACAGCCTTGCGGCTCACGGTATCGATGGTGATATTCCAAAAGCCGCTGCTCGGTACGGTGATTTTTGCCGGGAAGGTATCGAAAGCACCGCCGTGGTAGGTGTGTCGGCCGCCATTCTTGAAGCTGCGGAAATTCGCGTCGCTCATTAGACGGATATTGCAGGTCTGCGAGCACTCGATCACGACTTCGTCGTCTTCATTGAGGTGTTCGCGTTGGTGTATGTATTTCATCTACCGCTCCGCACAGCTGGGTCAGGCCAATCAAGGCGCTAGTATGAGTGCCCGGAAGGCTTGAGCAAAGCATTCAGTCGTTCGCCGCCATGCGCTAACCTTCTCGGACGACGGATACCGCCGCCACCCGCCTGGTGATAGCATGCGCGCGCCATGCAAATCGAAGATTTCCACCAACGCCTCGCCGATCTCGGCGCCAAGCCCATACATATCGGACGGATCAGCCGTGCCTGGCTGCAAGGCAAGCCGCTGGATACCGGGACACGCAACCAGAAGACCGAGAATTTTCTGCCGCTTGCGGTGCGTAATGCCCTGCCGCAGTTGACGGAAGAGCTCAACGCCCTCGCCCGCCTCAGCTCCGAGCACCCGGCGGCGGACGGCTCGGCGCGTTTGCTGGTGGAATTGGCCGACAAGCAGATGGTGGAAAGCGTGCTGCTGCCGCGTGATGGCCTGTGTGTGTCGAGCCAGGTCGGTTGCGCGGTGGGTTGCGTGTTCTGCATGACCGGCAAGAGCGGCTTGCTGCGTCAGTTGAGTACGGCCGAGATTGTCGCCCAGGTGGCCCTGGCCCGACGCTTTCGCCCGGTGAAGAAGGTGGTGTTCATGGGCATGGGCGAGCCGGCGCACAATCTCGACAACGTACTGCAGGCCATCGACCTGCTCGGCACCGATGGTGGTATTGGCCAGCGTAATTTGGTGTTCTCCACCGTAGGCGATCCACGGGTCTTCGAGCGTCTGCCGCAACAGCGAATCAAACCGGCGCTGGCCCTGTCGCTGCACACCACAGATGCGGAACTGCGCCAACAGTTGTTGCCGCGCGCACCCCGTATCGACCCCGAGGAGCTGGTCGAACTGGGTGAAACCTACGCTCGGCAGATCGATTATCCAATCCAGTACCAGTGGACACTGCTCAAGGGCATCAACGACAGCCAGGTCGAAATGGACGGCATCCTGCGCCTGCTCAAGGGCAAGTACGCAATCATGAACCTGATCCCCTACAACAGCCTGGAAGCCGACGACTACCAACGCCCGGATGGCGACCGTATCGTGCAGATCGTGCGCTACCTGCACAGTCGCGGCGTACTGACCAAGGTGCGCAACTCCGCCGGCCAGGATATCGACGGCGGGTGCGGCCAGTTGCGCGCCCGGGCGACCGATCTGCTGAACAAGCGGACGGTGCATCGGCCGCTGCAGCAACGTTGATCAAACCGATACGGTCGCGCCCATAGCTGGCGCTTCGACGGTGGCCTGGAAGTGCTCGCTGCCCTCCTCGCCCCAGGTGGTGCTGCTGCCCTGGTCGGATGCTGGCGGTGCGCGCACCCCAGCACCGAGCAACTACACGGCCAGCATCACCAGGCCCATGAAGCGTGTTTCATCGCCAACTCGGTAATCAGCGAAGTGCGCTGCGAGCCGCTACTGACATAGACGCTTGCCGGACGCGGAACTGTTCTACGTCATGCGTCGGCATCTGGCCGCGGGTTAAGATGCCCGCCACCTCCGGCGTTGAGCATCTTGCATGCCGGTTTTATTGGCTCACAGCGAACCCTGCATGATCGAGCGTCAACGCCTACGGCACATCCTTACTCTCGGCCTACCGATTATCGGCGGCATGCTCAGCCAGAGCCTGCTCAACCTGGTGGATGCGGCCATGGTCGGCCACCTCGGCGAGAAGGCATTGGCCGGAGTCGGCATCGGCAGTTATGCCAACTTTATGGCCATCGCCCTGGTCATGGGCCTGGGTGCTGGCGTGCAAGCCCAGGTCGCGCGGCGACGAGGCGCAGGTCGCCTGGATGAGCTGGCGGCACCGTTGAATGTCGGCATGCTGATCGCGCTGTGCCTCGCCCTGCCACTGACGGTGTTCTGCTGGTTGAACGCCCAGCCGATCATTCGATTGCTGTCAGGCGACCCCGAAGTACTGGGCATCGGCACCGCCTACTTCGAGTGGCGGGTGCTGGCGATTTTCGCCGTCGGCCTGAACTTCTCCTTCCGCGGCTACTGGAATGGCAGCCACCGCTCCGGCGTGTATATGCGCACCCTGGTGATCATGCACCTGGCCAATGTGTTGATCAGCTACTCACTGATCCACGGCCTCTTCGGCTTACCGCAAATGGGCGCACCCGGCTCAGGGCTGGGCACCACTCTGGCCCTGTACCTGGGCTCACTGATCTATGCCGTGCAGACCTGGCACAGCGCTCGCCAGCAGGGTTTTCTGACCCGCTTGCCCAGTGTCATCGACCTGCGCAGCATGCTGCGTCTGTCGCTGCCCAATTCGGCCCAGCAATTCTTCTTCGCCACCGGCATTACCGCGCTGTTCTGGATCATCGGTCAGGTCGGCACCGCCGAGTTAGCGGTGGCCCACGTGCTGATCAACCTGGCGCTGCTGCTGATCCTGCCGGCCATCGGCCTGGGCATGGCGGCCACCACCCTGGTCAGCCACAGCTTGGGCGAAAAGGACTTCGACGCTGCCCATCGCTGGGGCTGGGAGGTGGTCAAGGTCGCGGCAGTCGGCCTGATGCTGCTGGGCACACCCTTCTGGCTGTACCCGGAACTGATCTTGCGGCTATTCGTCAGCGATCCGGCGTTGATCGAACTGGGCAGTTGGCCGTTGCGCCTGACCGGCATGGGCATGGTGCTGGATGCCACCGCCCTGGTGCTCACCCAGGCACTGCTAGGTGCCGGCGCCAGCCGCACGGTGATGCTGGTCAGCCTGGGCAACCAGTGGCTGTTCTTTCTACCACTGGCTTATCTGCTCGGCCCCATATTGGGCTATGGTTTGCTGGCCATCTGGAGCCTGCAGATTCTCCAGCGCGGTCTCGCCTCGATGATTTTCGCCGTGATGTGGCAACGGCGCGGCTGGACCCAGATTCAACTTTGAGCAACTATCGAAGGATGTTCGACAGGCCTGACAAGCCGTAATTCAGGGGGCACCATGAGCAAGCAGGATGATCCAGACGACAAGCCGCTGACTTTATGGGAAATGCTGCAGAGCGTGCTGGCGGCGGCCATCGGCGTACAGAGCGGCAAGAAGCGCAGCCGTGACTTCAGCCGGGGTAAACCCAGCCACTTCATCATCCTCGGGCTGCTGTTCACCCTGCTGTTTGTGCTGGTGATCTTTACCGTGGTCAAACTGGTGCTGTATTTCGCCGGCGTTTGAACTAGCGCAACAAGGCTTCAATAGAGCAGTCATAGCCTTGCAGGCGCGGGTTGAGCGCGGCACTGAAACGACGAAAATCCAGGTTGGCATCATGCTTGTTGATGCGCTGCAGCAAACGTATCGACTCCTGCTTGTTCAGCATGCGGAACAAATCGGCCTGCTGATCCTTGCCACCGCGCGCAGCAAAGTCCAGGCCGGCGGCGTGATCGTGGAGCATGACCATGGCGCAGCCGCCAAGAATGAAATGGCCGCTGACCAATACACTGATGCGCTCGTCAATTCGTGCCTGCAGTACCTTCTTTGAATTGTTCAGCCCCGAATAACGCAGTTGCCGCCCCTGCTCCGCCGCCGCGCGCATCACGCCAAACGCCATCTCGTCATTCGCCGCCCACACCAGGCTGACATCGGGATAACGCCCAAGCAGGGCACTAGCCTGCTCATACGCGCGTTGCTCCGACCACTCGCCATACAGCAGCTGCTTCAAGCGCACCTGCGGATGCTCGGCCAGCGCACGATGCAGACCGGCCTCGCGCAATGTGGCAGATGGCGTCTGTTTGACGCCCGAGAAGGCGACCATTTCGCCAGCGCCAGCCGGTGCCATGGCAATCAGCGCCTTGGCCATCAGATAACCAGCTTCTTCATCGTTGGGCACCAGACTGCCGATCCAGTTGCTGTAATTCTCCCGACTACCACCGACAATTGCCTGTTGATCTGGCGTCAGGGTGCTGTGCAGGGCGAACAGCTTGATCTTGCTGTCGGCAAACAGGCGAAGTATCTCCGGGCCGACATAGTATTCATTGACGAAGACCAGATAGGTCGGCTGCTCCCGTGCTTGCAACACCTCACGCGCATGTTGCAACACCCTGAGCGAGTCACGCTCACCATCGAGCACACGCAACTGCATCCCGAGATCATTCGCGGCGTCGTGCATGTACTCGATATAAGCGACCCAGAACGGCTCATCGGAATAGCCAGGATTGAGAAACACCACGGACACGGGCACGGGCACCTTGGCCGTGGCGGGCTTACCGACACTGGCCGCCGACGCCAAGCCACTCAGCATCGAGAGACACAGCACAAAAATCACACCTACACCTGACCAGATCACGCACACACCTCCAAAAATACGTGCGCAGTATAAGCGTCAGGCAGTGGCTCTTTGCCGCCACTTATCCGCAAACATAAAAAAGCCGACTGCAGCTGGCTGCAATCGGCTTCTCAAGCAGCCTGAGTTATTGCTGGCTGACCCAGAATACCGCTGTGGCTACAACTAATAGAATCAGGAAGAAGATCGCTCTGGCGTCGACAATGCTATCTCGGCTGTCATATTCGGTATGGTCGGTCATGGACTACCCTTTTTATTGTGCTTATGAGTGGTTCGCTTATGCAGTTAAGCCTAGGTCGCGCACTTGCTCAAGCATTGAGAGGCGGTGAAAAGCTCCCCCGCCTACTGCAGTAGCCTTCAAACGCCCTACGCTCCGACCAATTACCTTGAGCAATCCGCGACTATCATCGGCGCGACATAAACGCTGGAGGGCTGTTGCTTCGCTCCGAACGGATCGCCGCCCGGGCTGCCCTACCCGCAGGCAGTCTACTGAAGTGGCCTAATGATTCTGCACACACCTGAAGGACGGTAAGGTACTGCGCCTTACCACGAACGCCTGGAGCGGCCTCGCCAAGGTGTTCGATATATTCACAACCGCTGAGGTTATGTTCTCGTCCATACCTAGCACTAAAAGTTCTAACCATATACTAAAACATCACTTTTGCGCATAACCCTGAGCTGGTATCTTCCCTCAGCTCCGCTAAGGGGTGCGCGGCCGTGCGCGCAGAATTGCTGTAAGCAGCCTGAAAACAGGACCCTTCATGTACGTATACGACCAGTACGATCAACAAATCATCGAGGACCGCGTCCAGCAGTTCCGTGATCAGACCCGCCGTTTCCTGGCTGGTGAGCTGAGTGGCGAAGAATTTCGCCCACTGCGCCTGCAAAATGGCCTGTACATTCAGCGCTTTGCGCCCATGTTGCGGATCGCCGTGCCCTATGGCCTGCTGTCCTCCAAGCAGGTGCGCATGCTGGCCAAGATTGCCCGCGACTACGACAAGGGTTACGCCCACATCAGCACCCGGCAGAACGTACAGTTCAACTGGCCTGATCTGGAAGACGTGCCTGAGATCCTCGCCGAATTGGCTACCGTGCAGATGCACGCGATCCAGACCAGCGGCAACTGCATTCGCAATACCACCACCGACCAGTTCGCTGGCGTGGCCAAGGACGAGATCGTCGATCCGCGCCCCTGGTGCGAAATCATCCGCCAGTGGTCGACCTTCCACCCCGAGTTCACCCACCTGCCGCGCAAGTTCAAGATCGCCGTCAATGGCGCTACCAGCGACCGCGCAGCCATCGAAGTGCATGACATCGGCCTTGAGGCAGTGAACAACGCCGCCGGCGAACTGGGTTTCCGTGTCTCCGTCGGTGGCGGTTTGGGTCGTACCCCGGTGGTTGGCAGCTTCATCAATGAGTTCCTGCCCTGGCAGCATTTGATCAGCTACCTCGACGCCATCCTGCGTGTGTATAACCGCTATGGCCGTCGCGACAACAAGTACAAGGCGCGCATCAAGATCCTGGTCAAGGCGCTGACTCCTGCGGTGTTCGCCGAGCGCGTCAACGCCGAGTGGGCACACCTGAAGGATGGCTCGACCACCCTGACCGAAGCCGAAGTGGCGCGCGTCGCCACGCATTTCGTCGACCCGGCTTATCAGCCCCTGCACGACCAGGACGCCGTCCTGGCACAACTGGACGCCGAGCACCCGGGCTTCGCCCGCTGGCGTCAGCGCAACACCTTCGCCCACAAGCAAGCTGGCTATGTCGCTGTCACCTTGTCGCTCAAGCCAACTGGCGTCGCGCCGGGGGATGTCACCGACAAGCAACTCGACGCCATCGCCGAGCTGGCTGATCGCTACTGCTTTGGCGAGGTGCGCAACAGTCATAACCAGAACATCATCCTCGCCGACGTCGAGCAGACTCAGCTGTTCAGCCTCTGGGGCGAACTGCGCGAACACGGCTTTGCCACACCGAACGTGGGCCTGCTGACCGATATCATCTGCTGCCCAGGTGGCGACTTCTGCTCGTTGGCCAACGCCAAATCGATCCCGGTAGCCGAAGCCATCCAGCGCCGTTTCGATGATCTGGATTACCTGTTCGACATCGGCGACATCGAGCTGAACATTTCCGGGTGCATGAACGCCTGCGGCCATCACCACGTCGGCCACATTGGCATCCTCGGCGTGGACAAGAAGGGCCAGGAGTTCTATCAGGTATCGATCGGCGGCAACTCCGGCCGCGACGCCAGCCTGGCGCAAATTCTCGGCCCATCCTTTGCCCAGGACGACATGCCGGATGTGATCGACAAGATCATCAAGGTCTACATCGAGCAACGCACCGATGAAGAAAGTTTCCTCGACACCTTCCGCCGTATCGGTGTCGCCCCGTTCAAGGAGCGCGTATATGCAGCGAATCATTAAGAATGGCCAGGTGGTCGACGAGTCCTGGCATCTACTGCCCAAGGACACGACCCTCGATGGCCTGAGCAACTGTGATGACCTGATCGTGCCCCTGGCGTTGTGGGTCGAGCACTCGCGCGCACTCAAGGCCCGCGACGGCGGCTTGGGCGTTTGGCTGGAAGCCGGTGAGGAGATTGAGGAAATCGCCGACCAGCTGGATAACTTCCAGGTGATCGCCCTTAACTTTCCTGCATTCACCGACGGGCGCCACTGTTCTAGTGCTTATCTGCTGCGCACCCGCTATGGCTACAAGGGTGAAGTGCGCGCCATCGGCGATGTGCTGCGTGATCAGCTGTTCGCTTTACAGCGCTGCGGGTTCGATGCCTTCGCCCTGCGCGAAGACAAGGATCCGCAGGACGCACTGAAGGCGTTCGAGGAGTTCTCGGAGGTTTATCAGGCCTCCAGCGACCAGCCACAACCGCTGTTTCGCCGCCGCGCCTGATCCGCGAAGTCGAGTAGGCGGCGGGATGACTCCCGCTGCCCTCACCCTCCCCCCGCCTGTACGATTCGCTATACGCCGGCTCAGGCCATACGATTAAGTTGATTGATCGTATCCGCTATCGAGACCAACCCAGGTCGATCCCACAGCTGCTTCGCTAGCAGCCTGTCGGACTTAATCACTGGATTCCAGGATAATCCCGACACCGCCCAGCCGATGCCTCCGCATGAGCCGCTTTCGTCCGATCGACCGCAAGACTGACTACCTGCTCCCGCCATCGATGGATGACTGGCTGCCAGAAGCCCACCTGGCCCGTTTCATTCTCGAAGCCATCGAACGGCTCGACTTGAGTGCGCTCACCCGGCGTTATGGCGGACGCGGCAGCGCCGCCTATCACCCCGAGGTGCTGCTTAGTCTGCTGGTCTATGGCTATGCCACCGGCACCTTTTCCAGCCGTATGATCGAACGCGCCACTTACGACTCGCTCGCCTTTCGCTACCTGGCCTCAGGCAGTCACCCCGATCACGACACCCTGGCCAGCTTCCGCCGCCGCTTCCTCGACGAGTTGGCCGGCATCTTCCTTCAGGTGCTGGAGCTGGCGGGCGAGATGAAGCTGCTCAAGCTCGGCACCATCAGCCTCGACGGCACCAAGCTGCATGCCAACGCCTCACGCCACAGTGCACTGTCCTATGGCCATATCCAGACACTCGAACGCCAGCTCAAGGCCGAAGTGCAGGAGCTCCTGGCGCTGGCTGAACGGGCCGACCAGGCAGAGCTCCCCGTCGGCATCGATCTGCCGGACGAGATCAAACGCCGGCAAGATCGCTTGCTCGCCATGGACGCGGCGAAGGCCACGATCGAGGTGCGCGCCCGTGCGCGTTTCGAGCAGGATCAGGCCGCCTACCAAGAGAAGCTTGCCAAGCGTGCGGCGCGCACGGCAGAAACGGGCAAGAAGCCCGGCGGCAAGCCGCCCAAAGCCCCCGTGGAAGGGCCTACCGAACACGACCAAATCAACCTCACCGACGAAGGCTCGCGCATCATGCGGGTGGCTGGCGGCGGCTTCGAGCAGTGCTACAACGCCCAGGCCGCAGTGGATACCGACACCCTGTTGGTGGTGGCGCCAGGCCTCACTCAGGCGGGCAACGACAAGCAACAAGTCGTCCCCATGCTGGCCGAGCTCAAGGCGCTACCGGAGTCATTGGGTCAGGTGAACGTGGTGCTCGGGGACTGTGGCTACAACAGCGAAAGCAACATCGCCGCCTGCGAGGCGGCGGGAATCGAGCCCTACCTGGCGGTGGCACGCGAAGATCATCACCCGCACTGGAAGGCGCGCTTCGAGGAGCTGGCAGCGCTCGACGCTGATGCCACAGTGCAACAACGCATGGCGCACAAACTCAAGAGCCAGCCGGGGCGCCGCCTCTATGCGCTGCGCAAACAGACGGTGGAACCGGTGTTCGGCATCATCAAGTCGGTCATGGGTTTTCGCCAGTTTCTGCTGCGAGGCAAGGACAAGGTGAGCGGCGAATGGCGCCTGGTATGTCTGGCCTGGAATTTGAAACGCATGGCCGTTTTGTGCCACAAATCCGTCCAGTGTGGGTAGAAATGAACTAAACCCGCTCGTTCTCAGGAAATTCGGGGCAAAAAAGCCTGGAAATACCTCAATAGTGGGGCGAATCGCTTCGCCTCACTATTGATATCCCCGTTCATGAACTCAAGTCCGACAGGCTGCTAGTGGCCTGATTCATCTGGCATGCCCCGAGTGCCAGCATGGATCTCGACCACTGACCACTGAGGGGAGCCCACAGAATTCGGAAAAAATCGTACGCTAAGCCTGAGAGGCTACGGTAGCTATGGCCATTCCGAAGGCAGCCATGACGGTATCAATGTCAAGTCGCGCCCCTCAATCGAGCAATAGAACGCCTCGCACGTTTATGACGGGCAAGTTTTTCATGAGGTAATCTTTCATGCGGCTCAGCAGACTTTGCTCAACACCACGCTCTGGCCAGACCAGATAATAGCTGTCGCCCGACCTCACAGCGGTGTTGATCGGTATTGCCAATGACCCCTTCTGCAACTCTGCATCCACCAGGGCGAGATCGCCGATCGACACACCATGCCCTTGGGTTGCAGCCGAGATACCTAACTCCAACGTATCGAAGCGCTTTCCGTCGCGCCACGGAATAGTGTCGGCCAGACCTTGGCGCTCAAGCCAGCGCCGCCAATCCCTACAATCGCGAGATGGGTGAACCAGCTCGACGCTCTCCAGGTTGTCTATCGTCCAAGGCATATCGCCGTACACTGCCGGCGAGCATACGGGAACAAGCCATTCGTCAAACAATTTGATGGAATGCCAATCTCCCGGAAAGTCCCCCCGGCCGAGCAGTACAGCGCAATCGAAAGGCTCGTTTCGAAAATCAACGGTATCCAGATCCATCCAAGCGCTGGTCAACTGAACTCTGTTGCGCGGATCACTGGCCTGAAAGCCTTCCAAGGCTTGCATGAGCCAACGCATCGTCAATGTGGTAGGCGCTTTTAGCCGAAGCGCTCCCTTCTGGCGATTGACTGCTGCACAGGCGTTCTCGATCGCACTGAAACTGCGTTCAAGCTCTTGGGCCAACAAGCGGCCCGTATCCGTGAGCATTAGCTTTGAGCCCTTGCGCTCGAATAGCTGACAGCCAAGTCGCTCTTCCAGGGTCTTCACGTGACGACTGATGGCACTTTGCGTAATGCACAAGGTTTGTGCCGCAAGGGTGAACGACCCATGCCGAGCCGCCACTTCAAATGCCCGCAATGCGTATAGCGGGGGTAGCTGCAGGGTCATGTTACCTCTCCATCCTATGAGTATTACTCATGCTGCCTAACCATTTTTTCCATTTTAAAACCCGTACCGATTGGACAAATACTGCGCCCCTTCAAGAGGTCACCGTCAGCCAGCCAAAACATGACTGGTCGGCGTAATGCCTCCGAGCTTCCAGAACAGAACTAGGGGAAATACGGAAATGCCCAATAGCAAAATCGACGAACTCTTGGTCGCCAGCATTGGCGGTGGCGGATTGAGCCAAGAGCAAATGGTACAAATTCTTAGTTTTAGGCTTTTTGGAAACAAGTTAGGTTTCCTACGCTTGGAAAACATGCCGATCGGAAACGTACCCTTGACCCCGGCGAGTAGAAATACCCTGAACAAGCCGGACGATGTCAGCGAAAAATGTCTTCTGCAGGCGACAGCGATACTGGGTGAGCCGATCGGCTATGCACAAGAATCGAACGGCAGCATTATTAATAATTTCTTTCCACATCAGTCGCTTTCTCGTGCGACTACGTCAGACAGCTACGATACCGAGCTAGATTTACACACAGAAAATGCTTTCCACGCCATCCAGCCTGACTTCCTGATTTTGCTTTGCTTGAGACAAGACCCTCTGGCGGAAGCGGTCACCTACGTGACATCGATTGACGCGATTCTTGATCACCTAAGCAGCGAAGATATTTCGTTCTTCTTTACGGAACCCTACAACTTTCTTTCAGACTACTGTTTCAGCGAAAAAAATTGCCGCATCGACATTGGGAAAAAGCAGACGGTGTTTTATGGGGACGTCAGGACTCCCCTTTTCCGCTTCGACCCGCACTTCATGGTCGCACGCAGCCACCTGGCTCAAGCCCAGCTGCAGCGGTTACGCGAGATCGCCTGGGAGGTTAAGCATTCGGTAACGCTCCAAGCTGGAGATCTGTTGATCATCGATAATCGCAAAACCGCACATGCCCGCAGCCAGTTTACAGCCCTTTTTGATGGTAGTGACCGCTGGATACCCCCCGGTGTCAGGCTAGTTGTCGCTTCGGCTGATTTATCAAAACGGTAGATCGGGGGCGTCAAAGAGAGCTGATATGTCGAGTTATTCACCTGAACGTAAAGCTGCCCTGCTGAACAAATTACTCCCGCCACAAAACATGTCTGTGGCGGCGTTGTCGCGCCAAGAAGGCATCCCCGAAGCGACGCTGTATGCTTGGCGCACCAAGCTCAAAGCAGGAGGTGCGGTGGTGCCTGGAGACAAGAAACAAACCGATAATTGGCCGGCTGAAGCCAAGTTTGCAGCGGTGCTGCACGCGGCGTCCTTGAGTGAGATTGAGCTCAGTGAGTACTGCCGCAGCAAGGGTTTGTACCCTGAGCAAATCAGCGCATGGCGCCAAGCGTGCATCAGCGGCCAGCAGTCGGCCCAGGCTCAGCGTCAAGCCGAGCGCGAACAAGCGCGTGCCGACAAGAAGCGCATCGCAGAGCTAGAGCGCGAACTGCGGCGCAAGGACAAGGCGCTGGCAGAAACCGCCGCCATCTTGGTGCTACGAAAAAAGATGAATGCCTTCTGGGGAAACGACAGCGAGGACGTCTGACCTCGTTGCCAGAACGGCAACAACTCGTTGAGCGTTTTAACCATGCGGTGGTTTCGGGTGCGCGCAAGGCGGTTGCCTGCGCTGAGATCGGGCTGTCGCTACGCAGCCTGCAACGCTGGGCGTCTACGCCGGTGGTGCAGGCTGATGTGCGTACCACCACGCTACGCCCACGACCGTTGAACGCCCTGAGTGAGTGCGAGCGCAGCGCGATCTTGGCTGCCTGCAACAGCCCGGAATTCGCCAGCCTGCCGCCCAGCCAGGTCGTGCCAAGGTTGGCCGATCAAGGCCGCTACCTGGCCTCGGAGGCGACCTTTTATCGCGTCCTTAAAGCAGCCGATCAGCAGCATCGACGTGGCCGCAGTCATACACCGCACAAGCATGCCGCGCCGACCACGCACAACGCTACGAAGGCCAACCAGGTCTGGTCGTGGGACATCACCTACCTGGCTTCAAAGGTGCGCGGGAAGTATTACTACCTGTATTTGATCGAGGATATCTACAGCCGCAAGGGCGTGGGCTGGGAAGTCTACGAACAAGAAAGCGGCGAACTGGCGGCCGAACTGATGCAGCGCACCGTACTGACTGAGCGCTGCGCCGGCCGGCCCTTGGTGTTGCACTCGGATAACGGCGCGCCGATGAAATCAGTGACGCTGCTGAGCAAATTGTACGATTTAGGCATCACCCCATCGCGCGGGAGGCCGCGGGTGAGCAACGACAATCCGTACTCAGAGTCGCTGTTTAGAACCCTGAAATACTGCCCGCAATGGCCGCAGGATGGTTTTGCCGATCTGGACGCAGCACGCAGCTGGGTGCGCGACTTTATGCGCTGGTACAACCACGAACACCGGCATAGCCGCATCCGCTTCGTGACCCCGGCGCAGCGGCATCGTGGCGAGGATCAAGAGGTGCTGGCCAAGCGTCATGCGCTGTACCAGCATGCTCGCAATCAACACCCGCATCGCTGGTCGGGCGCGACTCGAAATTGGCAACCTATCGGCGCTGTCACACTCAATCCAGACAGAGAGCAACCGGCACTGAAAATAGCAGCTTAAAAACACGGCTGACGCGACAACTACCTTGCAAAACGCCGATACAGCGGGCGTTCGCCATATCCAATCATCGCTACTACACCGAAAAATTGGGTAAGAAGGTGCGTGTTTTCGACTTGGTGGCGGAGCTATGAGTGCCACTTATCTTTCCTTTGCGGTCGCGGTAGTCCTATTGATTGCGTCACCTGGTCCAATCGTGGCCCTGGTGATCGCCGATGCCAGACGAGCTTGGCCTGCGTGGACGATCGTTGGAGGTGTCATCTCCGCTCAGCTGTTGCTGGTATCGGCGTTAATCGCTATCTATCTGACGCTGGACATCAACCCCGCCGTCCTAGACTGGGGGCAGGTCCTGGGTGGGATGTACCTTGCCTGGCTGGGCGTTAAGACTCTTGGCAGCAGCTCTGAATCGAGAGCTGTCCCACCTCGCGATGCTCACTGCTTCTGGCGAGCCATGGGCGTAGGCCTGTCAAACCCCAAGGACATTCTGTTCTTCCTGGCATTCCTTCCTGGCTTTATTTTACCTTCCGAGCCTTTCACTCCACAGGCAGTGGCCTTGATCGTGATTTGGGCCGTGATCGACATTTCGATCCTGATCACTTACAGCCTGTTGTCGAGGCGAATGGTGACCATCAGGAAGGCACAACGGCTACTAGATTTGGCCCCTGGGTACTTCCTGTTAGCCATCGGTTTACTTTCGTTCACGCTTGGACTTGGTCGCATTCTGCCGTGGTAATTGAGGGCTGACCGGGACAGCATCAGATTGAGCTATACCCTAACCGGATGTCAGGCAAGTCCGCGCCACTCCGTCAGAATAGAGTCATGTTTAGCATTTTTTGACACCTGCTTGCCAAGGTCATAGATTCCACCCTGACAGATTCAGGGTTTAGGGAGCACTGGAACAGAAAGTGCACTTAGGCCTTTCCACCGATTTCGTTCATGGAGGCATCTTGCAGGGACACCGTATCGGCTATGTCCGGGTGAGCAGTTTCGACCAGAACCCGGAACGGCAGCTGGAACAGACCGAGGTGAGCAAGTTGTTCACCGACAAGGCCTCGGGCAAGGACACCCAGCGTCCCCAGCTGGAAGCCATGCTCGGCTTTATTCGTGAGGGTGACACAGTGGTGGTGCACAGCATGGATCGCCTGGCGCGCAACCTCGACGACCTGCGCCGCCTAGTGCAGACGCTGACCCAGCGCGGCGTGCGCATCGAGTTCTTGAAGGAGGGACTGGTCTTCACCGGCGAGGACTCGCCGATGGCTAACCTCATGCTGTCGGTGATGGGGGCCTTCGCTGAGTTCGAGCGCGCCCTGATCCGCGAGCGGCAGCGCGAGGGCATTGCCCTGGCCAAGCAGCGCGGCGCTTACCGTGGGCGTAAGAAAGCCTTGTCCGACGAACAAGCCATCACGCTGCGGCAGCGAGCCGCTGCCGGCGAGGCGAAAGCGCAACTCGCCCGCGAGTTCAATATCAGCCGGGAAACCCTCTACCAGTACCTTCGCACGGACGACTGATATATGCCGCGTCGCTCGATCCTCTCGGCTACGGAACGGGACACACTGCTTGCGCTGCCGGACAGCCAGGATGACCTCATCCGCTACTACACCTTCAATGAATCCGACCTGTCGCTGATCCGTCAGCGCCGGGGCGACCCCAACCGCCTCGGCTTCGCTGTGCAACTCTGCCTGCTGCGCTATCCCGGTTACGCGCTGTGCAGCGACACCGTGCTGTCCGAGCCGGTCATTCAATGGGTAGCCCGACAAGTCCAGACAGAGCCAGAGGCATGGGCGAAGTACGGCGAGCGTGACGTTACCCGCCGCGAGCATGCACAGGAACTGCGCACCTACCTCGGCATATCGCCATTCGGGCTTTCCGACTTTCGCGCCCTGGTGCGCGAGTTGACCGACCTGGCCCAGCAGACCGACAAGGGTTTGCTGCTGGCCGGGCAGGCCCTCGAAAGCCTGCGTCGTCAACGGCGGATACTGCCGACCCTGAGCGTGATTGATCGGGCCTGCGCAGAAGCCATTGCGCGAGCCAACCGCAGGGTCTATCGAGCACTGATCGAGCCGCTGAGCCAGGAGCATCGAAACAAGCTCGATGTACTGCTCACTATCAAGAAAGGCAGCAACAACACCTGGTTGACCTGGTTGCGACAATCGCCGCTGAAACCGAATTCGCGGCACATGATGGAACACATCGAGCGCTTGAAGATATTCCAGTTGGTGGCTCTGCCCGAAGGACTCGACCGGCATATCCACCAGAACCGGCTGCTCAAGCTGGCCCGCGAGGGCGGGCAGATGACGGCCCAAGACCTTGGCAAGTTCGAGCCGGAGCGGCGCTATGCGACCATGGTTGCCATGGTGCTGGAAAGCACGGCGACCGTGACCGACGAACTGGTCGATCTGCACGACCGCATCATGATCAAGCTATTCAGCAGCGCAAAGCACAAGCATCAGCAGCAGTTCCAGAAGCAGGGCAAGGCAAGGCAATCAACGACAAGGTGCGCCTGTACTCGAAGATCGGCCAGGCCCTGCTGGACGCAAAAGAAACCGGCAGCGATCCGTTCGCCGCCATCGAGGCGGTGATTTCCTGGGACGAGTTCACCCAAAGCGTCAGCGAAGCCGAGCTGTTGGCCCGCCCGAATGGCTTCGACCACCTTCACCTGGTCAGCGAGAATTACAGCACCCTGCGCCGCTACACCCCGGCCTTCCTGGAGGTGCTTCAGCTCCGTGCCGCACCGGCAGCGCAAGGTGTCATGGATGCCGTCCAGACCCTGCGCGAAATGAACGCCGACAACCTGCGCAAGGTTCCAGCCGATGCGCCGACCGCCTTTATCAAGCCACGCTGGAAACCGCTCGTGATTACCCCTGAAGGCATCGACCGGCGTTTCTACGAAATCTGCGCGCTGTCCGAGCTGAAGAATGCGCTGCGCTCCGGCGACATCTGGGTCAAGGGTTCCCGGCAGTTCCGCGACTTCGACGACTACCTGCTGCCGGCTGAAAAGTTCGCCGCTCTCAAGCAGAACCATGCGTTGCCGCTGGCGATCAACCCGAACAGCGACCAGTACCTGGAAGAGCGCTTGCAGCTGCTGGACGAGCAGCTGGCCACCGTCACCCGGCTGGCCAAGGACAACGAACTGCCCGACGCCATCCTCACCGAGTCTGGGCTGAAAATCACCCCGCTGGATTCCGCAGTGCCCGACACGGCACAAGCGCTAATCGACCAAACAAGCCAACTGCTGCCGCGCATCAAGATCACCGAACTGCTGATGGACGTGGACGACTGGACAGGCTTCACCCGCCACTTCGTCCACCTGAAGGACGGTGCCCAAGCCAAAGACCGGACGTTACTGCTGTCGGCGATCCTGGGCGATGCGATCAACCTCGGCCTGACCAAGATGGCCGAGTCGAGCCCTGGCCTGACCTATGCCAAGCTGTCTTGGCTGCAAGCCTGGCATATCCGCGACGAAACCTATTCGGCGGCCCTGGCCGAGTTGGTTAATAGTCAGTTCCGCCATGCCTTCGCCGCCAACTGGGGCGACGGCACCACTTCATCTTCCGATGGCCAACGCTTCCGTGCAGGCGGCAGGGGCGAGAGCACCGGCCACGTCAATCCCAAGTACGGCACCGAGCCCGGCCGGCTGTTCTACACCCACATCTCTGACCAGTACGCGCCCTTCAGTACCCGCGTGGTGAATGTCGGCGTGCGCGACTCCACCTACGTGCTCGACGGCCTGCTGTACCACGAATCCGACTTGCGGATCGAAGAGCACTACACCGACACGGCCGGCTTCACCGATCACGTTTTCGCCCTGATGCACCTGCTGGGTTTCCGCTTCGCGCCGCGCATCCGCGACCTGGGCGAAACCAGGCTGTATGTGCCGAACAGCGTCCAAGACTACCCAGTCCTTCGTCCGATGATCGGTGGCACGCTGAACATCAAGCATGTCCGCGCCCACTGGGACGACATCTTGCGCTTGGCCAGCTCGATCAAGCAGGGCACCGTCACCGCTTCGCTGATGCTGCGCAAGCTTGGCAGCTACCCGCGCCAGAATGGCTTGGCCGTGGCCCTGCGCGAGCTGGGCCGGATCGAGCGCACGCTGTTCATCCTGGACTGGCTGCAAAGCGTTGAACTGCGCCGCCGCGTCCATGCCGGGCTGAACAAGGGCGAGGCGCGCAACTCTCTGGCCAGGGCGGTGTTTTTCAACCGCCTCGGCGAAATCAGGGATCGGAGTTTCGAGCAGCAGCGCTACCGGGCCAGCGGCCTCAACCTGGTGACCGCAGCCATCGTACTGTGGAACACGGTGTACCTGGAGCGTGCCACTCAGGCGATGGGCGGAACTGGCAAGCCGGTGAACAGCGAGCTGCTGCAATACCTTTCGCCGTTGGGCTGGGAACACATCAACCTGACCGGCGATTACGTCTGGCGGCAAAGCCGCAAACTGGAAGACGGGAAGTTCCGGCCGCTACGGATGCCCGGAAAACCTTAGCATACGATTTTTTCCGAATTCTGCGAGCTCCCCACTGATATCCAGGCGCGCACCGCGTCTAACTCCAGGCGTATCTGGGGGCGCCTACGAGCAACGCGCCATGTCTGACGCCCCCATGAAAAAACGCGGCCGAGGCCGCGTTGCGAGAGTGATTTGCTGCCGTCAATATCAGGCCGCTGCAGCCTGTTGCAAATCTCGCCCGAAGGCATATCGCAGGGTAACCCGGCGCACGGGAGCACGTGCGCCGGGGAGCAACATCAGGCTCAGAAGAAGCCCAGCGGGTTGATGTCGTAGCTGATCAGCAGGTTCTTGGTCTGCTGATAGTGGTCGAGCATCATCTTGTGGGTCTCGCGGCCGACGCCGGACTTCTTGTAGCCACCGAACGCGGCGTGCGCCGGGTACAGGTGGTAGCAGTTGGTCCATACGCGACCGGCTTTGATCGCCCGACCCATGCGGTAGGCGCGGTTGATATCGCGGGTCCACAGACCGGCGCCCAGGCCGAACTCGGTGTCGTTGGCAATCGCCAGGGCTTCGGCTTCGTCCTTGAAGGTGGTGATGCCCACCACCGGGCCGAAGATCTCTTCCTGGAACACGCGCATCTTGTTGTTGCCCTTGAGCAGGGTCGGCTGAATGTAGTAACCGCTGGCCAGGTCGCCTTCCAGGCGCTCGGCCGCGCCGCCGGTGAGCAGCTCGGCGCCTTCTTCCTGGGCGATCTGCAGGTAGCTGAGGATCTTGTCGTACTGCTGCTCGGAGGCCTGGGCGCCGACCATGGTCTCGGTGTCCAGCGGGTCGCCCCGCTTGATCAGCTTGATCTTCTTCATCACCTCGACCATGAAGGCGTCGTAGATCGACTCCTGCACCAGCGCGCGGGATGGGCAGGTGCACACCTCGCCCTGGTTGAAGAACGCCAACACCAGACCTTCGGCGGCTTTTTCGATAAAGGCCGGCTCGGCGTTCATGATGTCTTCGAAGAAGATGTTCGGCGACTTGCCGCCCAGCTCCACGGTGCTCGGAATGATGTTCTCGGCGGCGCACTTGAGAATGTGCGAACCGACCGGGGTGGAGCCGGTGAAGGCGATCTTGGCGATGCGCTTGCTGGTGGCCAGGGCCTCACCGGCTTCGCGGCCAAAGCCCTGGACCACGTTGAGCACGCCCGGCGGCAGCAGGTCGCCGATCAGCTCCATTAGCACGGTGATCGACAGCGGCGTCTGCTCGGCTGGCTTCAAGATCACGCAGTTGCCGGCAGCCAGGGCCGGAGCGAGTTTCCAGGCGGCCATCAGCAGCGGAAAGTTCCACGGGATGATCTGCCCGACCACGCCCAGCGGCTCGTGGAAGTGATAGGCGGCGGTGTGTTCGTCGATTTCGGCGGCGCTGCCTTCCTGGGCACGGATGCAACCGGCGTAGTAGCGGAAGTGGTCAGCGGCCAGCGGTACGTCGGCGTTGAGGGTTTCGCGCACGGCCTTGCCGTTGTCCCAGGTTTCGGCCACGGCCAGCAGTTCGAGGTTGGCTTCGATGCGGTCGGCGATTTTCAGCAACACCAGCGAACGGTTCTGCACTGAGGTCTTGCCCCAGGCATCGGCGGCGGCATGGGCGGCGTCCAGGGCCAGCTCGATATCTTCGGCGCTGGAGCGGGGGAACTCACCGATCAGTGAGGCATCGACCGGGCTGGTGTTGTTGAAGTACTGCCCCTTGAGCGGTGCGACAAACTCGCCACCGATGAAGTTGCCGTAGCGCGGCTTGAGGTTGATAACTGCGCCTGGTGTTCCGGGTTTAGCGTAAATCATGGTGGTGCCCTCTCTTGTTTGTCGGAGCCTGTCCGTGGACGTGAAACAGGTCATGGTTCGATATTAGAAAGTCGCCGGCTCGGCCGGTATGCGTCCATGGCACAGAACCTCTCCTCATTTGGTAGTAGATGCGCAGGTTGTCTATGCCAAGCGTTTGCCCGCCCAGTCGGCACTGCCGCTGGAAAATTCAGCGTAGCTGCTTCTGCTAGCGCATGCCGTCGACATCCGGGCAAAGCAGATGCAGAGGCGCGCCAAGCAAGAGCGGCAATACACACCTGTATGGAGTTGGCAGCCAAAGCTGCATAAGGTTCGATCCGGCATGGATGCTCTACCCCGCTGCGCCTGAGAGCTTGGGAACAACTCTCACCTACTGCGGTAGCCTGCAAACGCCCTACGCCCCGAACAATTACTTCGTGCGATCCGCGATTCGCAGGGTGTCACTCGCCGCAGGCAGTGCACCATTGATCACAGGTACGACACAAATCAGCCGAGATATCGCTGCGCTCCGAGCGAAATGCTGCGCTGTACGTTGCTGCGCCCTGCTGCGCACGTAGGAGACTGCCTCGCGACGGCGCTCGCTAGGCTCAGAACCTCTGAGCCTCGGCAGAGCCGACAGCTTATGTTCGGCGAAGAGTTCACATCAGCAGAAAACTTGCCAACCAAGTTTCAATTTTCATTCGGATGGCAATCAGACACATCACCCGAGAGACAAAAGGCACTTACCTTACTGGCCAACTACGCATTCACCATTGATTAAAATCAACAACAGGGCAGCTTACTGTAACTATTCAAAACACGTAGCAAATTTACTACCAATTAACCGGGCAGTTAATTCCAAAGTCTTATTAATATTCGCCAGTACTTGCCTGTAGCCTCGATTTGCAACACCGCAAACAGTGAACTTACCCCATAACAGGAGATAGGCCATGCAGTGGATAGATCCGGACTTTTGCGACCTGCGTCTGGGCTTCGAAGTCACCGCGTACGTTTACGTGCGCTAAGCCGTTAACCCGGCGGAGCGCCTGCGATGGCGCCTCGCCGCACCAGCCGCGAGGCGCCATGACAACTGTTCCGATAGACCCGGCAGACCGTTTCGAAATCCGCCCACCCTTCATGTTCCGCTGGGAACACTCGCAACACGCCCATGTTCTTCTGTATCCGGAAGGCATCGTCAAATTGAATAAAACTGGCGGCGATATTCTCAACTGCTGCGATGGCCAGACTAACGTAGCCGAATTGATCGAGAAACTTGGCGCACTGTATGAAGTAGCCGACGCGAATGTAATCAGCAATGGCGTCCTGCGTTTTCTGGAGGTGTCCCGTGGCAAAGGTTGGATCCGAATTAAGACTTGATGGCAATGGCAATCCGGTCTGGTTGTTACTTGAATTAACCTACCAGTGCCCGTTGCAGTGCGTGTTCTGCAGTAATCCGCGCAACTTTGCCGATTATCGCCGCAATGAGTTGAGCACGGCCGCGTGGATCGACGTGATGCGCCAGGCCCGCGCGCTCGGCGCCATGCAGATCGGTTTCTCCGGCGGTGAACCGACGCTACGCAAGGATCTGGAAACCCTGGTGGCCGAAGCCGATCGCCTGGGCTACTACACCAACCTGATCACCTCCGGCATCGGCCTCACCGAGGCCCGCCTGCGAGCACTCAAGGACGCCGGCCTGCGGCATATCCAGCTCGGCTTCCAGTCCACCGACCGGGCTACGGCGCAACAACTGGCCGGCGTCGATTGTCTGGAGCGCAAGCTCGGCATGGCCCGCGCCATCAAGGCCCATGGTTTCTCGATGGTGCTCAACGTGCCCATCACCCGGCAGAACATCAGCCAGATCCCAGAAATCATCGACTTCGCCGCCGAGCTCGGGGTGGACTACATGGAACTGGCCAACGTGCAGTACTACAACTGGGCACTGCTCAATCGAGAGCAGTTAATGCCGACCCGTGAGGAGCTGCAACGCGCCGAAGCCCAGGTGCAAGAGGCCCGCGAGCGTCTGGGTGATCGCCTGACCATCTTCTTCGTCATCCCCGATTATCACGAAGGCCGACCCAAGGCCTGCATGAACGGCTGGGGCGCCATCCACCTGACCATCGCGCCTAACGGCGACGTGCTGCCCTGCTCCCAGGCCAGCAGCTTCAAACACCTGGATTTTCCCAACGTGCGCCAGCAGCGCCTGGGCGAAATCTGGCACGACTCGCCAGTGTTCAACCTGTACCGCGGCGATGCCTGGATGCCGCAGCCGTGCCGCAGCTGCGACGAGAAGGAACAGGACTTCGGCGGCTGCCGCTGCCAGGCGCTGTTGCTCACCGGCTCCGGCGCCAATACCGATCCGGCGTGCAGCAAGTCGCCGTATCACCACCTGGTGCGTCAGGCGGTGGCCCTGGCGCAGCAGGCTCCGCGCCCTGCGGGCCCGCTAATTGCGCGCCACGCCAGCCAGGGGGTGAACCTTGAAACTGCCCCATGATTCCTTCGCCGGCACCCTCGGCGCCGGCCTCGCGCTGACCCTGGGCTGTTATCTGCTGCTCAGGTTCTGGCTGATATAGGAACTACCCATGACCGTTATCGACCTGCTGGCTCGCTACGCCCACCTGCTGTTCGCCCTGGTCTGGGTCGGCCACAATTATGCCAGCTTCATCCAAAACCCCAGGTTCGTGGCGCTGCAGAACGGCATCGACACCCTGACCCTGAATCGCGACCTGGAACAACGGATGAAGCGCGAGCACGGGATCTTCCGCTACGCCTCACTGGTGGTCTGGCTCTCCGGCCTGCTGATGCTCTGGCAGCGCGGCTGGCTGGCAGACGCCCTGCTGCTGCAAGGCCCGCTGGCGGTGATCGGCCTCGGCGCCTGGATCGGCACCCTGATGCTGCTCAATCTGTGGCTGGTGCTCTGGCCGCAGCAGCAGAAGCTACTGGGTTTCGTCCCGGCCAGCCTGGAGGAGCGGGTGCGCTGCTCGCGGATCACCTTCCTGTCCTCGCGCAGCAACACCATTCTGTCGATGCCCCTGTTGTTCCTGATGGCGGCTGGTGGTCATGGCCTCCAGCTGTTTTCCTGACGGCGCGGCCGCGGCCTGCAGCGGCGAGCGCTACAACTTCGCCGCCGGGCCGGCAATGTTGCCGTCAGCGGTGCTCGCGCAGATCCGCGAAGAGCTGCCGGACTGGCAAGCCAGCGGCCTGTCCGTGCTGGAACAGCCGTTCACCGGCTCGCCCTTCAAAGGTTTGATGCACCAGGCCGAACAGGGCTTGCGTGAACTGCTGGGGATCCCGCCGAATTACCGCGTGCTGTTCATGCATGGCGGCGCCACCTGCCAATTCGGCCTGCTGCCGTTGAACCTGCTCGCTCCCGGCCAGTCGGCCGATTATCTGGAAAGCGGTTATTGGGCAACCAAGGCGATCGCCGAAGCCCGCCGCCATGCACCGCTGAATATAGTCGCCAGCGGTGCCGGGCACGGCTTCCGCGCGACTCCGCCACTCGAGCAATGGCGCCTCGACCCACAGGCCGGCTACTGCCACATCACCAGCAACGAGACCGCCAACGGCCTGCAACTGCAGCACTTCCCCGAATTATCGGTACCGCTGGTGGCGGACATGAGCTCGGACTTCCTCACCCGCCCGCTGCCGATCGAGCGCTTCGGCCTGATCTATGCCAGCGCGCAGAAGAACCTCGGCGTGGCCGGCCTGTGTTTGCTGATCGTGCGCGACGACCTGCTCAAGGCGCCACGCGCCGGGCTGCCGTCGCCGTTCAGCTACGCCCTGCAGGCCGAACAACAGAGTCGCCTGTGCACCCCGCCGACCTTCGCCCTCTACTGCGCCGCCTTGATGCTGCGCTGGACCGGCCAGCAGGGCGGACTCAAGGCCATGGCCCGCGCCAGTCTGCACAAGAGCCGGTTGCTCTATCAGCACATCGACGCCAGCGACCTCTACCACTGCCGCCAGCGACCGGCGGATCGCTCAGCGATCAATGCCTGCTTCCATTTGCATGATGAACGCCTGCTGCCGGTTTTTCTCAGGGAGGCCGAACTGGCAGGCCTGCTCAACCTGCAGGGCCACGCGGCCGTCGGTGGCGTACGAGCCAGTCTGTATAACGCCATGCCGTTGGCGGGCGTCGAGCACCTGCTGGCATTCATGGGCGACTTCGAGCGCCGTCATGGCTGATGCCACGCAGCGCATCGCCCACAAGCTGGCCCTGCATCTGGCCTGCCTCAGCGCCCGCTGCCTGACGGCGCCCGCCTTCGAGCGCCCCGTCGAGGTGATGGGCCTGCATTTCGCGGCACCGTTGGGCATTGCCGCCGGCTTCGACCGCTTTGGCCGGCTCGCCCGCCAAGCCGGAGCATTGGGTTTCGGCTTCAATGAAATCGGCAGCCTTGATCTCGCCGCGACGGCCCGGCTGTCGGCGCGGGCGCTCACGCGTGGAACCGCGCGACTGGGGATCAACCTCAGCCTGGCCCCGGACATTACCCTCACGACGCTACGTGCCAGCCTGGCCCGCGCCTGGCCGCTGGCCGACTACCTGACGCTCAACCTGATCGGTCCGAGCAGTGCGGCGCTGCTCGGCATCGAGCAGCGCCCGCTGCTGCGCCAGCTGCTGGCGGCGGCGCGCACCGAGCAGCAGCGTCTGGACCGGCCCACGCGCCGCGTGCCGCTGGTGGTCAAACTGCGCTGCCTGCCCGGCGAGGTGCCGCTGGAGCTGGCCGAACTGCTGTTGGAATTGGGTTACGACGGCCTGCTCGTCGCCCATGATCCCGGCCCACCGGCTACCCGCCAGCGCTACCACGCCTGGCAGAACGACGTCCGTCAGGCGCAGGCCTGCGCGCAGATCGAGCAATTGCGGCGCTTGGGCGGCGGACAACTCGCCCTGATGTCGGTCGGCGGTATCCAGACCGCCGACCACCTCCAGGCCCGGCTCGCCGCCGGAGCCGAACTGGTGCAGGTGCACAGCGTCCTGCTGCATGGCTGGCCCTGGAATGTGCAGCGCCTGCTCACTGGCGGCAGGCCTGCGTAACCGCCGAGCCGCACCCTCCCCGTGGCGCAGCGCGTAGCCTTGATGCAATCCGGGGAACTCTGCAGATCGGCACCAGAATTTCATCAGGGCAACGCAAGCGCGAAAACCTGAACGTCAGAAAGCACAAGGCCGACTAATACGCCGGCCTTGTGCCTCATTTGTGCCTCAGCGATAAACCATCAGTGCTTGGCCACCAAGTCCTTCGGCAGCTTGAAGGTCCAGAGCATGCCGCCCTGGTTGAAGTTCTTCACCCGCTTGGCCACTTCGCCGCCCCACAGCGGCACCGCGCCACCCCAACCGGAGAGTACGGAGACATATTGCTCACCATCCATTTCCCAGGTAACCGGGGAGCCAAGCACGCCGGAACCGGTCTGGAATTCCCAGACATTCTCGCCGGTCTTGGCGTTGAAGGCCTTGAGGAAGCCTTCAGGCGTGCCGGTAAACACCAGGTTGCCCTTGGTGGTCATCACCCCGCCCCACAGTGGCGCGTAGTTCTCCTGGCGCCAGACTTCCTTGCCGGTTTTTGGGTCGATGGCGCGCAGCACGCCGATGTAATCCTCGTTCAGCGGACGGATGGTGAAACCGGCGCCGAGGTAAGCCGCGCCCTTCTTGTAGGCGATCTCCTCGTTCCAGATATCCATGCCCCACTCGTTGGACGGCACGTAGAACAGCCCGGTGTCCTTGCTGTAGGCCATTGGCATCCAGTTCTTCGCGCCGAGGAAGGCCGGTACGGAGAACACGCTGCTGCCCTTGTCGGCACTGCCCGGTGCGCCTGGACGGTTGCTGTCGTCATAAATCGGCCGGCCGTTCTTGTCCAGACCCTTGGCCCAGGTGATCTTGTCGACGAAGGGGAAGCCGCGGATGAACTTGCCATTGGTGCGATCGAGCACGTAGAAGAAGCCGTTACGGTCGGCGGTAGCCGCGGCTTGGACGGTCTTGCCGCCTTCCTGGTAGTTGAAGGACACCAGCTCGTTGACCCCATCGAAGTCCCAGCCGTCGTGCGGGGTGGTCTGGAAGTGCCACTTGATGGTGCCGTCGTCCGGGTTCAGGGCCAGACGCGAGGACGAATAGAGGTTGTCGCCAGGACGCAGGTGCGAGTTCCACGGCGCCGGGTTACCGGTACCGAACAGCAACAGGTTGGTTTCCGGGTCGTACAGGCCGCCTAGCCAAGGCGCCGCGCCGCCGGTTTTCCACAGGTCGCCCGGCCAGGTCTTGCCGGCTTCGCCGCCGGAGATGCCGTTCTCGATCTTCTTGCCGTCCTTGTAGATGTAGCCCATGTGACCTTCGACGGTCGGCCGGGTCCACAACAGTTCGCCGTTTTTCGGGTCATAGGCTTCGATCTTGCCGACGATGCCGAATTCGCCACCGGACACGCCGGTAATCAGCTTGCCATTGATTACCAGCGGCGCCGCGGTGATCGAGTACCCGGCCTTGTGATCGGCGACGCTCTTGCGCCACACCACTTTGCCGGTGTCCTTGTTCAAGGCCACCAGCTTGGCGTCCAGGGTGCCGAAGATCACCAGATCGCCATACAACGCCACACCCCGGTTGATCACGTCGCAGCACGGACGGATGTCATCCGGCAGGCGCGCATCGTATTGCCAGAGTTCCTTGCCGGTGCGCGCATCCACCGCAAACACCCGCGAGTAGGAGGCAGTGACGTACATCACGCCGTCCTTGATCATCGGCTGGGCTTGCTGGCCGCGCTGCTTTTCACCACCGAAGGACATCGCCCAGACTGGACGCAGGTCCTTGATATTGTCGGTATTGAGGATATCCAGGGTGCTGTAGCGCTGGCCTTGCAGGCCCATGCCGTTGGTGACGATCTGGTTAGTGGAATTCACATCGTCGAGAATTTCCTGATCGGTGACCGCCCACGCCGACACGGCGGGGAGGAGCATGGCGGCGCACAGTGCACTCAGCACGAAGGGCTTGCGTAGACCGGAGTGTTTCATTGCGGTTACCTCTGCGGGTTAATTGTTATCCCCGGGATGTTTTCCCGGTCTGCCGCTAATTCTTCGCCGCAGGGCCTCACACAACAATTGCACGCAGTACCGATTTAACTACTCCCTTGGTAGCAATACTCGCCGACCACCCGGCCACAACCATCGCTCTAGCGGTGCCCGTCAGTCCAAGATTCCAGCCGCAAGTGATCCGTTTTAAGCGCACCGATCTGGTTGCCGGCAACACAGCGATCGCATTCAACGCCGCTACAACCGCCGAAACCACTCGCTAACCCGACTTAAGTGCCACCCTGACCCCCTAAAAAGAGCATACCCAGCACGCCTCCTAGCAGCCTGTCGGACTTAATCACTGGATTCCAGGATAATCCCGACACCGCCCAGCCGATGCCTCCGCATGAGCCGCTTTCGTCCGATCGACCGCAAGACTGACTACCTGCTCCCGCCATCGATGGATGACTGGCTGCCAGAAGCCCACCTGGCCCGTTTCATTCTCGAAGCCATCGAACGGCTCGACTTGAGTGCGCTCACCCGGCGTTATGGCGGACGCGGCAGCGCCGCCTATCACCCCGAGGTGCTGCTTAGTCTGCTGGTCTATGGCTATGCCACCGGCACCTTTTCCAGCCGTATGATCGAACGCGCCACTTACGACTCGCTCGCCTTTCGCTACCTGGCCTCAGGCAGTCACCCCGATCACGACACCCTGGCCAGCTTCCGCCGCCGCTTCCTCGACGAGTTGGCCGGCATCTTCCTTCAGGTGCTGGAGCTGGCGGGCGAGATGAAGCTGCTCAAGCTCGGCACCATCAGCCTCGACGGCACCAAGCTGCATGCCAACGCCTCACGCCACAGTGCACTGTCCTATGGCCATATCCAGACACTCGAACGCCAGCTCAAGGCCGAAGTGCAGGAGCTCCTGGCGCTGGCTGAACGGGCCGACCAGGCAGAGCTCCCCGTCGGCATCGATCTGCCGGACGAGATCAAACGCCGGCAAGATCGCTTGCTCGCCATGGACGCGGCGAAGGCCAAGATCGAGGTGCGCGCCCGTGCGCGTTTCGAGCAGGATCAGGCCGCCTACCAAGAGAAGCTTGTCAAGCGTGCGGCGCGCACGGCAGAAACGGGCAAGAAGCCCGGCGGCAAGCCGCCCAAAGCCCCAGTGGAAGGGCCTACCGAACACGACCAAATCAACCTCACCGACGAAGACTCGCGCATCATGCGGGTGGCTGGCGGCGGCTTCGAACAGTGCTACAACGCCCAGGCCGCAGTGGATACCGACACCCTGTTGGTGGTGGCGCCAGGCCTCACTCAGGCGGGCAACGACAAGCAACAAGTCGTCCCCATGCTGGCCGAGCTTAAGGCGCTACCGGAGTCATTGGGTCAGGTGAACGTGGTGCTCGGGGACTGTGGCTACAACAGCGAAAGCAACATCGCCGCCTGCGAGGCGGCGGGAATCGAGCCCTACCTGGCGGTGGCACGCGAAGATCATCACCCGCACTGGAAGGCGCGCTTCGAGGAGCTGGCAGCGCTCGACGCTGATGCCACAGTGCAACAACGCATGGCGCACAAACTCAAGAGCCAGCCGGGGCGCCGCCTCTATGCGCTGCGCAAACAGACGGTGGAACCGGTGTTCGGCATCATCAAGTCGGTCATGGGTTTTCGCCAGTTTCTGCTGCGAGGCAAGGACAAGGTGAGCGGCGAATGGCGCCTGGTATGTCTGGCCTGGAATTTGAAACGCATGGCCGTTTTGCGCCACAAATCCGTCCAGTGTGGGTAGAAATGAACTAAACCCGCTCGTTCTCAGGAAATTCGGGGCAAAAAAGCCTGGAAATACCTCAATAGTGGGGCGAGTCGCTTCGCCTCACTATTGATATCCCCGTTCATGAACTCAAGTCCGACAGGCTGCTAGCGTTTAGAAAGTGACACCCCCACGCAAGGAGAAAGCCCCATGGGCCGCGTCATCGCATTGTGCTGTCTGTTACTCAACTGCCTGGGCAACAGCCTGCTGGCCGAACCGATCAAAATTGGCCTCAGCTACCCACGCACTGGCAACTACAAAGCCGAAGGCCTGGAGTTGCATCGCGGCGCCTTGATGGCGGTAGCGGCCATCAACAACAGCGGCGGCCTGCTCGGACGCCCCGTGCAGCTACTGACACGCAACAGTGCCTCGCGTGCGCAGACCGCGCGGAGCAATATCGAACGCTTCGCCCGTCAGGACGCACAGATGGTCTTCGGCGGCGCCACCAGCGAAGAGGCTATCGCCTCCGGCAAACGCGCCCGGGAACTCGGCCTGGTGTATTTCGCCACGCTCAGCTATGCCAACGAAGTGACTGGTCGTGAGGGCCATCGCTACCTGTTTCGCGAGTCCAACAGCGCCTTGATGAGCGCCCGCGTACTCGGCGAATACCTCGGCTGGAACATGCCGCGCCAGCGCTACCACTACATCATTGTCGACGACACCTGGGGCCGCAGCATTGAGAGCGAATTGCGCGTCACCACCGGCAGCCAGGATCGTGCCCGCCACGGGCGCAGCGCCCTACCCTCACCGGTCGCATTGCGTCGACATTATCTGGAGGCTCTGAACAAGGCCGCCGCCAGCGATGCCGAGATTCTGGTACTGGCCTTACTCGGTGAAGACCTGCTGCATAGCATGCGTCTGGCGCACAGCCTGGGACTGCATAAACGCATGCAGATCATCGTCCCGCACCTGAGCAAGAGCATCGTGCAACAGGCCGGCCCCAAGGTCATGCAAGGGGTGATCGGCACCGAGTCCTGGACCTGGAAAGTACCTACCCAGGAGGACAGTCCGGCTGGGCAAGCGTTCGTCGACGACTACATTCGCCTGTATCAGGAATATCCCGACAGCGCCGCCGCCTCGGCCTACGGCATCGTCCAGCAATGGGCCGATGCCGTGCGTCGCAGCGCTAGCCTGAATAACGAAAAGTTGATCCGTGCCCTTGAAGACCACCGCTACAGCCTGCTCAAAGGCCCACAACAATGGCGCGCCTTCGACCACCAGAATGTGCAGAGCATCTATGCCGTCAGGGTCAAGAGCCGCGATCAGATCATGCAGGATCCGCTCAAACAGGATTACTTCGAGATCATCCACCAGATGTCCGGCGAGGCCGCCGCACTAAATCACGACGACTGGCAGCAGGAACGCGGAGAAGAGCTGGAGCTGCAGTAGCAGCATTGCCCAGGCCGGTGGACGCCTCCCCCTGCGGCTGGCACAAGCAGAGCGACACTCCATCGAAGTGTTGCTGGCGGATATATTTGCTACCCCTGGCTGAACGCGGTGCCTGTTAGCGGCTGATCCAGGCCTTGAAGGGCAAGCCTTCGGCGAAGTTGGCCCACGTCATCAACACGCAGGCTCGTAACGCCAGTAGCAGGGCTCCGCGGCTGTGAAAACAGCGAACGCCTTCGCGAGATCATCTCCAGGCGTTCGTGGCAAGGCGTGCTGCGTGAGGGCTCAGGGTGCCAACTTGACCTCGCTGATCTGGATCATTGGCTGGCTATCGGTGAAGTTAGACAGATCGGCCATGATCCGCTCTGCATGAGGTGCAAAGCTCTTCTGGAAGCTCTCCACACTGTCGAAATACAGATGGCCCATGGCGACGAAAGGTGCCGGGGTATTGGGCCCGGCGCTGCTCAAGCCCTGGTCCACGGTGATTTCCTTACAGGCATCGCCCAGGCACTTGCGCACTATGTCCATGTGCTGGCTGCAGTAGTAGCCGAAGTCGAAATGCACGCCGGGGTTGTTGGGGTAGAGCACACTGACTTTGATCATGCTGGTTGTCCTTGTGGTGATAGACCCATTTGCGGCTGCGGCCGCTGCTACAGAATGGCGCAAAACGCACCCAAGTGCTCTACAGCGCCGCCTTGAACTCATTACCGTTGTTGTCACGCAGCCACAGTTCGGTCCGGCTGAGGGTCGAGAGCGTAAAACCGTTCGAGCCGGACCGGTAGCGCAGCGCTGGTATCGCACAGCTCGGTCTGGCTGGGGAAGAATTCGGGGATGCCGCCGACCGGCCCGTAGTCCATCGGGTGCGCGATCTGCAAGGGCTGGCGGCAGCACCTACTCGCCGGGGTAAAATCGAAGAGACGCGGAAGCGGGTTGAGCTCGGCCCAGGCGAGAATCTGCACCACCTGGCCGTCGAAGACACTGGCATCGACCTGGATCGGCAGCTGTCGGGCATCCTTGACGAAGGCAGCGTGAGCAGCCTGACCCGCTGCTCGAAGACCCAGGGTGGACAACGCCAACAGCCCGAACGAACGCCAGTCCTGCGCCATCACCCACCTCCCGTCATGACCCGCAACCGCGAGCAATGCGTTAGTCGACGTCCTGATACAACCCCGGCAACTCGTATTGCAGGCCGTACTGCCCGTAGAGGGCCTTCACCTGGCCATCGAGAATCAGCTCTTCGAGCTTTTCCTCCAGGGCGTAGGCCAGCTGCCGGTTGCTTTCGTGCACCGCCATGCCGATATCCCAGACCTGCTTGCCCATCTTGGGGTAGGCGTTCTCGGCCAAGGCGAGATGACTGTCTGCGGCCTGCTTTACCTGCCAGTCGATCTCGCCGCGCATGGCCATCACCGCATCGACCTCGCCCTTCTTCATCCCGGCAAAGGCGGCCTGGGGATTGCTGAAGTGATGGGTCTTGCCACTGAGCATGCCGTCGAACACCGAGGACAGGTAGAAAGACGGTACGCTGTCGACCTCGACGCCAATCGGGTGTTGCTGGAACACCGCCACGCTGGGCACAGACTTGAGCCGGCGCTGGTCGTAGGCGACCTGCCAGCGCTCGCGCTGATAGGGGCCGAACATCACCACCTGTTCGTTGACCAGTTCGCCGAACTCGTTGCTCATGTTGGAAAACTCGCGATCGTAAGGCACGCGCAGCATCACGTCGGCCAGCACATCCGGGCGCAGGTAATGCCCGCGCCAGATATAGTCACGCAGATCGTCGTCGAGCTTTTCCCCCGGTGGCGCCCAGATCAGCTGCAGCTTGAGCCCCAGGCCCGTGGCCAAAGCCTGGGCTAACTCGTAATCGACGCCGCGCGGCTGACCATCCTGCTGGAAGCTGTAAGGCGGGAAATCCTTATAGAGGGCGACCTTGAGCACACCGGACTCGATGATCGAGTCATAGCTGCGTATTGGCGCCTGGGCTTGGGCCGGTGCAGCCACCAGACCCAACGTACAGAGCAACGCACTCAACAGCAGGACAGTCAGGCGCATGGCCATTACTCCTCGACGTGCACGCTCTCCAGGTAGCTGCGTACAGCCCACAGTGCTTCCTGGCTAAGATAATCGGCCATCTTCGGCATATACACCCGGCCGTCACGCACCGCACCGTTGATCACCCGCTCCTTGAACCACTCATCGCCCATGGCGCCGACTTCGAGCAGGCGCAGATCCGGGGCGATGCCGCCAGACTTGGCTTCCAGGCCGTGGCAGGCCGCGCAATTCTGGTTGTATGCCGAGGCGCCAATTTCAATCGCTTTGGGGTTGTCGCGGTAGGGGTTCTCTTCCAGCCACTCTTCACCCAGCGGTTCCAGTCCGGGGGTCTTGACGTCTTGCGGCACCACATCGCCATGCGCCCAGAGAGTGGCCGAGAAAGCCAACAGCAGCAGGGCGGCACCGGTTTTTTGTTTGATTTTCATGATCGAGACCTCTTCGAATACACGCAGGACAGGCGTTATTGAGCTTGCTTGTAACCATCTTAGAAAGACCTGGGCGCGCACCGAATGCTGCTTTGGTGGCCCGTGCCTAGTCCCTTGGTAGTAGGGCTTGTGGCGGCCGTCAGGCAGGGCTTGCGCAGCAAGGCTGCGGGTATCGACGGCTATCTGGCGGCAAACAGCTGGGCTTCAGCGCGGCGTCGTGCAACACCTGACCGAGCCCCGGGCATTGCTGTGTGCAGGAGCCGGCCAGTCGCATGGTGTAGCTGCCAAGCAAACAACGTTGCGCGAGCACCGTCGGTTGAACTCGCTGTCCGCCGGTAAAGCGTCAACGCCCAGGAGCGGCGAACCTGAACCGCGACCGCCTATTTGCGCGCGGCCTTACTTGACCACGAAGTAGCCGAGCATGCCCTTGCCTTCCAGCCCCTTGGCGAAGAAGCGGAATTTGCCGGGTTTGATCGGCACGAAGAAGATTTCCGCCTCGCCGGCGTCCTCGAACTCGAGTTCGGTAAGGGTGATCGCCTTGATCTCCACGCCACCGGCTTCGACCTTGCGCAGAAAGATCGAAGTGGCGAATTCCGGCGCCTGGAACGCGTACTCCTTCTGCCCGCTGGCGATGATTTTCAACTGGTAGGCCTTGCCTGTTTCCAGTTGGTACTCCCTCTGCGACATGCTGTAGTCGCTCTCTTCGCTGCCCAGGCGCAAGTCCGCCAGCGCGGTGCCGCGACGGGTCAGGTCGCCGGCGGCATAGATAGTGTCGAAACCGATCAGGCTGCAAATCAGTAGCACGGGGAGAAACAGCGCTTTGAGAATACGCATGGACATCACCGATTATTGTTATGGGTCGATGCAGCCATGCTAAAACCCCTTGCCCCGGACCGGTTTACTACCTTGGTACAGGCCGCCTGGTACTTTGTGCATATTTCCCCAGCCGTTCACTGTTCCTATGCTGGCAACACCTACTCAGGAGTTGCCCATGCGTCAGATCAGTCGTCATCTCTTGCTCTGTGTCGCCGTCACTCTCGCTTATGCGGCCATGAGCCAAGCCGACAGCCCGGCAGCCGAGCTGCAGGTGCGCATCGGCTACCTGGCCTACACCCCGGCAACCGGACCGCTACTGTCCAATGTAATTGGCGAACCTGCGGACGCCGGCCTGCGCGGCGCCGAACTGGCGATTGCCGACAGCAACAGTACCGGGCGCTTTCTCAAGCACGCCTATAGCCTCGACGTCGCCGAGCATGACGACAGCGCAAGCCTGCTCGAGGCCGCCAGCGCGCTGCATGGCCAAGGCGTACGGCTGTTCGTGGTCAACGCCCCTGCGGCGACCCTGCGCAAGCTCAGCCAAATTCTCGCCGACAGCTTGCTGATCAATGCCGGCAGCCGCGACGACAGCCTGCGTCAGAGCGAGTGTTTGCCTAACGTGCTGCACACCCTGCCCAGCCGGGCCATGCTCGCCGACGCCCTGGCGCAGTTTCTGGCGGTGCGCAAATGGTCGCGCTGGCTGCTGATCAGCGGCCCCACCGAGGACGATCAGGCCTATGCTGCGGCCCTGCGCCGGGCGGCCAAGCGCTTCGGCCTGCAGATAGTCGCAGAGAAGGCCTGGAACTTCGACAACGACCAGCGCCGCAGCGCCCAGGCCGAGATGCCGTTGTTCACCCAGACCAAGGAATACGACGTGGTGCTGGTCGCGGACGAACGCGGCGACTTCGGCGAATACCTGCCCTACCAGACCTGGTACCCGCGCCCGGTCGCCGGCACTCAGGGCCTGACCCCCACTGGCTGGCACAAGACGGTGGAGACCTACGGCGCCGCGCAATTGCAGAAGCGCTTCGAGGCCCACGCCAAGCGCTGGATGAACGAGCGCGACTACGCCGCCTGGATCGCCGTGCGCAGCATCGCCAGCGCGGTGAGCAAACTGGGCCAGGCCGACGCCCGTGCGATCCGCACGCTGGCCCTGAGCGATCAACTACCGCTGGACGGCTTCAAGGGCCGCAAGCTGAGTTTCCGCAGCTGGAACGGCCAACTGCGCCAACCCATCCCCCTGGTGCATCCCCGCGCCCTGGTCAGCAACTCGCCACAGGAGGGCTTCCTGCACCCCACCAGCGAGCTGGACAGCCTCGGCTACGACACACCCGAAGTCAGCTGCACGCTGACCGCCAACTGACAACAAGAGGAATAATCCCATGCGTTTCGCCTTGCTCGCCGCGAGCATCAGCCTGGCCCTGGCCAGCACCTCGAGCCTCGCCGCCACCGCCTATGTGTCCAACGAGAAAGACGACAGTATCAGCGTGATCGACCTCGACAGCATGGAGGTCAGCGCCACCCTGGACGTCGGCATGCGCCCGCGTGGCCTGCTGCTGTCCAGCGACAACACGCTGCTGTACATCTGCGCCAGCGACTCCGACCGAGTCCAGGTGATGGACCTGGCGACGCGTAAGATCATCAAGCAACTGCCCTCCGGCGCCGACCCCGAGCAGTTCGCCCTGCACCCCAACGACCGCTGGCTATATATCTCCAACGAAGACGATGCGCTGGTCACCGTGGTCGATGTGCAAAGCGATCAAGTGCTGGCGCAGATTGATGTCGGCGTCGAACCCGAGGGCATGGCCGTCAGCCCGGATGGCAAATGGGCGGTCAATACCAGCGAAACCACCAACATGCTGCACTGGATCGACACCAGCACCCAGCAGTTGGTGGATAACACCCTGGTCGACCAGCGCCCGCGGCATGTCGAATTCGACCCGCAAGGCAAACGCCTGTGGGCTTCGGCGGAAATCGGCGGCACGGTCAGCGTGATCGATGTTGCCAGCCGAAAAATCGAGAAAGTCCTGACTTTCAAGATCAAGGGAGTGCATCCGGACAAGGTGCAGCCAGTCGGGGTTCGCCTCAGCGCCGACGGCAAACTAGCCTTCGTTGCCCTCGGCCCGGCCAACCATGTGGCAGTGGTCGACGCCAACACCTATGCAGTGCTCGATTACCTGCTGGTCGGCCGGCGTGTCTGGCACATGGCATTCACCCCGGACCAGCAACAACTGCTGACCACCAACGGCGTCAGCGGCGACGTTTCGGTAATCGACATGAAAACCCTCAAGGTGACCAAGTCGATCAAAGTCGGCCGCTATCCCTGGGGCGTGGTGGTCACCCCATGAACGCCTTGGAAGTCAGCGCGCTAGGCTTCGCCTACGGCGCACGCCAAGCCTTGCAGGGCATCGGCTTCAGTGTTGCGCCCGGCACCTTCGCCGCGTTGCTGGGGCCGAACGGTGCCGGTAAGTCGACCCTGATCGCCCTGCTCACCCGACTCTATGACCTGCAGCAGGGCGATATCCAGGTGATGGCCTGCAGCCTGCGCCAGCAGCCACGTCAGGCCCTGCGCCAACTCGGCGTGGTGTTCCAGCAGAGCACCCTGGATCTGGATCTTAGCGTCGAGCAGAATCTGCGCTACCACGCCGCCCTGCATGGCCTGGCCAAGCCATTGGCGTGCGCGCGGATCGACGAGGAACTGGCCCGCCAGCAGCTTGCTGAACGGCGTCATGAAAAGGTCCGCGACCTCAACGGCGGCCACCGACGCCGCGTGGAAATCGCTCGCGCCCTGCTACACCGGCCGCGCCTGCTGTTGCTTGACGAAGCCAGCGCCGGCCTCGACCCGGCCAGCCGCCTGGCGCTTAACCAGTATGTTCGCCAGCTCTGCCGTGACGACGGACTGGCAGTGCTGTGGACCACCCACCTGCTCGATGAAGTGCAAGCGAGCGACGAGCTGCTGATCCTCAACTGCGGGCGCCTGGTCGCCCAGGGCCTGGCCAGCCAGATCGGCGCCGACGACGCCAGCCTGGCCGTCACTTTCGCCCGCCTGACCACCAGCGAGGCGGGAGCATGAACACTTTGCCGCCAATGCACAGCGCCGCCCGACGGAGTGCCGCCCAAGCGCTCCCACGGGTCAAGCGCAATCACGTAGGAGCGGGCCATGCCCGCGAATGGGCATCGAATAGTCGGACGGATCGCGGCCATGGGCCGCTCCTACAAACGCCTCGCAACGCGGCAGCGATCTCTACCGCGTCGCGCTTCCATTGCTCATACCAAGAGCCCCAGCTGGCATCTGCATTCCTGGTACGCATGGCGCACCCTCGCCACACTCGTCACCTAACGGAGCCGCACCCATGAATGCCTACTGGTACTGCCTGCAAGGTATCGTGCAACGCGAATGGCTGCGCTTTGTGCTGCAGCGTTCGCGCTTCTTCAGCGCCCTGGTGCGCCCACTGCTGTGGCTGCTGGTTTTCGCCGCCGGCTTTCGTGCTGCCCTGGGCATCGCCATCATCGCCCCCTATGACACCTACATCACCTACGAGACCTATATCGTGCCGGGGCTGGCCTGCATGGTCCTGCTGTTCAACGGCATGCAGGGCTCGCTGTCGATGGTTTACGACCGGGAGATGGGCAGCATGCGTGTGCTGCTGACCAGTCCGTTGCCGCGCGCCTTCCTGCTCGCCAGCAAACTGCTGGCCATCGCCCTGATCTCATTGCTGCAGGTCTATGCCTTCCTCGCCATCGCCTGGCTGTATGGCGTACAGCCACCCATCTGGGGCCTGCTCAGCGCCCTACCCGCCCTGCTGCTGGTGGCGCTGTTGCTTAGCGCCCTGGGCTTGCTGCTGTCCAACGGCATTCGTCAACTGGAGAACTTCGCCGGGGTGATGAATTTTGTGATCTTTCCGCTGTTCTTTCTCTCATCGGCGCTCTACCCGCTATGGAAGATGCGCGAAGCCAACGAATGGCTGTACTGGCTCTGCGCGCTCAACCCCTTCACTCACGCGGTCGAACTGGTGCGCTTCGCCCTCTACCAGCGCCTGAGCCTCAGTGCCCTGCTGATCTGCCTGGGCCTGACCGCGCTGTTTGCCGTGCTCGCCGTAGTCACCTTCAACCCGCAACACGCCGCCCTGCGCCGGGCCAACTAACCCCGCCCGCTCGCGACTGAAGCGCAGCGCCGCCCGGTCGCCCCAATACACGCACTTGGGCGAACTCCATCGTCAACCACCTGCGCCTCGATAAAACAACCACTTACGATCAGCCTTCTACTACTTTGGTACTGCTTTCCCTCTCCAATGTAGAATTCCCAAAGCAGGGGTATTGCTCTGTAATACACATACAAAAAGAACCGAGACTTAAGGCGATGAAGCACTGCCTAACCTTATCCACAGGTCCTTCACTGATCGCAAGCCTGCCGCTGGCCGCCCCGCGCCAGGCGGCTACGGCGCGGGTTGCTGCCGAAGGCTGTCGTCTCAGCCATCACCGCTGCCCTACACCGGCACACACTGAGCACGCACGCGCCCTCGACGAGTCCCCGCAGACGCCGTTGATCGACGTATACCGGCACCAGTGGCTGGCCAACACCGGCAACCGCGAGCTGACAGTCCTGGCGACAAAGGCTGGTGGCTGGTGTTCTACTGCCGCTCCGACTGCTGGCTTGGCTGGATCGCGCTCAAGCGCGCCCACACCCCGGGTTACCACAACCTCTACCGCGACGACATCGATGGCTGACAGCAGGCCGACCTGTCCTTGATCCCGGCCCAACCGCTGGTCCTGCCGTAACCGTGCAAGCATTTCCCTAAGGCTGTAGCCGCACCATAATCAAAACAATGAGGTGAAAGGCCATGTACAAGATTCTGATTGCCGACGACCATCCGCTGTTTCGCGAAGCCATTCACAACGTCATCAGTGACGGCTTTCCTGGATGCGAAATCATGGAAACCGCTGACCTCGACAGCGCCCTGGCCATGACCCTGGAAAACGACGACCTCGACCTGATCCTGCTCGACCTGAACATGCCCGGCATGCACGGCCTGAACGGTTTGATCAACCTGCGCAACGAAGCGCCGACCATCCCGGTGGTGATCGTATCCGCCGAGCAGGACAAGCAGATCGTGCTCCAGGCCATCACCTATGGTGCGGTCGGCTTCATCACCAAGTCCTCGCCGCGCGCACAGATGACCGAGGCCATCCAGCAGATTCTCAACGGTAATGTCTACCTGCCGCCGGACATCATCCGCTCGCAAAAAACCACCTCCCACCGCACGTTCTCGGACCACCACGGCTTCCCCCAGGAGCTGCTGCAAGCCCTGACCCGCAAACAACTGCTGGTGCTGGAGCGCATGACCAAAGGCGAGTCGAACAAACAGATCGCCTACAACCTGGATATCGCCGAAACCACGGTCAAAGCTCACGTCTCCGCCATCCTGCGCAAACTCAATGTGCACAACCGGGTGCAGGCGATCCTGTCGGCCGGTGATATTGATTTTGCCGCCTATCTGCGCCGTTGAGCCCGGATCTAGGCGAGTCCCGTAGGATGGGTCGGGCCGCGTAGGTTAGGCGCGCGCAAGTTGGCCTGCTGCCAGCAGAATAACCGCGCCGTAACCCATCATGGATGTCAGCCACGACAATCGAGTACAGGCGTAAATCGTTCGATGGGTATCGCTCCGCTCAACGCCATCCTACGGTTGGACTACGGAGGCTCCTGTAGGATGAGCGCAGCGATAGCCATCACAGCCGGCAAACGCAAACGTCAACCCGCTCCGCGCTCCAGCAAATGACTCATCGCGGTCTTCAGCTTCATCGGCCGTACCGGCTTGTGCATCAGGGTGTGGCCGAGTTCGCGCATCTGCAGTTTGAGCTCGTTGCTGTAGTTGGCCGTGATCATCAGCGCCGGTAACGGCGTGCTGCGCCTGGAGTTGATCAGGGCCACGGCGTCGACGCCGTTGTGGCCGTCGTCGAGGTGGTAGTCGGCGATCAGCAGGTCGGCCTCGGCGTGGTAGTTGTCGACCTGGCGCGCCAGGTCTTCTTCGCAGAGCGCGGTGACCACCTGGCAGCCCCAGGCTTCCAGCAGGGTGCGCATGCCGGCGCAGATCGCCGCGTCGTTATCCAGCACCCAGATGCGCGAACCGCTCAGGCGCTCGATCAGCAGATCAGGTGCGTCATGCATCACCCGAGCCCTGGGCGCGAGGGTGGTCAGCGGGACTTCGATGGCGAACATCGAGCCCTTGCCCAATTGCGAGGACACACGGATACGGTGGCCGAGCATGCCCGCGATCTTGTCGACGATGGCCAGACCCAGGCCGAGGCCGCGATCCTGTTTGCGGTGGCTAACGTCACCGCGCTTGAATTCCTGGAAAATCTCGCCGAGTTTGTCCTCGGCGATACCGATGCCGGTGTCCCAGACTTCGATGGACAGGCTCTGCCGGTGCCGGCGGCAGCCGAGCAGAATACGCCCGCTGGTGGTGTAGCGGATGGCGTTGCTGAGCAGGTTGCGCAGGATCCGCGCAAGCAACTGGATGTCGCTGCGCACCAGCGCCGAGCTGGCGATGAAATCCAGGCGCAGACCTTCGCTGCCGGCAATCTGGTGGTATTCGGCGGCGAGGTTTTCCAGCAGTTCGCTGACGGCGAACGGGGCGATATCCGGCTTGATCACCCCGGCATCCAGCTTGGAGATATCCACCAGGGTGCCGAGCAGGCTTTCCACATCTTCCAGGGAGTTGCTGACGTTGCGCACCAGCGCAGCGCTTTCGACCAGCTCGCGTTTTTCCAGCAACGCGCTGGTGAACAGCCTGGCGGCGTTCAAGGGTTGCAGCAGGTCGTGGCTGACCGCGGCGAGGAATTTGGTTTTCGACAGGTTGGCCTGTTCGGCCTCGCCCTTGGCTTCGCGCAGGCGCGCTTCCATCTGCGTACGCTCGTCAATTTCGCTGCGTAGCTGGGCATTCAGATCGGTGAGTTCGGCGGTGCGTTCGCGTACGCGCTGCTCCAGGTGCTGGTAGGCCTGATGCAACGCCTCGGCGGTGCGGCGGCGCTCGGTAATGTCGCGGATCAACACGAAGATCCCGGTCACCTCGCCGCTGGCCTGGCGGTTCGGCACATAGGAGCGCAGCATGTAGCGCTCCTGGCCCTGGTGGTTGGTTTCCGCCACTTCGAAGGTCACGCTCTCGCCGGACAGCGCCCGCTCGATATAGGGTTCCAGGCGCCGACAATGTTCTTCGTTGTGTACCTCGCGCAGGCTCTGGCCGAGCATCGCGCCACGCGGCCAGCAGTACCATTCCTCGTAGACCTTGTTGGTGAAGTCGTAGACCAGATCGGCGTTAAGGTAGGCAATCAGCGCCGGCACATGGTCGGTGATCAGGCGGATCCAGCGTTCGCTTTCGCTAAGGGCTTCGGCATGCCGATAGCGCTCGGTGATGTCGGTGAAGGTGTTGACGAAGCCGCCGGTGGGCAGAGGATGGGTGCGCACCTCGAGCATGCGCCCGTCGTACAGGCGCAGCTCCAGTTCCTCGATAGGCTTGCCGTTGGCATCGCGACTGTCGGGGCTCAGCAGTTGCAACTCGCTGTCGGCCATCACCTCGGCGAAGGGCCGATGGGCGTTGATCGGTGCCAGACCGCAGAGGTCGAGAAAGCGGTGATTCCACAGTTCCAGCTGACCCTCGGCATTAACCATGGCCATGCCTTGCGACAGGTTGTCCATGACACGCTGCAGCAGCCGCGATTTCTGCGCCAGGGCCTGCTCGCGGCGCAGGGTTTCGTTGAGTTTGACCTCGGTAATGTCGGTGTAGAGGATCACCAGGCCGCCCTCACGGGTCGGCCGTTCACTGACCTGCACCCAGCGTCCGTCGCGCAGGCGGTAGAGCATGTGCTCGTCGCGGTTGCCGCGCTGCTCCTCGACCACCAGGCCAGTACTCTTGCTCAGGCGCTTGATCTCCGCCAACCGGGTACCGGCACCGATGCGCGCACGGCTGTGCGCCCATAACGATTTGAAGCGGCTGTTGAACAGGACGATGCGTTGTTCGCTGTCGAACAGCACGAAGGCATCGGAAATACTCTCGATGGCATCGATCAGGTGCTGGTGGGCAGTTTCCGCACGCAAACGCGCATCGCTGAGCAGATGATTACTGGACTTCAGCTCGGCCATGGCCTGATTCAGCGCATCGGTGCGCTCGCGCACCTGTTCGGCCAGTACCACCGAGTGCTGGAAGGCCGCATAGGCATCGTCGCCGCGCGAATGGACCGACTCGACCCGCTCGATCAGCGCGCTGTTGATCCGCTTGAGCTTGTGGTTATCCCGTTCCAGCGCCGCACAGCGGGCTTGCAGCTCGGCGACATCAACCTCGACCGGGACGGCCAATGGCGACTCCGGTGAAGGTTTGGTTGATGTGCATGCCATTGAACTGCTCCCCGTAGGTATTGAACCCTATGACTTGCTGGCTGCGCAGGAACGCCGAGACCGGCTCGACACCGCCGTCGTCCTCGATCTCCAGGCGCCGCAGAAAACAGTCGCAGCCGATGGTCAGCAGCAAGGGGCCGAGGCGCTCGCGCAGACCGTCGAACAGGCTTTCCAGGTTGGGCAATAGTGGCCCGGGACGCATGGCGGTAAGGACGATGCCGTTCTCCACCGCACAATAGAAACTCAAGCTGAGGTCTTCATTGACCCGCTGGATCGAGCGCACGTAGTACTGGTCGCTGATGCGCACGGCCAGGGGATTGGCGGCGAACACCCGGTGATCGAGGGCCTCCAGCGGCACGCCGATCAACTCGGCGTATTCCTGCGCGGCCGGCGCCGCGTTCAGCTCGAATACGCGCCGGCTGGCGCTGTCGGCCCGGGTCACCACCAGTTTCTCGGCGCAGGGTTGGATGTGATGGGTGCTGAACACCTCAAAATCCAGCCAGGTGTTGAACAGCACCACCACCGCCGCACCGGTGTGGAACTGACCGCCGTAGTAGACGTGGGTATGGGTCAGGTGGTTGTCGTCGCCGGCCGAACCGCCGAAATGCGGGATGCTGCCGAACGCCGCACTGAGTGCGCCGAGCACCACCTCCTCGCGGCTGGACAAACCATCGAGCAGGGTCAGGGCGAAGCTGTGGCCCTTGATCGAAGCCAGCTCGTTGTTGCGACAATCCTTGGCCAGACGTTCGACCAACTGCTGGGCGTCGATCAGGCTGAAACGCTCCATTTCGTCGATCAACGCACTGGCAATCGAGAAGCTGCGGTGATCGAAACCGACCGCACTAACACAGCCACGGCCGTAGCCATGCGGGGTGATTTCCCCGGCGCTGGTGCAGCCGATCAGGTTGATGCCGCCGAAGTACTGATCCAGCGCCTCACCGAGGCTTGCCAGGTCGTATTGCGCCGAACAGAAGAACAGCACGAAGCCCAGGTGCGGGTGAATCAGCTGACGTGCCAGTTCCTGCGCCACCAGTTCCACATCGGTGGCACTCGAGGTAGCGGTGACGACGCCTTCAGTCCGTTCCTGCTGCATAGCTTGCCCCAATAAAAAACCCACCTGGCATTGGGTTATTCTACGAAGCTCTCAGGTTTAGCCCCATGCAACTTGAGTCGCGCCGACCTACTTCCAAAGTAGCGGTCCATCCCAGCGCACGGGTGCCGGGAAGTCGTTCGACAGTCAAGTCATCGCAGGCGTGACGATCACGTCGCTCACGTTCGCTGCCTTCGTAGGAGCGGGCCGTGCCCGCGAACCGCTGCAAGCGGTGTCCGGGAAAAATCGTCCGACAGATAGTCCATCGCGGGCATGGCCCGCTCCTACGGACGGAGAACGCCTCATGCCTGCGAACGATGCTCGGTCCGCGTTCTAGATACAGCGCCTGAGAATGACCGGCAGCACCAAGAACAACGCGGTCACGATCAGCAGGATCAGCAACAGTTCCAGGCTGTAGATGAGCGTGCACACCTCCATAAAAAAGCCGGGCAGGGTCTCCCCTGCCCGGCTCGTCCCCAGGTCTTACCAGTTCAGCACGGCACCGACGGCTAAGGTGTCGGTGTCTTCATTCAGACCGCTGCCGGTGGCGGCATCGATCTGGTACTGGTTGTACTCGGCGACCAACATGAGGTTGTCATTGATGGTGCGAAAGTAGGCGACGCCACGGGTTTCGTAGTCGGCCGCAGTACCCAGACCGTTGCCGTCATCCTCGGTCTTGCCATAGGACAGCGCCACGCGGTTCTTGCCGAAGGTGTAGGAGCCCTGCAGCAAGTAGCCGTCGCTGTCGATTTCACGCAGGGTCGGCTCACCGGCGTTATTGGTGAAGAAGGGGTTCATGCCTTCGGCCTGGAAGCCCGAAGCGGTCAGGGAGACGCCGCCCATCTTGGCCTGCATGCCGTAGCCGACGCCCTGTGAAGTCACGGTATCGACGCTGTTGTCGGTGCTTTCCGAGGACTGGTAGGCACCGTTGAGCCAGGAATAAATGGTCGCGCCGGCAAGATCGAACTGGTAGCTGACTTCCGACTCGAAGCGTGGCTGATCCTGATAGGACTTGCCGGCGCCATCGTCACTGGTATCCACCGGGTCCATGATGCCAACGGCAAGATTCAGACCTTCGGCCAGACCGTTGTTGCGGTAGGTGATCTGCGCGGTCGGGAACGGGTACGGGTAGCCGGTGCCGATATTGCCGAACGATACGCCGCCGCCATCGACCAGGCCCAGGGTATCGCTGACGTTGCCGTAACCCGCCAGCATCTCGTCGCGGAAGATGTTCGAACGTGAGAACAGACCGAAGTCTTTACCCACCAGCACTTCGCCCCACTCAGGACTGGCGACGGTACCGTAGAACTGGCGTACGTCGATGGCGGTGGCGGTGCCATTGGTTTCACTGTCGTTGATCGTCACCCAGAACGAAGAACGGCCACCGAGCTTGAGGTCGTCGATCTGCTTGCCGAAGTTGAAGCCGATCCAGTTAGGCAGGAAGCCCATCTTCACCCGCGCCTGGCGGCGGTCGAACTGCTCACCATCGCGATCGACATCGCTGTTCACATAGAAGGCGTTGACGTAACCGTCAGTGGAGAAGGTGGTGCCGTCCTGGTCATACAGGACGATTTCCGCGGCCGCTTGCTGGGCTGTTGCCAGGGCGACGGCGGCAGTCAGAGCCAGAGGCAGGAATCGGGTGTTGGCGATCTTCTTGTTGTGCATAACGCTCTCCGCTTGGGGGGATGACCGCGAGGTCAATCGTGTCGGAGGCGATTATCGAAAAGCATGGCGCTCGGCCATACGCTGCTATGGCGCTGAATAACTGCTGCTTTGGCCGGGCGCAGCGGCGCACACAATTAGACGTAAGACCTGGCCAGACCACGGAGCAAGCCAAAGGTCGTAGGCCTTTACGCCGCGGCGCGCGCGGACCTGCCGGCGGATCGACGACCGGCCTGATAGTGGCGAAGTGAAGGGACAGGCGGCGCAATTGATCAGCTAGGCGATGACCAGCCGGCCGCCGGTTTGGCGGCGGTGGCCAGCACTCGCCAACTGCCCTGGGCCTGGCTCAGTTGACGATGCGCTGCCAGTAACTGCGGCCGTTCGAGCGTGGCCAGGGCCTGCAACACGGCCGTCTCGTGCGCCGTGGAAAAACCGGCCAGGTGCGCTTGCCAATGCTGTTCGGCCAGATCCTGCGGACTACTGGGCGCCTGCCGACGAAGCTCGGCGGCCGTCAGCGCCAGCGCCTGATCCTCCAGGGCGGCCAGGCGCTCGCCCTGGACCTGGAGAAACGCCTCGATATACCCGATGATTTGCTCAGCCGACGCATGTGGCGACTGCACGACAAACACAATGCCGCGATGCGCCTGCACCTGACGGAATCCGCAGTACACCGCATAGCCCAGTTGCAACTCGCTACGTAGACGCTGGTAAAACGCGCCCTGGCAGAACTGCGCGAGCAATCGCCACGCGGCCTCGGTCGCTGCATCCGGGGCCGGCAACGGGCAGAACAGCAGCAACGCCGCGTCACTGCAGTCGATGGCCGCGTCTTGCCAGTAACGCCCAACGGGACCCATTGCTGAGGGTTCTGGCGTGCTCAGCGGCGCTACCGAGCTGAACAATCGTTCGATCGCGGCTTGGCCGACAGCATCCATCCCCACGCCCAGACCGTCAAACCGCGCCTGTCGGTAGCACTCTTGCAGGCGTTGCGGGGTCAACGCGGTGCACTCGCGCCTGGGCGCAGCGAACAACTCGGGCAAACGTCCGAGCAGTTGCCTAAATGGCATCTCGGCTTGCGCCTGAATGACAGCCTGCCGGGCCTCGCGCGGCCCTTGCTGCCAGGCAGCGGGCGCAGGACAAAGCAGCGCTACCAGCACCTGCTGCACGACCGCAGGCAACAACCCGGCAGATCCCTGCAGCGACAGTTGCCAGCCATCGTCCCGAGCGGTCAATTGCACTGCGACCCCGACCTCCGCCGCATCGGCTGCGAGGGTTCGCAATGCCACCCGCAACAGCGCCTGCAACTCGTCGGCATCGACCCGCTCGGCCAGCCAGCAGCACCAATAGAGCCTGGCTTGGCCAGCAACACCCGGTGCGCCCTCCCCCGTGGCGGGAACTGGAAACCAGCGCATCTGGAGCGCGATGCCAAGGGCAGGCATTGCCACAGCTGCAGGTTCGAGAAATGGATTGGCCGGCGGCAACTGCCATAGCCAGGTGCAAGGCGCTGCGCTGACCGGCGGCGTTTCCTGCATCCGCAAGGCAAAGCCAGGAGCCGGCCAACTGGGCATTGGCCGGGTGCTGGCGAACAGTTGCAGTAGACGCCGGGCGTCCTGCATCTGCGCCAACAGCCCCGCCAGCGCGGCCTGCCCTGCCGCGCTCAAGCCAGCGTCCGGGGTCCAACCTGCCGCCAGACAATCCTGCCAATGACGCGCCAGGGCCAGCGCCTGCATGCTGTGCAGGCGCTGGCCCTGGATCGCCTGATAGCGCTCGTACAAAACCCCACGCTGATCGGCACCGGCAAAGAAGCTCAACCAGCCCAGCACGGCGGCCACAATCGCGGCCTGGGTTGCGGCTGCCTCATCGACGCCAACAAAGCTCAGCAGCAACATGGCCTGATCGGCGTAGCGATACACCAGCCGAACCTGCAGCCCTTGGCACAGTTGCGCCTCGCGCAAGCCAGCGAGCAAGCCCGCCGGCGCCTCTGAGCGCAGCCAGGTCTGCAGATAATCCAGAGCTTGATCCAAGTCTGGCTCTGTCCACTCGAGGACGAAGCCCAACTGCAGGGATGGCGCACCGCCAGGCAGGGTCATGCACATCTGCTGCACGCACAGCGGTAATAACGGTGCCGGGGACGATTGCCGCTGGCGGCCCCGACCCGGCAAGGCTGCAGCGTGGCGCTGAACCAGTTCATCCAACTCATCGAATGTCTGCGGGCCAACCACCATCAGCGACAGTTGTCCGGCCTGGTAGAAACGCTGGTGAAACGCCTGCAACGACTGCTGGAAGGCGGCCTGTTCGACGGCCAAGCTGTCACGGTTGCCGGCCTGGAAAGCCGCGAACCGATGTCCAACCGGCAACGCCTGACCCAGCGCCACCGCCACCAGGGTGTCGGGATCTTGGCCGCGGGCGAGGAACTCGGCATGCACCACCTCACGCTCGCGCAACTGCGCCGCCTGATCCAGCAGCGGATGGGCCAGCATATCGAGCAAGCGGGCCAAGGCCTCGTCGAGTCGATCCGCCGGCACCTCGCAGAAATAATCGGTGTGACGCGCCTGGGTCGAGGCATTGACCTGCCCGCCGCAGGCCTGCACGAATGCCATCAGACTCTGCTCGACGGCATAAGCACTGCTGCCGAGAAACAGCAGGTGCTCGAGAAAATGCGCCATGCCGGGGTAATCCGCCGGCTCATCATGGCTGCCCACCGCAACCCGCACGCTGATCGCCGTCTTGGCCGTACCCGGCAGACTGAGCATGGCCACCTGCAGCCCGTTAGCCAATTGCCGACACTCCGGCGGGACAACATTGAGCGACGGCAAGTTACAGACGGCAGGCATAGCGAGACTCGACTCTGGCAGGTTTCGGCACTTCAGCATCAAACACTAGCTAACTGAAGGGCAATAGTGCTTTGGAAGTAGCTGTATCCGGACAAAGTCCAAGCGAATTACCTCGCGAACTCAACGATTGGCCAAATTGTCAGGCACCGAATGGATCTATGGGAGGCGCGTGTCGACAAGAAGCACATAGCAAAACTTGAGCGCCAGCTGCGGCGCAAAGACAAGGCACTGGCGGAAACCGCTGCGACCTTGGTGCTGCGAAAAAGGATGAATGCTTTCTGGGGAAACGACAACGAAGACGTTTGACCGCGCTGCCAGAACGGCAACAATTTGTTGAATGGCTTAACCATGCTGTCGCTTCTGGTGCGCGCAAGGCGGTGGCCGGCGCAGAGATCGGGCTGTCGCTGCGCAGCCTGCAACGCTGGGCAATAACGCCGACCATACAAGCCAATGAGCGCACCACCACGCTACGCCCACGACCGCTCAATGCCCTGAGTGAGGACGAGCGCCGTGCCATCTTGCGCCTTTTGCCAGCTTGCCACCCAGCCAGATCGTGCCAAGGCTGGCCTAGCACTGCGTGGGTCAGCACCTTGGTGCTGCACTCGGACAACGGCGCGCCAATCAAACCGGTGACGCTGCTGAGCAAGTTATACGACCTAGGCATCACTCCATCGCATGGACGACCCCGAGTAAGCAACGACAATCCCTACTCGGAATCGCTGTTTCGAACCCTGAAATACTGCCCGCAATGGCCCAGGGACGGCTTTGCAGATTTGGACGCAGCACGCAGCTGGGGGCGCGATTTTATCCGCGGGTACAACCACGAACATCGCCACAGTCGCATTCGCTTTGTGACCCCGGCGCCGCGTCATCGCGGCGAGGATCAAGAGGTGCTGACCAAGAGTCATGCGCTGTACCAGCAAGCCCGTAACCAACACCCGCATCGCGGGTCAGGCAACACTCGAAACTGGCAGCCTATCGGCGCTGTCACACTCAACCCAGAGCGGCTGCAACCGGCACTGAGAATAGCGGCTTAAAAGCACGGCTGACGCGACAACCACCTTGTAAAACGCCGCACAGGCCAAGTAAGACAACGCCGACTTTTCCACAAAATCGATCCACAGTAGCCTTTCGAGATGCATGAGGAATAAATCAGGCCGCATTTTCCTGCAGGCCTAGCCAACATTTTAGCTGCTGCTCGACCGGCTTCGCTTTAGCCATGTGCCCCGGTGCAGCGCAGCGCACAGCAGGCTAACTAGCATCCTTCAAAGCGCCGTCGCCAATCTGGCGGCACTGCTCAGCCAGCGTTGCTGCTCGGCCGCTGTCGAACCAATCACCGGACCAAAAGTGGCGACCTTAACCGGGCTAATACCGCAAAATTCCAATGTGGTCTTCTTCATTTGCACAATACCGGGCATCCGATAGACCCAGCGAAAATACCAAGGAGGCGTGTCCATCGTGACAAGCAACTGCGCCGTGCGGCCCACTAGCAGTTTGTCAGGGAAGGCTGAACCGGCGCGGTATTTAAACGCAAAGCCAGGTAACAGGATGCGATCGAGAAAGCCCTTCAATAGAGCCGGCACACTGCCCCACCAAATCGGATAAACCACTACCAAGTGCTCGGCCCACAGGATCGACTCCTGCGCAGCCAGTAAATCTGGCTCCAACTCCTGAATACGTTGATAACCCTCATGCAGGATTGGCTCGAAGGCCACGTCTGCTAACCGCAAGATGCGCACTTTATGCCCAGCTGCAGTGGCCGCTGCCGCATAGCTGTCACTCAGTCCTGCACACAAACTGCTGGCTGCCGAATGACCTAAAATCACCAGTACTTGCTTAGCCATCTCGCTCACTCCAAAAACACAAGTCCCGAGTGTAAAGTCTGCCCCTAATGGCAGAGTCAAGCAGACTTTAGCGGGCACTCACCGGCACTACAGCGCACTGCTGAGTTAACGACTGCGCTGCGTCGGCAGCGGCCAAACAACTGACAATCTCACCAGCGACCTGCTGCAATCTGCCATCCAGCGCCTGCAAGCGCGCAATCTCGGCACTCACACTCAACCGCTTAGCGTCGATCGCCGCGGCGAACGCTCGCCAGTCCGGCTCACCCGAGCGCCCGGCCAATAGCGGCGCAAGTTCGGCCAAGCGAAAGCCCAGGCCTTGCGTCCGCTTAATCAACTGAATCAGCAACAGCTCATTGGCCGCATAAACTCTATACGAACCCAAGCGCGGCACTGAACCGCCCCTAGTTTCGTAGGCGGTTACCAGCGTCGGCTCTGGCTCGGGTCTGGACGTTCGTGACCGGCGGCTGCCGACCCGAAGCTGCCTATGACGACAGGCAGGTACCGGCCCGGAGTAGGCATTCGAAATTGTCTACACAAACAGGCGCGGACTCGGAGCACTGCTTCGCCTCGTCTACGGCTAAGCAGTGCTTCTACTTTTGTTCGCCGCTTGCCTTACTCTGAAAGTTGAGCAGGCCAGAGACTGAATAAGAGCCTGTGCGCAGCAAATTAAACTACTAAGAAGTGGCAGCAATCACCGAGATTTCTACCAGCAGCTCGGGGCTGGCCATCTTGGCCTCGACACAGGCTCGCGCAGGGGCGAAGCCTGGCGGAACCCAGCTGTCCCATACACCGTTCATCTCGGCAAACAGGCTCATATCCTTCAGGTAGATAGTGGCGGACAGCAGCTGTTCACGGTTGCTGCCAACCGACGCCAGCAGCGTATCGACCTTGGCCAGCATGGTGCGGGTTTGCTCCTGAATGCCCGCACTACGGTCTTCTGCCACCTGCCCGCACAAATAGGCGGTCTGGTTATGCACCACAACTCGGCTCATCCGCGCAGCGGTTTCATATCGGCTAATGCTCATCGCTTTTCCTTTTGGAGTTCCATGTTGAAATGACTGGCTAGTGCTTTTCCCCGCGGCTCACCAGCGAAGCCAGTTCACCCAGGGAAAGCGGCTTGATCGGCGCGCGGATGGTGTAATAACCCACCTGGTCGATGGCGACATTGCGCTCGGCGGCGATGATTTGCGCCACGGTGAGACCGCACATGCGGCCCTGGCAGGGGCCCATACCAGCGCGACTAAAGGCTTTGGCTTGATTCGGACCGCTACAGCCAAGTCCTACGAAGCGGCGGATATCACCGGCGCTGACCTCCTCGCAACGACAGACGATGGTTTCATCGACCGGCAGCAGGAACTCGGCAGCCGGTTGGTAGAGCACATCCAGAAACGGCCGGATAACCATCAGCCGGTCCAGGGCCTGATGCGCCGGCCGTGCCAGCCGGTCCCGTGCAGTGCTGTCGATGCGGCCCTGCTGGCAGGCTACTTGCCAGGCCGTCAGACGGCCGAAGTGCTCCGCGGCTAGCGCACCACCTATCCCTGCGGAGTCGCCAGCGACGAAGAAACCGTCGATCGACGTTTCGCCCCAGGCATCGGTCTGCGGATGCCAGCACTGCTGTTGCTCGTGCCATAAATGCCGGGCATCCAGGGCGCGGGTCAACTGCACATTAGGCACGACGCCCTGATGCACCAGGAGTGTCTGGCAGTCGATCACGCGGTCATGGCCTTTGTGCTGAAAATGCAGCTGTGCCAGACAACCGTTGCTGGCAGCATCGGCGCGCAGTTGCGTCACCCCGCCGAGCATCTTGATGCCGGCTTTGCGCAATGAGACCAGATAGCCCAGCCCCTTGAGCAGCATGCGCCAACCGCGCAGCGCGCCGAGCCCATGGCGCAGTGCCTTGCAGTAGTTGCCTGGCGGAGTGGTATCCAGCACCGCACTGATCGGCACACCGGCCTTATGTAGCTGCCAGGCAATCAGCAGTAGCAGCGGGCCACTGCCGGCCAGCACCAGCGGGCCCGAAGGGGTCAGACCGCTACTCTTCAACAGGATCTGCGCCGCGCCGCAGGTCATCACCCCAGGTAGGGTCCAGCCAGGGAAAGGCACTGGCCGCTCCTGCGCGCCGGTCGCTAGCAGTATTTTGGCTGCGCGCAGGGTGCGACTCTGCCCACCAACGGACACACTGAGTACGCGCTCTGGGCTGATATCCCACACCGTGGCCGAATGGAAGTAATCGACCCGCGAATGCTCCAGCGCATCTACCAGCGTGCGCCCGTAGTAGTAGTCGGGCCCCAGTATTTGCCTATCCGCCGGTGCCGGGTTGCTCACGCTACGGTAGATTTGCCCACCCGGGGCGGCTTGCTCGTCCAGCAAGGCGACATCCAGGCCATGCTGGCACGCCGTAGTCGCGGCGGCCATACCGGCGGGACCGGCGCCGACCACTATCAGGTCATAGATCCGCTCGCTCACGAGTACGACTCCTGCTCAGCTGTAGGGACAGCCCTGGCGCCAAGCTGCGGGAGGATCTTCATGCCTTGCGCCACCAGGGTCATGCAGCCCTGCACGTTAGGCACGCCATCGATCTCAACCAGGCATTCGAAGCAGGCCCCCATCATGCAGTAGGGCGCGCGCGGACTGCCGGACAGCGGAGTGCTACGTGACGGAATCATGCCTGCGGCTAGCACGGCGGCGGCCACGGTCTCGCCCGTTCGGGCATGGAATGCAGCGCCGTCGATTTCCACCAGTACTGTCCCTCGGTCTTCGCTCGCCAGGCGTTTAAACATCGAATCGTGCGGCACGAAACACCTCCAAAGAAAAGGCTTGTGGTTTCCCTGCAATCCAGTCGGCAATCGGCCCCGAATGGGCGGCCCCCAGGGTGACGCCACTGTGGCAGGTCACTAGAAATGCCCCAGGGCATACGCTGGACTCTTCATAAATCGGGTAGCCATCCGGGGTCATCACTCGCAATGCACCCCAGGCGCGGACCATGCGCACGTGCTCCAGCAGCGGAAACATGCGGATCGCCCGTTGTGCGATCTGCGCCATCACCTCGGTGGTGGTGCCGCTGTCGAAGCCCACGTCCTCTTTGGAGTCGCCCAACTGCAAGGTGCCGTCCCCGGTCTGGCGCACATGGCCGGTGGGGTAGTGGAGAAACGGCTGCACGCGCTCGGTAATCAACACCTGGCCGCGATTGGGTTGAACCGGTGCCGACAGTCCCAGCTGGGGGGCCAGTGTCTTATTGCCGAGGCCGGCAGCCAGTACCAGCTTTGCAGAGATCCAGGTGTCATGGCCGGCAACCACGCCGAAGCCGCCGTCCCGCTGGCGGATCTCGCCGATGGAGGCATTGCTGATCAACTGACCACCCTGGGCGACAAAGGCCTCGACCAAGGCCCGTAACAGCAGCAACGGATTCAGGTGACCATCTTCGAGGCCCAGGGTGGCGCCGGCCACTCGCGAACCGATCTCGGGCACCAGGGCTTTGAGTTGTGCATGGTCGAGGACTTCGAACGGGTAATCGCCTCCGGCCTGCTCGCGCATGTTGGTGAGCAGCCGTTGACGCTGTTCCAGTTCGGCGTCCTCCAGGCAGACAAACAGGCCGCCTCGTTGGGCGAGTTGGACATCGATGCCGGTGCTCGATTGCAGCTGCTGAGCAAAGTCGCCCCACAAGCGCGCCGACAGGCGCGATAACTGGGCGTACTCGGGGCAGGTATCACCCTTGCCCTGCACCCAGACCAGGCCGAAGTTACCCCGCGAGGCGCGCAGGGCAATGTCGCCCTCATCCAGGACGGTGACCTTCAGGCCATTGCGCATAAGGCCTAACGCAATGGCCAGGCCGACCAGCCCGCCGCCGATCACGGTGACATCCGTCTGGCGACAGCCTGCCCGTAAGCGAACCGACATGGCCTACTCCTTTTAAAAATGATCGGGACACAGGCTTAGCGCCTGCTATTCGAAAGCGGCAAGGCCGCCCTGGAGGCGAACGCTCCGGGGCGCCCTACTCGTCCGGGGTCAGTCTTTGAAGGCGGACTTGAGCACCTGCTCGGCCCACTCCTTACCGATGTCGTCGATGATTTCCGGCCAGACATTGGCACGGACTTTCTGCGCGGTGGCTTCTATATCGGCGTCGGAAACTGCGACGATAGTGGCGCCAGCCTTGGCCAGCAGCTGCTCATTGGCGGCCTGGTCAGCCTGGGCGGTTTTCCAGCGACGGTTCTCGAACTCCAGCGCAACCGTGTCCAGCGCCGCTTGTTGCTCAGGCTCCAGCTCGTCGTAGCGCTCCTGATTGAGCAGCAGGTACCACACCTCGAAGTGAGTGTTGGACGGCACATAGAACTTGGTGACGTCGCGGAAGGAGGAGTAGTAACCCTCGGCGCCTGACCCCATGACCCCGTCGACCACACCGGTCTGCACAGCGGTAAAGGCTTCGGAGAACGGCAGCGGCGAGGCGATGTAGCCAATCTGATCGGCCAGCAGTTGGAAGGTCTTGATCGGCGGTACCCGTAGTTTGATGCCTTTGGCGACATCGGGGTTGCCAGCGCCCTGCACTTCTTTATTCAGCGCGATGCCACCGAAATACACTGGCCAGGCCGCCAATACCTTGATGCCTTGCTCCTGGTACAACCCGGCGACGGTGCTACGCAGGGGCGTGCCTGGGCCAAACACCCGCTGCGCCTCTTGCCAGTTTTTCACCATGTAGGGCATGTAGATGATCTGGAAACGTTTATCGGCGCCGGAGGCCGGCGGTTGCACGGCCATGTCGATGGCGCCCAGGCCGACGCGCTCCTGCACCACGGTGTAGTCGCCCAGGGCGTTGGCGGCATAGATCTTGACCTTGAGCTTGTCGTCGGTCGCGCTCTGCACATGCTCGGCGAACCACTTAACGTCATTGTCGATGGCCGTGCCTTGTGGGCGGACGTGGGACAGCTTGAGGGTCTCGGCTTGCGCCAAGCCGGCAGTCGAGAGTGCGAGGGCCAGCCCCAGGGCGGCTTGCTTGGAAAATGACAGATTCATTGCACGTTTCCTTGTTGTTGTTGGAGGCAAGAGTGGGGGTTGAATCAGTAGCCGAACAGATTCGGGATGTATTCGGAGAGGTCGGGCCATGCGGCCACCAGAACCACTGCCGGTAAGTAGCCGAACACTAAAATCAACATGGCCGGTTTGACGACTTCGGTGAATTTGACCTTGCCAATGCGCGCGCCCAAATAAAGGATGCTGGCATACGGGGGCGTGACCCCTCCCATCGCCGTGTTCACACCTACAATTGCGGCGAATTGGATGGGGCTGACACCCAGTGCGGACATCAATGGCAAGAGTAAGGGCGCGGTCAGAATGATCGCGGTGATGTCGTTAACCACCATGCCGATAACGAACAGGAACAAGGTCACCAGAATCAGCAACGTAGTCTTGTCCGAGGTGATCTCGAAAATCGCCGCCACCAGCGCCTGGGGAATGTCTTCCATTACGTAGATCTGGCTGAGCATCAGGCTGAACAGGATCATGATCATGATCGAGCCCACGGCGGTGGCCGATTCTTTGCCCGACTCCAGGAAGGTGCGCCAGGTCAGCCCCTTGTAGATCATGAAGCCGACCGGCAAGGCGTAGATCACCGCCACGGCCGCCGCTTCGGTTGGGGTCATGATGCCGCCGTAGATACCGCCGAGGATGATGACCGGCATGATCAGCGCCGGCAGGGCATTCACCGTGCGTGACATGCCCTCTTTCAACAGTTCGGGCATGGACAGCGTCTCATCCAGCACCAATGGGAACTTGCGCGACATCACCAGGTTGACCGCAGCAATATTGAACATAATCAGCAGGCCTGGACCCAGCGTGGCCAGAAAGCTGGCGAGGATCGAGGTCTCGGTGACCCAGCCGTAGACGATCATGGTGACGCTGGGCGGAATCAGCAGGCCGAGGACCGACGAGTTGGCAATCAGGGCGGTGGCATAGGCACGTGGATATCCTTTGCGCTCCATCTCCGGGATCAGCAACGGGCCGATCGCGGCAATACCGGTGAGACCGCTGCCGGATATCGCGCCGATAATCGCGCAGCTGACAGTGGCGACCACGCCCAGGCCACCACGAATGCGGCCAACGAAGATGTTGACGAATTTCAGCAGGCTGGCGGCAATGCCGCTGACACTCATGATGGTGCCGGCGAACACGAATAACGGAATGGCCAGCAATATGGGGTTGGTCAATTGGCTGAAGCCCCAGAGCATGGTGCCCTTCATGGTGGCATCGCCGACGAGCACCATGACCATTAGCCCGGCCCCGAAGCAGTACGGCAGCGGCACGCCGATGCTCAGCAAGACTATCAGCAGCGCAAAGCCCATCAGCGCGACTTCAATCATGGGATTTTCCTTGTTGTTTTTCTGTAAGCACTTGGAATTCGGCGACTTCAGTCGTTTCCGGAAAGTCATGGTCGAGGGGCGCGCTCAGCGCGGCGCCGCCCTTGAACAGCACGCAGAGGTTTTTGTAGAGGTGCCAGCAGACGTAGAGCGTCATCACCGACAGGCCGAGGAACAGCGAGCACTCATAGATGAAGGTGGGCAGATAGAGGGTCGGGGTTTCCTTCCACACCTTTAGGGCGTACTTGAAGTAGTCCCATGCCCACCAGGTAAGCCAGACCGAAATAATGATGCTGAGCGACTCCGAGACCACCATCAGCAGGCGCTGGGCTTTTTCGGTGCTGAGGAAAATTTCCAATACGTTGGCGCGGATCTGCGTGTCTTCCCGCGACGCATTGACGCTGCCGAGGATGTACAGCCACATGATGGGGATGATCGACACCTCTTCCAGGCCCATTACCGGGGTCTCGAAGACATAGCGAGTGATCACTTGAACGAACTGAAAGCCCGCCACGATGCTGATCAACAAAGCCAGCGTATACCTGAAGAACGTCTCCATTTTTTCTCTCTTGTTTGACGTTTATGGGGCAGATTTTGCTCGGCGCACTTGATAACATCAAATCGTTTATTGTTAGCATTAGATAACCAAATGTTATGACCTTGCTCTGCACCCATTGTATTTTTGCGGCCTAGGGCCAGCTGGAGGGCATGTGGCGAAACTAAGTCATCGGCAGGCCGAGGCCTTCCGTGCGGTGATGATTGCCGGCACCATTACCGGCGCTGCGGAGATTCTCTGCGTGTCGCAACCTGCAGTGAGCCGACTGCTGGCGGACTTCGAGGATGCCGTTCAACTCAGGCTGTTCGAGCGTCACAAGAAACGTCTGACGCCGACGCCCGAGGCCTTGATCTTGTTCGAGGAGGTAGAAAAATCCTTTGTCGGCATCGAGAAACTGGCCAGAACCGCGGATGAGTTGCGCGGCTATCACCGCGGCACGCTGCGGATCGCAACCATGCCTGCGGTGTCCATCGGTTTCCTGCCAAATGTGGTACAGGACTTCATCAGCGATCATCGCGGCGTCTCCGTGACCTTGCAGGTCAGAAGCTCGCAGCAGGTCGCCGACTGGATTGCCACTCAGCACTACGATGTTGGCATTGTCGCCACCAACGTCTCCGACCCGGCCATCGATGTCCAGCCGTTGGCCGACAGCCGCATGGTCTGTGTCTTGCCTGCCGGCCATCCGCTGGCAAATAAGCCGGTGATCACGCCCGAGGATCTCAAGGGCGAGTCGTTTATCTCCCTCGGCACCGAGCAGAGCGTGCGCTATAAGGTCGACGAGGTCTTCGAGCGGGCGGGCGTCAGCCGCCAGCTGATCGTCGATACGCAGCTGTGCTATGTAGCCTGTTCATTCGTGCTGGCCGGTAGCGGCGTCACCCTGGTCGACCCGCTGACGGCCTTGCACTTCGCGCCGCAAGGGCTGGTGGTGAAACGATTCGAACCGAGGATCAGTTTCGTCTACAACATCCTCTATCCGGCCCAACGCACCAAATCGCGACTGACCCTTGAATTTACCGACACGCTGCGCCGCAAGCTGGCGCAATTGGCAGTGTCTTCGTCCGGCTTATTGGATTTTGAAGCGCCGTCACACGACCACGCTGAGCGTACTTGAGCGTCACTCGATTCGACGTGACTCGGGTCGACAAGCTGCTGCATGCGAGGAGAGCGCAGTCTTCGCTGACGCAGGTTAGAACGCTTCGATAATGAGAGGCGCGAGGTAATCTGGCAGGTGGCACCACACGTCATACCCCCAGGCGGCCTGGCCACGCCCAGCATGGCCCCGAAGTGCGCTAGATCATTACGGCTGTCCGTTGCCGCCCTCCGCACTCATGCGCCGCAGGGTGTAGTCGACCAGCACCTAGCTGGTGAGTTCATGTGCACCTAACTCGCCCAGCTAGCAGCGTGAAATGGCTTCAAGGGTGGCCTCATTGGTTTTACCCAGGGGGTGGCATGGGCTACTTCCTGCAGGTATTGGTCGATCAGGTCTTTAAGCAGTAACCCATCCTTTTGCGCTCGCTCGATTGCACCTGGCTCACTCAGCTCGTTCTCACGACGCTTGGCCCAGGCCTCCGCAGCCTTCTGGCTGCGCGAAGGTTTGCCTCTCAGTGTAAACTTGCACCCCATCTTTTTTGATTCGAAGCGGCGCCGTGTAACTAACCGAGCCGTCAGCCTTCTTTCGCGGTCTGATCGTTGCCATGCTGATACACCCTCAAACGGGGTGGTAGAAGCGGGCTTTGGGGTGGTACAGCGTACCAACCAAGTTTTTAAAATGCCCTGCAAGCCCCGGAATACGTTGCAAACGCGCACACCAGAGAGCCCCATGCTAGAAGCCTTAAGCCCAGTAACTACGCTGCCTACAGTGTCCCGCCGCTTCTCCGTTGCGCCCATGATGGATTGGACGGACAGGCACTGCCGTTATTTCCTGCGTCAACTGTCGCGGCAGGCACTGCTCTATACCGAGATGGTCACTACCGGCGCCCTGCTGCATGGCGATAGCGCGCGCTTTCTGCGTCACAGCGCAGCGGAATACCCGCTGGCCCTGCAGTTAGGCGGCAGCGTGCCGGCCGAGCTGGCGGCCTGCGCCAAGTTGGCTGAAGCGTCGGGCTACGCCGAGGTCAACCTGAATGTGGGCTGCCCCAGCGACCGGGTGCAGAACAATATGATCGGCGCCTGCCTGATGGCCCACCCGGCGCTGGTCGCCGAGTGCGTCAAGGCCATGCGCGATGCGGTGAGCATTCCAGTGACGGTCAAGCACCGTATCGGCATCGACGGCCGCGACAGCTACGCAGAGCTGTGCGATTTCATCGGTCAGGTGCGCGATGCCGGCTGCCAGAGCTTCACCGTGCATGCGCGTATTGCCATTCTTTCCGGGCTGTCACCCAAGGAAAACCGCGAAATTCCGCCGCTGCGCTATGACCTGGCGGCGCTGGTCAAACGCGACTTCCCGGATCTGCAGATCATCCTCAACGGCGGCATCAAGACCCTGGAGGAATGCCAGACGCACCTGCAGAGCTTCGATGGCGTGATGCTCGGCCGCGAGGCGTACCACAATCCCTACCTGCTGGCCCAGGTCGATCAACAGCTTTTCGGCTCGACGGCAGCGGTACTCAGTCGCTTCGAAGCGATGCAATCGATGCGTGGCTATATCGCCGAGCACCTGGCCGATGGCGGCAGCATGCACCACATCACCCGCCACATGCTTGGCCTGGCCCAGGGCTTCAACGGCGCCCGGCGCTTCCGCCAGCTCTTGTCAGTGGATATTCACAAGACTGCCGAGCCCCTGGCGCTATTCGACCAGGCGGCGCAATTGCTGCAAGGGCGCTGACTCGGGTAAGGTCACGGCATCAGTAACGACAAGGCCGTGCCATGACTTCTAAGCTGGATCAACTCAAACAGTTCACCACTGTGGTCGCCGATACCGGCGACCTCGATGCCATCGCCCGCATGCAACCGGTCGACGCCACCACCAATCCGTCACTGCTGCTTAAAGCCGCCGCCATGCCGGGCTACGCTCAATTGCTGAAAAATGCAGTCAGCGCCTGCCAGGGTGACCTGGGCCTGGCCTGCGACCGCTTCGGCGTGACGGTCGGTCAGGAAATTCTCAAGATCATCCCGGGGCGTATTTCCACCGAAGTCGATGCGCGCCTGTCCTTCGATACTCAGGCCACCTTGCGCCGCGCCGAACGCCTGATCGAGCTGTATGACCAGGCTGGCATTGGCCGCGAGCGGGTACTGATCAAGATAGCCGCGACCTGGGAAGGCATCCGCGCCGCCGAGCAACTGGAAAAAGTCGGTGTCCAGTGCAACCTCACGCTGCTGTTCTCCTTCGCCCAGGCCCAGGCCTGCGCCGATGCCGGGGCGTTCCTGATCTCACCGTTCGTGGGCAGGATCTATGACTGGTACAAGAAGGCCGAAGGGCGTGATTTCGTTGGCGCAGAGGATCCGGGTGTGCAGTCGGTGACGCGCATCTACAACTACTACAAGGCCAATGGCTACGCGACCGTAGTGATGGGCGCCAGCTTCCGCAATATTGGCCAGATCGAGCAGTTGGCCGGTTGCGACCGCCTGACCATCAGCCCGGATCTGTTGCAGCAACTGGCCGATGACCGGTCCCCGCTCGAGCGCAAGCTGAGCAGCGGCCAGCCCGCCGAAGCACGGCAAAACCTCGAGCAAAGCCAGTTCCGCTGGGCGATGAACGAGGATCCGATGGCCACGGAGAAACTTGCCGAAGGCATTCGTCAATTCGCTCGCGATCAGGAAAAGCTGGAAAAGCTGCTCGCCGACATCACCTGAATGCAATGCGGGGCGCCGATTTTCATCGAACGCCCCGCACGTGTGAAACACAGTAATCTATCAGTAATGCTCTAGCGCACTGACCAGGTCATGGAAGGCTTCGCGATTGGAGTCGTTCAGGTCCATCAAAATGCGGTGAGCTTCCAGCACCTTGGCCCGTACCACTTCTTCCGATTGATCCTGCGATGGCAGATCGTCCAGACACCCTGGACAGGGAATCGGCGTATCGACGATGTTGAACACCTGATCGAAGCCCATCGACTGCAACAATCGGGTGATGTCGGGGTGGGTGGTCACTACGGTTGGCAGCAGACCAATCTTCTGCCGCGAGAGAATCGACAACTTAGCCAGCAGGCCCAAGGTGGTGCTGTCGATGCTGCGCGTCTCGGTCAGGTCGATGACGATGGCAGAGAAATTCAGCGCAGTAAAAATTTTTTCAATGGTGGAATCCAGCGCCGAACACAGGGTCAGGCGCACTTCACCGACAAACTTCAGTACGAAGGTACCGTCTTGTTCGGCGAACTGGATTCTACCGGGGCTCATCCCAGGATTCATGCAAGGTTCCTGCTTAACACCAGCAAGGCAATATCATCCGGCATATCCGCCAGATTGGCCAGGCCCAGTACTTGACGCAACCCATCCAGGGTTCCGCCTGCCGAGCTGACTAACTGCGGTAGCGCGAGCTCTTTTTCCTGCAAGGTATCGCCTGGCAGCAGGTCGAGAATACCGTCGGACAGCAGCGTCAAACTGAACGACTCGGGCAACTTCAGCACATGATCCGTGTACTCCGCTTCATCGAACAAGCCAACCGGTAAACCACGACCCGTCAGGTAATGCGCCTCGCCTTCGCTGTACAGCACAGGCAGCGGCAGATGACCACCGATGCTGTAAGTCAGCTGACCCAACTGCTCATCGATGACCCCACCGAGCATGGTCACATGCTTGCCCAGTTTGCAATTGATCAAGCCGCGATTGATATGACCGAGGACTTCCGAAGGCTTGAACTCGGGGAAGCTACCATTGCGCCGCAACTCATAGAGCAAACGAGTGGTCATGAACTTCAGCAGCACAGTGACGAATGCCGAGGAAGCGCCATGCCCGGACACATCCGCTAGGTAAAAGGCGATGCGGCGCTCATCGACGCGGAAGTAGTCGACGAAATCCCCGGACAGGTAGAGCGACGGAATGATCTGGTGGGCGAACTGCAGGCCATCGGCTTGCCAGGGCGTGACCGGCAGCATGTTCATCTGTACCTGCCGACCGGCGTTCTGGTCTTCCTGCAACAGATGCAGGCTGGCTTGCAGCTCGCGGTTGGCTGCTTCCAGTTGTTCCCGATAGCGTTGGTTCTCCAGACGCAGATGCGCACGATCCAACACACGGCGCACCGAATGCTCGAGCACCGCGAGATCTTCTAGGGGTTTGATCAGGTAATCGGCGGCACCCAGGCGCAAGGCTTCGACCGCGTCACTCATCACACCGGCGCCCGACACCACGATAACCGGGGCTTCTACCTGCAGTTGGTTGATCCGGCGAATCAGCTCGAGACCATCGACCTGCGGCATACGCAGATCGCAAATCACTACATCCGGCTGTTCACGCTGGAAGAGGTCGAAGCCTTCCAGGCCATTGCAGGCTTGCAGAACGGTGAATCCGCTGTCTTCCAAGTAGGCCGCGAGACTCGCACGCACCACTTCGTCGTCATCGATAATCAGCAGCGTGGCACTGGTTTTGTGCATTGGGTATCCAGGCAAACTGCGCCGGGGCAAGGCTAGGCGTAAGCACCAGGCCGTCAGCCTGCGCGCGCATACTCGGTTCATCTCAAGGCGCTGACGGTACTCCCATACGCACCTCGATTCAAGCACGCACCGGCCATCACTACGCGACTTTACACCTCAAATCGGCGAAGGTTATAAGGACCACAGGAGAACCCTACAACTAAAGAGGATAGCGTCCATGAGCCAAAGTAATCACGATTACAGTGAAAAACGCGATTACATCCGTATGCGACTGGAAGCACCAGTCACCCTGCAACATGCCGGAAAGGAAATTCCCGCACTGTGCCTCGACTTGTCGAGTACCGGCATGCAGCTCGAAGTCGAGTGCGCGCTGAAGATGGGCGACAAGATCAAGGTGCATATCGCCTCCGACCATAACCAACTCAAAGGGCTGATTGCCGAGGCCGAGGTGGTCCGCGTCAGCGACCTGGACAATGGCCGCCAGACCCTGGGTCTGGCGATTCTGTCGATGAGTTGAAATCCGCAGGACTCAAGACGCAAAAAAGGCGGCCCGAGTTGGCCGCCTTTTTTACATGAGCGTGAAAGCAAGAATGTTAGAAGTCGTCCTCGACATCACCGTCGCGCACCTTGAACTCACGGTTCTGCAGGTAGGCGTTGCGGATGAAGATGTACTTGTCGCCACTGATCAGCCGCTCAGCCGACAGCAGACTGGCGCGGGTATCGATGACATCCACGCCGCGCGTGAGGTTACGGGTCGGCACATGGCCCATATAGCGGTATGGCTGGAGCAGGCTGTCCGGCGCTTTGCTGAAAGTATCACGCACCGTACTCGGGCCGAGTAGCGGCAGCACTACATAGGGTCCACTGCCCAGTCCCCAGGCGCCGAACGTCTGACCGAAGTCTTCGTCGCTGCGTTGCAGGCCCATTTTCTTGGCCACATCGAAAAAGCCCAGCACGCCAAAAGTAGTGTTGAAGATCACCCGACTGGTGTCCACACCGGCATCGTGCAGCTTGCCTTGCAGCACGTTGTTGGCCAGGTTGCCGACGTCACCGATATTGCCGAAGACGTTATGCACGCCGTCCTCGAGGAACTGCGGGGTTACAGCCTGATAGCCCTGCGCCAAAGGCTTCAGCGCATAGGTATCGAGGGTGTCGTTGAAGCGGAAGATCACCCGATTGACGCCTTCCCAAGGATCCTCTTCGGCGGCCTGAGCCACCAATGGCAGCAGCACCAGGCTGGCACAGGCAAACAATCGGCCCAGACGATCGATCCAATTCGCACCGAATACAGGCATTAGGGGTCTCTCCTTGAGAAAAAGTTGTAGGGCGGCCCAAGGCAGCCATTGAGGTCGGCAGTATAAAGCCTGACGCAACCAAATAGGCAGCAGGGAGCCCGCAAAGCGCAGGAAAAACACTTACTCGAGAGTGCTCACAGCCTTGTTAGGCGAGACATGGATAATCGTCATGGCCGCCGTTTATCAGGTCGCAAATACCCGCCATAGGAATCGGGCGCCGCTGGCGGTGACCGTCACAACAGTTTCATCTCATCGTCACAAACAGCCTGCAGACTGGACTTTATCAATTCAAGGATGACCCGTATGCCAACCGCCCCACCCGCCTTCAGTGCGGTGCTCTTCGGTTTATCCGGTTGTCTGGTGGACTTTGGTGCACGCACATTACCCACGGCCATGCAGCGTTTGTATCCACGACATGGCGACGAACAGTACAACGCTGCCCATACGGCCCTGGAGCAACGGCTTGGCCGCACGCCCAACGCCGGCGAGCGACAGACCTTCGAGCAGGCGTTGAGCGAAGCAGCCGGCGAGCATGCCGAACTCACTCCGGGCGCCCTGGAGCAGTTGCAACAACTGCATCTGCAGAATGTGCCCTGTGCCTGGCTCGATGAACTGCCGCGCGATGCCAGCATCGCCCTGGCAACCCCACTGCCCGACTGGCTTCCCGCCGCCCCGAGCCGAGTCGGCCGCGCCTGGCCTGCGCCGGACGCCTGCTGGCAGGCGCTGGTGGACTTGCAGGTCGCGCAACTCGATGGCTGCGTGCTGATCAGCGGCGAACCGCGCCTGCTCCAGGCCGGCCTCAATGCCGGGCTGTGGACCATCGGCCTGGCGGCCTGCGGACCACTCTGTAGCCAGGCGCCCGCAGACTGGCAAGCCCTCGCAGCAGCCGAGCGCGACCGCCTGCGCACCCAGGCGACCTTGACCCTGTATCGCCTCGGCGTGCATGCGGTAATCGATCAATTGAGCGAACTTGGCCCCTGCCTGACTGAGCTCGGCTCACGTCGACACAAAGGCGAAAAACCCTGAGTGGTCGGTATAAACACTCGTTTCTGTCCGCAGAGCGCGCCCAGGCGTCAGTGGCGGACTATCTATCGAAGCGAAATGCCGCGAACTGAACTGGCGATCGCTCTCGCACAGCCGCTGAAGATTTGATCCCGGGCAAGCAAAGCAGCGCCGCTTGGATTACCCTAGCAAGCATGCAAGGGCCTTCGCGAAGGCGCGTGGCCAATGTTTTGCCTATTAATAAAGGGAGAGTTTTATGCCTGCAAACCGCCTGCAGCAACAGTTGCAAGAGCTGCGCGATCAGTTGGCTCAGGATCCGCCACTGACTGAAGAAGAACGGGCGTCGCTATTTGTCCTGACCCAGGAAATCGAGCTCCAACTGGCCCGCCAAGCGGCGGCGGCACCAGATGCGACCCTGGTCGATGGCGTCAACCTGGCCGTGGAACGCTTCGAAGCCAGTCATCCGACCCTGGCCGGCACCTTGCGCAACATCGTGCAGAGCCTGGCCAACATGGGGATCTAAGCGACTGTGGCAAGCTGCCCTGATGCGTTAAAAACTCTTATTTGACGCCTCCCAGCTTGCCGCCCTTCCCCGCTTACTGCCGCACCAACCGCCGGTTGTCCGGCGCTATTGCGGCCGTACTGCGATAGGGATTGATGTCCAGTCCGCCGCGACGTACGTAACGGGCATACACCGTCAGGTACTCGGGTTGGAGCAGGTGTTGCAAGTCGAGAAAAATGCGCTCCACGCACTGCTCGTGGAAATCTGCATGCTGGCGAAAGCTCACCAGATAGGCCAGCAAACTGGCGTGATCCAGCGCCGCACCGCGGTACTGCACCACCACGCTACCCCAATCCGGCTGGCCAGTGACCGGGCAGTTGGATTTCAATAGATGGCTGTGCAGGCTTTCCTCGACTAGCCGCTGCGGCTCGCAACGCAGCAACTCCGGCTGCGGCTGCGCATAGTTGCTGATGAGCACATCCAGCTCATCGATGCACGGCCCTGGCAACGTCGCCACACCTTCGGCAGTCACCTCGGCCAAACTGCGCACGCGCACACCTACTGGCTTGCCGGCCGCAGCTGACAAATCCTGCTGCAGCAGCGCGAGCAATTCGCTCAGATCATTGAAAACCGTCTGATTCAGCGAATTGAGGTACAGCTTGAAGGATTTCGACTCGATGATATTCGGTGAGTCCGCCGGTATGGCGAACTCACCAATGGCCACCACCGGCTTACCGGAAGGTAACAGCCAGGACAATTCGAAGCAGTTCCAGAAGTCCACACCCTGGTAAGGCAGCGTCTCGGCCGTCAGGCCCAGTTCGGCCCACTTGGCGGCGCGCGCAATCGGGAACAGCAACGATGGCGTGTAGGTTGCGATGTATTCGCTGGATTTACCCAGTGGCGAATCTTCGGCGGCGGCTGGCATGGCAAAAACCTGGTTAGTCAAAAAGAACAGTGCATAAGCGTATGGCGGCGCTGAGTGGTTGTGAAAATATCGAGCGCCGCAAGCGGGCTATTTCACACGCGCTCAGGTCAGCTCGGCCACGACCGCAGCCAAGGCCTGCGCAGGGTCGATGGCCTGACTGATCGGCCGGCCGATGACCAAATAATCGGAACCGACATCCAGCGCCTGGCGCGGAGTCAGAATACGCCGTTGATCGTCTTGGGCGCTGCCCGCCGGACGAATGCCGGGCGTGACCAGCTGCAATCCCGGATAAGCAGCCTTGAGCGCTTGGGCTTCCTGGGCGGAACACACCAGGCCATCCATCCCGGCTTGCGCGGCCAGACCCGCCAGACGCAGGACTTGCGCCTGGGGTTCGATATCCAGGCCAATGCCGGCCAGATCCTCGCGCTCCATGCTGGTCAGCACGGTTACGCCGATCAACAGCGGCTTGGCGCCGCTCAGGGCATCCAGGGTTTCACGGCAGGCCGCCATCATGCGTAGGCCACCCGAGCAGTGCACGTTGACCATCCACACGCCCAGCTCGGCGGCTGCCTTGACCGCCATCGCCGTGGTGTTGGGAATATCGTGGAATTTCAGGTCGAGGAACACCTCGAAACCCTTGTCGCCCAGGGCCGTGACGATCTCCGGACCACAACGGGTGAACAGCTCCTTGCCGACCTTGACCCGGCACTGCTTGGGATCGAGCCGTTCGGCCAGCGCCAGGGCGGCATCACGGGTCGGGAAATCCAAGGCAACGATGATCGGGGTCTGGCAAGCGGACATGGGCAGGCTCTCAGGCAATCGAATTCGGCGCGCATTGTAGCGGAACCCACAGCCGGTTGCCGATCCGCCGATCCACTACCCTCGCTAAACCCAGTACATCGCGACTCGCGGCGCAATGAACACAGACGCCATGCATTGTCATCTCGGCGGACAATGCCCCCAAGTCATAGCTCGAGGGTCAACTCATGCATCGTCTGCGCCTTGCCGCCAGCCAGCAGCCGCTCAATGCGCCCCTGCGCCAATTGCAGGTCGACGGTGATCACACTGGGCGATGGCGGTTGCATCAGGTAACCCTGCTCGATCAGCAGGCGTGACCCCGGCAGCTGCATACGGTCATGGAGGAAACAGGCCAACGGCCCTGCCGCCATGCCAGTGGCAGACTCTTCGTCGATGCCGTAGCGCGGCGCGAACATGCGCGCACCCGCCGCCCGGCCCGGATGCTGCGTCTGTCGGGAGAAGGCATAGAAGCCGATAAGATCGAGTCGCTCGCTGAGTCGCGTCAATGCCGCCTGATCGGGATGCAGGGCATGCACCTGCGCCTCATCCACCAGCGCAATGACAACAAAAGCACCACCGGTACTCACTCGCGCCGGCCAAACGCCAGGCAGCAGCTGCGCGGGATCGCTACCCAAGGCTGCCAGCACCTCGGCGAGCAGGGCCGGGTCATCGCTCAGGTCGAGGTAGTCCGGCGCGCGCTGCTCCATGAACGCCATGTCCGCCTGGATCAGGATGTCGCGGTTGCCGTCGATGGTTTCCTTGCTGGTCCAGCCCTCTGCGACCATGCCCAACTGGCGCAGCAGAGAAAACGTGGCCACCGTCGCGTGGCCACAATGCGCGATCTGCAGGGCGGGGGTGAAGAACTCCAGTTTGAACGCCGCACTCGTTGAGCTGGAAACGAAGGCGGTTTCCGACAGCCCCACCTGAGCAGCGATCGCCTGCTTGTGCCGGCTATCCAATGCGTCGGCCTGCAGCACCACGCCGGCAGGATTGCCGCCTGTTGCGCCATCGACAAAAGCGTTGACGATCCGCACCTTTACTTGCATCTCAATACTCCGACTTATCGCAACCCGCTGCTTTCGCTAATGGATCATCCCAGAACGGCCGCTCGGTCTCGCGAAACACATCGCCGCGATTGAGCCCCATATCCTTGAGCGCCGCATCGTTAAGCGTAGCCAACTGCCGACGTTGTTTTGCCAATTGCTGCCAACGCATGAGCTGCAGCCATGCAGCTCGGGCAAGAGCACTCAGACTGATGCCACTGCGAGGCACCCGATTAACTAGCGCATAACCTTTTTGACCTTTCATCTCGTCGCCCTCCTGTGGGGTTGGCGACAGTCTCGCGCTGGGCTTATGATCAATCCAACGAATGTTTCTTATGCCTTCCATCTCGGAGATTGATGAATGGCCAGCTACCCGAGCATCGACAGCGAGCTGCTACGTACCTTCGTCGCCATCGCCGACAACGGCGGCTTTACCCGAGCAGCCGAGATGGTCAACCGTACCCAGTCTGCGGTCAGCATGCAGATGAAACGCCTGGAGGAGGACGTGGTGCAGCGTCCGCTGTTCCAGCGCGACGGACGCCAGCTCAGCCTGACCGCCGAAGGCCAGGTGCTGCTCGGCTACGCCCGGCGCATCCTCAAACTGCACGGCGAAGTGATGAACACCCTGCGCGAGCCACATATGGTCGGCTCGGTGCGCATCGGCACCCCGGATGACTATGTGATGCGCTTTATGCCGGGGATTCTCTCGCGCTTCGCCCAGGCTTACCCGCTGGTGCAGGTGGAGTTGCACTGCGAACCGTCGTTCCAGTTGCTGCAACGCCAGGATCTGGATCTGACCATAGTCACCCGCGAGCCTGGCACCGAAATCGGCCAACTGTTACGCCAGGAGCGCGTGGTCTGGGCCGAGGCTCAGGGTTTCAGCCCGCACGAACTGGAGCCGCTGCCGCTGGCGATGTTCAATGCCCAGTGCTTCTGCCGCTCCTGGGCCTGCAATGCGCTGGACGCCATGGAGCGCCCATACCGCATCGCCTATACCAGCCCCAGCCTCTCGGCGATCATGGCGGTAGTCAGCGCCGGCCTGGCAATTACCGCGCAGTTGCAGAGCCTGATCACCCCGGATATGCGCATCATCGGTGAGGCGGAAGGTCTACCGGTCATGCCCTCGGCCAGCATCGTGCTGCTGCGTAACTCGCACAGCCAGTCGCCAGTAACCGAAACCCTGGCCGAGCACATCGTCGAAGGCTTCAGGCTCTAAGACCGAGCAGCAGCGCACAGAGCAGCAGGAAAGCGGCGAACAGCGCGCGCAACAGCCGTTCGGGCAAGGCGTGGGCAAGCCTCACTCCCCAACTGATGCTGAGCAGTCCGCCAATTGCCAGGGGAAGCGCCAGCGCCCAGTCGACATGGTCGTGCAACGCATAGGTCACCAAGGTCACTCCGGTACTGGGCGCCGCCAGCGCCAATGCCAGACCCTGGGCGACGACCTGAGTGGTGCCGAATACGCTGGTCAATACCGGCGTGGCCAACACCGCGCCACCGACCCCAAACAGGCCGCCGAGCAAACCGGCGCCACTGCCCAGCACCGCCAGCCAGGGCCAGGGCTGGCGTAGCTCGCTGTTGCCCGCGGCAGGGCGCCAATACACCCGCGACAGGTTGTAGAGCGCCAGCGCCAACAGAAAACCGACGAAGACCAGGCGCATGCGCTCGGCATCCAGCGTCACCGCCCAACCCGCCCCGAGCAAGGCACACAAGAAGCCGCTGAGTGCCAGGGTCAGCGCATGACGCAGGTCGATGCGGTTGCGCTGGTGATAGCGCCACAGCGCCAGCAGCACATTTGGCACCACCATCACCAGGGCAGTGCCCTGGGCCAACTGTTGATCCAGGCTGAACAGCACGCCCAAAGCGGGGATCGCGATCAAACCACCGCCGATGCCGAACAGGCCGCCTAGCGTACCCAGCAGCACACCGAGGAGCAGATTCAGGGCAAAGTCGATCAGGTTCATCAGTGGCTCCATTGGCGTCCTGCGCATGCTAGCCAGCCAGTACTGGCCCGGAAACGCACAGCAGCGCACAATCGCTGTGCTGATTACGCATAAGCGAGCCACACATGAATCCCGACGCCCTTACCGACCAACTCAGCCTGTTTCTCGACGTGCTGGAAACTGGCAGCTTCTCCGCCGCCGCCAGGCGCCATCCGCTCACCCCCTCCGCCGTGGCCCGGCGCATTGATACGCTGGAACGCTCGCTCGGTAGCAGCCTGTTCAGCCGTAGCACTCATGCGGTACGCGCCACTCCGGCGGGACTGGCCTTTGCCGAGCGCGCCAGGCGCATCCTCGCGGAACTGCACCAGGCCCGCGCGGAAGCCGTATCGCTGAGCAGCGCGCCGGAGGGCCTGATCCGCATCGACGCGCCAGCGCCCTTTGGCCGGCGCCACCTGGCACCGGCGATTGCCGAGTTTCTCGTCGCCTATCCGGGGCTGGATGTGCAACTGCGCCTGATCGACAGCTTCATCGACCTGCACGGCGCGCACCTCGGCGAAGTCGATCTGGTGCTGCGCATCGGCCCGCTGGCCGACACCCGCCTGGTCGCAACCGCCCTCTCGCCACTGGTGCGAGTGGTCTGCGCCAGCCCGGATTACCTGGCACGACACGGCGTGCCGCGCTCGCCCTGCGAACTGGTCGAGCACGACGGTCTCGACTGGGACAGCCTGGCGCCACCCTACGCCTGGCGCTTCGACGTCGGCGGCAAGCTGCAGATCTGCCGGCCGAAACGCCTGCGCATGATCGCCAACAACGCCGAAACCCTACTGTTCGGCGCCCTCGCCGGCTTGGGTATCGCTCACCTGCCGACCTGGCTGATCAGCGATTACCTGCTGCGCGGCGAATTGCTGCCACTGTTCTGCGAAGCCGGTCTGCCGGCGCCGGAACCGAGCGGTATTTACGCCCTGCGCCTGGAACGAGAAAGCGCCTCGCGCAGTCGCCTACTGCTGGAGTTTCTCAAAGCCCGTTTCGGCCCAATACCGCCCTGGGACTTGACCCTGCATAGCGGCCTGAACCGCCACTAACCAGGGTAGGTTAAACGCAACGCACAACAGCACGGCCAACCGCAAAATTTGCCGTACCGCAACCCACCATCAGACAACACCAATACCAGCTAGATTGGTGGGCCAGGCGGCGCTCCGCTGTTTTCACGACTCACCGACGCCAGGTCGGACTTTGCACCATTCAGCCTGCGCGGCCCGCAACAACCTCCTGGCCTATCGACAAATCCCAGGCAGAAAAAAGCCCGACACCAGGCCGGGCTTCTTCTGCTCGCGGGTAAAGCCAGTATTTAGACTGGAGCTTTAGCGCGGGACTTGTATTCGCCGGAGCGAGTATCGATTTCGATCCAGTCGTCGATATTGCAGAAGTCTGCAACCCGAACTTCAGTGCCGTTGCTCAGCTTGGCAGTCTTCATCACCTTGCCGGAAGTGTCGCCACGGGCGGAACCTTCGGTGTAGGTGATCTGACGCACGATGGTAGTCGGCAGATCGACCGAAACCACTTTGCCTTCGAAGAACACGGCTTCGCAGATATCGGTCATGCCGTCGACGATGAACGGCATAACGCTTTCCAGGTCATCCTGGTTGAGTTCGTACTGGTTGAACTCATCGTCCATGAAGACGTAGTTCGGCTCGCTGTAATAGGAGTAGGTCACAGCGACGCGATCGAGGATGACCGGCTCGAGCTTGTCGTCGGCCTTGTACACGGTCTCGGTCGAGGAACCCGTCAGCAGGTTGCGCAGTTTCATTTTAACGATAGCGCTGTTACGACCGGACTTGGTGAACTCGGCCTTTTGGATAAGCCAAGGCTGGCCGTCAATCAGGGCCACACTGTTGGGCTTCATTTCTTGTGCGGTTTTCATACTAATATCCGGATTTGGATGGAGATACGGAATTCTAGGCCGCGTATCATAGCCAATTTTGGTAAAACACTACCAGTGTCTCTGCAAGATCAGCCTGAGAAGCCCGTTGTAGACACCAGCGTTTGGCATGCTCGGCCAGTTCTGGCCACACCTGCAACAGCGCATTCCAACTCGCGCCCATGCCTTCACCGGCATTCCACGCCCGCCACAACCCCTCCAGCGCCGCACTCGCGGCAGGCGACAGGCCCTTGGTATAAAGCGCCAGAAACGCCTCGAGCTTGTCCCAATGGGCGCCCTCCCCTTGCTCATAGATATGCCAGAGCAACGGTCGCCCGGCCCACTGCGCGCGGACGAACGAGTCCTCACCGCGCACCGCATTGAAGTCGCAACTCCAGAGCAGACGGTCGTACTGTTCCTGCTCGACGAAAGGCAGCACCTGGACGTGCAACTGGCCACGCCGTTGACGATCGCCGGCGACCAGCGCCGCGCAACCGAACCAGGCTTGCAGATCGGCGAGAATGCGCCCTTCCGGCACCAGCAGTTGAGTAACACGGGTGTCCGCCGCCAGGACCTCCAGCCAACTGGCCAGGCCGCAGTTCTCGTAGGCGAACAACGAGACCCGCCGCGCGCCCGCGATCGACGCCACCCCCAGGCCCTGGAGAAAAGCCGCACGCGCCAGCGGATCGGCCTGAAACGCGCGGCGCTGCGCCAGTAGATCACGCTCGCGCAACAAGCCACCGCTGCCGGAGGTGAAGCCGGGAAAGAAGAAAAACTTCTGTAGCCCATTCGACTGCAAGGACGGCAAACCATGGCAGCCCTCGACCCAGTCTTCGGCGCTGAGGTACTCCAGATTGAGCCACAACACCTTGCGCGGCCGCGCGGCCATCGCCGCAACATAAGCCGTCGGCAATTCACAGGCAAACGCCTCGATCACCACATCCGCCGGCTGCACCGGTTGCCAAGGCAGCGGCCACTGACGAACCTCCACGCCCTGCCGGGATTGCTGCGCCGCATGCCTGTCGGCCTGTGGGCACAAGCGAACGAAGGCGTCGAGGTCATCCAGCCACAGGCGTACCTCCACCCCATGCTCGGCCGCCAACTGCCGCGCCAGGCGCCAGGTCACGCCGATATCGCCGTAGTTATCGACAACGCTACAGAAAATGTCCCACTTCACGCTTGGGCTTCCCACCATAAAACACGCAGTTTAGCGCCTTAGCAGGCCCGAACAGCAGCGCGCGAGGAGGAGGCAACATAAAAAAACCCGCCAAATGGCGGGCAAAGAGTGCGGAGCAAGCACAAGGAGAAAACAGGCAGTCCACGCTGCCGAAGTGCGCCAGGGGAAGCGCAGGAAACCGTTACGCGGCCAGCACCTGAAAGCCGTTCTGGCGCATGACCCACTCAAGCTCCCAGATCGACTTGCTGTGAACCGCAGCATCCAGGGAGGTAAAAGGGCCGGACTTCTGCACGCCATCCACCGCCACATACCAGCAAGCCAGATGTCCTTCGAGCCTGAGAACGCTCGGAACCGCAGTTCCGACCATGGACATGATGTTGATGTGCGGCATAGCCACCTCCAGAACCTTGCTTGGACTTGGGGTCACCTTATGCCTTCACGCACCACAGCTAAAATCACTCGGCTTAATAGTACCTATGCAAGGTATGGATCAGGACGCCTCATCACCAAGCACGGACGCGCCTGAAGCCAGCGGCGAATTGGAACGCAAAGCAACAAAAGCCCGAGTACTGGCCGCCTGTCGGTAACGGTTTTATGAACGTATCACTGGCTGGCGACTCTACTTATCTCTTAGCAAGCGACTGAAAGAGGTAGTAGATGATCAATAAAAAGCTATCCCCCATCCGCTTATCCGGCGGCCTGGTGCAGGCTGCAATACTGCTTTCGCTATGCGCAGCACCTGCTTTCGCCGAATCCCAGCAAGTGCTTGGCTGGGTTGAAGAAGGCGTGATCCTGCCTGAGAACGTCGCAGTAAAGTTCAAGCTCGACACCGGCGCTCTGACCTCCTCGATGCATGCCGAAGATGTCGAACGCTTCAAGAAGGATGGCGACGACTGGGTGCGCTTCAACATCGAGCTGGAAGACATCGATACCAATAAGCAAGTGAACTCCCAGCTCGAACGCAAGGTAGAACGAGCTATAAAAGTCCGTGGCGCCGGTGGGGCAGAAAGACGCCCTGTCGTATTGATGAAGGTATGCCTTGGCGACCGGGTATATGAAGAGCAGTTCTCACTGAACGACCGGGACAGGATGAACTATCCAGTGCTTGTCGGTCGGCGCACCCTAGAGAAGGTTGGACTGGTGGACTCCAACAAGACCTTCACCGTGGAACCTGATTGCTCGAAGTCCGCATCCAGCGCCTAATTTTCCGGCAGAGGAGGTCATCCGAGACCGCCTGCGACACCAGCGAATCCATAAAGCAAAAAACCCCTGAAAGATTGCTCTTTCAGGGGTTTTGCGAAAGTGGCGGTGAAGGTGGGATTCGAACCCACGATACGATTTCTCGTATACACACTTTCCAGGCGTGCTCCTTCAACCGCTCGGACACTTCACCGGATCTCGACTGACACTAGGTGTCTGTCGAGGCGCGCTAATCTAGCCGAACAGCTCGCCAAAGGCAAAGGTTTTTTCAGAAGATTCATGCGCTTATAACAAATATTCGGCATCCACTCGGCAAGCCAGAGGCGTGGCTTCGAAACGCAGGTGGCCGAACGGCAGGACGCTAAGGGAAATAAACAGGTTGAACAAGAACATGGCCATCACGCCCTGCGGGCTTTAGCTGCGTGCGCTGCTAGCCAACAGTAGCAGCGCCAACGGAGATACTGCCCGCAAGCCGGCACACTAGCTAATGACCAACTTGTTGTTTCTCATCATCACAGCCTAGCTCTCAAGTCTGCGCGCTACGCTAAGGCAGCGCATGCCCATGACGCCAATTGCCGTATCAATCAGGCCGACAGGCTGCAATCGCCCGCCACAGCTGACTCACCAGTCAGCCACGGCGCTTTACCTGGGCGGTGCGGGTGGGTAACGTCTGTGGTACTTCAGTACAAGGAACCTGCAATGAGCGACCTGATCAGCTACCAATTCGAAGACGGTATTGCCACCCTGACCCTGTGCAACGGCAAGGTGAACGCCATCTCGCCAGACGTAATCGCCGCCTTCAATGCCGCATTGGATCGTGCCGAACAGGACAAGGCAATCGTCATCGTCACCGGCCAGCCGGGCATCCTGTCCGGCGGTTACGACCTCAAGGTGATGACCTCCGGCCCACAGAACGCGGTCAACCTGGTTGCGGCGGGTTCCACCCTGGCTCGGCGCATGCTCGCCCACCCCTTCCCGATCATCGTCGCCTGCCCTGGCCATGCCGTGGCCAAGGGGGCCTTTATCCTGCTCTCGGCCGACTACCGCATCGGCGTCGAGGGCCCGTTCAGCATTGGCCTGAATGAAGTGCAGATCGGTATGACCATGCACCATGTCGGCATCGAACTGGCGCGCGACCGCCTGCGCAAATCGGCGTTCCACCGTTCGGTGATCAATGGCGAGATGTTCGATCCGCAAGGCGCGGTGGTTGCTGGCTTCCTCGATAAGGTGGTGCCTGCCGAGCAATTGCTGGCCACCGCTCAGGCAGTCGCCCAGCAGATGAAGAAGATCAACATGACTGCGCACAAGAACACCAAACTGAAAGTGCGCAAGGCGTTGCTGGAGACCCTCGACAAAGCCATTGAGTTGGATCGGCAGCAGCTGGCCTAAGTCTCCGCTGCATAATGAAAAGCCCGGCCCGATGCCGGGCTTTTCATTATTAGGGAAGACACACCAGATGGGCGGACTACAGCCTTATCTCGGTTACTGATAACGCCTGCGTTCATTCCACCTCTGTCGTCGCCAAACTCGACACCCCTATGATCGCCTTCTCGGCCTACATGTTCGGAACCGTCATGCTCAGCCTCCCGGCCGGCATGGTCACCACCCTCGCCACGGCCATGACCACCACCGCCTTCTTTGGCATAAGGGCTGGAAACCAGGCAACACAAAAGACTTCATGCCTCCCAAACGCAAACGATCATAGCCCTCCGCCCGCGGCTAATTGTCGACATGCGAGCCTCGTCAAGTGGGCCACGCCGTGAAGCCCGCAGCCAAAAAAGTATGCAGCGCGTGTGCCTCAGGCGCAGAGCCGTCCCACCGTGCGCTCATCAGACCGCTGATCAATGCCCAATGTTTGCCCCCATCGGACCCTGCTACTGGCTCTATTGATTCGCCTTCTCTGCGCAGATGCTTAGGCATGCCAGGCTTGCGCTACGCCACTCGTCGAACAACCGATCGACGGATCATCAAGAAAGCGTGTCGCCTGCCGATCAAATCATGACCGAAGCCTTTAGTCGTATAGACTCGCGCCGCCAACCGTAGGCTGGCCGACCTAATTACAAGGAACATGCGCGTATGAAGATTGCTCATAAAGTGGGCCTGGCAGCAGCAACGGTGTTGTTTATCACCACCAGCCTGCTTTCGTTTGTCCAAGTCAGCCAGGTGCGCTCCAGCTTGAGCGACCAAGCGGCCTCGAGCATTAATGATGCGAGCGGGGCTCTGGCCCGGCAGATTGAGAACTGGCTGAACGGCAAACTGCAGTTAATCGACATGATGGCACAAAATATCGACAGCCAGTTCGGCGATGAGCAGATCCAGCGCGTATTCAACCAACCCCTCCTCAAGCAGCAATTCCTGCTGATTTTCGGTGGACTGGATAGCGACGGTAATCGCATCACCAATGACCCTAGCTGGAACCCGACTGGCTGGGATGCGCGGCAACGGCCCTGGTACCCAGTGGCGAAGTCCGCCAGTCATGCAATGCTGACCGAACCCTACCCCGACGCCGCCACCGGTGAAATTTTGATCTCTGCAGTGGCCAAGTTCAGCGATCAAGGCCAGTTCAAGGGCGCCTTCGGCGGTGACATCAGCCTTAAGACCATCTCCGACACCATCAATACCCTGAACTTCAACGACGCCGGCTACGCGTTTCTCCTCGCGCGCAACGGCAACATCATCTCGCACCCGGATACCAACCTGAACGGCAAATCCTTCAGCGCCCTGTTCGACGGCAAGAGTCCGGCGCTAAACCAAACCCTGACTGCCATTACAGGCGGCGACAAGGATCTGCTGGTGTCCTTTACCCCGCTGAGCAACCTCAACGGCATGGATTGGTACATCGGCGTGGTGCTCGATGAAGCTAAAGTGATGAGCGAAGCCAACGCCCTGAGCTGGCGTGCGGCGGTAGGTACCTTGATCGGCGTGGCACTGAGCTTGCTGCTGCTGGCCGCGCTGATGAGCCGACTGCTTAAACCCCTGGCCAACCTGCACAGCTCGCTGAACGAAATCAACCGCGGCGAAGGCGACCTCACTCGCCGCCTGCCGGCCCAGGGTAATGATGAAATCGCCTTGGTCGAGCGCGAGTTCAATAGCTTTCTGGAGAACCTGCAGAGCCTGATTGGCGATGTGATGAGCAGTTCTCGTCAGGTCAGAGAAAGCACTACGCTGACCTCTAACGAAGCCGACCAATCGGCTAATCGCCTGCAACAACAGCTGTTGGAACTGGACCAGCTGGCCACTGCCATGCAGGAAATGGCTTCCACCGCCGAAGAAGTTGCACGCAATGCCCAGGCCGCCGCTCAAGCGGCCATCGCCGCCGACCAGGAAACCGAGAACGGCGTCGCCGTGGTTTCGCAGTCCACCGCCGCGATCAAGCGCCTGGCCGATGAGATGGACGACACCAGCCAGTCGATCAACGAGCTGGCCAAGCTCAGCCACAGTATCGAGTCGATCCTGTCGGTAATCACCAGCATCGCCGACCAGACCAACCTGCTCGCACTCAATGCCGCGATCGAGGCGGCTCGCGCAGGCGAGTCGGGTCGAGGTTTCGCTGTTGTGGCCGATGAAGTGCGCTCGCTAGCCTCGCGCACTCAGCAGTCGACCCAGGAAATCCGCCAGATGATCGATCAGCTGCAGACCGGGGTGAAACAAGCCGAGACGCGCATGCAGCAGAGCCGCGACACTGCCAGCAAAACGGCTGACGAGGCCAGTGCGGCCAATGACATGCTAGGGCGTATTCGCGAGGCGATCACCCGCATCAACGACATGAATCTGCAGATTGCCACCGCCGCAGAAGAACAGAGCGCCACCACCGAAGAGATCAATCGCAACACCACCAACATCCGCGACATCAGCCATGAAGTCGCCAGCGGGGCCGAGCAGCAGGTGCAACAATGCGCCGTGATGGTCGACCAAGTGAGTCATCAGGACCGCCTGCTGAGCCGCTTCAAGGTGTGAGCCCGTGGCCGCCCTGGCTGGCGGCCACCCTTCACGGGATCGAACGGGCGAGTGGCTGACCGCTCGCTCGATCCGCCCCGGTGAAACGCTGCAGAATCGCCGTCAATGGCCTCCGATCAGCGTCATTTGCCGTAAACCCTGCCCCCCCCGTACACTGCGCGCCCTTTGTTCTGGCGGTCGTAACCAATGCTTTTTCTTCTGCGCATGCTGGCGATGGTCATGCACTTTATCCTCGCGGGTATCCTCGGCCTACTCCTCGGCCTGAGCCGTCCGTTCAACCCCGATAACAGCCGCCTGTGCGCCCGCCTCTATTCATTGCCGGCACTGTGGTTGTTACGCCTGAAACTGAAGACCGACGTCAAAACGCTGCTGGAGCACAATAGCCCCTGTGTCATCGTCGCCAACCATCAATCCAATTACGATCTTTATGTACTTGGCCGCGTGGTACCACCGCGCACCGTCAGCATCGGCAAGAAAAGCCTGAAATGGGTACCCTTTTTCGGTCAGCTCTACTGGTTGGCCGGCAACGTGTTGCTCGACCGCAGCAATGCGCTCAAGGCCAAACGTGCCATGCTCACCACCACCGACACCCTTAAGCATAAGAACACCTCGATCTGGGTGTTCCCCGAAGGTACCCGCAACCTCGGCGAGGATCTTTTGCCCTTCAAGAAGGGCGCCTTTCAGATGGCGCTTGCCGCAGGTGTACCGATCATCCCAGTGTGCGCCAGCAGTTACGCCAAGCGCATGCGTTTGAACCGCTGGAACAGCGGCAACATCATGATTCGTTCATTACCGGAGATTCCCACCGCCGGCCTGAAACTGGACGACTTGCCCCAACTGATGCTCGATTGCCGCGCGCAGATGCAACAGTGCATCAACGCCATGGATGAGGAGCTGGCGCGAGGCGCCTGAAAAATCTGAGAGACAGAAAAAGCCCGGGCAATATCGCTGCAATGCCGGGCTTTTTGTTGGGCCTAACCTAAAGGTCCAGGCCCTGCTTGCCGTGGGCGACGAAACGCATCATCCACTCGGCCACCGTATGGCCCTGGTGCTCATGCTGCAGGCTGTCCACACCTTTCAGATAAGCCTCTTCGCCAATGTGCTGCTGGCGAATCTCCAGCAGCTCCTTGGAGTAGTCGTGGATGAACTCCGGGTGGCCCTGGAAGCACAGCACCTGGTCGGCGATGCAGTAGGCGGCGATCGGGCAGAAGTCGCTTGAGGCCAGCAGGGTGGCATTTTCCGGCAGCTTGGTGACCTGGTCCTGGTGGCTGATCAGCAGGGTCAGTTCCTCCAGCACCGGGGTCATCCAAGCTGGCTGGTGGGCCAGGCGGTAGCGATGAGTGCCCACGCCCCAGCCCTGCTCGGCGCGCCCTGCCTTGCCGCCGAGCAGCAACGCCAGCAATTGGTGACCGAAGCAGATGCCGAGCAGCTTGTCGCCACGGGCATAACGCTCGAGTAAATAGGTCTTGAGGGTTTCGATCCAGGGATCGCTGCCGAACGAATCGGCCTTGCTGCCGGTAACCAGATAGGCGTCGTAGTGTTCGCTGTCAGGCGGGTAGCTGCCTTCCATCACGTTGTATACGGCGAACTCGGCGGCGAGCGGCTGGCTAGCGAACAGCCGCTCGAACATCCGGCCATAACCCTGATACTGGCCGACCAGTTCGGGGCGAAGAATGTCAGTTTCCAGAATGCAAATCTGCAACGGCATGGGGCAAATACCTGAAACGCGAGTAATGGTTCGTACGGTGATAAAGCCTGCCTGCGACAAGACGGCAAGGCAAGAGGGCGAGTCGTCAACCAGGCACAAAATCGACCGATTACCCAGTCTGCGCCTGTATCAGCGCGTTCGATAGTCACCATAACGCCCATTCACTTCTGCCGCTGACGCCACGCGAGGATGATCTGTTCATCGGGCATCGCCAACCATCGCAGAAGGATAATCGCCATGAACAATTTCGCCGCTATTGCCAGCTTGCTTGCCGCCTCCGCCTTTGTCGGCAGTGCCAAAAAAACCACCCATAACTAAACGGGCCGGCGTTGCCGCAAGGCAGCGCCAGCATCTAGGAATTGCCACCATGAGTAGCAGCCAATTGGTCTCGGAGCAGAACGTTTACGCCATCACCTATGCCAGCGTCGATCAAAGCGGCATCCACTTCGAAAGCGAACGGGTCATCCATTTGAGCGACGGCACCCTGACCACCCTGAAGATGCCGACCCAGTTAAGCGAGCGCCAGGCCATTCAGCGGCTGGTATGCGGCCGCCAGGAATGCTGAGCAGCGATTGGCGGAGCGCACACCCTAGTTGGTAACGGCACCTCATTACCCAGCGTGATGTCAGTTTTTTGGTCTGTTTCTACACACACATACATCTAAAGCATTAATCACTAAAGCGTGATTAATGCTTTTTTAAATCAATTTATTCTCTAATCAACTGAGCGTAAGCAAACGTCGGCATCACGGAGCAGGGATATGAGCAGTTTGACCATCAAGTACACACGCAATGGCGCCCTGGCCAGTATCGGGCTGTACCTGATGATCGCCATCCCCTTGCTGAGCCTGAGCGACGCGAAAGCACAGAGCCAAGCCAGCGCCGTGCAGCAGATCAGCAAAGCGGTCGCCTTACTGCAGAGCTGAACACCATCACGCTTGCGCGAAACTAGCTCGCGCAGCAGCCCATATTTCGCTACGACGTTGCTACGCGAGCAGAATCACCACATCGACTGACAGGGTCAGAAGTTTTCGTTCCTCGCAGCTTTCTCCAATAGCAAGGCCGGTGGTAGGAAGCGCTCGCCATACTGCTCGGCCAGGTACTGAGCGCGGCCAACGAAATCGCGGATGCCGTACTGGTTGATGAACTGCAGCGCCCCACCGGTCCAGGCGGCGAAGCCGATGCCGAAGATCGAACCGATGTTGGCGTCCGCCACCGACGTGAGCACACCCTCCTCCACGCAGCGCACGGTCTCGATGGCCTGGATGAACAGGATACGGTCGCGCACATCCTGCTGCGAAATCTGTGCGTCAGGATTTTCGAAACGAGCCTTGAGCTTCGGCCACAGGTGCTTCTTGCCACCGACCGGGTACTCGTAGAAACCCGCACCGGCCGCTTTGCCCGGACGTTTGTATTCATTGAGCATCAGCTCGATCACCGCGAAGGCCGGGTGCTGCGTGATGCTCTTGCCCTCTTCGGCCAGATCCTTGAGGGTCTGCTGACGAATGTGGTTCATCAGGCTCATGGACACTTCGTCGCTGATCGCCAGCGGGCCGACCGGCATGCCGGCCTTGCGCGCTTCGTTTTCGATCATCGCCGCCGACACGCCCTCACCGAGCATGGCGATGCCTTCATTGGTGAAGGTGGCAAACACCCGCGAGGTGAAAAACCCCCGGCTGTCGTTGACCACTATCGGGGTCTTGTTGATCTGCATGACGTAGTCGAAACCGCGGGCCAGGGTTTCGTCGCTGGTGCGCTCGCCTTTGATGATTTCCACCAGTGGCATCTTCTCCACCGGGCTGAAGAAATGCAGGCCGATAAACTTGTCCTGGTTCTGCACCGCGCTGGCCAGGCCGGTGATCGGCAGAGTCGAGGTGTTAGAGGCGATCAGCGCACCGGGCAGCGCCGCGGCTTCGGCCGCCGAGGTGACCTTACCCTTGAGGTCGCGGTCCTCGAATACCGCCTCGATGATCAGGTCGCAGCCCTCGAAGTCCGCCTCGCGTGCGCTCGGGGTGATTCGCGCGAGAAAAGCGTCGCGTTTCTCGGCGCTCATCTGGCCACGGCCGACCTTCTTCTCCAGCAGCTTGGCCGAGTAGGCCTTACCCTTCTCTGCGGCTTCCAGCGAGACGTCCTTGAGCACCACCTCGATGCCAGCGGCAGCAGACACATAGGCGATGCCCGCCCCCATCATGCCGGCACCGAGCACGCCGACCTTCTTGGTCACATAGGGCGCGAAACCTTGCGGGCGTGAACCGCCGGCGTTGATTTCATTGAGCTGGAACCAGAAGGTGCCAATCATGTTCTTCGCCACTTGCCCGGTGGTCAGCTCGGTGAAGTAGCGCGCCTCGATGATCTGTGCGGTGTCGAAATCGACCTGGGCGCCCTCGACCGCGGCGCACATGATCTTCTCCGGCGCAGGGAAGCAGCCCTTGGTCTTGTCGCGTAGCACGCTCGGGGCGATGGCGAGCATCTGCGCCACGTTGGGGCTTGATGGCGTGCCGCCGGGGATCTTGTAGCCAGCCACATCCCATGGCTGCCTGGGTGCCGGGTTGGCGACAATCCAGGCGCGAGCCCTGGCCAGCAGGTCCTCTTTGTCGGAGGCCAACTCATGGATCAGGCCAGCCTTGAGCGCGGCATCCGGGCGTACCTTCTTGCCTTCGAGCAGATACGGCAGGGCCTTTTCCAGCCCCAGCAACCGCACCATGCGCACCACCCCGCCGCCGCCGGGCAACAGGCCGAGGGTCACTTCCGGCAGGCCGAGTTGCACGCTGGAACTGTCCAGGGCAATGCGGTGATGACAGGCCAGGCAGATTTCCCAACCGCCACCCAGGGCCGCGCCATTGATCGCCGCCACCACCGGTTTGCCCAGGGTTTCCAGGCGGCGCAGTTGGCCTTTGATATTCAGGATCATCGCGTAGAAGGCTTGGGCGTCGGCCTTGGTGACCTTGATCAGTTCACCCAGGTCGCCGCCGGCGAAGAAGGTCTTCTTCGCCGAGGTCACAATCACCCCGGCTATGGAATCCTTTTCAGCTTCCAGGCGCGCAACGGTGTTACCCATGGACTCGCGGTACACCGCGTTCATGGTGTTGGCACTCTGGCCAGGCATGTCCATGGTCAGGACGACAATATTGTCCTGGCCCTTTTCGTAACGGATGGCGTCAGTCATTACTTAATTCCTTACTTGCAGGCAGTTGCGCTCGACTGGAGGGCAACGCGAAAACCGTAGGAGCGGCGGGGACGCCCAGTTCATGCCCGCGATCATCAGCGGCGTAGGATGGGGTGAGCCTGCAATACCCATCGATGGGTATCCCTTCGCTCCACCCATCCTACGGGTCAGATACGCTCGATAATCGTCGCGATGCCCATGCCGCCGCCCACGCAGAGGGTGGCCAGGCCATAGCGCAACTGGCGCTTCTCCAACTCATCAAGCAGGGTGCCGAGGATCGCGCAGCCGGTAGCCCCTAGCGGGTGGCCCATGGCGATGGAGCCGCCGTTGACGTTGACCTTGTCCTCGCTCACGCCCATGTCCTTCATGAACTTCATCACCACCGAGGCAAAAGCTTCGTTGACCTCAAACAGATCGATGTCGCTGATAGTCAAGCCGGCCTTGGCCAGCGCCTTGCGCGTAGCCGGTGCCGGGCCGGTGAGCATGATGGTCGGGTCGGTGCCGATCACTGCCGTAGCGACGATGCGCGCCCGCGGCTGCAAACCCAGTTCCTTGCCCTTGGCCGCGCTGCCGATCAGCATCAGCGCCGAGCCGTCGACTATGCCGGAGCTGTTGCCTGGGGTGTGCACGTGGTTGATCTGCTCGACATGGCTGTAGACCCGCAGTGCGGTGCTGTCGAAGCCCATCTGCCCCATCATCTCGAAGCTCGGCTTGAGCTTGCCCAGGCCCTCCAGGGTGCTGTCGCCGCGAATGAATTCATCGTGAGCGAGCAGCACGATACCGTTCTGGTCGGTCACCGGGATCAGCGTCTTGTCGAACGAGCCATCGGCACGCGCGCGCGCCGCCTTCTGCTGTGAGCGCAGGGCATAGGCGTCGACATCGGCACGGCTGAAGCCCTCCAGGGTGGCGATCAGATCGGCACCGATGCCCTGGGGGGTGAAATGGCTGTGCAGATTGGTCGCTGGGTCCATGACCCAGGCGCCGCCATCGGAGCCCATGGGCACGCGCGACATCGACTCGACGCCGCCCACTACCACCAGGTCCTCGAAACCGGAGCGCACTTTCATCGCGCCCAGGTTCACCGCCTCCAGGCCCGATGCGCAGAAGCGATTGAGCTGCATGCCCGAGACACTGACGTCCCAGTCGGCGACCATGGCGGCTGTCTTGGCGATATCGGCGCCCTGGTCACCCACAGGGGTCACACAGCCGAGCACGATGTCATCGACCTGGCTGGTATCCAGGTTGTTGCGCACTTGCAGGGCGTTGAGCAGACCAGCGACCAGGTTGACTGGTTTAACGCTGTAGAGCGCGCCGTCTTTCTTGCCTTTGCCGCGGGGCGTGCGCACCGCATCGAAAATAAATGCTTCGGTCATGGCGTCCTCAAATTTCCAGCGGAGGGATAGATAGTGGCGCGTCGTTAGCTGACAGGCGGCTGTCGGGCTTCGGCAAGTAGAGCGACCCTGGGTCCGGCAGACTCCCGGAACAAGATTGCGCCAGTTATTGATGAGTGGCTCTACCATACCCTCAGCCTAACCAAGCTCAATGACCGAAGTGCTCAGGCACATTGACCACTCTGCTCAGACGAACGGTCACCTGCTGGCGTTATGCAGGCACAGGCCGGTCTAATGGCTCTGGCTCAAGGGTTGCTCAGGCTCTTTGCCGAACCAGACATAACTCAATGTTTCAGATTTTAAGCGGCTAGCAACCAAGTCATCTAAGCGATCTGTGACATGCACCCTAGAGTTAGCATGACTACACGGAAATAGAGCTACATAAGTAGGTGCCGCCGTCGGGTTTTGCCGGGGTGGTTTTTCAGTCCACGCCCAGGCGTGACGCTGCAGCCCGTCAGGTCTTTAGAGCGGGTATTCGACGCCACACCAACAAAAACAAAAGGCAGATGGCCATGTTCAAACAGCCAAAAATCCGGCAAGCGAGTCTGATCGTATTCGCCACGGCCTTGATCCTGATTCTTCCCAACCTGACCCGCCTGGTCGGCTGACCACTTCCCCGTCCAGTTGCTGTGTGCCGCATAAAGCGCGGCAACGCAGCACGGCACTGGCAAGGGTGGCAGCCATGGCCAGATCAAACACTGGCAACGCCGGCGCTTGCGCTCGGGCATTTTCAATTATGCTAAGGCCTCGATGATCGATATTTCCCCGAGGAGTTCTGCATGCGTGTCTTGGCTACCGTTCTGGCACTGTTACTCAGCTTGCCGCTTGCCGCAGATGAAATCTCGCTACAGCGCGCTGTTATTGCACTGCAAACACCTGACGCGGTGCTGATTGATGTACGCACTGCAGAAGAATTCTCCGCCGGCGCCCGGCCAGGAGCCAGCCGTATTGGCCATGAGCAGATCGCTACGCAGATTACCGCCTTGGTCCCCGATAAAAACACGCCCATCGTGCTCTATTGCCGCAGCGGCAGGCGCTCGGCAATCGCTCAGGACAGCCTGGCGCAACTGGGTTATCGCAACGTGATCAACGCTGGCGGCTACGACCAGCTGAAGCAGGCTCTGGCCCAGAAAAATTGAATCTGCGGGTAGTGCTGCTTGCCTTGCTGACCCTGAGTAGCGCCACGCAGAGCGCCGAGTTGCGACTGCAGCTCGGCAGCGCCAGCCGGATCTGGAGCAGCGCCGAATTACTCGCCCACCCTCAGGCCCAGCACATCGAGATTTCCGATGACGTCAGCTACAAGCGCGTCATGAGCTACCGCGCGGTGCCGCTGGCGGCGCTGCTCGACGGCGTGCAACCCGGCGATCATCTACAGGTAGTGGCACTCGATGGTTTTGCCGCAGAACTGCCGGCGGCCGCCGTGCTCAACCAAAGCGGCGCGCAGGCCTGGCTGGCGGTGGAAGATCCGGCTATGCCCTGGCCACCCCTGGCGACCGGCAAACCCAGTGCCGGGCCGTTTTATCTGGTCTGGCAACACCCGGCGGCCAGTCATATCGGCCCGGAGCAGTGGCCGTTTCAGGTCGCACGCATCCGCAAGCTGGCGGCAGTGGCCGAGCGCTTTCCACAATTACTGCCCGCCGCCGATGCTCCTGCGCAGGTGCAGGCCGGCTTCGTGCAGTACCAGAAGCACTGCATGGCCTGTCATCGCCTGAACACTGCCGGTGACTCGCAATTTGGCCCCGACCTGAATGTGCCGCATAACCCGACCGAGTATTTCACGGCTGATTTTCTCCACATCTATATCCGCAACCCGCAGCATGTGCGGCGCTGGCCGCAAGGCCGGATGCCGGGGTTCGCAGAGGCGGTATTGAGCGATGCCGAACTGGCGCAGCTACTCGACTATCTGCGGCATATGGCTGGACGCAAGGTGCCGAAGGGTAACGTGAAGGCTACTGCTCCTGGTTAAATGCACAACAGCCGATGCCGGCGGTGGGCACGACGCCCCCACCCGAGCAAATGAAACACCAGCCCATGCGCCAGGATTACGTTCTGCGCAGCAAATCTGCCAACGGCTACTCCCAGTAATCGCCTGGCGCTTCCGCTAGTTGGCCGAGCCGTGCGCTCAGGCCACCGCATCTCTGCTGACGAATTTCTTCGAAATAGGTATCGCCTTCACGGACGCGCAAACAGCTCGGCACCTCAAAGCTGTCCGCTTGGTAGACCCGCAAATCCAGCGGCATACCGACCGACAGGTTGCTGCGGATGGTCGAGTCGAAGGAAATCAACGCGAAACGCAGCGCCAGCTGCAGAGACGTCTGGTAACTCAGCGCGCGATCGAGGATCGGCTAGCCGTATTTGCTGTTTCCAGTCTGGAAGGACGGGGCGTCCTTGGTAGAGGCGATGAAGCGGCCCTGCGGATAGAGGTTATAGAGGCAGGGGGCATAACCGTGGATCTGTCCACCGAGCAGAAACGAGCAGCCCAGTTCTATACCCTGAGTCAGGGTGGCGCCGCCACCGCGGGCCAACACTTCGCGCAGGGTATCGCCCACCAAGGTCGCAGCGGAAACAGGTTCGATACACCGTGAAAATGTTCGCCGCCCCCTCCAGGCGATGGCGCAGCAGGCTGATCACCGACTGCGAAGTAGCCAGATCGCCGGCGCTTTGCAGGGCGACCAAACGCTCGCCGGGCGTCACGCACTGCCATGCGGCAGTGCCGTGCATCTCAAGCCAACGCCAGCTTCAACCAATGCCGATAGAAACCTTCGGCCACCTGATTGAGGGCGGCTATTTTGCCCGGCAAATCATCAAGCATCTGCGCCTGGCTTTGCTGGCTGGGCTGATGCTCATCGAGCAGATGCAGCCAGTCGCCGAGCCATTGCCGCACTAACGCCTCGGTCATTTCCGGGTGCCCCTGCATAGCGAAAATCTTCTCACCCCAGCTGAACGCCTGATTGTCACACCAGGGGCTACTCAACAACGGCTGGGCGCCCTGCGGTAGGCCGAAGGTGTCACCGTGCCACTGGAAGACCGGAAACTGCTGTGGCACATGGGCCAACCAGGGACTCGCTACGGCCCCGTGCACCTGCTCGAGCAACTGCCAACCGCTCTCGGTGTAAGGCATACGGCTGATTTCGGCGCCCAACGCCTTGGCCAGCAACTGACCACCCAGGCAGTGGCCGATCAGGGGAATATCGCGCCGGATGAAATGCTGCAGCGCCGTTACTTCGGTAGCCAGCCAGGGCAAGGGATCGTTGATGCTCATGGGGCCACCCATGATCGCCACAGCCTTGGGGCGATCCAGGTCAATGCCTTCCAGTTCGCCAAGATCGACCCGTAGCGTATGAAAATCCAGCCGCGCCTCATCCAGCACCTTGGCTAAATGGCCCGGCGGACAATAATCGATGTGGGTCAAAATCAGGATATCGCTCATTAACAGCCTCCGCCGCCAAGTCTGCAGCAAAGCGGATGCTCGGGTCGAGAGGGCAATAGCGAAAGATAAGCGCATCGGCCAGTCAGAAACCGGCCGATGCTCATGGCGGAAGCTAACTGGCTATCAAGGTTGCAGGCCTTTGACCTCCTGCGTCACACCCCAACCGTCCAATTTTCCGCCAAGCGGGGCCACGACCGACTCCAGGTCATGTTCGAAGTCGCCAATGCCGTGGTAGGTCGCATACATCACTTTGCTCACTTGCAGGTGCCAGGCGCCGTCATCACGCTCGGTGACCAAGGCATGCAAGGACTCGCCACGAAAGTTTCTGGTCGCCATGCGTGCCCGCTCCTCATCCGGGAAAATGGCGTAGAACTCGATGGGATGGAAGCTGGTGAAGTCGAAACCACCTTCTTTCATCCGCCGCAAAACTCCGTTACTGACATCATCGTGCAAGGCTGTGCTCATGAAGTGATCTCCTCAGCGATGGAAGGATTAACTGCTTTCCCATTGCAACCGCCATAACCACGACGGTGTTGCGACACCTGTAACCATGCCGCCCGAGATTCAAGCAAGGAGCTGCTTGATGTGTCATAAGCCAGACCTGAAGACAGGGCTGGTCGACGATGCGCCATTCAGAGCGAATAGCGCGAAGCTGTCGATTGCAGAGTAGCGCGAAGCAGAAAGATTTGCAGGACCAAAAGACAACTTGTGACAAAACCGGCGACCGTCAGCAGGTTGTCGGGTTTAGCGGTAATCGGCGCAACATTGCAAGCGCAGCCCGGATTCAGGCTGGTTACGGGCTGTTCGGAGCATCACGCTGCGCTGTGTCATGGCTAGCCAGCCAGGGCGAGGTCTTCGGCCTTGAGCCTGACGCCCAGATATTTGAGGACCGCCACGACGAAACGCTGGCTGCTCAGCATGGGCGTATTGACGTAAGGCGGCATCAATACGCCGCCGGCAATCAGGGCGTTGTTCATTCAGCAGCCCCGTTCCCGCAAGAAGTGTACGACCCGATCGAGGGCGAAATCCGCCGCATTGAGCAGGCCGGCGTGGGCCTGGAACACATGCCACAGCCCCGGGTAACGCTCCAGACGCACGCTCACCCCCGCCGCCTCAGCCTGTTCGGCGAAGCGCAGGCTGTCATTGAGCAACAATTCATCCTCACCTACCTGAATCAACAGCGGCGCCAGGCCGACCAGGTCGGCGAACAGCGGCGACAGTCCCGGATCGTTGCGCGGGATATGCGCCGGACAATACAAACCGATCGCCTGCTCGATCCACTCGGGATGGAGCAACGGGTCACCCGCCGCCGGGCTGTGCAACTGCTGGCAGGTGTAGTCGGTGACCGGCGAAAAGCACACCAATGCCGCCGGCTGTGCCTGCCCCAAATCGCGCAGATGCAGGCTGGTAATCAGACTCAGGTTGCCGCCCGCGGAATCGCCGCCGATGACGATCTGCTCGGCGGTGTACCCGGCCGTCAACAGCGCCTGATAGGCCGCCAGCGCATCGTCACGTGCCGCCGGATACGGAAACTCCGGGGCCAGACTGTAATCCAGGGCACACACCTCGATCTGGCCACGCTTGGCCAGACTGGTGCAAATCGCTCTATGGGTATGCGGCCCGCCGATCAGGTAGGCGCCACCATGCAGATACAGCAACACGCAGCCATTGGCCTGCAGCGGACGATGCCACTCGCAGGGCCGTCCGCCGAGGGTTGCAACGCTGCGTTTGACCCCAGGCTGCGGCGGACTTGCTGCCGTCAGCAGGCTAAGCAGCGCACGCTGCCCGGCAATCGGCATCGGCGGGCGCACCAGGCCACGGAACAAAACCCGCAGCGCGCCACGCAGCAGGCGGCGCAAAACGGCTTGGTCGGCGGCGGGCGCGGTGAACTCAGCGGCTGCATTCATAGGCGTCAACTCCGGGGCGTGGGTCAGGCGACGACAGGTCAAGGTCTAGCCGCCTGTCGGACTTAGCACTGTGCTACTGCGCAAAAGCCGGGCTGCCGGACTTTACCTCGCTGAACGGTCAAGTCCGACAGGCGGCTAGTGGTCTTGTAGCACTTATACACGCCGAAGATGCCGACCTATACAGGCAACAGATTCTGTTGGTAGACAGGCGATCTCCAGGCTAGATATCCATGCTCTCTGACGAGCGACTGCTTACCGACAGCGCCTGAGCGAAAACACTCGTGCGTCGTTTCAAATGGCGCACTTAATTCCAGGAATTCAGGTGGGGTAGAAGACTTTTTATGCAAACTCTTATTGGCAAAACCGCATTCATCACCGGCGCCGCCGAAGGCATCGGTTTTCACATCGCCCGCACGTTTGCGCAGCAGGGCATGAACGTGATGCTGGCGGACATAGACGCCGTAATGCTGGAGCAGGCGCGGCAGACGCTGACAGATGAGGGCCATAGTGTGGCCGCCGTTGTCTGCGATGTGGCGAAACGCGATGCGCTGGAAGCAGCGGCCAAGGCTACCCTGGAATGTTTCGGCAAGGTGCATGTGCTGGTGAACAATGCCGGCGTATCGGTGGCGGGGCCGCAGGATCGGATTTCAGAAAACAACTGGCGCTGGATTATCGATGTAAACCTGATGGGCGTGGTTTACGGCGCACAGGTTTTTGTTCCGCTGATCAAGGAGCACGGTGAAGGTGGCCATGTGATCAATGTGGCGTCGGTGGCTGGAACGCTCGGCATACCCTTTGCCGGTCCTTATTGTGCGACTAAAGCGGCGGTGGTATCGCTCTCGGAGAGTTGGCAAGGGGAGCTCAAATCCGCCGACATTGGCGTTTCAGTGCTCTGCCCGGCGTTTGCCCAGTCCCGTATTTATTGCAGTGAGCGTAACCGTCAGGCGGAATACGGCGGTGTTCCCGGGCTTAATGCAAAGCCGAGTCCCCGCACCCTGGAGGTCGCGGCCAAGGCGAAAGAGGCGGTAACCACGGGTATCGAGACGTTTATCGTGGCCGATCGGTTGCTGGAAGCGGTGTTGAATAACGAACTGTATGTGTTTACCCACCCCCACTACCGGCCGGTGGTGGAAGGCCGCGGCCAGCAATTGAGCCTGGCCTTTGATGCCGCCGATGCCAGTCCTACACTGCAATGTGTGGAACCGGGTGAAATTACTTCACTGTAAATACTGCTAAAGGGGCATCAGAGGATCTCGGTTTACCTGACAAGTGGGGGCTGGCCGAACTATTACGCCAAGTCCTCCGCAGCGCAGGGTGCGACACCCGAGATTGAGTACGCCGCTCTTGCTGATCAGGCCGAGAAAGCGGCCGTTTGATCAACGCCACCTGGCCTTCAGCGCAAGTCTGCTCACGGCAGCAGCGCAAGGCCGCGCAGGCGTGGATGACCGCCGATGACTTGAGGGAATCGGCATGTGCTATACATCGAGAGTAGGAAAAAGCAGCGAGGAACGCGCAGTGCCTATACCCAGCACGGATATCCATGCCGCCCATCAGGCTCTTTGACCGATTCGATTTCAGTCGTGTGGATCTGTCAGAGGCCTTCAACCATAGAGGTCGATCTCATGACTACGATGCAATGCACCCACCGCGACCACATCATTAGCTCTGACGTTGTCGAACACCCAGGCATTCCGACACCCTGGGCTGGCGGCTGCCATATCACCACTCCGGACGGGCGCACCACCAGGCGGCTACCGCTGCCCTTCGACCAGGCCTTTTTCGCCGAGCTGGAAAGTGCCCAGCGTGCATCCATAGCGCACGGCAAATGGTTGGTTGACCAATGCCTGGATCAAGGCGTGGCACTCTTCGACAAACCTGCCGCCACGGCCTGATAACCTTGATCGACGGGTATAGCTGGCGACGCGAACAACCGCGGGCACTCTCGCTGTGCGTGCGTTCATCGACTGGCTGAGTCAAAGGACGTAGAACAGGATCGCGACGAAATGCAGCAAGCTGCCGGCCATGACGAACAGGTGCCAGATACCATGCCAATGACGGAAGCGGCTGTCGTAGGCGAAAAAAATAATCCCGACCGTGTAGAAAACGCCACCCGCCGCCAACCAGGCGAAGCCCGCAGTGCCCAGGGTGGCGAGTAGCGGCTGGACCGCCACCAGGACGATCCAGCCCATCACTGCATAGATCACGATCGACAACACCCGTGCCTCAGAGCGTGGTTTGATCTCCTGCAGCATGCCAACCAGCGCCAGCAGCCAGACCACCGCGAACAGCGACCAGCCCCAGGGGCCGCGCAAGGTCACCAGGCAGAACGGCGTGTAGCTACCGGCAATCAGCAGGTAGATCGACAAATGATCGATCTTGCGCATGATCACCTTCGCCCGCCCCTGCACGCTGTGATAGATGGTCGAAACGCTGTAGAGCAGCAGCAAGGTGACGCCGTAGATGGCCACACTGACGATCTTCATCGGCTCGCCATCCAGGCTCGCCAGCACCAGCAGCCAGAGCGCCCCGATGCACGCCAGCACGGCGCCGACCAGGTGGGTCCAGGCGTTGAATTTTTCCCCGTGATACATGTGTCAGCAACCTCGGTCTAGCCCGCAGGCACCAGCGCCCTAGGCTTTTCGCGCAACGCGCTGGTCACTGTAAACGATGCTCTGCAAAAGCATGGCACGCGCGCTTACCGATCAAGTAGCGGAGTCAGCGATTGCCCACGCTGCCAGACAGCTTACATGGGCACTCCGCCAGTTTTAGCATCGCTCTAGGTCGGGTCGGGGATCGGGGCACTGACTGCTTTTGTGGGAGGGCCGAGGCGGCGCGATGCTCTTGCCATCGGAAGGTTTTCGACGCGACAAAACAGCCGAAAAACAGCAGCTAATCCAGTGTTTTGCAGTATTAACAGTCGCCTCACTGCCGCTCCGGCAGCCCATCCTCCACCCCCGCACTGTTATCCAGCAAGCTCTTGGTGGCCGTCTGCAGGAAAGCCTCGAGATTCTGCTGCAGTTCGGGATCGAGATCGCTGCGTACCCGCTCGGCGCTCGGCTCGGCCCCCAGGCGATAATCATACAGCCGCGGCTCGAAGCCCTTGGGCTGAATCAGAATGCGCTTCGAGGTCACTAGGGCCACGGTCTGATCGCCGCCCGAGGGCTTGATCACGCCGATGCCCAGATCACCTTGGGGCAGATTGAGTAGGTCGCGCCCCCAGCACTGATGACGCACCTCGCCGCCCAGGCGGCCCATGATGGTCGGCACGATGTCGACTTGGGTGCCGACCGTATGGCTGACGGCGCCGAATTTATCCTGGATGCCCGGGCCGATCAGCAACAGCGGCACGTTGAAGCGAAACAGATCCATCTCGGTCAGTTGCTCGGTGCTGCCAAAACCATGATCGCCGACCACCACGAACAGGGTGTCCTTGAAATACGGCGCCTTGCGCGCCTTGTCGAAGAACTGACCGAGCGCCCAGTCGGCATAGCGCATGGCGGTGAGGTGTTCATCGGCCGAGCCGTGACCGGTCACCGGCTCGACCGGCAGGTTCTCCGGCAGCGCATAGGGGGTGTGGTTGGACAGGGTTTGCAGCAAGGCATAGAACGGTTTGCTGCCGAAGTTGTTGGCCAACTCGCTGGCACCGCGGTCGAACATGTCCTGGTCGGACACACCCCAGGTCGGGTCCATGAATACCGGATCGACGAAGTCCTCACGGCCGATGAAATTGCTCATGCCCTGGTTGCTGAAGAAACCCGACTGGTTGTCCCATTGGAAGTTGCCGTTGTAGACGTACAGGTTGTCATAACCACGAGCGCCGAGCAGTTGCGGCAGGCCGGAGAACTTGTTCGCGCCTTCGGGGGTGCGCATCAGGTACTCGAAACTCGGCAGGTTGGGGAAGCAGGCCATGCTGGCAAACATGCCCTGGTGGGTATGGGTGCCGTTGGAGAAGAAGCGATCGAACAACAGGCCCTCTTGCGCCAGTTTGTCGAAGTGCGGCGTGATATTACCCGGATAGCCCATGGCGCCGACAAAGTGGCCGGCAAAGCTTTCCATCAAAATCACCACCACATTGCGAATCGGCAAGGTGGCGTCGGCGGGCGGCGTGAAGTCACGGCGGATCGCCGCAGTGTCGGCATCGACCAGCTGATCGTAGGGAGTCAGTAGCAGTTCGCGCACGGTTTCCTGAGCCTGCTGGTCGGTCATGGTCGACTGCCAGGCGTTTTCACGGTGCGAGGAAAAACTGGCTTGGGCAGCCGAGATCAGGGTCAAGGTGCCATTCAGGCCGAGCTGATTGGCGAACATCGACTCGGTGGTATAGGCATCGCCCCAGCGCAGCGGCGGACCCGAGCTGATGTGGCCACGGGCCGCAATCACGGCCACCAGCAGGCAGACGCCGAAGGTAGCGATACGCCAATACCAGGCCGGCGCACTCGTTGCGGATGACGCCTTGGCCGCTGGCCGGCTGAGCAGGTCCAGGCGCTTGAACAGTTTGCTCAGCAACCAGGTCGCCACGGCCCAGGCCAGCAGATAGCGGCCGACCGGGAAGCCGTTCCAGAGCATGCTCAAGACAGTCTTGGGATCTTCCTGAAAGTACTGGAACACCAGGCTGTTGAGGCGTTGATGAAACTCGCGGTAGAAGTCCAGTTCGGACAGACCGAGAAACAGGGTGATGCTGGCGAATGCCGTCAACCAGAGGCGATGCAAGCCTCGGGCAGCCATGGCGCGCACGCTGAGCAACGACAGCAGCAACGGGATGCAGGCATAGACCACCACCCGCAGGTCGAAACGCAGGCCATTGAGGAAGGCCTCGGCAAAGCTAGCCGCCGGAGTGATGCCGATCAGCTCGCGGTTGTAGACCAGCAAGGCCACCCGCAGCAAGGCATAGATCAGCAGCAGCGCCATCGCACTCAAGAGGGTGAAGGCCAGGTGACTTTTCAGGGTCGGACGCGCGAGATGAGATGCAGACGCTGGATGATTGAGGGCCGGAGTGGAGGCCATAGGTTCAGATTCCGTGGGATCGACGCTTGAGTTCGAGAATACGCTTGCGGCCTTGCTCGGCCAGCAAGTAGCGACCGGGAGCCACGGCGATGATGGTTTGTGCGGAGCGCAAATGTTGCAAGACTACCTGCAACTCTCCAGAAGAATCGAGCAGCAGCAAGCGAGCCATATGGGTACTGTCTTCAGTGATCCACAGGCCGTCGGCGGTGCACAGTAAAAAACCCGGCTGATTGAGGCCGGCCTGCACCAGAACGTCTTCACCCGAGGCTTGCCACTGCTTGATCCAGCCCTTTTTCTTCTCGCTATAGAACAGCCGCCCATCGGCACAGACCGTGACCGCTTCGCCCTCATCCAGCCCCTCACGCAAGGTGACGACCTCATCGTTAACTGGGTCGTAACGCAACAGCCGACCACGTTGCTTGTCCTGGATGACATACAGGTAATGGCCGTCGCTGGCGATGCCTTCGACACTATCGCTGGAGAACAGCGGCTCGGTCGTGTCGCCCTGCAACAGCAACAGCGGTAGTTTGTCCGCCTCCTGACTGACCGCCACCCCATTGCCAAATGCAGCCAATCCGTCTGGTTTGGACAAGCCATGCAAGACCGTCTTTAGGCTACCGTCACGGTTTTGCCTGAGGATCGTGCCCTTGCCGTCGGAAAACTCCTGACTGATATAAAGCCTGCCCCGAGCATCGAGAGCTAAGGCACTGACGCGGTCAATATCCGCTTTAAAAACCTGATATTGCCAATCAGAGGAAGCAGTTACCGGGTAGAAATGCCGCCAGGCGGGGTAAGCCAAGCCAGGCACAACCAGTACCAGGCAGCACAGCAGCCACCGCCTGTAGCGCAAAAATAATTGCATCGACACCACTCCACAGCCAACCCAGAGAAAACGCCGGAAAGTCTGCCAAGTTCGATGTGAAAATTTTGTCGCGAAGGCTTTAGCGCGCAGTCTTCTGGCTGCGGGTGCCGCGCTTATGGGTTGCTGCAGCCGAGGATGTCAGCCTGTGCGTGCGCGGAGGTGCTCAAGTGATAGTCAGCGCTGCCACTGTGGTCTTGCTCCGGGACACCCCGCCAACCGGCCGGGGCGGCCAGTCCCTCAGTTGAAGAACTTCTTCATCGAGCGCGAGAACCAGCCGTCGACCTGTTGATTGCTGACCAAACTATTCATGTTGTCCTTGACCGCCTGCACATAGCCGGCGTCGTCGCTACGGATATGGTTGAACAACCAGCGCGAGAGCAAACCGAGTAACTCATCGGTGATGTCCTCGCCGGCCTGGAAGCGCAGGTTGAAGTCCTTGACCCGACCGATGAAGATTTCATGGACTCGCTTGTGCGGGCGCGTGAACGCGTAGCCGGCCTCCTCCAACAGCGACTCCTCGAAGGCGAAATGTGACAGGGTGTAATCCACCAAGCCATTCAACACATCCCCCACCTCGCCGCCACTGCCCCCGCTAACCTTCGCCTGGTGCAGGGAATTGATCATATCGACGATGCGCTTGTGCTGGTCATCAATGACTTGAATGCCTGTATTCAGATCGTCTTGCCAAGCCAGATAACTCATTCCCCTCAGCCCCTAATGTGCGTTCGACTGCATTGCGAACGCTACGCCAAGGCTACTCAACAGCTCTGGAATGGGGGCTGACGCAGATCAGTGAATAGTTGCTTAGGGGCCTATCGACGGAACGGGCAGAGCTAATGGCGCTAGTACAGTTGTCGGCTGAACGGAGGTCATTCGCGGATTTTCAGCTGTCGATGGATGCATGAGCCGGGCGAAAGAGCGTGACCAGCATGATCGAGTCGGTCTTGGCCCGCAGGGCATGTTCGGCCTCTTCGGCCAGGTACATCAGATCGTTGTCACGCATTTCATGCCATGTGCCCTGGGCCTGCACGTCGACGCAGCCCTGCAGGCAATGCAGGGTCAGAGGGCCGGCTACGGCGTGCCCGGGGATGACCTTGCCGGCCTGCAACACCAGGCGCATGACCTCGATGCGCGGGGCGCTGACAATTGCCTGGGAGATGAAATCAGGCGACTTTGCGGCAGACAGCAGATTGACCACTTCTCCCGATGCTGCGTGCTTCAAGGCCATGATCGGCTATCACCCATGGAGGATGAACCCTCAAGGTAGTCGAGTGCGCCGGAGGCTGTCCAATCATGGCGCGGCGTCTGCGGCTAGCGGCCTGTGCGGTTAACGTTCGGATGCATGAGGTTCTGAGACAAGTCGCGACGACGAGTCATCGCCCGCTATGGCGATGAGCCGCAACGCAGTATCTGGGTTTCATGCGCCGAAGTTGACTAATCGAACCGACCAAACAGGCCATTAACTGCGCGGTTTGCTGCGCAATGGATCGAGTAACGATGACAGGCCGTTATGATCGATTTCCTGCATCAACTCCAGCAGGCGGCCAACTTCTCCCTTGGGGAAGCCCTCGCGGGCGAACCAGTTGAGGTAGCGGCCTGGCAGGTCGGCGATCAAGCGACCTTTATATTTGCCAAAAGGCATTTCGCGGGTCACCAGCAGTTGCAGGTCTTCGGGTTTCATTGGGCGCTCGGGTTCATGGGTGATCATGGACAACGTGGCTCGGCCATGCGGATCATGTGCGCAATTATGCCTAACCACGGCCCTAGTCGGCGCAAAAGCCCCGGCAGGCGACCAACGCACAGGCCGGCGCCGGCAAACTCGGGTAAGCTTTGCCCCCGCCATTTGCTACCCAGGGTTGTCACGCAATGCTCATCAAGGCACTCAGAATCGGTCTCGGCCAGTTGATCGTGTTTCTCGACTTCATCACCCGCCCGCGCAAGCTCAAACGTGCGCCTGCCGCGCAGGCGGCAGTCGAGCAGGCCGCCGCAGGCCTGGCGCTGTACCAGTTTCATGCCTGCCCATTCTGTGTAAAAACCCGTCGTACCCTGCACAAACTCAACGTGCCGATCACCCTGCGCGACGCTAAGAACGACGACCAGCATCGGCAAACCCTGCTGGAGCAAGGTGGCAAGATCAAGGTGCCGTGCCTGCGCATCGAGGACAACGGCCAGAGCACTTGGCTGTATGAGTCCAAGGCGATCATTGCCTATCTGAACGAGCGCTTCGCGGCGGCCTGAGGCCTGAAATCACCGTGCAAGTCGCTATGTAGCCGAATATGCCTTAGCGCAATCCGGGAGCTATGTGTCAGTCCAGGAATTCCCCGGATTTCATCCGGGCTACACATACTGAGATCGGTGGCTTTTGTAGGATACGGTTGAGCACAGCGAAACCCATCGGCGATCCGTAAATCAACGCGCAGCACGACCATACTCACCCGCAACCATTGCTGCCCCGCCCCTGATGCAGCTGGCATTCACGGCGATGGGTATCGCTGCGCTCAACGCCATCCTACCGACAGCTACGTAGCCCACATAAGCGTTGGCGCAGTTCGGGGGCGAATGTTTAGCCGCGGCAATCCCCTGCCATGCAGCTATCGCCCTACCCCGGGCTCGGTGACGCGCACCACCTGCGCCGGTGTGCGGCGCATCAGCACCTGGCCGGCGCGAATCGACACCAGGGCATGGCCCTGGCTGCGCAGCATCTGGTAGTCGCTGGCCGCGGACAGGATCAACAGGTTGGCCGGGCGCCCCACTGCTATGCCGTAGCCCTCGCCCAGGTTGAGGGTTTTCGCACTGTTGTCGGTGACCAGATCCAGCGCCCGCTGCAGATCCTCGAAACCGAGCATGTGGCAGATGTGCAGGCCGGCCTCGAGGATGCGCAAGATATTGCCGTTGCCCAGCGGATACCAGGGGTCGACGATGGAGTCCTGGCCGAAGCAGACATTCATCCCGGCGCGGTCGAGTTCGGCGACGCGGGTCAGCCCGCGGCGCTTGGGATATACGTCGAAACGGCCCTGCAGATGGATGCTCTCGGTCGGGCAGGAGACGAAGTTGATCTGTGACTGTTTGAGCAGACGGAACAGCTTGGAGCAGTAGGCGTTGTCATAGGAGCCCATGGCGGTGGTATGGCTGGCCGTGACCCGCGCGCCCATGCCGCGCACGCGCGCCTCTTCGGCCAGCACCTCGAGAAAGCGCGAGTGCGGATCGTCGGTCTCGTCGCAGTGCACATCCACCAGGCAGCCGCTGCGCTCGGCCAGGTCCATGAGGAACTTGATCGAGCTGACGCCCTGCTCGCGGGTGTTCTCGAAATGCGGAATACCGCCAACCACGTCGACGCCAAGCGCTACCGCCTGTTCCATCAGCGCGCGGCCATTGGCGTAAGACTCGATGCCCTCCTGGGGAAAGGCAACGAGCTGCAGGTCGATCAGGTGGCGGGTTTCCTCGCGCACCTCGAGCAACGCCTTGAGCGCGGCCAGGGTCGGATCGGTGACGTCAACATGGCTGCGCACGTGCTGGATACCATGGTCGACCAGCATGTCGATGGCCTTGCGCGCCCGCTGCTTGCTGTCCTCGTGGGTGACCAGGGCCTTGCGTTCGGCCCAGCGCTCGATGCCTTCGAGCAGCGTGCCACTGAGGTTCCAGCTCGGCTCGCCGGCGGTGAGAGCCGCATCGAGGTGGATATGCGGCTCGACGAAGGGTGGCGCCACCAGATTGCCGGCGGCGTCCAGCTCGTCTGCCGCGGCGACCAGTTCCTGCGCCTGCGCGGCTATGGCGGCGATGCGCGTTTGCGCCAGCTCGATGCGAAACAGGCCGCTGCGGCCACGCAGACGGGCATTGACGATATTCATGGGTTACTCCAGATGTGGGCACAGATCCAGGCGTAGATTAACAGGCCCTCGGCGGCGCAGGCCGAGGAACGCCGCCCAACAAGCTCACGTCATTTTGTAGCGTAGGGCGTACTCGCGAAGCAGTACGCCGTTACAGCCAATGCCGCTACGCTCGTGGGCGACCGACACCCTGCTCCGCCCTACAAATTCGTACTTTCGAAAACAGCCGAATTGTTGCCGAAATCAGGAAATATTTTTCAGAGTGCCCTTAGTCATACCCACCGGAATGCGATTTTTCTTGGCGAATGCGTCGACGAATTCGAACGTGATTTTGAGGGGGCCTGCGACAAGCATCTGATTCAGGCCACTGGTTTTCACTACTGGATCAATCGCCGCTTAGGGGTAGACGTGCGGCGATCAGAGGTTGTGAAAATATCAAGCACCGTCGCGAGGCCGCCTCCAGGCGGTCGCAGTAGGCGGGCATCTGTTCGCAAGTTCTCAGGGCACGCTGCTGAGCACCGCCCTACTGCTGTCCAGAGCGCCGTCGCCCTCCATGACCAGCAAGGTTGCCGGCATTACTTCGCGCTTCGACAACGAACTGACCACCTCGCGTAACGGGCCGATGGCGCTGCCGTTGGCCGCCCCGGCGGCGTTGGTCTTGAAACTCGCTACCGGCTGGTTCTGGCCAGCGAGGTAGAGACTGTAGACAGTCTCTGGCTTGAGCTTGAACAACGCTACATCCAGTGAATCGACCAGCCCCAGGTTGCGCGCCACCACAAAACCGCCGCCCTCCCCCTGCTTGGCCTTGAGCGCGACGTTATGCGGCTCGCCATTTCCGGCTACGGCCCGGCCACCACCGCCGCGGTCGGCATGCTGATGATCCCGGCCATGGTCAAGCGTGGTTACGGTAAGGGTTACGCCTCGGCGGTCACCGCCTCCTCCGGCGGCCTGGGCATCATCATTCCGCCGTCGATTCCGATGGTGATCTTCGGCATCTCGGCCATGGGCATGCTGCCGTCCTCCGATGCGATAGAGAAGTACGGCGAATTCGGTTCGGTATCGATTCCCAAGCTGTTCATCGCCGGGGTCGTGCCTGGGCTGATGCTGGCCGGCGGGCTGTTGGTGATGAACTACTTCCGCTGCAAAAAACTTGGCTACACCGGCAGTGGCGAAGGCTGGTCCGCGGCGAATATTCGCAAGGCCTTGCGTGATGGGTTCTGGTCGATCCTCGCCCCCTTCGTGATTCTCGGCGGTATCTACACCGGCCTGTTCACCCCGACCGAGTCGGCCATCGTGGCGATTTTCTATACCCTGTTCGTCGGCCTGTTCATCCATAAGGAACTGCACATCAAGGAGCTGTTCAAGTCGCTGGAGACCACCACCTGGATCACCGGGCGGGTGCTGGTGATTCTATTCACCGCCACGGTGTTCGGCCGCCTGCTGGTGGAGAACCAGATTCCGGCCATCGTCGCCGACTCGATGCTCAGCCTGACCGACAATCTTTACCTGATCTGGATATTGATCATCGGCTTCCTGCTGTTCGTCGGCATGTTCATGGAAACCCTGGCGGCGATCATGATCCTCACCCCGGTGATTCTGCCGATCGCCTACAGCCTGGGCATCGACCCGGTGCACTTCGGCATCGTGCTGATCTGCTGCCTGAGCATCGGCTTCATGACCCCGCCGATGGGCGAGAACCTGTTCATCGCCTCCGGTATTTCCGGCACGGCGATCGAGGAAATCTCGCACAAGGCGCTGCCCTTCGTGGCGATCCTGACCATCGCAACCCTGATCATCGCCTACGTGCCGGCGATCAGCCTGACCCTGCCCGCGCTCTTGGGGTATTGACGACCCTCACCTGACTTTGTCCTTGACCGGGATCGCCAGCGCGATAAATGCTGGAGATCCCTACGGGGCACGGAAAACATCTGAGGCTCCAGGCGCCCCTCACCGCACTTCAGCGTTATGGTTAAATCAGGTCGAGCGCTGGTTCTCCACGCCGATCAACCAATACATCCGCCGTGACACTAACCGCTCGACGCGCCAGCTTGAACAAGCCATTCGCAAATTACTGGACTGAACAACGCCACTCCCAAGCCGCTCGCGTGGTCTAAGCCTGCGATGACCAGAATAATTGATTGAATCGGCCCAGGCTGTATGAAAATGTTTTAGAGCGCGTTTGTTTGAGAAGGCAACAAAAACCCGCCAGAGCGGGTATCTTCAAAACCATTTCGACATCCTCTCAACAACCTCCCAGGCGATGCTCGATCACCCGTGATTTGAGTGCGCCCTGCGCTTCAGTCAGGTGACGCAGGTGGTGGAAGCCTTCGGCCTGACTAGGCCGATCAGTTAGCCGCGCGGCTGCTGGACTGGACCGTGGCCCACGGCCACGCCAGCTTAGGCCGGCGCTGAGTTTTTTAACCGAGCGCCAGCCTCGGCGCGTGGCTAGAGGGCCGCGGCGGCAGTCGCCTGAATGCGTTGGACCATGGCCCGCAGGCCGTTGCCGCGGGTGACGCTCAGGTGTTTGATCAGATTCAATTGCTCAAAATACTGCTCGATATCGAAATCGCGGATCTCGGCCGGGCGTTTGCCGTTATAGGCGGCCAATACCACGGCCAGCAGGCCCTTGACGATAAAGGCATCGCTGTCCGCGTCGAAGAACAAGCGGTCGTCGCGCTGCTGGCTGACCAACCAGACCTGGCTCTGGCAACCGCGCACCAGATGCTCATCGGTGCGCTGGGCGTCATCCAGCGGCGGCAGTTCGCGGCCCAGGTCGATGATGTATTTGTAGCGTTCTTCCCAGTCATCGAAAAAAGACAGCGTCTCGATGATGTCGTCGCTGCTGATCTGGGTGCCGAATTGACTCATGCCCTTAGCCCTCGCAAACCGTACTCGTTCAACCTTGGTCCCTTCAAAAGAACATCCCGGTTTCGAGCTGCGCTTCTTCGCTCATCATTTCACGGCTCCAGGCGGGATCGAAGACCAGGTCGACCTTGACCGTTGCCACGTTGGGTACCAGGCGCAGCCGATACTCCACGTCCCCCACCAGCACCGGGCCCATGCCACAGCTTGGCGCAGTCAGGGTCATGCGGATATCCACACGCTTGGCGTGCTGATCGATTTCAACCGCATAGATCAGCCCGAGATTGACCAGGTCCACCGGGATTTCCGGGTCGAACACCGTGCGCAACGCCTCCCACACCTGGGATTCGTGGATCAGCTCATCGGTCGGCGCGGGGAAGCTCAGCAGCTCCGGTTCCAGGCCGATATTGGCCGCATCGGTGCCATCGACCCGCACCATCTGACCGTTATAGGTCACGGTGTAATTACCCCCCAGGGACTGGGTGATAGTTACAAAGGTATCTTTGGGGATGGTTAGCGGTGTGCCATCGGGGACCCGGCGCGCGGGGCAATCGGCCTGCGCAACTACCATACGTCGTTCCATTTTTTAACTCACACTGAAGCTTTCGCCGCAACCACATTGGTCTTTGACGTTGGGGTTGATGAACCTGATCTGGTGGTTGATGCCTTCCTTGACCAGGTCGATTTGCGTGCCGGACAGCACCGGCAAGCTCTCGCGTTCGATGAACAATTCGATCTGCTCATCCAGGCGGTAATGCAGGTCATTCTCGCCGGCCCGCTCGACCATATCGAGCACATACATAAAACCGGTGCAGCCGCTTTTCTTGACGCTAACGCGCACCGCCTTGCCCGCCTGGCTACCCAGCTGACGGCGCAGATATTCCAGAGCGGCCGGGGTGACGGTGACCACCTGCTGGCTCGGATCGAAGGATTCAACGCTCATGCCATGACTCCTAAAAAACTGTGTGACTCTTTATAGAAACTCTCTGACCTTGGCCAGCGCCTCGAACAGCCGATCAACCTCGGCAAAGGTGTTGTAGATGCTGAAACTGGCGCGCACGGTGCCGGGAATGCCGAACTGATCCATGATCGGTTGCGCGCAGTGGTTGCCGGAACGCACGGCTACGCCCTGCTGATCCAGCAACATGCCCACGTCATGCGGATGGGCGCCGTCCAGCAAAAAGCTCAGTACCGCGGTCTTGTGCGCCGCCGTGCCGACCAGGCGCATCCCCGGAGTGGCTTTGGCGCGTGCTTCGGCATAGGTCAGCAAGGCCTGTTCGTGCGCCGCCGCGGCCACGCGGTCAAGGCGCTGCAGGTAATCCACCGCCGCACCGAAACCAATCACCCCGGCAATGTCCGGCGTGCCGGCTTCAAACTTGTAAGGCAGCTGGTTGTAGGTGGTGCCGGCAAAACTCACCGATTCGATCATCTCGCCGCCGCCCTGGTAGGGCGGCATGCTTTCCAGTAGTTCGGCCTTGCCATACAACACGCCCAGCCCGGTGGGGCCAAACAGCTTGTGGGCGGAAAACACGTAAAAATCGCAGTCCAGCGCCTGCACATCCACCGACCAGTGGCTCATGGCCTGGGCGCCGTCGATCAGGCACAAGGCGCCGACGGCATGGGCCATGCGCACGATCTCGTCGACCGGATTGATGCTGCCCAGGGCGTTGGACACCTGCGCGCAGGCGACCATGCGTACGCGCTCGTCGAGCATGTCGGCAAAGGCGGCCATGTTCAGCGTGCCGCTGGCGTCTACCGGAATCGCCTCGACCGTGGCGCCCATTTCGGCGGCAATCATCTGCCAGGGCACGATATTGGAGTGATGCTCCATGGCCGAGACCAGAATTCGATCACCCGCTTTCAGCTGACTGCGGCCCCAGCAGGCGGCCACCAGATTGATGCCTTCGGTGGTGCCGCGGGTCCAGATGATCTGCCGGTTGTGTGGCGCATTAATCAAGCCGGCAACCTTGCCGCGCGCTGCCTCGAATTTCTCGGTGGCGCGCTCGGCCAGGGCATGGGCACCGCGGTGCACATTGCTGTTGTCCTGGCGGTAGTAATCGACAATGGCCTGAATCACCGCCTCGGGCTTTTGCGTGGTGGCGGCGTTGTCCAGGTACACCAGCGGATGGCCATTGACCTGTTGGTGCAGAATCGGAAAATCCTGGCGAATGTGTTCGACATCAAAGGCCGGGTGCGAGTGAAGTGCGTGCTCAGTCATCGTCCAGTTGCTCCAGGTGGGCTGTTTCACGGCCGAGCAGAGCGGCGATACGCGGGCGCAGATAGGCCTGCACCGCCGGTTCCGGCACCTGATTGAGCAGCTCGTTGATAAACCCGAAACTGAGCATGCTCATGGCCTCGGCATGGGACAGCCCGCGGCTCTGCAGGTAAAACAGCGAGGTCTGATCGAGCTGGGTAATGGTTGCACCATGAGCGCAGCGCACATCGTCGGCGTAGATTTCCAGCTCGGGCTTGGTGTAGACCTCGGCGTTGCGCGAGGTCAGCAGGTTTTTGTTGCTGAGCTCGGCCAGGGTCTTCTGGGCCTGGGGATGAATATGAATGCGCCCGTTGAACACCGCCTTGGCCGAGTCGCCAATAATGCCGCGGAAAATCTCATTGGTGCTGCAGTGCGGCACGCAGTGCTCGACATTGGTGTGGTAATCGATCAGCTGTTTGTTGCGCGGCAGGTACACGCCATGCAGCTCCAGGTGTGCGCCCGGGCCGCGGTGATTGACCTGGTAGTCGATGCGCTTCAGGCGGCTGCCCTGGGCCAGGGTGAAACCGTAAAAGCGCGCGTCGCGCTGCAGGTCCACATGCACGCCGCCCACATGCAGCAGGTCTTCCTGCTCCAGGTTGATGCGGTAATGCTGCAGCTGGGCATTGGCGCCTACCACGGCCTCGGTCAGGCAATTGACGAAGCCGTTCTGCGTGGCTGCGCTGGAGACGTAGTGCTCGATCAACTCAGCCTGGCTGCCCTCTTCCAGCACCAGCAACACGCGCTGATTGCTCACTGCTGGTTGCGCCTCGGGGGTCGAGACATTGAGGATATACACCGGTTTGTCGAACGTCTGACCCTTGCCCACCTGCACCAGAATACCGTCGGCCAGCCAGGCGTTGCTTAGCGCGGCAAACAGGTGTCGCTGAACATCGACCACCTGGCCCAGGTGCTGTTTGATCAGCTGTTGCTGCGCCGTGTCGGCATCGGCAAAGCGCACCACCCCTTGCGGCAATGGGCTGGAATGCTCAGCGGCAAACTGGCCGTTGATAAACACCAGGCGGGTAGCGTCCAGCGGCATGGCATCGACGCTGGCCTGCCAGTCGCCAGCGCCCGCCGAGGCCCAGCGAACCGGACCGCTGGTTTGCAGGGGGGCCAGCGTGGTGTGCTGCCATAATTCGGTTTTTCGCCCCGGCCAGGTGGCTGCCGACCAGTCTGCTGCGCCCTGTTGACGCAAGGTGGCAAGCCAGGCCGGATTGTTCTGTGCGGCGGCCAGGGTGATGGCGTTTTTTTGAAAGTCAGTCATGGTTTCAGGCGACCCCGTTTTCCAACCAGCTGTAGCCTTTGGCTTCCAACTCGAGGGCCAGGCTCTTGTCGCCGGATTTGACGATGCGGCCATCGGCCAGCACATGCACGTAATCCGGCACTATGTAGTCCAGCAGGCGCTGGTAGTGGGTTACCACGATAAAGCTGCGCTTGCCGTCACGCATGCTGTTGACGCCTTCGGCCACCAGTTGCAGGGCGTCGATATCCAGCCCGGAGTCGGTTTCATCGAGGATGCACAGATCAGGCTCAAGCAGCATCATCTGCATGATCTCGTTGCGCTTCTTCTCGCCGCCGGAAAAACCTTCGTTAACCCCGCGTTTTAAAAAGCTCGCATCCAGATCCACACGCTTACTGGTGGCCCGGGCCAGTTTCATAAACTCGACCGCCGACAGCGGCGGCTGACCGGTGTGCTTGCGCTTGGCATCCACCGACACCTTGAGAAATTCCATATTGCTCACGCCGGGAATTTCCACCGGGTACTGGAAGGCCAGAAACAAACCTTCACGGGCCCGTTCTTCGGTGCTCATGGCCAGCAAGTCACGGCCCTTGAAGGTGATGACGCCGGCGGTGGCTTCATAGCCCGGGCGGCCCGAGAGGACATTGCCCAGGGTGCTTTTGCCGGAACCATTGGGGCCCATGATGGCGTGTACTTCGCCGGGTTTGATCTCGATAGCAAGACCTTTGAGAATTTCAAGGCCTTCAACTTTTGCGCATAAGTCTTTGACTGATAACATATTTAATGCCTGATATCTGTATAAATTGGGGGCATTCAAGGTCGTTCTGAGGTGTTCAGGTCAACCCACTGAACCTTCGAGGCTGACTTCCAGCAACTTGCCTGCCTCGACCGCGAACTCCATCGGCAACTCCTTGAACACGTCGCGGCAAAAGCCGTTGACGATCATCGAAATGGCCTTCTCAGCGTCCAGTCCGCGCTGCTGACAGAGGAACATCTGGTCATCGCTGACCTTGGACGTGGTCGCTTCGTGCTCAACCACGGCCGTGGGGTTTTTACTTTCGATATAGGGAAAGGTGTGCGCGCCACAGCGATCGCCGATCAGCAGCGAATCGCACTGGGTGTAGTTGCGCGCCCCATCGGCCCCCGGATTGATCCGCACCAAGCCGCGATAGGCGCTGTTGCTGCGGCCCGCGGAAATCCCCTTGGCGATGATGGTAGAACGGGTGTTCTTGCCCAGGTGGATCATCTTGGTGCCGGTGTCAGCCTGCTGGAAATTATTGGTCAGGGCCACCGAGTAGAACTCGCCCACGCTGTTGTCACCCTTGAGGATGCAGCTGGGGTACTTCCAGGTGACCGCTGAACCGGTCTCCACCTGGGTCCAGGAAATCTTTGCGTTGGTGTGGCAAATGCCGCGTTTGGTCACGAAGTTGTAGATGCCGCCCTTGCCCTCGGCATTGCCCGGATACCAGTTCTGTACCGTCGAATATTTGATGGTCGCGTTATCCAGCGCGACCAGCTCGACCACCGCCGCGTGCAGCTGATTCTCATCGCGCATCGGCGCGGTACAACCTTCGAGGTAGCTGACGTGGGCGCCGTCCTCAGCAATGATCAGGGTCCGTTCGAACTGCCCGGTATTCATCTCGTTGATGCGAAAGTAGGTCGACAGCTCCATGGGGCAGCGCACGCCCTTGGGGATGTAGACAAAGGAGCCGTCGGAAAACACCGCAGAATTGAGCGCGGCGTAATAGTTGTCCTTTTGCGGCACCACACTGCCCAGGTACTTCTGGATCAGTTCAGGGCAGCGGTGTACGGCTTCGCTGATCGGGCAGAAAATCACCCCGGCTTCTTCCAGTTTGGCGCGGTAGGTGGTGACCACCGAAACCGAGTCAAACACCGCATCCACCGCTACCCCGGCGAGCATTTCTTGCTCATGCAGCGGAATGCCGAGTTTTTTGTAGGTGGCGATCAGCTCGGGATCAACTTCATCCAGGCTCTTGGGTTTGTCGGCCATGCTTTTCGGGGCGGAAAAGTAGGAAATGGCCTGGAAGTCGATTTCGGGGTAATGCACATGGGCCCAGGTTGGCTCGTCCATTTCCAGCCAAGCGCGGAACGCTTTCAGGCGCCAGTCCAGCATCCATTGTGGTTCGCCTTTTTTCGCCGAAATAAAACGCACGGTATCTTCATTCAGGCCAGGCGGCAGGGTGTCAGACGCGATATTGGAATGAAATCCAGCCGCGTAGTCCTGCTTGATAAGGCTTTTGACTTGCTCAGTCACGGTATCACCTCAGTCATGCAGCCAATCGGCGAAGGCCCTTGGCGGCAAAGTCAGTTCAGGCTTGCAGTCACACTGCCTTGTGCCGATGGCACCCGGTTGGCGTACTGCACGAATCAGGCGGCTCTAACGGCCGCTGCAAATAATGTGTTCCGGGCTTGCAGTTGACTGGCCAGGGGCGCAGTCGGACTCGTTCTGGCGCGTATGCACCCTTCTGATATCCTCGCGGCAGATCAGATCTGCCAGGCTGATATTGTTTAAAAACTGCTGCAGGCGTTCACTCAGGTCCGACCATAAGTGATGGGTAAGGCACACCTCACCCTGCTGGCAGTCGGCCCGGCCGAGGCAGCGCGTGGCATCCATGGAGTCATCCACCGCTTCGACGATCTGCTCCACGCTGATCTGTGCGGGACTGCTCGCCAAGCGGTAGCCGCCGCCGGGCCCGCGAACACTGGTCACCAGCTTGCAACGACGCAACTTGGCAAACAGTTGCTCCAGGTAGGAGACAGACACCCCCTGGCGCTGGGAAATTTGCGCAAGAGTGATGGGGCCTTGATCCTCATGAAAGGCTAGATCAAGCATCGCCGTTACCGCATAGCGGCCTTTAGTAGTCAGTCTCATTAACGGCTCCAAGCCGGCCGGACAGGTCTGTACCATGTAATAACCAAGTGTTTTAGTCAAGTATTATTCACTTGCCGGACTTTGTTCCTCGACGTCCTGGACGGCACGTAGCAGGGTCTTACGCCGTGAGCTGGCGGAGAACTTGATGGCCTTGCGGTGTTCATGGTGCTGTCCAGCGAGGTGTGCAGCAGCACATAGATACCGCGCAAGGCCGCATTGGCGCGCATTTCGCGGGTCAGTTGGTAGCCGTCCATCCCAGGCATTCCGATGTCCGAAACCACAATTTCGATGGCCTGGGGCGTGTCGGTCAGGCGCAGCAGTTCAGCCCGCGCCTCCTCGCCATTGCGCAGTGGCAGGCACGGCCGCGCAAGGTATTGAGCGTCTGGTGCAGGGCTACACTCGAGTCATCCACCACCAGCGCCCGCGCCGCTGCAGTTGGGCGAGCTGGTCGCCGGACAGTTCGGGCGCAGCCGGCAGGTAGGCGAGCGGCACCAGTCCATGAAAAGTGCGTTCGATATCGAGAATCTGCACCCGCCGGCAGTGCCCCGGCGATCAATGGGGTCAGAGTCTGAGGTTTCTCCAGTACAGTAGTGTGTTGCATCGACCGGTTGAATCCACAACCCACCGCTGCCTGTGACAACCGGCAGAAACGGCCCAGACTGTATAAAAACGCCGCCGCTGTTTTGAGGTCTGGGCGGCTACGTGAAATCTGCCCGCGTGTGGCTAATCAACAGACTCGGAATTTGCGTAGAGGCGCGATTTGCGTTCTGACTCTACCCCACAAGCCTGCTCAAAAAAGCTTTTACACTGCCTCGGCCAATAGCAAGCAGTCACACAAATGTTTCTACGAAATCCGGGGCGATTCACGAATCTCGATATAGCCATAGAGATATCAGCCTCTTTCAAGCTTGCATTGAGTGAAGACAAGTATGACGACCTGATTGATCTTCTGACAGAACTCGAAGCACTGGACAGTAGCCTGAAGCCCTGACTATCAGGGCTCTACTGTCAGGCCAACTACTTATTCAATGGCTTCGTCTTTTTCACTGCGACTGATAATCGCGGCTCCCACCAAGTCACCGGTTACATTCAAGGCGGTAGCCCCCATGCCAACCAGTGAGTCAATCGCTGCGAGCAGGGCAACCGTCTCGATCGGCAAACCTACTTGTGCGAACACGGTGGCGATCATGATAATCCCGGCCCCTGGCACACCTGCCGTACCTATCGTTGCCAGAGTTCCAACGATTACGATTTGTACCATCTGCATCAGATCCAGCGGTGCACCGATCACGTTGGCTGCAAAGACGGCCGATATCGCTATCCTGATTGCCGCCCCATCCATGTTGATCGTAGCCCCCAGAGGCAGAATCAAGCTATACGCCCGGTGGGAGAGTCCCATGTTGCTGGCAGCATTCATGGTAATCGGCAATGTACCGGAACTACTCTGAGTGGCGAAGGCGGTAACGATGGGGGTCCTCGCGTACCGAATGAAATTGCCGACCTTGACGCCCGATACAAGCATGGCCAAGCAATAAAGCCCCGCGTGCACGAACAAGGCGACATACAACACCAGCACCATGCCTGCCAATGATGTAATGGTGGCGGTCCCCTGCTCTGCAACAGTACCGGCCACGATAGCGAATATTCCGATAGGCAAGTAGTGCAGCACGCCGTGCATGATCAGCATGGTAGCTTCGTTGAGCCCCTCGACAACCTTGAGTACCTGTCTGGCAGCATCTCCATAAACCGGAGATTCGCGCAGCTTTAGCAGTGCAAGGCCGAAGGTCACGGCCGTAAATATGATGCCAAGCATGTTCATCTGAGCAAAGGCTGTAAACAGATTGTCCGGAACGATACTGAGAATGACCTGAACGATACTTGCCTGCTTCTTCACATCGACCATGGCCTCGCTAGCAATCTGCATACCGGTGCCCGGAGACAGCAGCGACGCTACGGCAATGCCCACAATCATGGCAATGGCTGTCGTCAGCAGATACCAGACAATGGTTTTCCTGCCCAGGCTGCGGATTCCACGGCCATCCGGCCACCTGTTCCATGAGCATCCGGCCACCGATTCCACGGTGATCCGGCCACCCGTTCCACGCACATCCGGCCACCGTTCAGGCAGGCAGCAACGCAGGATTAATTCACTACCATCGACCTCTTTTATCGAAGCGAAGAGGTCGTTGTGGAGCGGTTATCCATGCGTAAGATTCGAGAAGTACTGCGTCTCAAGTTTGAGGTTGGTCTATCTGCCCGCCAGATCGCTGTCAGCCTGCAAGTGGGGCGAGCCACCGTCGGTGACTACCTCAATCGTTTTGCTGCCAGCGGCCTGACTTGGCCCTCTGCTCTGACCGACGCCGAGTTGCAACGGAGTCTTTTTCCACCACTGCCCGCCGTCCCCAGTGAGCAGCGTCCTATGCCCGACTGGGCTTGGGCCCACGCCGAACTACGGCGCCCCGGCGTAACCCTGGCCCTGCTCTGGCAGGAGTATCGCCTCAGCCACCCGCAAGGCTTCCAGTACAGCTGGTTCTGCGAGCACTACCGCCTCTGGGCCGCCAAGGTCGATGTGGTCATGCGCCAGGAACATCGCGCAGGCGAAAAGCTGTTCGTCGACTACGCCGGCCAAACCGTGCCGGTCATCGACCGGCAGACTGGGGAAATCCGTCAGACCCAGATATTCGTCGCCGTCCTGGGCGCCTCCAGCTACACCTTTGCCGAGGCCACCTGGTCGCAGAAACTGCCCGACTGGCTGGGCTCGCACGCGCGCTGCTTCGCTTTTCTCGGTGGGACGTCGGAGATCCTGGTGCCGGACAATCTGCGCAGCGGCGTCACCAAGGCGCATCGCTACGAGCCGGACATCAACCCCAGTTACCGCGACTTGGCCGAGCACTACGGGGTCGCTGTATTGCCCGCTCGCTCGCGTAAGCCGAGGGATAAAGCCAAGGTCGAAGTCGGTGTGCAGGTGGTCGAGCGCTGGATCCTCGCCGCGCTGCGCAACCGCCAGTTCTTCTCGCTGGGCGAACTCAATACGGCGATCGGCGTGCTGCTCGAACGCCTCAACCAAAGGCCCTTCAAGAAGCTGCCCGGCTCACGCCGCTCAGCCTTCGAGGCCATTGACCGCCCCGCACTGCAACCGCTGCCGGAACATCCGTACGTCTACGCCGAATGGAAAAAGGTACGGGTGCACATCGACTACCACGTCGAAGTCGACGGGCATTACTACTCCGTACCGTATCAGTTGGTGAAGCACCAGCTTGAAGTGCGGTTGACCGCGCAGACCGTTGAATGCTTCCACGCCAACCAGCGTGTGGCCAGCCATCTGCGCTCGCCACATAAAGGCCGCCACACCACCCAAACCGAACACATGCCCAAGAGCCACCGCGAACACGCCGAATGGACGCCGCAAAGGCTGATCCACTGGGCAGAGCAGACCGGGCCGAACACTGCCGGCGTCATCGCCTACATCCTCGAACGCCGGATCCATCCGCAGCACGGCTTCCGCGCCTGCCTGGGCATCCTGCGGCTGGGCAAACACCACGGCGAAGAGCGGCTGGAAGCCGCTTGTCAGCGAGCGCTGGCGCTGGGCGCATGCAGTTACAAAAGCCTCGAATCGATCCTGCGCCAAGGCCTGGAGCGGCTACCGCTGGGCCAGCAGAACCTGCCGCTGTTGCCCGACGAACACAGCAACCTGCGTGGCCCCGGCTACTACCACTGACCTAAAAAAGGAGCACCAAAATGCTACCCAACCCGACTCTAGACAAGCTGCAAACCCTGCGCCTGCACGGCATGATCAAAGCCTTGAGCGAGCAGCACGCAACACCGGACATCAACGACCTCAGCTTCGATGAACGCCTGGGACTGATGGTCGACCGCGAGCTGACTGAGCGTGAAAACGCACGTCTAACGACTCGCCTCAAAGCAGCCCGACTGCGCCACAACGCCTGCCTGGAAGACATCGATTACCGCAGCCCGCGCGGCTTGGACAAATCCCTGATCCTGCAACTGGGCAGCGGCCAATGGCTACGCGACGGGCTGAACCTGATCATCGGCGGCCCCACTGGCGTGGGCAAAACCTGGCTCGCATGCGCGCTAGCACACAAGGCCTGCCGGGACGGCTACAGCGTGCGCTACCTGCGCCTGCCGCGCTTGATGGAAGAACTGGGCCTGGCCCACGGTGACGGCCGCTTCGCCAAACTGATGGCCGGTTATGCGAAGACCGATCTGCTGATCCTTGATGACTGGGGCCTGGCGCCGTTTACTGCGCCGCAACGACGCGACATGTTGGAACTGCTGGACGACCGCTACGGGCATCGCTCAACACTGGTAACCAGCCAGATGCCCCCGGTGTCAGGCTAGTTGTCGCCTGAGCTGATTTATCAAAACGATAGATCGGGGGCGTCAAAGAGAGCTGTAATGTCGAGCTATTCACCTGAGCGTAAAGCTGCCCTTATCCGTAAATTACTGCCGCCGCAAAACATGTCCGTGGCCGAGTTGTCGCGTCAAGAAGGTATCTCCCAAGCCACCCTGTATGCTTGGCGCACGAAGCTCAAAGCGGGAGGCGCGGTAGTGCCCGGAGACAAGAAAAACGCCGATGACTGGCCGGCTGAAGCCAAGTTCGCAGCGGTATTGCACGCGGCCACCCTGAGCGAGATCGAGCTCAGCGAATACTGTCGTAGCAAGGGCTTGTACCCTGAACAACTCAACGCGTGGCGCCAAGCCTGCATCAGTGGCCAGCTGTCTGCCCAGGCACAGCGTCAGGCTGATCGAGAGCAGGCGCGCGCCGACAAGAAACGCATCGCCGAGTTGGAGCGTGAACTGCGACGCAAGGACAAGGCGTTGGCGGAAACCGCCGCCATCCTGGTGCTGCGAAAAAAGATGAATGCCTTCTGGGGAAACGACAGCGAGGACGTTTGACCTCTCTGCCAGAACGGCAACAACTCGTTGAACGCTTTAACCATGCCGTTGCTTCTGGTGCACGCAAGGCAATTGCCTGTGCAGAGATCGGGCTGTCGCTGCGCAGCCTGCAACGCTGGGCGCTGACACCTGTCATACAGGCCGATGTGCGTACGACCACACTACGTCCGCGACCGAGCAATGCCCTGAGTGCTGAGGAGCGCCGCACCATCCTGGATGCCTGCAACAGCCCGCCATTCGCCAGCTTGCCGCCGAGTCAGATCGTGCCAAGGCTGGCCGATCAAGGTCGCTACCTAGCCTCAGAAGCCACCTTTTACCGCGTGCTGAAAGCCGCTGATCAGCTGCACCAACGTGGCCGCAGCCATGCGCCGCACAAGCACGCCGCGCCGACCACGCACAGTGCGAGGAAGAGCAATCAGGTCTGGTCATGGGACATTACCTACCTGCAATCGCCGGTGCGCGGGCAGTATTACTACCTGTACTTGATCGAGGATATCTACAGCCGCAAGGCCGTGGGCTGGGAGGTTTACGAGCAAGAAAGCGGCGAGCGTGCGGCCGAACTGATGCAGCGTACCGTGCTCGGCGAGCGCTGCGCGGGCCAACCCTTGGTGCTGCACTCGGACAACGGCGCGCCGATGAAATCGGTGACGCTGCTGAGTAAGTTGTACGACCTGGGCATCACCCCATCGCGCGGACGACCGCGGGTGAGCAACGACAATCCCTACTCAGAGTCGCTGTTTAGAACCCTGAAATACTGCCCGCAATGGCCGCAGGATGGCTTTGCCGATTTGGACGCAGCACGCAGCTGGGTGCGCGATTTTATCCGCTGGTACAACCATGAGCACCGCCACAGCCGCATCCGCTTCGTGACCCCGGCACAGCGCCATCGTGGAGAGGATCAAGAAGTGCTAGCCAAGCGTCATGCGCTGTACCAGCAAGCCCGTCATAAACACCCGCATCGCTGGTCAGGTGCAACGCGAAATTGGCAACCTATCGGCGCCGTCACACTCAACCCGGAAAGGGAGCAGCCGGCACTGAAAATAGCAGCTTAAAAACACGGCTGACGCGACAACTACCTTGCAAAACGCCGGATGCCGGTGGACAAATGGCACGATCTGATCGGCGATCCGACCCTGGGCGATGCGATCCTCGACCGACTGGTACATAACGCTTACCGCATCGAACTGAAGGGCGAATCGATGCGTAGACGCACGACGAAATTGACGACATCGGGTACTTCAGACTAACAATGCAAATCTGCGTCGCTGCGCTCCGACTGCCTGGCCGGATGGCGTGGAATGCGCAAGCTAGCCCTGCTAAAAGCAAATTGGAACCACACATTCACTCGGTGGGGCAAAAAGTGGGGCCAAATTCAGCATTCAGTCAAAACTCCAGCCCATAAAAAAATCCAGTCACCGCTAAGTGACTGGATTTTCTAGGATTATATGGTCGGGACGGAGTGATTCGAACACTCTACCCCTAGCACCCCATAAAGGTAAAGCTACATCCAAGGCCATCCGTACGATTCCAAACAATAACCGCCAACCACTTGATTTTGTTGAAACAAAGTCATTCTATCGTCCAAAATGATCCGATAAAATCCTGCGATAGCCAATCTCAATTGGCAACCAATTGGCAACCAGCAGATCCTAATTGGCAACGGAGAACGAGGAGCAGACCATGGCGAAGATCACTGACAGGCAAATGACTGCCAAGCCAGGCATCAGCGACAAATGGCTCAGCGAGGTAGCCATTTGGGGGCACGGCAGCCTGGTCGCACGCATCACCCCCAGTGGCGAACGCCTGTTCTACTTCCGTTACTCTAAAAGCAGCGGCGAACGGGTTACCTACCCTATCGGCACCTACAGTCGCGATGGCCATGAAGGCACCATGACCTTGGCGGAAGCTGGGCAACGGGCCAAAGAACTAGCCGGGTTACACAAAACCGGCATCAAGGATCTTCGGGAACACTTTGAAGACGAGGAAACCGCTCGTATTGCAGCTCGGAATGCCGAGTTGGCAAGGTTGATCAATGAGAAAGCTGCCATTGATGCAGAGCAAGCTCGACAGGCTGCACGCAAGACTGTTGCCGACCTATTCGAGCACTGGGCTAAGGTTGACCTTATCAACCGCAAGGACAAGGGCGCAGAGGCTCGTCGGATGTTTGAAAAGGACGTTCTGCCCTTCTTGGGCGACTTGGCTGTCGCTGATGTGAAAAAGGGCCACATTACCGAGGTGACAGATACCCTCCTCGCTCGCGGTGTAAACCGTATGGCCAAGATGGTTTTTTCGCTTATGCGTCAAATGTTCCGCTTTGCTGTAGACCGTGACCTGATCGAACACGATCCCAGTGCCAGTATCCGCAAAGCCAAGATAGGTGGTAAAGACACTGAGCGCGACCGAGTACTGAGTGATGACGAAATCAAGCTGCTTGCTAAGAAAGCCCCTGATGCAGGGCTGCTAGTCACCACCGAAGCTGCAATCTGGATTGCCCTATCGACCTGCTGTCGAATTGGTGAGCTCCTGAGCGCCCGATGGGAGCATGTAGATCTGGAGCAAAACACTTGGCTGATTCCGGCCGAGAATAGCAAAAACGGCAAGCCACACAGCATTATCCTTTCAGATTTTGCCATTAGCCACTTCAAGCGCGTAAAGCAAAGTAATAGCCTGTCACCTTGGTGCTACCCGAACACCTACATAACTGACCATGTATGCCCTAAAACAGTAACTAAGCAGCTAGGTGATCGCCAGCGCCTTCCAGAACAAGGCTCCATGAGCCGACGTAGCGCCAAAGCCCAAGCACTCTTGCTTCCAGGCGGCAAGTGGACGCCTCATGATCTGCGGCGTACAGGCGCGACGATTATGACTGCACTTGGCGTGCTTCCTGAAGTGGCTGAACGCTGCCTCAACCACACAGAGGAAAACAAGGTAAAACGCATTTATCAGCGTCACAGCTATGCCAAAGAAATGGCGGAGGCTTGGGAAGTTCTCGGTAAGCATTTATCCAATCTGATATAAACAGCTACTCCAACCACCCTGAGAAAAACCAGCAGCGCTACACAAGGACACGATTAAAAATGAAAAACGCCGAGCTTGTTATATCAGTAACTGCACTTCTTGAGGAGCACAGCATCTCCGAAAGTGAACTAAAAGACAGCATCGAAAAATTTCAGATCCCCCTTCTATGCCGCTGCCCGAAAACAGTTGAAGTTCACGTATCAGGCTCGGCATTCGTCCCAAATGACGATACTCCCAGAACAGTAAATATTCCACGCAAACGGCATAAAGGCACTCCTTTCAACGCGGACCACGACTATCATTCAAAAGTAGACCTAGACATAATATTTCTTTCCATCAGCACCGCCGAATGGGAGAAAATCGCCAATTATGGCGAGACCGTAACATCCAATTTTACGCAATGTTTTTTTCACCAAAACGGAAATGGCCTTACTCAAGCCTCAGCACACTTTCTGCTAAAGTCCAGTTTAAAACCACTTAAAGGCATCATAGAAGACGCAGATCTCTTCACCACCTCAACAATCTCACCCCACGAGATAGAAAAGATATTAATTAGTAAAAACGACATATTTATAAAAACAGAGGACTCAAACAGAATTATAGAATCAGCAGCAGAGACCAACAAACACCACAAAGAAAACAAAAAACCAATATGGCAATCAGACAATCTTTTCGAATTAAACAAAGCCTCAGATATATTTATCTCCGAAACAAATATCACCTCAGAGAAGGAGCGAATGGAGCTTATCGGAAAAATAAAAAAATACTTAGAGGGGAAATTCGATTTTAAGGGAAAAGATTCACTCGAACAAGCTGCCTTCGCAATTTTACCCAACGAACACTACCACGCCGAAGTATCGAATAATAAACTTCCCATAAAGCTCTCAAAGCAATACCCAAAACACGCATCTACCGCACTCATACTTATCAATACAGCGGCAAAGAGCATCTGGAAAGATAGTCAAAAAACAGTTCAGAAAGCTCCAGCCAAAAGAGCAGAAATCATAACATTTCTACAAAATTCAGAGTGGGGGCTCACGGAGAAATTGATCAGCGCAGCAGCTACCATCATCAGCCTAAAGTCCAGAAAATAATAGGCCCCAAGACATGCCTAGATGGCCAAGTGAGGAGCTGCCTGAACAGTCCCCAGACCCCTGGGGCGCCCTCTTTTCACTGACTTCAGCTTAGGCATATTTCCCCTGAAAAATGATCTACCCCTTCCAGGGGAGAGACGCACCCAATAGTCCACCTTGGTCAGGTAGGACGCCACTCTATCTTTTAAGTTTCGGATGAGATCAGTGTCAAGGTGACCCACGACCCCTATGCCTCGGTGCCGGTACTTCCATTGCTGATTATTACAATTGAAATAGTGCCCTTTCCCCTTTGTTACGACGTTCTGCCAGTGCTCACCTAGCAGTTTAGCCAAGACAACATCCTTGCGATAAATCGCCCCATCATAAAAAGCCAAAAGGTGGAAATGGAAGCCCTTCCGATGGCCGTACTCCAATTTACAAGCAAAGCCTAGCAACCCCTTGATAGGGACACCTTTGTGCAAATCACGCTGCATCTTGGCCCAGTCATGCTTAACCTGTAGCAAGGACTCCTGCAGACTTTCCTTCTGACGAAACAAGCCTGACTCGTATGACAGATCCAAACGAATTACCACCAGCCTAGAGTGCCTTTCAAACAAGGCATCGATATAAGCGTCTAGACTCTTGGCTCGCTTGCTGGCCGCCTTAGAAAAGTTCCTTACAAGGCTCTTAAAGTCATGCCCCAAGGCCGCCCGTCTTATATCCGCAACAAGTCCGCTCAAAATCTCCACGGTCTTCAGAACCTCGCTTGAGTGAACCCTAGTTGCATTTGAGAACAACAAAGGGCTAGCGACCCTTCCAGCACAACTGAAAAGCAGATCCACATATGGATTCAGTTCATGAACAGGGAAACAGTACGTGAACTCACTTTGTCCATTACTTAAAACCTTGAGCAGACGCTTTCCAGTTGACGACGCCTTAAACGCGAGCTTACCGTCAGTTCGCTTAACCGCAGCGAACAACTGCTCATCACTGCCAATTATTTCAACCGCAAGCGGTTCAATTAATTTTAGTTGACCTAGCAAGCCATCCTCGACCGTGACCTCAAGGAACTGGCCTTCTTCCACATCACTAGTCACTCCATCATAACTTTCGTCTAGGCACATACCTATACCACCAACAATTAAAATAAAATGAATACTGAAAACCACACACTACTACCGTCATGAACATCACTCTCAAATACAATGAGTAACCGTGCATATTGACTATTCTAGCCATATGCACGATTCACCACATCTATCAAGATTACATGTTTAACAACACCTCCATCAGTAAACACATTTAAAGCAATACAACTAATTAAATAACACTCCATAATAGCCACACACCCAGCACACCCGCAGGCACACATAAACCTCAAGACACACAGGGTTATAAAACAAACAACGGGGAATATGGGGAAAATAAGTTAGTACTCAAGCAAACCTATAGTTATATGCTCCAAAAATTTGAACAGTTGGCCGCGTACGGATTTGGCGCTAAGTGAGGAGAAAGATCAATTAAAGTAACATTACTCCAATCTAATATTGAAATTACACGCTGACGACAGAGGAACTCCAAAGCTGAATCCAAGCGTTTTTTATCTCTTACCCTGTTAGGACCATACTGACGCACATGGTTTTTACGTACATATCGCCGACCTTTAGAAGCAACATTATTTAACCAGAATTGCAACTCATAGGAGTCAGACTCCACTTGCGGGGGCTCCATGAAAATCCTCATAAATTCATCTGAATACCATTTACATACACTGATAGCAGTTTCAAGCGTCTCTAGTGAGATATCGCCCTCAAACCCCTCAAAATAATGAAATAACGCAGCCACCCTAGCTATGTTGTCTGCCAGTTTTGATGCGTGGTCACCAGCCCCCTCAAACCATCCACCCGGAAGAATTTCTGCCTCGATGACGTTGTAAATCGACAACCACCGATCACCGGCTTCTGGCGTGAACTTAATCACTTTTTTTTCTCTAACGGGATCTAGCAACAAGCCTAGATTCTGCTTAAGCAGTTCTGTCAGGCGATCATTGTACTTATCACGATGCTCCCATGACTGAGTGCCGTTATTGATCACTCGAGAACCCTGCGTCGACATCGGGTGACATGCCAAGAATCGCGCCAACAACCCGGTTCCTCGAGCCTGCTCTCCACGCCTTGCCATATAGCCTTTAAGAGCGCTTTCTTGCACCATGATCGACACCGTCAGGCGGGCACCTTCAAGCTTAAAACTTTCGGTTGATTTACGATCGACAGTTATTGTGTCTCCACTCCAGATAGCATTCTGTTTTGGTAAATCGCCAAATGCTCGTGCACTTAAGACGGCATCTCCTTCACTGGACATCAATCCAGCTGTTGGTAAATTCTGGTGCAGTCCATGAAACAAGGCTTCAGACGTAGCATCCTCATAGAGGAGCTTGAACTCTTTAGGCCTTACCGGCTTAGCCATCTCATGCTCTAGCAACCGCAGTTCTTCTTCATCCGAAGCTAACCCCTTTTCAGCGTTTTTTGTCACACATCTTAAGGTTGCTTTTTTTTCTGATTCCCAGATGTCTTTTTTAACGATCCAAGCCTTGAATAGCCTCTGGTAATACACATATTGTTCTATCTGGTATTCATCAATTGGCTTCATAAAAATGTTATCCACCGTGGACTTCCGCTCCCCTGAGCCCGCAATAACGAGTAGCATCAGTGACGTGGGAACAACTTGACCGCTTGGTTTGCTGACATCTAGTAGCCCTTGCAAAACAACAGCAATACTTGCCAACGCCGCTGTCAAAATTAAGGGCCGAGGAGCCTGAATATTATTATGAACTTCGTCGACGACTGCGTTAAGCAACGGCAGTGGCAGGCAGCCGACAAATGGATGCGGCCAAGACCGTGAGATTGTCTGTTTATATGGATTATCACTCATTACGCAATCACCTCTGGGCCTTCGATCTCCCGTCGACCTGCTGACCGAGTGCCAGGCACGACGGCTTTAATTTTTCCACTTCTGGCTGATCTCACACACTGCTCCAGCCATGCATTTACTTCAGCTTCGATAAAACGTACCGCCGACCCGCTGCCAAGTCGGACTTGTGTTGGAAAGGTCGGATCGTAATGTGCTGAACCTGAATCAAGCTTGCTGTAGATGGTTGACCGCGACAGGCCCGTGCGTAGGATTACCTGCGCCAGCCTGAGCATGACCAAGGCGGGTTGGTTTTGAGGTGCCATCGTATTACTCCGTTCGGTGAGTGGATTTGTGCCCATCCTAGGAGTAGTTCGAACGAAAACTAAAGGCCGTGAGCGTAACGGTTGCTAACGGTTCAGCCCCCAAATCGGCTAGGCCACGCGCGCCGTGGCGCTGACGGGCGATGACACGATCTGAGCGTAACGGTAGCAATTCCTTTGAATTGGGGGGATCGTAACGACGAGAGAGCCCTCATCAAACAGACCTATCCACAGACAAGCCAAGCGACCAGCCCTGAATTCTTGAACAAACGTCCGGCCTGAGCTGCTATTTCCGCTATCAGTAGCGGAAATAGCAGCTTGACTGTGCCCCAGCTTCCGAATTTCACACTTGCCAGAGCAGCGATCATCGACTCCCCCATCCGCCAGCTGTGGCCCCATCGAGCATAGATGTTCCTGCCTCCCACATTGACCTCTTAGGGTCTGCTCCGGCGTTTCAACCCCCAGGTGATGATGGGCCCCAAGCCCAACCTCCCACTTGCGATCAAGGCCCGCGTGGATGACCGTGGCTACCGTAAGCGTCCAACCCGCCCATCGTTACCTTGAGCCCCCCTGGCCGGCATCCTCTGCATCTTTCAGCAGGGGATTCACATGAAAACGATGCGCGCGCGACGGGAGTTCTGGGTCGAGCATGTCCAGGCCTGGCCGGCCAGCCGGCTGACTCAGGTCGCTTACTGCCAGCAGCATGAGCTCAAGCCCAAGGCCCTCGCTTACTGGATCAGGCGCCACAAACAGGCCACCAGTCCACTGACCCTGGTGCCGCTGGCGGTGCAGGGGCCACAGTCAGCAGGGAGTTGCTGCTGCAACATGCCAGCGGCTGGCAGTTGGCATTGCCGGCTGGCGTCGATGCGGCCTGGATGGCCGGGTTGCTGCGGGGGATGGCTTGATACTGACGCCGGCACAGGTTTGGCTAGTGGTCGAACCGGTCGATATGCGCTTGGGGATCGACGAGCTTTCGGCACACATTCAGCAGGCACTCGGGCGCCCACCCTGCGATGGCACGGCCTATGCTTTCGTAATCGGCGCGGCTCGCGACTCAAGCTGTTGCATTGGGATGGCACCGGTGTCTGGTTGAGTCAGCGGCGCCTGCATCAAGGCCATAACGACCCAAACCCGACAGTCGGTCGTGACAGGCAGATATCGGCCAATAGCGGACAGTCAGTAGCTTCTGGCCGGAAACGCCTATCGCAGCAGACGGTACAAGTTCGCTAGTGGTCATTCGACGTGGACTCATCTTGAGCGAGGCCCCCTACGATTACCCCTGACAAAACGGCACCCGGGCATTAAGCCTAGGTGTCATCGTTTTTTCTGCTTCTCATGATCTAACAGAATCAGTGAAAATGATTCGCCGGCCTCCCTTTCTAATACCGTAAGAACAAGAAGGCTCCCAACTTGAAACGTCAGATGCCCGCACTAAATGCGCTGAAAGCCTTTGAGATCGCTGGCAGCACTGGGAGCTTCACTCGCGCAGCAGAGCAACTCAACGTCACACAAAGCGCTATTAGCCGACAAGTGCGTCAACTCGAAGCGCAGCTTGGCGAGCCGCTCCTCACCCGCCGTCACCATCACTTGGAACTGACTAATGCCGGCCGCCAACTACTACGGGCCCTACATCAGTCGTTTGACAAGATCGAACTGACCGTCCGCAGCATCCAACAGAAGAACCATATCAACCGCTTACGCCTCAATGCACCACCGACCTTCACAAGCCGCTGGCTTCTGCCGCGCCTCGGCCGCCTGCGCGAGCAGCATCCAGAGTTGGAGCTGAGCGTCACCACGCTCTTGCAGGACAGCCTCAGGGAATCCAGCACGCTGGACTGTGCGATTCGCTTCGGCAACGGTGAGTGGGACCAGCTCAACAGCTCGCTGCTCTTCCACGAGCAGCATATCGCCGTATGTGCTCCGACCCTACTCGCCAGTCTGCAGACCGGCGATGATACGCCCGACCTTGCTAGTCTTCCTTTACTGCACGTGCTGGCCAGCGAGGAGCGGCGTTTCCAGACTTGGCGCCATTGGCTGGATGCTGCGGGCATCACAGGCGTGGATACCCAGACCGGCTACGAGTTCGACCTGCTTGACCTGGCCATTCGCGCAGCAGTAGACGGCCTCGGTATCACTATTGCAGACCACCATATGGTCAACCGTGAACTGGCCTGCGGACAATTGACCCAGCTGCTCAATGTGCACGTCACCGGCCACCAGTCATACTGGTTGGTGACCCGCCCCGAACAGGCCGAGTCACCCCAGCTGCAAGTGTTCCGCGAATGGCTACAACAGGAGATATGGCTGGCGCAACGCAGCCTCGAGCCCTTAGCCCCCTCCATCGACCGTGGGCATGACGCCCTGAGCAGCCGAGGCCAAGATGCGTGAGCTACCGTCCCTGAATGCCCTGCGGGTCTTCGAAGAAGTCGCACATCACCACAGCTTCAGCCAGGCCGCCAAAGAGCTGAATGTGACTCAGGGTGCCGTCAGCCGGCAGATCAAGCAGCTCGAACTGTACCTCGGTGTGGCATTGTTCGTGCGCACGCCGCAGGGACTGAGCCTGACGCCCCAAGGCGCGGGGCTGGTGCCTCATCTGAGTGAAGCCTTCGAGCGGATGCAGCAGGCTCTGCAAGCCGTGCGAGTGCCCAACCTGCGCCAACGCCTGCGCATCCTCGCACCGCCCACCTACGCCACTCGCTGGCTAGCGCCGCGACTGAAGAGTTTCAACCAGCGCTACCCCGCCATCAGCCTGAGCATCAGCAGTGATGCAGGGCATGACAGTGCCAGCGAAACGGACTGCAGAATTCGTTTCGGTCTGCAGGCCGCCGCCGGCCAAGTCAGTCATCTGATGGTGCTGGAGCGACATATCGCGGTGGCCAGCCCAGAACTCTTCAATCAGGGCCTGCCACCCGCGCTCGACGGGTATCCACTGCTGCACATCATCCATGAAGGCAAGCACCTGCAGGTATGGGAGAACTGGCTGGAAGCGACCGGGCGCAATGACGTAGATCCAAGCCAGGGTCTGGAATTCAGCACTCTGGACCAGGTGATCCATACCACCCTGGCCGGAGGCGGGCTGGCGGTCATCGACCGGCAAATGATTGAGCGCGAGCTGGCAGCAGGGCAATTGCTGCCCATCAGCCCGGTGGAGGTGCTCGGCCCGTACGGCTATTGGCTGGACATCCCCCCCAGCAGCCAGGGCTTGTCCAAAGTCGAGTTGTTCAGCGACTGGCTGATGGTCCAAGTTGCGCCCTGAGGGGCTTCGGATGGAAACCCCTCAGAGCATGGGCTCAGAGTCCACCCATCAACAGGTATTTGATTTCCAGGTAGTCGTCCAGGCCGTACTTCGAACCCTCGCGCCCCAGGCCAGATTCCTTGATGCCACCGAATGGTGCTACTTCCGTGGAAATGATCCCTTCGTTGATCCCGACCATGCCGGCTTCCAGGCCCTCGGCCATGCGCCACACGCGGCCGATGTCGCGACTGTAGAAGTAGGCCGACAAACCGTACGGCGTGTCGTTGGCCCGTTGCAGCACTTCGGCCTCATCCTTGAAGCGGAAGCACGCGGCCACCGGCCCAAAGGTTTCGTCCTGAGCGATCAGCATGTCGCTGTTGGCTTCAGTGAGGATGGTCGGTTCGAAGAACGTCCCGCCCAGTGCGTGACGACGACCGCCGCACATCAGCTTGGCGCCCTTCTCTAATGCATCGCCCACATGCAGTTCGACCTTCGCCAACGCCGCCGCATTGATCAGCGGACCTTGCTCGGTTTCACCATCCAGGGCGCTGCCAACTCGCATGGCAGCAACTGCTTCGGCAAGTTTGCCGGTGAAGGCTTCGTAGACGCCGTCCTGAATGAAAAAACGATTTACGCAGACGCAGGTCTGCCCGGTGTTGCGGAACTTCGAGGCCATGGCGCCTTTGACCGCGGCATCCAGATCGGCGTCGTCGAAAACAATGAACGGCGCGTTGCCGCCCAGTTCCAGCGAGACCTTTTTCAAGGTGTCGGCGGCCTGACGCATCAGCAATTTACCGGTGCGGGTGGAGCCAGTGAACGACAGTTTGCGCACCACGCTGGAGGCTTGCAGCACCCCGCCAATTGCCACGGCGTCGCCGGAGACGATGTTGAACACACCGGCCGGAATGCCTGCCTGCTCCGCCAACACTGCTAGGGCGAAGGCTGACAACGGCGTCTCTTCCGAGGGCTTGAGAATCATCGTGCAACCGGCCGCCAGCGCGGGACCGACCTTGCGGGTGACCATGGCCAAGGGGAAGTTCCACGGGGTAATCGCGGCCACCACGCCGATGGCTTCCTTGGTTACGATGATCCGCGCGTCAGCCTTATGGCTCGGAATCACATCGCCATAGGCGCGCTTGGCCTCTTCGGCGAACCACTCGAGGAAGCTAGCGGCGTAAACCACCTCACCCATCGCTTCGGCCAACGGCTTGCCCTGCTCGCGGCTGAGCAGGGTCGCGAGGTCGCGCTGATTGCTCAGCATCAGCTCGCTCCAGCGCTTGAGTCGCTGGCTGCGCTCCTTGGCAGTCAGTTTGCGCCAGGCCGGCAAGGCGCGATTTGCTGCGTCTATGGCCAGGATGGTTTCTTCGGCGCCGGCCTTTTGCACCTCGACGATCAACTCGCCGTTGGCAGGGTTGAATACCGAGTATGTCGGACCACCGCTGGACCATTGGCCGTCGATGAAATTGCCATTACGGATCAACGCGCTCATGCCACAGCCTCAGTCAGATTGAAGCGCTCCAGACCCGGACGGGCCGAACGCAGGATACGCTTGCCGGCGGTGTAATCGTTGATCACATCGCATGGAGTGTAATTGCGCTCCAGTTCATGCAGCTCTTCAGCATCGAGCTTTGTTTCCAGCGCCGCCAAGGCACTGTCGAACTGCTCGGTGGTGTCGGCACCCACCAGCATGCAATCCACACCCGGATGGTTGGCAACCCACGCCTGGGCGATCTGCGCGTTGGACACGCCGCGGGCACGGGCCACACGCTGTACTGAATGAGCGACCTCGAACGAGGCTTCGTCGCTGTACATCTGCTGGGTGAAAAAATCGGTCTGGTTACGGGTCGACTGCACGTCACCGGTTAACAAACCGCGGGCCAGTGGACTAAACACCGACACGCCCAACCCCTGATCGCGGCAGAACGGAATCATCTCGCGCTCTTCTTCGCGGTAGGCGCAGTTTAGTTGCAACTGCATGTTGATCGGCTTGACCCAACCATTGCGCTCGCAGGCCATGAGGATCTTCGCCAGTTGTCCGGTGAGCATGGTAGACACGCCGATATAACGGGCCTTGCCGGAGCGCACGATATCGTTCATTGCGCTCATGGTTTCTTCAACCGGGGTGTTCACGTCGAAGTAATGCAGCATGAACACATCGACATAATCCATGTTCAGACGCTTCAGAGAGGCGTCGATGCTGTCCATGATGTGCTTACGTGAATGACCGCTGGCGTTGATCCCGGTGCGGGTGCCGTATCCGACCTTGGTGGTGATCACCAGGTCTTCGCGACGAGCCAGACGCTTGACGATGCGCCCCACCACCTCCTCACCGACACCGGCGGAGTAGAAATCCGCGAGGTCAATGAAGTTCACGCCGTTGTCCAGCGCATGCTTGACGATCGGCTCGCTCTTTTTCTCATCGAAGATCCACGGCTTCCAGTCCGGGGTGCCCATGTTCATGGTGCCCAGGCACAGGCGGGAGACTTGCAGGCCAGAGTTGCCCAAACGAATGTATTGCATGGCGCGGACCTCAGGCTTTTGGGGTGTAGAAAGGGTTGCTGATGTGATCGACCACATCCGCCAGTTGCGCCTTTTCCGGCTTGCCGGTCAGCGCTGCACGAATCGCCGTGCGGCAGGCGTTGTAGTTATTCAGGTAGACCGCATCAAGGTCATCACAGGCCGGATTGACCCAGTTGGCGGTCACGATCGCCCACTCGTCTTCGGCTTCCGGCGGCAAGGTGTCGTCCAACAGCGCTTCAAGCACAGCCTTGGCGATACCGGCCTGTGACGCGCCCCAGGTGGCATTGCCGTGCAGATCACTGCTGATGGCGGCCTTGTTCACATACAAGGTCATCGGTTTGACCGGAATGTTCGGCTGAGCAATTACCATGAACGGGCAATGCCCCTGGCTTGGCGACGCCAGGCTATTAGAGAAAGCCTGACCGGCCGGACCGTTGCGCGGCCCGAGCAAGATGTTGATGTGAGCGGCATTGACGCCTGGACCTTCAAAGCCTTCGCCGATGTACAGATCGAGTTGTTTCATGGATGGAGCCTCACAGATGTTCAGGGAGTATCAAGAATTACCCAGCAGCGGCTGAGCGACGGGGGATTGCGAGTCATCTACCGGCAGTGAGCTGTGCGCCTGTGAAAGCGGTGCCGGTGCCGGCGAAGTCAGACCGCGCAGAATCCGCAGCAGGGCGAAACCGGCGCCGATACAGATCAGGGCGCCGGGCAGGCCGGCCAGGTTCATCAGCATGCGAATGCCTTCGGCGCCGATGTAGCTGGCACTCACCCAGGCCACGAAGGCGATGGCACCGCCCCAGACCGCCTTGACCCAGAGTGGCGAGCGCGGGTTTTCGGCGCTGACACCACGAGTGCAGAGCGCGCCGATCACATCGGTATTGGAGTCAGCGGCAGTGATAAAGGTGATGAAGCAGGCGAAGATGAACAGCACGCTGAGCACTAGGCTGCCCGGCAAGTGTTCAAACAGGCTGTAGGTCACGCTCGCCAGGCCCTGGTCCTTGTACACCTGGTACAAGCCACCGTTTGAGCTCAGGTCGAAGAACAGGGTGCTGCCGCTGATCACGCTGAACCAGATGAAACCGAACAGCGACGGCAACAGCAGGTTGACCGTGATGAACTGGCGTACGGTATAGCCGCGGGCGATTCGACCGAGGAACAGGCAGGTAACCGGGGCCCAGCCGAACCAGCTGGCGAAGTAGGCAGTGGTCCACCAGCCAGCCCACTGGTCCTGGGCAGCGGTGCCGGTTACCAGGTTACGCTCGAAGAAATGGGTCAAATACACGCCCAGCGACTCGGTGCCCAGGCCGAGGATGAAGGCGGTAGGGCCGACCAGAAAGATGAATCCCAGGCCGACGAAGTACAGCCAGGTATTGATCCGCGCCAGCCCCTGGATACCGCGGTGCAGGCCGGACGCCGCCGACATCAAGGTACCGCCGATGATCACGATAGCGATCACCGCGTAGAGCAGCGGCGACTTCTCGATGCCCATCAGGTAGCTGAAGCCATCGCCGATAGCCAGGAGGCCGCTATTGAGAGTGGCCGACATGCCGATGATCACGGCAAACAGCGCCAGTGCGTCGATCAACTGACCACCCAGTCCATCCACATACCGTCCCAGCAGCGGACGCAACAGACTGCCGATCGAGAACGGCATCTTTAAATTGTGGAAGGCCAGGGCGAAGGCCAGCGCCGTGGCGGTGTAGATGCTGTAGGGCGTGATGGTCCAGTGCACAAACATGGTCGACATGGCGAACTGCATGGCGCCGCTGGAGCCGGCTTCCAGGCCGAGGAAGGCTGGCGGCTCGCGAAAGTGCAGCACCGGCTCGGCCGCGCCCCAGAACAGGATGCCCATGGCGATGACCGCGGTCAGTGATACAGCAAACCATTTGAACGGAGACAGCAGCGGCGTGGCCTCGGCGCCACCGATGCGGATATCGGCCGCCTTGGAGAAGTACGCGTAGGCGCAGACTCCCACTAGGAATACCGCACCGCTATTCAACAACCAGGCGAAGTTAGCGATGACCATGTTGTTCAGTGCCGAGGTGGCTGCTATGAAGCCGGGCTTATCGACAGTGGTGAAGTAGACGGTTAGCAGCAGACAGATAAAGGCGGGCCAGAACGTCAAGTGACGGATGGTTTTCATAGTCGCGGTGCTCATTGTTGTTTTAGAGAGAGCTGAACCAGTCAGGCTGGCTGCGACGATTTTTACCACCCCGGTGCGGGCGGGCTAAAACCATTAAATCTCAAGGGGCATTGATTTAATCTCATAGCTAAACATTTGCGCACTCCTCCTATCCATTGCCAGGAGTAACATGCGCTTTACGTATGTTTGATCGACAAATTAGTCGTTTGTCGAATCGCCTCCCCTTCGCAAGACTGCCGGCCGACCTCAAATAACAACAACCGAGGATTGACCCGTGCCCCACTCCCGTTTTGTCCTGCCCAACGCTCCTGCCAAAAGTCTGCTGTCCGCGCTTGTTCTGAGTCTTCTGCCGGTCAGCCTGCCTCTGTTGGCCGCCAGCGAGGCCTCCAACAGCGATGGCTTCATCGACGGCAGCACGCTCAAGCTGATCAACCGCAACTTCTACTTCAACCGCGACTTTCGCAGCCGTGGCGATGGCGCCTTCAACGGTCGTCAGCAGAGCTATCGCGAGGAGTGGGCGCATGGCTTTCAGGCGCTCTACAGCTCCGGCTACAGTGCTGGGACCGTAGGCGTCGGCCTGGATGCCCACGCCCTGCTGGGGGTGAAACTCGACAGCGGAGGCGGCACCTCGGGCTCCAACCTGCTGCCGCTCGATAGCCAGCGTCGCGCCGAGGACGACTACTCCAGCGCCGGCGCCGCCCTCAAGTTGCGCGCCTTCGACACCGAGTTGAAAGCCGGAGACCTATTCCCGATTACACCGGTGTTCCAGCGCGGCGATGGCCGCCTGTTGCCGCAGAGTTTCCAGGGCGTATCGCTACAAGGCAGCTACTTCGACGGCCTGAGCCTGCAGGGCGGCCACCTGCATGCAGCGAAGAACAAGGCCAGCAGCAACCATAACGGCGAGATGACCACCGAGTACGGTGGCACGGCCTACCGCTCGGCCAGCTACTTTGGCGGTGATTACCAGTTCGCCAATGGCCCGCTGCTAAGTCTCTACCAGGCGCAGTTCGAGGACGTCTGGAACCAGACTTACGTCAGCCTCGCCCACAGCTTCGACCTCGGCCAGGCGCGCAACCTGGCCCTGGGCGCCAACCTCTACCGCACCCGCGACGAGGGCCGCGCCTTAGCCGGCATAATCGACACCAATAGCTGGAGCGCCTACTCCAGCCTAGCCCTGGGCGCACACAAGTTCACCCTGGCCTACCAGCGCATCGATGGAGATCAACCCTTCGATTACCTCGGCGACGGCGACTCGATCTACCTGGCCAACTCGGTACTCTACTCGGACTTCAACTCGCCCAACGAGCGCTCCTGGCAAGTACGCTACGACCTCGACATGGCCAAGTTCGGCATTCCCGGCCTGAGCCTGATGACTCGCTACCTGCGTGGCAGCAACATCGAAAACAGCCAGGTCGATCCCAGCGGCGCCTATGCCTACTACGCCGCCTTGGGCGACAACGGCAAGCACTGGGAACGAGACATCCAGGCGCAATACGTGGTGCAGAGTGGCCCGGCCAAGAACCTCTCGCTGACCTTGCAGCAGACCGTTCATCGCGCCAACTCGGCGCAAGCGGACGGCGACGTCAATCAGGTGCGGATTATCACGCAGTACCCGCTGGATATTTTCTAGCCCCCTAGCCCGGGTCTCGCCCGGGCTCCCCACGGCCCGTGCCCGGGATCGAAGATCAGCCACACGCCAGGTACTTACAGATGCGACATGATCAGATTTTCCTAGACGGCCAGTTCGTCGCTCCCGCGAGCCCTGCGCTCATTTCCGTTTACAACCCGGCCACCGAAGCGCTGATCGCCCAAGTTCCCGCCGCCACAGCCGAAGAGGCCATACGGGCGGTCGAGGCAGCTGCAGCCGCGCAGAAGCACTGGGGCAAACTGACCAGCATCGAGCGCGCCGAACACCTGCGCCGTTTCGCTGACGCCCTGACAGCGAATGCCGAAGCCATCGGTCAGGCCCTGACGGCCGAGTCAGGCAAAAGCCTGCAGGACGCCAGCAACGAAGCACGCTACGCCGCCGAGATCACCCGCTACCATGCCGAATGGGCGCGCCGAATCGAAGGCGAGATCATCCCCAGCGATACGCCGGATGAGAACCTCTTTCTGCAACGAGAACCGATTGGGGTCGTGGCCTGCCTGATCCCATTCAACTACCCGGTCTATACCCTGCTACGCAAAGTGGCGCCCGCGCTGATCACCGGCAACACCGTGGTAGTGCGGCCGAGCAACAACACCCCGACCTCGGCATTCGAGATCGCCAAGGCGGCGCAGCAGGCTGGACTGCCGGCTGGCGTGCTGAACGTGCTGACCATGGACCACGCCACCGCCGCCCACCTCTGTACTCACCCGGCGGTTGGCCTGATTACCCTCACTGGCAGCGTCAACGCAGGTCGCACAGTGCTGGAATACTGCAAAACCAATATCGCCAAGCCGTCCCTGGAACTTGGCGGCAAAACCCCGGCTATCATCGAGGCCGACGCCGACCTGGAGAGGGCCGCAAGTGACCTCGTGGCCTCCAAGACCACCCACTGCGGCCAACTGTGTACCGCCATCGAACGGGTCTATGTGCAGGAAAGCGTGCACGACCGCTTCCTGGCTCTGCTTAAAGAAAAGATGGCGGCAGTGCGCATCGGCGACCGCGCCGAGGATTCCAGCCTAATGGGTCCGCTGGTCAACGCCAGTGCGCAGCGGAACATCCACGCGATGGTCGAGCGCGCTGTCGCCGCGGGTGCCGCCATTGAAACCGGCGGCCAGCTACCCTCTGGCAAGGGCCACTTCTACCCGGCCACCCTGCTCAGCGGTTGCCGCCAGGACATGGAAATCGTTCAGGAAGAAACCTTCGGCCCGATCATGCCGGTGCTCAAATACCGGGATATCGACGAAGCGCTGGCCATGGCCAACGATCATCAGTTCGGCCTGTCCTCCGTACTCTATACCGAGAGCTACAAGACTGCGCTGAAGGTGGCCAACAACATCGAAGCCGGCGAACTGTACGTCAACCGCACACCGGCAGACCCCTACCAGGGCTACCACGCAGGCTGGAAACGCTCAGGCCTAGGCGGCGATGACGGCAAACACGGCATGCTCGAATTCACCCAGACCCGCCTGGTGGTAATGAAGTACTGAACTGTGCCCCCCCCCTGCGCGCTTACGGCGCGCAGGCTTAGTGAACAACAGTGAAGCGCCACCCGAGGTTGCCTCGATGTCCAAGTCCACCATTCACCTGAGCGCCATGCCCGTCGGCCACGACACAGGCAAAGCCCAGCGCTACCTGCAACTTCTGCTGTTAGTGCTGGCAGCCGGGGCCATCTACCCGGTGCTCTATCTGCGCCAGGTGTACCAGAGCACCATGCTCGATGTTTTTGCCATCAGCAATACCGAGCTCGGCTACCTCTACTCCATGCTCGGCATCCTGTTTATGGTCAGCTACCTGCCCAGCGGCTGGCTCGCCGACCGTATCGCGCCGCGCTTGCTGATCAGCTTCTCTCTGGGAGCCACTGGCCTGCTTGCCCTCTGGTACGCCACCACCCCGAACTTCCAGGCTCTACTGATGATCTACGCCTGCTGGGGCATCAGCACCGGCCTGACGTTCTGGGCCTCGGTGATCAAGCGGATAAAGATGCTCGCCGGACACGCCGAACAGGGCCGCTTCTTCGGCATCCTCGATGGAGGCCGAGGCGTAGTGGAAGCGCTACTGGCCACAGCCGCCATCGCCCTGTTCGCCTATGCCACGGAAACCCAAGGTCAGTCGCTCAAGGTCGGCTTTAGTCATGTGGTCTACCTCTATGCCTTCAGCTGCATCCTCATTGGCGCTCTACTCTTCGGGGTGAAAGATGCCCATCCGAGCGACTCAGAAACAACACCAGTCGAACCGCAAAAGAACGACCTGCTCCGCGATCTCAGGACCCTGGCGCGCATCCCCGAACTCTGGCTGGTGGCCGCCATCGTATTCTGCGGCTACCACATCTTCTGGGCCACCTACAGCTTCTCTGCCTACCTGCAAGAGGGCAGTTTCGGCCTCAGTGCGGTGATGGCCGGTGCCATCACTACCGCCAAGCTATGGATGCGCCCGATCGGCGGCATCGGCGGTGGCTACCTGGGTGACAAGTTATCCAACACTGCGGTGTTGATAGTGGCGCTCGCCCTGGCCAGCCTGGGCATGCTCGGTCTGATTGTCTTCCCCGGCCTGAACAGCCTCGGCCTGCTGATCGCCCTGGTGCTGCTCATCGGCCTGCTGACCTACGCCATTCGAGGCCTGTACTGGGCGATCCTCGATCGCTGCGACATTCCTGCACGCATCACCGGCCTGGCCATCGGCATCATCTCGGTAATCGGCTACTCGCCCGATGTGTTCATCCCGCTGATCAACGGCTGGATCACCGATGCCTTCCCGGGCCTCCTCGGTTATCAAATCTATTTCGGCTACATCGCTTTCATCGGCGCCCTGGGCACCTTAGCCGCCCTGGTGCTCCACAACATAACTCGCAACAAGGCAGGTGCCTGATATGAAAATCGTCTCTCTTGAAACCCATATTGTCGCCGTGCCGCCACCGCACATCGGCGGAATGTACTGGCTGTTCGTCAAGATCAAGACTGACTGCGGTATCGAGGGTGTTGGCGAGATCTACGCGGCGACCTTCGGCCCCAAAGCCATGCTGCCGATCATCGAGGATGTGTTCGAGCGCTACCTGCTCGATCAAGATCCGCACCACATAGAGCGCTTCTTCCGTCAAGCCTACTCCAGCGGTTTCACACAGCGCCCTGACCTGACCATGATGGGCGTGGTCTCGGGCCTGGAGATGGCCTGCTGGGACATCATCGGCAAGGCTGCCAACAAACCGGTGTATGAACTACTCGGCGGCTTGGTGAATCAGCGCTTGCGTTCCTACACCTACCTCTATCCGCGCAATAGCCGAGGCGAGTACGACTACGACGACCCGGACCTAGCCGCCGAGTGCGCAGTAAAAAACATGGAGCTGGGATTCACTGCGGTCAAATTCGATCCGGCCGGCCCCTACACCGCCTTCTCCGGCCATCAAATCTCCCTGGAGGTGCTGGAACGCTGCGAGACCTTCTGCCGCAAGATCCGCGAGGCCGTGGGTAACCGCTGCGACCTGTTGTTCGGCACCCACGGGCAGATGGTGCCGTCCTCGGCCATCCGTCTGGCACAGCGTCTGGAGCCATACGATCCACTGTGGTTCGAAGAACCGGTGCCGCCGGGCCAGGAGCAAGCCATGGCGCAGGTCGCGGCGAAGACCAGCATCCCCGTCGCCAGTGGTGAGCGCCTGACCACCAAGTACGAATTCCACAAGTTGCTGCAGGCCGGCGGCGCCTCGATACTGCAGATGAATGTTGGCCGCTGCGGCGGCCTACTGGAGGCAAAAAAGATCGCCAGCATGGCCGAGGTCTACTACGCCCAGATCGCCCCGCACCTCTACAACGGCCCCATCGGCGCCGCGGCCAGCTTCCAGCTGGCCGCCTGCACGCCAAACTTCCTGATCCAGGAAAGCATCGAGACTTGGGGTGGCTTCCATGCCGAGGTGCTGAAGCAGCCGCTGCAATGGGAGGACGGCTACATCATTCCGTCGAAAGAGCCTGGCCTGGGGGTCGAGCTAAACATGGACGTGGTGCGCAAGCACTCGCCTTACACCGGCCAACGCCTTCACCTGCAAATGGGTCCAGACCCCATCGATGTGAAACACACCGCCACCGCCCTGGGTTGAGCGACCGCCCTTTCCCACCCTATGCGGGAAATATCCTGCGCAGCCAACTGGCTTTATGCCAGTGGCTCGTTAAACGACTTACGCGGTAATCAGCTATGACGTATGACTACATTATCGTGGGTGCAGGCTCCGCCGGTTGCATCCTAGCCAACCGACTGTCGGCATCCGGCGAGCACTCGGTGCTGCTCCTGGAAGCCGGCGGCAAGGACAGCTCCCCCTGGTTCAGGATCCCGGTCGGATTCGCCAAGATGTACTACAACCCGACCCACAACTGGATGTACTACAGCCAGCCCGAGCAACAACTCGCCAACCGCGCCATCTATGCCCCACGCGGGAAGGTGCAAGGCGGCTCCGGCTCGATCAACGCGATGATCTACGTGCGCGGCCAGGCACACGACTTTGATGATTGGGCTGCAGGTGGCAATGACGGCTGGTCGTTCAAGGACGTGCTGCCCTACTTCAAGAAGCTGGAAAGTCACCCCTTGGGCGATACCGAGTACCACGGTGCTAGCGGGCCGATTCACATCAGCCCTATGAAGGGCCACACGCATCCTATCTGCGACACCTTCATCGAAGGCTGCGAGCAACTCGGCTACAAGCGCAGTGAAGACTTCAACGGCAAGGATTTCGAAGGTGCCGGCCTGTACGACGTCAACACCAGGAACGGTCAGCGCTGCTCCAGCAGTTTCGCCTATCTGCATCCGGCGTTGTCGCGTACCAACCTGCGCATCGAACATCACGCCCAGGTCGAACGCGTGCTGTTCAATTCGGAGAAACGTGCGATCGGCATTCTCATCCGCCAACGCGGCGTAGCACGCACCTTCAACGCCAATAAGGAAGTCATTCTGGCCGCCGGCGCGGTGGACTCACCCAAGCTGCTACAGCTGTCCGGCGTAGCCGATCTGGCGCTACTGGAGAAGCATGCCATCCCGGTGGTGCACCACCTGCCGGCCGTGGGCCAGAACCTGCAGGATCACCTCTGCGCCAGCTACTACTACAGGGCCAATGTTGCCACCCTCAATGATGACCTGAACTCGCTGTTCGGCCAACTCAAGCTCGGCCTACAGTACCTATTGACCCGCAAAGGAGCGCTGGCCATGAGCGTCAACCAGGCTGGCGGTTTCTTTCGTGGCGATGAGCGTACTGCGCACCCCAACCTACAACTGTATTTCAACCCGCTGTCGTATCAGATCCCGAAAAGCAAAAAGGCCAGCCTCAAACCCGAGCCTTACTCCGGCTTCCTTCTGTGTTTCAACCCCTGCCGTCCCACCAGCCGCGGTTGTATCGAGATAGCCTCGAATAACCCGGCCGACGCTGCGCTGATCCGTCTGAACTACCTCAGTACTCAGAAGGACATCGATGAAGCTATCCAAGGCAGCAAACTGATCCGAAAGATCATGAACACCTCGGCGCTGAAAAAGATCACCGTGGAGGAAGTGCTTCCCGGCCCCCGCGTGAACGACGAGGCAGGCATGCTGCAGTACTTCCGCGAAAACTCTGGCTCCATTTACCACCTATGTGGTTCCTGCGCGATGGGTAGCGACGCCCAGACCTCGGTGGTCGACAAGCATCTCAAGGTGCATGGACTGAGAGGGCTGCGAATCGTCGATGCTTCGATCTTCCCCAACGTCACCTCAGGCAACACGAACGCGGCCGCGATGATGGTGGCCGAAAAAGGCGCCGATCTAATCCTCGCTGACGCTTGATCCCAGATTTGCTCAGCGACAACTTTGCCCGGTCCAGTACCGGGCTTTTTTCTGTTCCACTGGAAATATTGGATATTACCCGTGACTTATGAGCGAAGCAGTGATCAGTGTTAACTGGCATATACGTCCATGTTAAATCGAGATTGCCTCTCACGTTCCTAGGTGGATTTGTCAGGTAGGTAACGGTCTTTCATCAGTCCGCCCAACCCCCTTGGCCGGAGAGAGACGTAGGACTAAATCAAGGATCCAAGGTCCTATATTGGGTCGGAATCTACCGGTCGCGAATGACCGGAGTCGACCCGAAGCGGTCATAGGTGAAGCTGCCGTTGCCGTTGAATGTCTTTAGAAAGAAGGCTCGATCCATCTGTCGATCTTCCTGCATCGACAGACTGATCCAGCCGGCCAGCTTTTCACGCATCCGCTCGCCGAGTACCTCGACCGACGCATCATCTACGATGATGCGCTGCAGCGCCGAGTCAGCCTACACGTCCTCCGAATCGGCCTGACGCATGATGGCCTCCTATTTGCGACCTTTCTTCATCAGCCCCTGTGCGGCGACCTGGACCTGTACGAGTGGGTGGTTGACGGGCGTATGCACGTCGCCTGTCCCTAGCTAAGCGGTCCCGGCGCAGGGTACTGGCGACTTCACGGGTGCGGATGAAGGGCAGGCAACGGGCTGGTTTGGGCTCATGATCGTACGCCTGGAGAGTTGCGGCGGCGAGCGTTTCTAATTGAGTTGGCGTAGCCTCCACGACAACTCTCGTTTTTCCCTGATCACACTGGGCTACACGAAGTTCCCAAGAAACTCTTGAGGGCAGCCCAGACGCAGCGACGTGGCCCTGCCGGCTTCGAGCAGTTCACGCACGTAGGAGGCCTTGAGGTCTTCCTGAAAGCGAAAACACGGGAACGACACGCTCATGCCGGCAATCACCACTCCCATCCGGTTATACAGCGGAACGGACAGGCAGCGCATATTGGTTTCGAACTCCTCGCGATCCTCGCCATAACCATGCGCGCGAATCTCCGCCAGCTCCTCCAGGTAAACCTCGATGTTCGGGATGGTATTGGCGGTACGCGGCTCAAATGTTTCGCCTTCCAGATGCTTGCGCACCTCGCTCTCTTCGAGCCATGCCATCAGGACCTTGCCAAGGCCGGTGCAATAGAGCGGTGCCCGCAATCCGATCCGTGAATACATGCGCAGGTTGTAGCTCGAATCGAGCTTGTGTACGTAAACGATGTTGCCGGCCTCGAGAATGCCCAAGTGCACGCTTTCTCCGGTCAGCGCATTGATATGGCGCATGGCCGGATCCGCCTCGCGCACCAGGTCCAGCTGAGGCAGTGATTTAGCACCCAGTTCGAACAGGCGGACGCTCAAGCGGTAGCGATCGTCCTCATCCTGAATCACATAGCCGAGGCTCTTGAGCGTTTGCAGGAAGCGATAGACGGTGCTCTTCGACATATCGAGTTTCTGGGCGATCTCCGAGACGCCGCTATCACGCTCGACCTCCCCCAACGCATCGAGGATGGCCATGGTGCGCATGACCCCGGTGACTGACTCGTTATTCGTGTTGGTGGCTCGATCCATCTCTGTTCCCCCAGTGAAAATCGGCCCCAGTATACCAAAGCAATTTTATGAAACGGCGTTTCATTTTTGCTTGACGGGGTAAGAGTCAAGGATTAGATTGGCTCCAAGTTGGCGCGCCCCTCAGCACTGCGTGACCGCATTGCGGCACAGACATGGGGTGAGCCTGACTGAGTCAGAGCGACTTCTGTCAGATAAAAATAATTAGAGGACTTATGATGAAAAAAGTAATTGCGGGTTTTGCGACTGCATGTCTCATCACGCTTACTGCCATTCCGTTCGCCAGTGCGGCACCGCTAAGTATCAAAGTTGCCTACGAGAACAACCCAGGTGAACCACTGGACCAAGTGATGCACTACTGGGCCGACTTGTTGAAAACGCAAAGTCATGACGAGATCGAGCTGGAGCTGTACCCAAGTTCGCGTCTGGGTTCTAAAAAAGATGTGACTGAACAGGCCATGATGGGGATGAATGTCATCACCATTACCGATGTCGGCTTTCTGACTGACTTCGACCCTGATCTGGGCATTCTCTTTGGCCCTTACCTGACCGACAATCAGGAGCAACTGTTCAAAATCTATCAAAGTGACTGGTTCAAGCAGAAAGATCAGGCGCTGCGAGAGAAAGGCATCCATATAGTCATGAGCAACTATCTGTATGGTGTGCGTCAGATTCTTGCGAAAAAACCCATCAGAACACCAGCCGACCTGCAAGGGTTGAAGATTCGCGTACCGAATAACCCAATGCAGGTCAGTGCCATTCAAGCGATGGGTGCAACGCCAACCCCCATGCCGCTTGGTGAGGTGTATCCAGCGCTGACTCAGGGCGTCATTGATGGCGTGGAAAATCCCGTTTCCGTGCTCTATGGGCAAAAGCTGCACGAACAAGCCAAATACCTGAGCATGGTTAACTACCTCACCAATACGTCATTGTTTGTCGGCGGTGAAGCCTTCTTTAGCACCTTGTCTGCCGAGCAACAGAAGCTGATTCATGACACGGCGTATCAGGCCGGCCTGCACAGTCAGACGATCACCAGCGAAGCGGATCAGTTGATGGTCGAGAAGATGAAGCAAGAGGGTGTTGAGGTCATCTACCCCGATACCGTGCCGTTCAAACAAGCCTCTGCAGTGGTGTACACCCAGTACCCCCAGTGGACACTTGGCTTGTATGACCGAATTCAGAAAGAGCTGGCTGAATAAGCCCTCGCGCAAGCTCGGTGCATCTGTATTCGCAGGAGATTAAACAATGAAACTAGGAAAACTCTGGGACTACGCTGCCGCCGGCATTTTGCTAGCGCTAGTAGTCATCACCATTACGGCTGCCAGCATGCGTTACTTCTTCGACAGTCCATTGCAGTGGACAGAAGAAGTCTCCGGTCTACTCATGATCTGGGTGGTGATGATCGGCGGCGTGGCCGCAGAGCGGGATAAAGAACACCTGAGCATTTCTCTGCTACTCGATTGCCTGCCGAAAAAGGCCGGCAATCTAATCAATCTTTTAGTCTCTGCCGTATCAATTCTGGGCCTGCTTTACATGGCCTTCCTCGCTTACACACTATCGATGATGGCGCAGTTCAAACGCACGCAGATCCTTCAAATCTCTTGGTTCTGGATTGATATTGCAGTGACTGTTGGGGCTATCGGTATAGCAGGTTATCTAGCATTCAGCCTGGTCGGCTATGCCCGTGAACTCAAGCGTACAGATCAGCCAGAAGCCACATCAGCAACGGTTGGCAGCCGGGAGAACAAGATATGAATATGGCGATTCTCGCAGCGCTGATGCTGGGCTTGTTTGCCGTCAACATGCGTCTGTTCTTGGCTCTGTTTTTGGCCGTACTGTTTTATTTCGTGTTCTTTGCCGCGATACCGATGCAGATATCGGTGCAACAATTTATTGGCCCGAGCCAGAACAACTCGCTACTGGCGATTCCCTTCTTCATTCTGCTTGGCACGTTGATGAGTCATACGGGCATTGCCGAGCGCATGCTTAAGGTGGCGGATCTGCTGGTTGGAAAACTCACCGGCGGTATGGCCCTGGCCAATATTCTGTTGAGCACCCTGATGGGCGGCATTTCTGCGTCCAATCTCGCAGACGCCTCCATGCTCAGCCGGATGATGGTTCCCGAGATGGAGAAAAAGGGTTACAGCCGAGCATTTGCTGCCGCTGTAACCGCTAGCGGCTCATTGATTACACCGATTATTCCGCCTGGCATTGCGCTGATCATTTATGGCTTGGTGGCGGACGTTTCGATTGGCCAGATGTTCGTTGCCGGGATCCTACCAGGCCTGCTCTGTGCAGCCTTGCTGATGCTGACCGTCTACATAGTGTGCAAACGCCGTGGCTATGTACCTACACGGCAAAACTGGCCGGACCGCCAGGAAGTCGGCAGTGTCATGGGCGAAGCTTGGCCGGCACTGATTCTTATCGTCGCTATTATTGGCGGCATCCGTTTCAACATATTCACACCAACCGAAGCCGGTGCATTTGCAGTGGCCATTGTGTTGATTATCGGTTTCTTCATTTATAGGCAAATGAAGGTCTCCCATGTTACTCAAGCGTTGGTTGAAACAGCCAAATCAACCTCGGCTGTGATGCTGGTGATCATGGCCAGTTCGGCAATTGCCTGGGTGTTCTCGCTGGAACATGCCGGCGAACAACTGGCACAGTTTATTGTTGGTTTGACTTCGGATAAATACACATTCCTGATTGCAATCAATGCCGTCCTGTTGCTGCTGGGGATGTTGATTGAAGGCACTGCCATCATGATTATCCTAGTGCCGTTGCTGATGCCTGCAGTCAATCAATTGGGCATTGACCCGGTACACTTCGGTATTGTCATGATTCTAAATCTGGCGATCGGTACGCTAACGCCGCCAGTGGGCACTGTTATGTTGCTGGTCTGCAATATCACCAAGGTTCGTGTCATCGATTTTATCAAAGAGTCGGGCTTGTTATTTCTTGCTCTGCTCGCGGCCTTGATTCTGATTACATTTATTCCGGCAATATCCACCGCGCTTATTTAGTGGCGTCGTGCGGTTTTCGCGCCAACCCCCTGCAATAGCGCCGCTATTCGTCTGGAGAGAAAAATGCTGACTGTTACTTGTGAAAAACCCGGTGTATTAATATCCCAGGACCGTCAGGCCCCTGAACGTGCGGCAGACGAAACATTAGTCAAGATCAAGCGCGTGGGTGTTTGTGGTACCGATCTGCATATCTTCAGCGGTAATCAGCCTTTTCTTGAATACCCGCGGGTCATGGGGCACGAGCTCTCGGGCATCGTTGCCGAAACCGATGAGGCCAGCGGCCTGGCAGTCGGTGATGCAGTTTATGTCATGCCTTATCTGTCTTGCGGTACTTGCGTGGCATGCCGTCAAGGCAAGACCAATTGCTGTACGCGAATCCAGGTATTGGGGGTTCATTGCGACGGCGCCTTTACCGAATTACTGAGCCTGCCCCACCAGTTTGTGCACAAGGCTGAAGGCATCACGCTCGACCAGGCCGCCATGGTCGAATTCCTCTCGATCGGCGCCCACGGCGTGCGCCGCTCGGAGGTTAAAGCAGGCCAGCGTGCGCTGGTGGTCGGTACGGGCCCTATAGGTATGGCTGCCGCTATTTTTGCCAAGCTGCGCGGCGCCGTCGTCACGGTGCTGGATACCCGCGATGACCGTCTGCAGTTCTGTCTTGAGCAACTCAATGTCGATGCTGCGGTGAAGATTGGCAATAGCGATAAGCAGCAGCTCAGCGAGCTCACTCAAGGCGACTTCTTCGATGTGGTATTCGATGCCACGGGAAACTCGAAAGCCATGGAGCGCGGTTTCGAATTTATCGCGCACGGCGGCAAGTACGTGCTGATTTCTGTGGTGCGCGATTCCATCACGTTCTCCGATCCTGAGTTTCACAAGCGTGAGGCCAGTCTTCTCGGTAGCCGCAACGCGACCGCCGAGGACTTCAAATATGTCGAGCAGTGCCTGCGCGACGGCTTGATTCCAGATGCCGCGCTTAACACCCATCGCATGGCGCTGAGTGATGTTCCTGAGAAATTCTCAACGCTGCTCGATCCAGGCCAGGGTGTCATCAAGGCCATCATTGAGTGCTAGGAGCAAGGTAATGGATCAGCACTGCTTTGCACCCATCGTGCAGTTTGGAACCAGCCGGTTTTTGCAGGCGCACGTCGACTTTTTCGTCTCGCAGGCGCTGGAGCAGGGTGCGGCCATCGGCAAAATTGCCATGGTCCAGACCACTGATAATCCAGGCAGTACTGCGCGCATCAAGGCACTGGCATCTGGCGAGCCTTATCCGGTGCATATTCAGGGCCTACAAGACGGCAAGCCCGTCGACATCATGTGCTGGTCGTCATCTGTGCAACAGGCGGTGCATGCTGCCAGCCAGTGGCCGCTGCTACGACAGGCCTTCGTCAGCGATATCAAGGTGGTTATCTCCAATACCGGGGATCAGGGTTACGGCCTCACTGACACCGACAACGTTCACTTACTCGCTGCGGATGCCGGCGCGCCAATCAGTTTTCCGGCAAAGCTGCTGGTGCTGTTACATGGTCGCTGGCAGTCCAATCCGGATGAGCCGATCTCACTGTTCCCCTGTGAGCTGGTCGCGCGTAATGGCGATATATTGCGCAACATCGTGATTGAACTCGGCGTGGAGTGGGGGTTGGATGAGGCCTTCTGCGACTACCTGAAGCTCCAGTGCCGTTGGGCCAACTCGCTGGTTGATCGGATCGTCTCGCAGGCGCTCGAGCCAGTTGGCGCAGTGGCCGAACCCTATGCTTTGTGGGCGATAGAACAGCAGTCGGGGTTGACCCTGCCATGCACGCACCCCGCCATCGTCGTTACCGATGACCTCGATCACTACGAACGGCTCAAGCTGTTCATCCTCAACGCGGGTCACACCTACCTGGCCGAGCGCTGGTTGCTGGACAAGCGCGACGCCGATGAAACCGTGTACCAGGCTATGAACTCCGAGGAACTGCGTGAGGATCTGGAAGCCATGTGGAGCGAGGAAGTGCTGCCGGTGTTTGCCGCCCTCGGCCAAATGAGTAGCGCGCAAGCCTATCTGGAGACGGTACGGGATCGCTTTCTCAATCCGTTCCTCAACCACCGGATCGCCGATATTGCCGGTAATCACTCGATGAAAAAGCTTCGCCGAATGCTGCCCATCGTCGAGCTTGCTGGGCAGCGAGTCACTGACCTGGCACAACCCAAGCTCAAGGCGGCTCTTGCGAGCGACTGCTAACCACCCTGTATACCTCGCTTAGGAGCGCATATGACTGAGCAAAGCCAATTACTCTTGGTGCTGGCACCCGGTGACGATGTTGCAGTGGCACGTCGTGATATCGCCAAAGGCAGTGAAGTGGCATACGAAGGCAGCATTTTGCTCGCCCGAAATGACATCCCCTCGGGCCACAAAATTGCCCTGAAAGTCGTCGCCCAAGGCTCACCACTGATCAAATATGGTCAGGTGATTGGCCAGGCTGTCACTCCAATCGCTCCGGGGGACCACGTACACGTGCATAATCTGGACATGCCAACAGCCAGCTCCGGCTACAGCATGCAGAACACGTACGCGGCTAGCACTCTCGCCGCAGAAACGGCCACCTTTGAAGGCTTCGTCCGTTTAGGTGGAGGCGTCGGCACGCGCAATTACATCGGCATCATTGCCAGCGTCAATTGCTCGGCCACGGTCTGCAAACACATCGCTGACGCCTTCCGCGATGACCTGATACAGGCCTATCCGAACGTCGACGGCGTAGTCGCGATTACCCATGGCAGCGGTTGCGGCATGGGCGCCAAAGGCGATGGCATGGACATTCTCAAGCGAACGCTGGCCGGTTACGCCAACCATGCCAATTTCGCCGGCATCTTGATGATTGGCCTTGGCTGTGAGGTCAATCAGTTGACCCCGTTGCTCGGCGAACTGACCCCTCGGCCAGCTGAATTGATGGCCAGTCTGGTCATCCAGGATGCCGGTGGCACGCGTGACACGGTCAAACGCGGGATTGCCCTGATTGAGCAGATGCTTCCCATCGTCAACGCCGCGCAACGCACCCGAGTGCCCGTCAGCCACCTAACCGTCGGCCTGCAATGCGGCGGCTCAGATGGTTACTCAGGCATCAGTGCCAACCCGGCCCTGGGCGCCGCGGTCGATATCCTGGTCAGTCACGGCGGCACCGCAATTCTCTCCGAAACCCCTGAGATTTATGGCGCAGAGCATTTGCTGACGGCACGTTCAGCCTCGCAGGAAGTGGCCGACAAGTTGATGCAACGTGTGCACTGGTGGGAAGACTACGTACGTCATAATGATGGTGACATGAACAACAACCCATCCCCCGGCAACAAGGCTGGCGGGATCACCACCATTCTCGAGAAGTCCTTGGGCGCCGTCGCCAAAGCCGGCAGTAGTGGGCTGATGGCGGTATATCAATACGCCGAAACAGTCAGCCATGGCGGCTTGGTATTCATGGACACACCCGGCTACGACCCGGTATCCGCCACAGGTCAGGTCGCAGGGGGCGCCAACCTCATTTGCTTCACCACGGGGCGCGGTTCGACCTATGGCTGCAAGCCGACACCGTCCCTGAAAATCGCGACCAATACCCGACTGTTCGAGCGCATGCGACTGGATATGGATTTCAATGCCGGTGCCATCGTCGATGGTGAGTTATCGGTGGCCGAAGCCGGTGCCCGACTGTTTGAACTGATGCTGGCGACAGCCAGCGGACGCAAGACCTGCAGCGAAGAAAACGGGCTGGGCGATAACGAATTCCTACCTTGGCAAATTGGCGCGGTGATGTGAGATGGAAAAGACCACAGCAGTCGATGTCGTGACCTGCGGCGAGCCGATGGGCCTGTTTGCATCGGACCATGCCAGTTGCCTCAAGCATGCCGAGCGGTTTGTGCGCCTGCCTGCCGGAGCGGAACTGAACGTTGCCGTTGGTTTGTCGCGGCTGGGACACAAGGTCGGTTTCATCAGCAACCTGGGCGATGACAGCCTCGGTCACTGGTTGCTCGACGTACTGGCGGGCGAGGGCATTGATTCCCGCCACATAACACTCGACTCCCATCATCCTACCGGCCTGATGTTCAAATCGCGCCGGCTCGACGGTGGTGACCCGGATGTTGAGTACTACCGCAAAGGCTCTGCCGCCAGCACCTTGAGCCTTGAGCATTATCCGGCTGAATATTGCCGCTCGGCTCGCCACCTGCATATCACCGGGATCGGTCCCGCACTCAGCTCGAGCGCACGCGAACTAATTTTCCACATGGCCAAGGATATGCGCGCCGCCGGAAAAACCGTGTCGTTTGATCCGAACTTGCGCAAGACCCTGTGGAGTTCCAATGAAGAGATGATCAACTGCCTCAACCAACTGGCAGAGAGCAGCGACTGGATCTTCCCCGGTTTGAGCGAGGGCCAGTTGCTGACAGGGCTGCAGGAACCAAGCGAAATCGCTGACTTTTATCTCGCCCGTGGTTGCTCGGTAGTCGTGATCAAATTAGGTGCCGACGGCGCCTACTATGCCACTCGCGAAACACGTGGCTTTGCGCCTGGTGTGAGAGTTGAGCAGATTGTGGATACGGTCGGCGCGGGTGACGGTTTTGCTGCAGGTGTGGTCAGCGCACTGCTCGAAGGCTTGTCTGTTCAGGATGCAGCCAAGCGCGGCAACGCCATTGGCGCCCGCGTAGTTACCTTTCCCGGTGATAGCGATGGTCTGCCCACACGCGCTCAACTGGCCGCACTCGAAGACAGCTAGCTAGACGTCCGGACACTGAAGTCTGGAGCAAACGTTCAGCCAGCACGCCTCCCTGATCCCTCGATGTCACGGCGCGGTGCCCACCTGATTTAGGTGGGCACCATTTCACGCCCCGCCATTTTCCACCATTGCACTCCAGAGCACCGCAAGATCATCAAATTCGCGAGTGATGCGCTTCCACTCCCGCGCTGCGGCTTCTCGTTGCTTGCCGATGTTGTCGCTGTCTTGGTTGTACTGCTCCATACCTGCTTCTCTGGTGCGTGATGAGTTGATCGGGTAGCAGGTACTACATCTGCAATGCCCCCTCCTAAGCCCAATTTAAGGGGGATATTTCCCTCACCCAGATGGCCGCTTTTGGCCCAGAGTGTGTAAAAACGTCGCTGAAACTGATTGGCCGGCAGAACGAGCCCTAGATACGATAAAGAGCTAGTCCGTGGACTTCTACGTCGAATGCAGCGTTTCGGTGGGCTTTCTGGCTGATTAGGTGCAAGAAACCTGCTGTGTAAGCTCCAGGCGCGCCCAAAAGGCATTCAGCCCTAGGCTGCTATTGCCTCCATCAGCGCTGCACTTCCCAATATCTTAATGACGCGCTTCATGTTGTAGGCGAGCACATGCAAGCTCATTTCAGTGCTGACCCGAGGCAAGGTTTTGGTTAGAAAATGGGTAGCCCCCATCCAGGCCTTGAGCGTTCCAAAGGGGTGCTCAACGGTCTGTTTACGGATACGCATCATCTCGGGGGCCTGATCTAGGCGGTGCTGCATACTCTCCAGCACGCTTTCATGCTCCCACCGCCTGACGCGTCGCTCCGTGCTGGGCGTGCATTGCCCTTTCAGCTCGCAACTCTGGCAGTGTGAACTCCAATAAGTGTGGAGTTGCAGTCCCTTTTCAACACTGGCGTACCGCCAAATCAAGCGCTGCCCTGCTGGGCATTTGTATTCGTCGGTTTCTGTATCGTAGATAAATTCAGTCTTGTTATATCGCCCATCTGCCTTGGCCCCTGAGGTCATAGGCTTCGGTACGTGTACGGTTATATCCGACTGGTGACAGGCCAATATTTCTTCGCTTTTGAAGTAGCCCCGATCAGCCACCACCGATAGTTTTTCTACACCCATGGCATGTTTCGCCAGCTTAGCCATCGGACTTAGTTGGCTTCGGTCACTCCCGTCGTTTGTCACTTCATGAGCCACGATTAAATGGTGCTTGGCATCTACGGCTGTTTGCACGTTATAGCCAACGATGCCCGTGCCTCGGGTCTTCATCGAGCGGGCATCAGGATCGGTCAGCGATATCTGTTTATCCGGCGTCTCATTGAGCCGCACCTCGATTTCCTTGAGCTCCTGCATTTTTACTTTCAGCGCAGCAATCTTGCCGTGCAGTCGCTCAGTCTTCGGTTGCGAAACGACAGGCTCCTGACGATCCGCGGCTTCGAGTGCGCTCAGGTACCTATTGATACTCGATTCAATTTCTTCCATGCGCCGCTGGAGCTTGGCGCTAGTGAAGTTGCGATCCCGGTTGTTGACCGCCTTGAACTTGCTTCCGTCGATGGCGATGAGTGCTTCCGAGAACAACCCCACCTGCTGGCACAGCACCACAAATTGACGACAAACAGCGCGGATTGCCTTGCCGTTGTCTTTGCGAAAATTGGCGATGGTTTTGAAGTCCGGCATCAAGCGCCCAGTCAGCCACATGAGCTCAACGTTACGTTGAGCTTCTCGCTCAAGGCGCCGGCTGGATTGGATGCGGTTGAGGTAACCGTAGATATAAATCTTCAGCAGGTCAGCAGGATGGTAAGCGGGTCTACCTGTTTCCGCCGGTACGACACCTTCAAAACCCAGCTTGCCTAGGTCGAGCTCAGCGACGAATACATCGACTACCCGCACTGGGTTAGTGTCCGTCACATAGTCATCCAAACTCTCTGGGAGCAAGGTAACTTGAGTCCGATTTTCACCCTGAATGAATCGCCGCACAGGCATCTCCTGCTGAGATGAAGTCTGGTCAAATCATATCAAGATTGGTGCCTGCGTTTTTACACAGTCTGGGCCGACTTCTGCCTGTTGCCACCGACAACTTAGCGTCGAAAACGCTCAGCCGAAAATGCCTGCTCTCGGCCAGGAGCGGACTGTCTGTATTTTCAACGCAGGCACTGGTCGGGGTCGCTGGCTTGGTGGATATTTGTCCGCGCCAGCGGTAGCCTCAGCCCCATCAGAACACCACACGAAAAAGGACTTGTCGTGTGGTGCATAACAACCTTATCACCCCACCAACTGCGCGAAAGCCTCAGCCCAGAGCGGCCGGCACGGCTGTGCCAAGAATGGGAGGATTACCGACAGACCAGGCATCCTGATTAGCCACTATCCGAATGCTGCGCGGACGATTTCCCGAGTAAGTCGATAATTTCCTCCCTATCCGATAGCGCCAACAGCAAGGCCAGATCCCCGCGCTGTAACTGTTCAACGATGAGCTTGGCCCCCGCGTAAGGGCTGTCACTGAAGAGGATGTTCTGTGCCGACATGCCCATAGCGACGGCAGCATCGGCGATCAGCCGCGGGACTTCACCCGGTTCGCGCCCCCTTAGATACGCCTCCAGATCCGCCGCCACCAACAGGTCCGGCTGTATAGCTAACGCGGCCCGGGTCGATTCGGCGATCTCACGATCGCTGCGATCCCCTGCCATGCTCAGCATCAGTAGCTTTCGTTGCGCCGGCATGTTGGCGAGGGTGGTGGCCATCGCGTTCATGCTGTGGGCGTTGTGGGCAAAATCCATGATCACGGTAGCACCGTCGACTTCAAACCGGTTGCCGCGCCCAGGGTTGTCATCGATGCTGCTGGAAAACTGCCGTAGTGCGGAGGCGATCGACGAGTCGTCGAGGCCCAGGCTTTTGGCCAGGCCAATGGCACCCAGGGCATTTTCGATGTTATGACGAGCCGCACCCTTCAAAGTCATGGGGATGTCGTTGACGGCGATGATCTCGGACTCGACGCTGGCGTCGATGTAGACCAGTTGAGCTTCACCGTGCGGATCTTCGCGCAGAAAACAGACGGCGCCCCCCTGCCCACGGTGAACCTGCAACACCGGGTTGCCGGCGTTCAGCGAGAACCAGCATTTAGTGACGTTCAGTTCGGGCGCCAGTTGCACCAACTGCGGGTCATCGGCATTGAGGACCAGCGTACCGCCGTCGAGCGCCTTCGCCACTACCGCCTTAGCGCGGGCCAGGGCTTCGATGGTATTGATACCGTACTGCCCCAGGTGATCTTCGGCGATGTTGGTAATCAAGGCGGCATCGACCCGGTCGACGGGTAAGCCTCGACGCAGAATGCCACCCCGGGCCACTTCCAGTACCGCGGTTTCGGTGTCGGGGTGGCGCAGCAGCATCCGCGCGCCGCCCGGGCCGGAATAATCGCCCCTATCGATGATATGGTCGCCCACCCGGATAAAATCGGTCGAGGTCACGCCACAGCGTTTGCCCGACTGCTGCACCATCTGCGACAGAATTCGCACGCTGGTCGACTTGCCGTTGGTACCGGTGACCAGTGCTAGCGGCACGGCTTTGAAACACTGCCAATCGATGCTGTCGGGATCGGGCAGGGCCCTGACCGGCCAGACCTGCACACTGGCCCCGTAACCGAGAGAAAAGTCATCGTCGTCCCAGAGCCAGGGTGCGTTATGCGCTTTTGCAAACTCGATCAGCCGCAGCAGGGCGGGGTTGGCCTCTTCGTCGATGGCCTGTCTGAGCCGGTCAAGGGTTTGCACCGGACTCTCCTGTCGTGCCGTGCCGATGATCTCGGCGCAGGTCATTTCCCAAGCCGCCTTGTTGATTTCACAAGCGGCATAGAGGGCATCCAGCGGCGCGCTGATGGCGACACTGATGCCGTCCTCGAACCGGCGGTAACAGGTTGCCTCGGCTTGCCAGCCCAGGTTGTCCATCAACCTCCGGACATGAACCTGCCAGATATCGACAACCTGCTGCTTGTCGATGCCGTCGACGAAGGCATCGATGATCGCGCCGGGGTGGTCCCAGAGTAAGTTCTTGCCGGTCAGGCGCCGGCCATCGTCCAGTGTCAGGGTGATCGCTGCGTCGGCCATCAGTCGCTGCCTTCTTCAAATTCGGCAACGACACGCACTCCTCGCTCGTCTTTGACGATCTTCATCCCCGATTCCAGCACAAAGGGATCCGGAGCATTGCTATCCAGCATCGATACCACCGTATGTACCGGGGCCAGTTCGGGCTCGGGTTGCACGCCGGATTTACCATCGAAGTGGATGATCTGTTTCCAGCACCGAGTAATGGCATCGCCGAACACCATCACCAGATCGTTCTGCACCGCCATGCCCAGTGCCGTATCGATGGCTTCGACCTCGTCCGGGACGATAAGAATATTGGCCGCGTCGATGCCTTGTTCTTTCAGCACCCGGGCGACCCGCTGGGGCACTTCGTCGTGACTACGGCCACGACGGTTGTCATCGGCTTTGCAGATGTAGATATCGAAATGGCCGGCGGCCGCCTTGGCAATTTCATCCAGATCTTCGTCGCGGCGATCGCCGGGGCCGGCGATCACCACGATGCGTTTGCCTTTCACGTCGAGCTTGCTGGCCAGTTCGCTCATGCAGCGAATGCCGTCGGGGTTGTGGGCATAATCCAGAATGACCCGGAACGGATGCTCATCGTAGACGTTCATCCGCCCCGGTGCCTGGAAGAAAGTGGTGCTGAAGGTGCGCAGGCCGTGCTGAATATCGCCGATCGACTTGTTCAGACTGAAGGCCAGCGCGGCGGCAAACATCGCATTTTGAACGTTGTGGGTAGCTTTGCCTTCGAGCGTTGCCGGAATCAGATGGGTCCACAGCAGCGGAATATGCGCGCCATTATCGAAAATGGTGATCATGTCGCCGTTGATGCCCTTCTCGAGTACCACTGCCCGACCGCCGGCGCGGATGTGCTCACGAACCAGGCCGTGACCGACATTCATGGTCACGTAACAAAGGTGCTTGGCTTGGGTATGATCGGCCATTTTGAGGCATTCGAGATCATCGGCATTGAGCACCACGGTATCTTTGGCCACTTCCACCACGATCCGCTTGATCTCAGCCAGCTGCTCCAGGGTATTGATGCCCTTCATCCCCAGATGGTCGGGCTGAACGTTGAGGCAGGCGGCGATATCGCTGTCGCGATAGCCTAAACCTGCCCGTAGAATACCGCCACGCGCCGTCTCCAACACCGCGATATCGACCGCCGGATCGCGCAGCACCATCTGTGACGCCACCGGCCCGGTCATATCGCCCTTGACCGATAGATGGCCATCGACATAGACGCCATCGGTCGAGGTCATGCCGACCACATGGCCAGCGGTCTTGAGGATATGCGACAACATCCGCGAGGTGGTGGTCTTGCCATTGGTGCCGGTGATACCGACAATCGGGATCCGCGCCGGCGTGCCGGGCGGGAACAGCATGTCCATCACTTTGCCGGCGACATCGCGGGGTTTGCCTTCACTCGGCGCCACATGCATGCGAAAGCCGGGTGCCGCATTGACCTCGACGATGCCACCGCCGACCTCTTTATACGACTGGGTGATGTCGGCAGTCATGAAGTCGACGCCGCCGACATCCAGACCGACCGCTTTTACCGCCCGCTCGGCCATCGCCTTATTGTCGGGGTGACACACGTCGGTCATATCGATCGCAGTGCCGCCGGTCGACAGGTTGGCGGTGTCGCGCAGATAAAATATCGTGCCCTCGGGCAGCACACTGTCCTGGTTCAACCCGGCCTCGTCCAGCAAGCGCCTTCCTTGGGTGTCCATCTCCAGTCGGGTCAGCACTTTTTCATGGCCGACCCCGCGACGGGGGTCTTGGTTGACGATCTCGATCAGCTCGGCAATCGAGCTCTTGCCATCGCCGACGACATGCCCTGGCACCCGTTTGGCCACGGCCACCAACTCACCATTGACGACCAGCATGCGGTGATCCAATCCGGTCAGAAAAGATTCCACCAATACCGCGCGACTGGTGCCGTGCTCGCTGGCGTAGTCGAAGGCGGTAGCGATCTCCGCTTCGGTGCTCAGGTCAATGGAAACACCACGACCGTGATTGGCATTCAGCGGCTTAACCACCACCGGCAAACCAATGGTCTTGGCCGAGCTGAACGCTTGTTTGGCAGAATAAACCATCCGCTGTTTCGGGACCGGCAAGCCGAGATCGTTGAGCAGATTATGGGTGTCTTCCTTGTCGCAGGAAATTTCGACGGCAATATGGTTGGTCTGGCTGGTGATTGTCGCCTGTATCCGCTGCTGATACTTGCCGTGGCCAAACTGCACCAAGCTGTATTGATTGAGTCGTATCCATGGAATGTTACGTGCTTCGGCGGCACTGACCAGCGACTGGGTACTGGGGCCAAACTGCTTGCGCTGGGCGAAGCGGATGAAATCCGATAACTCTTGGGAGAAATCGAAGTCAGCCTCCAGTTTGGTATCCAGCTGCGCTTGAACGGCTGCAGGTATCAACGAAACCAGCAGTTTTCTCGCCAGCTGGGCGGCTTCTAATCCGACATCGCGCTGCGTGTACTGGAAAACCATGGCGGTTGCAGGAGCTGAGTGCAACACGGTTATTGAATTGAAGCGGGCGCATCATGTTGCATCGTCATCGCTTTTTCCATCATCTCTGACATCACCTCAATTGGGCACTTCCAGTTGAAGCGCTTACGTGGACGAATGTTCAACTCATAAGCGATGGCATCCAGCTGTTCCTGGCTACATACAGACAAGTCCGTGCCCTTGGGCAGATACTGGCGAATCAGGCCATTGATGTTCTCGTTGCTGCCGCGCTGCCAGGGGCTGTGCGGGTCGCAGAAGTAGATTGCCACCCCTGTTTTCTGGGTGATCTCAGCATGCCGGGTCATTTCCCTGCCCTGGTCGTAGGTCATGCTCTTGCGCACAGCCAGCGGCATCCGGTTGAGGGCCGCACTGAAACCCTCAACCGCCGAAGTTGCCGTTGCATCGTTCATCTTGATCAGCATCAGGTAATTGCTACTGCGCTCGTTCAGCGTGCCCACAGCAGAGGCGTTGGCCTTGCCTTTGATCAGATCACCTTCCCAGTGCCCCGGCATCAAGCGGTCTTCAATCTCTGGCGGACGCAGATGGATGCTCACCATCTCCGGGATCTGGTTGCGCCGATCAACGCCCCCTGCACGCGGCCTACGCGTACTCTTGCCCTGGCGCAGGCACTGGATCAGCTCCTTGCGCAGCTCGCCCACAGGCAGGGCATAGACCGCGCTGTAGATCGTCTCGCGGCAAACGTAAGCATCTTCAAAACTGGGAATATCCATGCTGCGCAGCTTGCCGGCAATCTGTTCGGGAGAGAAGTTTTTTCGCAGCAACTCCACCACCAACTCAAGCAGTTCGCTGCCCGGCACTAGCTTCTTTTGCGGGCGACACGCCTCTCGACGTTGACGCATATGCCCCTGGGCCGTAGGTGCGTGATAGATGCCGTTGGAGCCGGTGTTACGTCGCAGTTCACGACTGATCGTGGAGCGGTTGCGACCAAGTGCTTGGGCAATTGCTTGCTGGCTCATGCCATGCAACCGACCCACTTGAATCGTGGCGCGCTCTTCAATGCTGAGTTCGTGATATTCCATTGGGCCGCACCTTACCGGAAAGGTCAGGTGTTGCACTCAGTTTCCGCGGCCGCCCATATTGTACTGGCCCTCCTTGCCGGTTCCGCGGGTTTTACCGAAGGTCACTTCGGTGCCAGCCATGCATTGTAGTTCGAGGGTCACATGCTCCCAGATATGGGCCATCCAGGTGCCGTCATCTTCTTTTAACCGGCGGATAAAGCCGCCTGGCTCGCCGTACGAGCAACCGTGTTCTTGCAAACCAGGTAATGCGCTTACCAGTTCATCGACAAAGGTATCGCCGAGCTTGGTTGACGGAAATTGCTCCAATACACCCAGGTTGACCACATGGCGGATAACAGGAAAATGCGCATAGAAGTTCGGGCCAACGTACACGTTTGAGGAAATGATTTTCATTGGCTTTTCCTAGTAAAATCAGATACTTGAGCTTGGCTGCGATACCGTAATGATGCCTGTCTCACAACATGTCTGAAGGCGCCTTTTTTACAACGAAAATAGAATGATGAGTGAATAGACCGAAGATCTTTTCCGAAAGATCACTCGTCAATCTATATAGATAGGTTAAATATCCGCGGGTAGATAGCCACAGACGTTATTTAGGCCAGGCTTGGCGGGTATTCAGGCAATATTTAGCGCCGCTGCTAAGCATATGTAGTTTCAGTCCGATTAGAGTGATCGACTCCCCCGTACTGGCTTCGGCCATGGAGCTATATTGCAGATCCGATGGGTCGACCACGGTGAGGCTGCCGCTACCGACCACTTCCAGAATACCGTCGGGGCCGATAAACGCCGCGGTGTCTTCGCAGATACCGAGACCGGAGGCAAAGGGGTTATAGGAAACGGCCGATAGTAGCCTTCCCAAACGATTTCGCTGGCTGAAATGCTGGTCGAGGATCACCTTGCTGATTAGCCCCATACCTGGTGCGAAGGTGACACCTTGCTCGCTGGGTAATGCCCCGGTCGCCCCTCCGGCAATCATATGCTCGGGCATGATGGCGGCTCCCGCTGAGGTGCCTGCCACATGAACACCGGCCGCATTCGATCTTCTGATGCACTGTGCTACCGGGGTGCCGCCTAGTATGGTCGACAGCCTCAACTGGTTACCGCCTGTCATAAAGATCCCGGTTGCTTGCGCCATCTCTTCGAGGTAATCATCCCGCTGCGCATCTTCGCGGGAATAGATCGGCAAGGAGATCGCTTTGGCTGCGCCAAGCTCGGTAAAAACCGCCTCATAATTTGGACCGGTTTCCTCCAATCTTGACGCAGTGGGAATGATCACGATACGGGCGTCTTTACCACCGCATAGCTCGACAAAACGCTGCAGAATAACCGGATCCTGAGACCGATCTTCAGCACCACCAATGGGGATAACAAAGCCACGTCGAACACCGTCATCACTCTTTGCAGGACACATAAATACCTCTATTCAAACGTTCCAATAATGACTGACGATCCGTTACGTTTATGCCAGTGCCCCTTGGCCATCACGTCGGTAATTTGATGTTTTTCATCTAACACCAGCAGATCGGCATCAAAACCGGGGGCGATTCTACCTTTAGTCTTAAATCGTAATAGCTTGGCGACATTGCTGGTAAACATCGGTAGTAGCATTTCCAGAGCCAAGCCAGCGTTTAATCCCGCCTGGATGGTTTCGAGCAGGGTGCTGGCGCGACCAAAATCCATATGCTGCAGTTCACCCTGGGCGTCGAAACAGGGCAGACAGCCGCCACCGTCTGAGCTAACGGTGATCCGGTCGAGCGGCAGATTGCGGCTGATCGCCTGTTCAATCGCCTCAACCGCTTCTAAACCGGGATCTGCGGTGCCTTTGGGAAAGGCGGTAATGTCGACGTAGCCGCCGCTGTTGAGTAGTCGGCAGCTGGCGTCGAACAGATCCCTATTGCGATTGATATGGGTGGGGTTGAACACCCTAGCAGGGATTTCAGTTTCAGCGATAGCACGCTCGATGAGTTCCAACCGACGCTCGCCATCCCCCAGATGAATGTGGATCACCCCCGCTTTACCGGTGATTAAACCGGCAACGTGGGCCTCGCTGGCCAGTCGTACGAACTCTTGATAGGTAGGCTGGCTCGAACGGTGATCGCTGATGGCAAACTCACCAATACCAATGACCGGCTCTAGGTAGACGATATCCGATTTGGCACTGCCGGTCAGCGTCGTTAACGGGTAGTGATAGCCGCCGGTCCAGCAATACGCGGACATCCCCTCTTCTCTAAGTCCATAAACCCGGGCCAGCAGGTTGCCGGTGCTGCGCGTACAGTCATCGGTGCCCAACAGTCCGACAACGGTGGTGACGCCCGCACCGGTAAATTCTGAAATCGGAACGGGGGGGACCTGGCTGGCAAATCCCGCTTCACCACCGCCACCGGTAATATGGGCGTGACTGTCGATAAAGCCGGGAACAAGCGAGGCTCCCGCCAAGTCGATGACTTCGACGTTCCAATTTCTGGGCAGGTTGTCTTGATCAACATCGTTGGCATCAAATATCGCGGCGATCTTACCACCCGCAACCAACACTTCTTTGATGCCCACAGGCTCTGGGGTGAACAGATTGACGTTTTTTAATAGAGAGATCATGGTCTCGGTCACTAACGGGCTCAATCTTCAGCACTTTTTTATAGAACCGTCAGTATGAGGCATCCGACCAATTTCACGAAAGAAAACAGGAGGTCATGGTGGGCTGCCAGTTAACAGCCTTCAGCCATCTGGATGTCCGGTTTGGGTCGTCTACTGCCCTTGGCGACAGGCAACAACCGGCCAAAAGCTCCCTGTCGCCACCAGCAACTTTCGGCCAGAGGCAGACGATCGGCAGCTTCGTGCTGTACACGCTCCAAATATGCAGAATTTGGTGTGCGACGCTCTACGTCCCATGGCTACGCGTTGCCAGCAACGTATCCGTCAGTCATGATCGATTTTCCAGTGATCCGGGCGATAGAGGCTGCTTCGCGATGGACATTTACCCCGATTAACGCTAAGGACCAGCTGTGAAGAACAAAAATGTCTCCATCCGTAAAATCGTACAATACCTCAACAACCCGGAATACGACGGTGGACTCTGGCTACCGAACATCCAACGGCCATTCGTATGGGGGCAGGAGCAGATCGAGAAACTATTCGACTCTATCATGCGTGAATACCCCATCAGCACTTTGCTGGTTTGGCGCACTCGATCGAACATAAAGCGTCGGAAGTTCATCGACAATTATCGCGAAGATCTAAAATTGTCACAATTTCAGGTGCCAGAAGATGGGCGGACCAAGCTGTTAGTTTTGGACGGGCAGCAGCGGCTGCAAAGCCTCTATATTTCCCTGTGCGGCAGCCACAGCAAGGAGGAACTGTTCTTCCATGTGCTTAGTGGCGCGCAGGCTGACCCAGATGAGGTGCGTTTCAAGTTTCGCTTTCTGAGCCCATCCAAGGCCATGTTTCCGTGGGTTAACTTCAAGAGAATTGTTTTCAGTGAGGGCATGCCAAACGTACTGGCTAATGAATTGATGGCGCAGGCTAGCATGACGCTGAATGCCGAGCAGCAGGACGCTCTATTGAAAAATTTGTGGCAAGCAAAAAAGGTCTTTGTCATTGAGGAGGCAATCGGCTACCAAGAACTCGACAGCGTCGATAACCCTGATGCCTACACTGAAAATGACGTAGTTGAGATTTTCATTCGAGCAAACTCCGGCGGTACCAAGCTGGGTAAGTCGGACCTGCTGTTCTCCTTGCTGACCGCCTCATGGGACGATGCGGACGAAGCCATGGAGGACTTGATTTCCGAGCTGAACGCGAGTGGCTATGAGTTTACGCGCGACTTCATCTTGAAAACGTGCCTGGTACTTTTAGGCAAGGGCGCTGCGTACGACGTCAAAAAATTCAGGGATGATGTGACTAAGCAGGAAATCGTTTCCCAGTGGCCCCGCATATCGGCGGCCATCCGCGACGTTCGTGACTATCTCTACCGCAAGACCTATATCCGTTCGGACCATGCGCTGCCTTCATACCTAGCTCTCATCCCGGTAATCTATTTTCGCTTCCATTATCCGCAACGATGGACATCCGTTAGAGGATTGGATACGTACCTGTTACGCACCCTCCTGTGCAGTGCATTCAGTGGCCGCCCTGATGGTTTGATCGACAAGTGCGTTCGGTGCATCAAGCAGGATGAGCAGTTTTCGGTGAGTGATCTGTTCGAGGTCATCCATAACGACGGTCGAAATCTCGATGTATCGGAGGAAAGCCTTCTTCAGGCTTCCTATGGCTCGAAAGCAATTCATCTCATCTTTAACCTCTGGTACCGACAGTTCGATTACCAACCAGCGTACACGGGGAACTTGCCGCAAGTGGACCATATTTTTCCGCAGTCGCTGCTGCGTTCGGTCAAGGATCATAATCCTGAAACCGGGCGACAATCGCTGATGCGCTATCAGGCAGCGGCGCGCGACCAATTGGCCAACTGCATGCTACTAACCGCCGATGAAAACGGCTTCGAGGGTAAATGCGACCAAGAGCCAAAGGACTGGTTTGCCGATAAATCGGAAGCTTATCTGGAGATGCATCTAATTCCTGCGCAGCCCAGCTTATGGGATTTAGCCAACTTCGAAAAGTTCATTGTCGCAAGAAAGCAACTGATTGTGCAGAAACTACGGCAACTGATTACAGCCGGAGGTGCGGGGGCCGACTCTGCCGCGCCGGACCCCGCAGAAGGATATGCAACTGATTCGACGAAGGAGGTTGAACAAAACAGAGACATTTCAGCGATGCCTGTCGCTGAAGCGCAAGCCGTTGATATAGTGACCCAGGTACAAACACTCGAAACAGAAACCACAGAGAGTGCGCTCGAACAAGAAGGCAAATCAATCTCGGATATCGAAGCAATATTGGAATATTTTTTTGCCCGGATCGCTGAGCCAACGAAGTACATTGCCGGATTCCGTACCGCTGACGGCAAAGAAATCGCACTTGAACGCGAAAGCCAAGTCATTACACTTTGGACCCAAAGTGTACCTGTAAATGAGGCTGAGCTGGAACCAGCCAAACGCTACGCTAATACTGACCCCCGTAATTCTAATTTGAATCGTAAAAATTGCCCTGCATTACGCTTGGGTAACCCAGCGTTAGTATGGAAACTTACCGATAGAGACGAGTTGCTCGATTTCATCAATTGGTACAGCTGTGTAGCGCCCACAACATAGGAAATGTTGCCCCTGCCGCCATTGGCTGCTGCTCCTAGTTACAATTAAAGGCGATCGGGCGTCTCCTTATTCAGCTATCGGCAGTTATTTTATAAAAAATACCTTTTTCGTAATGAGTACTAATGACTAATACAGCGATATTCGAAGGCGCTCATTTTCAAGCGTTGCTGACAAAAGAACCATTAAAAGGATCTGCTATATTTTGTCAAGGCTCAAATAGCATGCTGTTTGATCGGGGTGGCAGACTTTATCGCCTTACGCTTGAAGGTTGTGGCCATAATTTCCTAACCCAACAATGGGTCCAAGGCAATCGCAATGTGGTTGAGGTCATTCATGATTACGGTGCCGTCGGGCCCTCGGACTCTTCACTCCCAGGAAGCGAAAAAGAGTTCTACTGGCTAGCCGAAGTGGAAAGATTGGTGAGCGTAGACGAGCACAGTGAACCTGTGCTCGCCAGAGTAATTTTTGGGTTATTTGATGACAATGATGAGTTGCCAGACAATGCTGTGCTTTCTAAACGATGCCGGTCCTTAGCCAATGAGCAACCAGCCTTGGCTGGGATATTAAGAACCCTGGCTGAGGCCGCAGACTTCGCGGAGAGTCATGAAGGGAACGTCGATGCCAAACTCGATAACATCATGAGACGACCTGTTACTGGTGAGTTGGTCTGGGCCGATCCGATGGGTGGGTGCTTTTATGAGTTGTACCCCAAAAAGCAGAAAACTTGAAGAAGGTGGCCTCCACAACTACAACATCGTTTCGCGACAGGACATGCCTGAAATCTGATTGAATCGCCCCTGGCATCGTAGATAGCTGCCTGTCGCCACAGGCCGCCAGGGGGCGACTTCTGTCATTTGCACCCGACAGTTCCCGACTCAGGCTGTGTAATAACGCAGTTTTTTGCACAGCTTCGGTTGCCTGCTGCCTAACGCGCCCCTACCCGCCACAACTGATCCAATCTCGTGGTATAGCTTTGGCTCATCATCTCCCGCCGCATCCCCCAGTCTGGGGCCAGTTGCACGCGCCCCGGGCGGATGGTTCCCCTGCCCCATTTGCTATTGATCTGATCAAGCACGTCCATCACCTGGCTGGCCTCGCTCGACTGCACTGCTGCGAACAGGTCACCGCTGCATTGGTTGCGCTGACATAGACCAAGCAGCAGCACCTCGGCTTTGCTGTAGGCGAAACCACTGCGATAAACGCGCTCCAAACCCGCCAAAGCAGCCCTGATGATCAGTCGGGTATCGTCGGTGGGGTATGGCAGTTCGCACAGCACACCCTTGGCGTACTTGGCCTCTTGCGGGTTGAACATCCCGGTGCGAATGCTTACGCGGACTTGTTTGCATACCGACTGCTGGGCGCGGAGCTTCTCGCAGGCCCTCGCCGCATAGGTGGCCACCGCCTCGCGGATCGGCGGCAGTTCGTGCAAGCGTTTACCGAACATGCGGCTGCAGCAGATCTCCTGCTTGGATGGCGCCCCCTCCTCCAACTCCAGGCAAGGCGTGCCACGTAGCTCCCTGGCGGCTTTCTCGATCAACACGCTGAAGTTCTTGCGTAGCATCCAGGTATCGGCTTGGGCCAGATCCCAGGCAGTGCGGATATTGATACCGGCCAGGTGCGCGGTCATCTTGCGGCCGATGCCCCACACCTCGCTCACGTCCATGCGTTTTAACAGCCGGTCACGGCGAGCCGGGTCGCGGATATCCACCACGCCACCGGTCTGGCGTTGCCATTGTTTGGCGGCATGGTTGGCCAACTTGGCCAGGGTCTTGGTCGGGGCTATGCCCACCCCGGTCGGGATGCCGGTGAACTGCAGCACCTGGGCACGGATCTGCCGACCAAGCTGTTCGAGCGAGCCGGGCATGCCGCTGATATCGGCGAAGGCCTCATCGATGCTGTACACCTCCAGCGCCGGCACCATGCCCTCGATCACCGTCATCACCCGCTCGCTGATGTCGCCGTACAACGCATAGTTGCTGCTGAACGCCACGATGCCGTGCTGGCGGAGTTTGTGCTTAATCTGGAAGTACGGCTCGCCCATCTTCACGAAGGGCTTGGCATCGGCCGAGCGGGCGATCACGCAGCCGTCGTTGTTGGACAGCACCACGATAGGCGTGCGCAGCAGGTCTGGGCGAAACACTCGCTCGCAGCTGGCGTAGAAGCTGTTGCAGTCGATCAATGCGATGGCTGGCTCAGCCATGGCAGCGGTGCCGGCGGAGGCTGGCCGTGACCACGCCCCAGATAATCAGCTCGTCACCCTCCATGATGAAGCGTGGGGCGAACGTGGGGTTCTCCGAGCGCAACACGATCAACTTGCCGTCCATGGTCAGGCGCTTGACGAAGGTGTCCCCGTTGATCGCGGCGATGACGATATCGCCACTGTTCGCTCGTAGTGCACGACTGACCACCAACACATCGCCATCGAAAATGCCGGCGCCGGTCATGCTCTCGCCATCGGCGCGCACCAGGTATGTATGCGGCGCATCTATTTCCAGCAACTCATCCAGGGAGAGCTTTTGCTCCAGGTGGTCCTGCGCCGGACTGGGGAAGCCAGCAGGGACGCGAGAGGAAAAAAATGGCAGCTCAATATGGGAGCTGCCCACAGGGCCGAGAATCGTGCAGGACATGGTGCACCTGTAAAAATACTGTGTGCATGTACAGTACAGAACAAACCAGCCAGCCTACAATCAGAATGAGAAAGGCGATGACGAGCGGACGGTCATGTGCGGACGATTTGCGCAGTATCAGGGGATGGCGGATTACCTGCGCGAGCTGAACAGCGAGCAGGAGGTAATCAGCGGCTACGACAACCTGCCGATCGAGCGCTACAACGTGGCGCCACAGACCAACGTGCAGCTGCTACACGCGGAGGGAGGCGGCCTGACGATTGCCGCGGTGCGATGGGGTTGGGCACCGCACTGGGCGAAGAAGGGGAAGATGCCGCCGCCGATCAACGCCCGTGTCGAGACCGTGGCGAGCGGCAAGTTCTTCAAGCAGATATGGCCGCACCGCGCGCTGGTCGCCGCTGATGGCTGGTACGAATGGTTGAAAGACGAGACCGATCCGAAGCGCAAGCAGCCCTACTTCATCCGCCTACGCGGTGGCGGGCCGATGTTCTTCGCCGCTATCGGCCAACTCCCACACGGCGGCAGCGAGGTTCACGAGGACGATGGGTTCGTGATCATCACTACCGACGCCCAGGGCGGCATGCTGGACATCCATGATCGCCGACCCGTGGTGCTACCAGCGGATTTGGCCCGAGAGTGGATAGACCCGAACACAACTCCGCGGCGGGCCGAACAGATCGTGCAGGAGCGGGGCCTTCAGTCCGAGGAGTTCGAGTGGTATCAGGTCAGCAAGGCGGTGGGTAACGTCAAAAACACTGGAGCAGCGCTGATTGTCCCCCTTGATTCCAGGAAATCACCCGACCGGCCCTGATCGGCCGGAGATGACCCGAACCAGTCAGCTGAAACCGGCGGGAATCGGTCAATTGCGGGTAAAACACAGGCCTCGCACATCCGTTGCGGCCGGAATTTACCTCACGGCTGTTGGTGTCGAGCGCTGGCAGCTCAAATTCCGCCTGAATTGGCATACACCTCAGCCAGCTTGGGGTGCCTGCAACGCTTGACCTGCGCCCTCGCGCGCGACGTGGCGTAGCAGACCTCAACGTTTCTCCCAAAAATTTACCACGGCGTAGATGCGAACGAAAAAAAAGGAAAAGCTCACCGGTTAGCGCCGGCCCAGCCTGTTGGGTATCTCATTCAAAAAAAATTCAAACCTATATCACTCGGGTGAACGCTCAGCGATGAGCGAATCGTTCAGCACTAACGCGTGAAATAGAGAGGAATTTGCATATGTATACCCCATGCCTTTGCTGCAATTCAGGACGCGTCATCACGAAAAATGTTGGGCGCACTACAGGCGGCGTTATCGGCTCGGTTGGTGGTGCTGCTAGTGGAGCTGCCGGCGCTTTATCCGGAGCGAAGATTGGTGGCGCTATCGGTGTTGTAGGTGGCCCCGTCGGCATAGCCCTTGGAGGTATTGCCGGTGCAATCCTGGGAGGTCTTTTTGGCGGTGCAGCGGGTGGATTAGCCGGCGCAACAATTGGCGAGCAACTCGATGAGCGCGTACTTAATAACTACGAATGCCTGGAATGCGGATACACGTTCAGCGCAAACAGCTGACCTCGCGACATCTCAATCTCAGTCCTACCCTCACAGGACTCCCCCGCCTCTACGACTAGGAATACCTCACCATGGCCCATCTCATCGAACAAATGGCTTACGTTGGTGCTACGCCGTGGCACGGCCTCGGCAATCAGCTCACTCAGAAACAGCCTATCGAGGTCTGGCAACGCGAAGCCGGCATGAACTGGCAGATCCAGGAAAGCCCTGTGCACTTCAAAGCCGACGCCATCGGTCATCTGGGCAGCATCCACTCCTTCCCTGAGCAAAAGGTTCTGTTCCGCTCAGACACCAAGGCGCCGCTGTCGGTGGTCTCCAACCGCTACCACACCGTGCAGCCACGTGAGGTGCTGGAGTTCTATCGGGATCTGACGGAGGTCTCTGGCTACGAGCTGGAAACAGCTGGCGTACTCAAGGGCGGTCGCAAGTTCTGGGCGCTGGCCCGTACCGGACAGGCAACCGCATTGAAGGGCAATGACCAGGTCAACGGTTACCTGCTGCTGGCCACTTCTTGCGACGGCACTCTGGCTACGACAGCAACGCCGACCACCGTTCGCGTGGTGTGCAACAACACGCTGACCATCGCCCTGGATGGCACCACCCGTGCGATCAAGGTGCCGCACAACACCCGCTTCGATCCCAAGGCCGTGAAGAAGCAATTGGGTATCGCCGTCTCGCAATGGGACGAGTTCATGTACCGCATGCGCAACCTGGCTGAACGCAAGGTGCAGTGGCATGAAGCCATGGGCTACTTCATGAACGTGCTGTGCGAGGTCAGCCCGAACAGCCAGTTGCCTGAGGTGCTGCCCAACGAACGGGCGCTGCGCAAGGTGCAGGCGCTCTATGAAGGCCGCGGCCGTGGCAGTCAGCTGGAGTCAGCGCAAGGCACTGCATGGGGTTTGCTCAATGCAGTCACCGAGTACGTCGATCACGAACGCCGTGCGCGCAGTAACGAGTACCGCATGGACTCGGCCTGGTTCGGCCAAGGCGCACAGATCAAGCAACGCGCCCTGGATGCGGCCCTGCAACTCGCCGCCTAAACGCCCTACTTCCTCACACCCAATCACGCCCGGTCAGCCTCGTGCTGCTCGGGCGTTTTTATGCCCGCAAGGTAACCGTTATGAAAGCCAAAAACCTGAATAGCACCACCGTCAAACCTCGCCCTGCCCTGCGCCTGGTCAACACCAAAGAACTGCCGCGTGAAGACTGGCTGGCCGTGCGCAAGCAAGGCATCGGCAGTTCAGACGCAGCGGCGGCTGTCGGGCTCAACCCCTACAAGTCGCAGCTTGAACTCTGGCTGGAGAAAACCGGCCGCGACGCCACCCTGCCGAAGCTAGACCCGCACGATGAGGAAAGCCCTGCGTACTGGGGCAATGTCCTCGAACCCATTGTTGCCTGGCATTACAGCAAACGCACCAGCAACCGCGTACGGCGCATCAACGCCGTGCTGCAGCACCCTGATCCCGAGTTGCCCTGGATGCTCGCCAACATCGACCGGGAGGTGATCGGTGCGGACGACGTACAGATCCTCGAATGCAAGACGGCCGGCATAAACGGGGCACGCCTCTGGAAAGAAGGCGTGCCCGAGTATGTGCAATTGCAGGTCATGCACCAGCTGGCCGTGACCGGTAAGCAAGCCGCCGACGTGGCTGTTCTGTTGGGCGGTCAGATCCTGGAGATCCATCGCATCGAACGGGACGAGCGGATGATCGCCCGCCTGATCGAGCTGGAGCGCAAGTTCTGGGAGTACGTCGAGACCGACACCCCACCAGCGGCTGATGGTTCTGCGTCAGCAGAGGCGGCCCTGCGTTGCCTCTATCCCGAGGACAACGGCCAAGTGATGGACTTCAGCTCGAATCCTGCTCTGTCGATTGCCTACGTGGAACTAAAATCAGTACGCCTGAACATTGCCCAGCAGGAAAAGCGCGAATCCCAACTCAAGCAAACCCTGCAGCAAGCCATGGGCGAAGCCACCCGTGCGGAGTTCTCCAGCGGCTACATCAGCTGGAAGAAAGCCAAGGACAGCGTCGGACTGGATGTCGACCGGATGCTCAAGGACAAGCCCTACCTGCAGGCTCGCTACAGCAAGATCAAAGAAGGCAGTCGCCGCTTCCTGATCGCTTGAATCCAAACATCCCACTCTCAAGCCACCCGGTTAGTTCGCTGACTCGGTGGTTTTTCTATTTTCAGATGAAGGAAAACCACCATGCTCAAAGGTCTGGCTATCACCCCGCCTGTGCTCGGGCGCATTTCCATCGGCAAGGTCGTCGAGAAGAACGGCAAGCGCCTACCGGAGAAGGACGATCAATTCACCATCACCTCGCAGGTACAAGGCCGGGACGGCTGGCTACTGCATCCACTGAACGACGAGCTGCGCCAGACGCAGGAAGACAAGCTGCGCAGCATCCCGATTCGATTTCTGTTCAATGAGCCGGATCTCAACTTCCGCGCCGATTACACCTTGTTCGATCGCAACACGGGTCGACCGGTGTGCGTCGGCAACGGCGAGACCTGTAAGCGCCAGGGTGAGGATGGCGTCAAGTCCATGCCCTGCCCCTCGCCGGATGCCTGCCCGTTGGCCAAGGGCGGTGCTTGCAAGCCTTACGGGCGACTGAATGTGGTGATCGGCGACGATGATCCACTCGGCAGCTTCGTATTTCGCACCACCGGCTTCAACAGCATCCGCACCCTGTCGGCACGCCTGCAGTACTTCCAGGCCCTCTCCGGTAATCGGCTGGCTTGTTTACCGCTGGAGATGCGTCTGCGCGGAAAGTCCACCCGACAAAGCCACGGCACGCCGATTTTCTACGTCGACATCACGGTGCGAGGAGGCCTTTCGCTAGAGGCTGCGCTGTTGGACGCACAGAAAACCGATGAGGCCCGTCGCAACGCGGGGTTCGATCAAGAAGCACTGGATCGTGCCGCACGACAGGGCTTCAACAACGGGGCATTCGAAGACAGCGAAGAAGATACCAGCGCCATCGTTGAAGAGTTCTTCTCCGCTCCTGGAGAGGAGATCCGTAACGCGGAATCCGTCATCAAGCCTTCACGTACATCCCAACCCTCACTGGCGGAAAAGCTGGAATCCAAAGCCCTCCAAGGTAGCAGCGGGCAACCTGGCCGCCCCCACTAACCATGCATCCATCTTCACCCAATGCCTCAACCTCAGGAGAATACTGATGAGATATCACAAGCTCAGGGCCGGTGAAGCGACCGGCACCTATGTCATGGAATCACCGGTTACCGAAGCGGACATCCTTCGCATGGCCCAGCAGTTCGCCAGCAAGCGGTTGGCCAAAGGCAGACTGCTGGCCGATCCACAACACGTATTCAGCCACTTGCAAACACTGCTGCAGCACTATGAACACGAAGTCTTTGCTCTGCTATTGCTCGATACCAAACATAGGGTAATCGGCTTTCGAGAATTGTTCCGGGGCACCTTGGACGGCGCCAGCGTGTATCCACGGGAGGTCGTCAAAATCGCCCTGGAACACAACGCAGCAGCAGTGATCCTGGTCCACAACCATCCCTCTGGTGATCCAGAGCCCAGTAACGCTGACCGTCACCTGACCACGACACTCAAGGACGCACTCAACATGGTCGGCACCAGGACACTGGATCACATCGTCGTCGGCAGCGAAGGCTGCGTATCATTGGCTGAACGTGGCTATCTGTAGGTAGCAGCGTCCTTTCCACTTGCTCTCCCGCCGATGACTGCACCTGACCTTGGTCAGGTGCAGTCATCGGCATGAGCTGCACCTACAACAATTTTTTTCAGCGCAATTCACGGAGACAACACCATGAGCGCCATGTGCGTTATCTACTTGTTGTTCGTTCGCATCAGCATCATGCTGGTACTGATGCTGGTGGTACTGAGCTATCAGGCAGCCTGATGATGCGTTTGGCACCTGTCAGATAGCGACTGAACAACTGTCACACTCAGTCCTTGCTTATTTTCGTGGAAATCCACCCCCCCTGCCAACCGGAGATCCAAGAACTGCGTTGTTGTGCTCGATAATAAAACCAAAAATAGATTCTTTTTTTATTTTGCTTTTATCCAAGAGCAATCTAGGGTTTTTTAGCAAGGCATGCCTAACTCCGTAATCACCACCCTCCAGCAACAGTTCCTGGATTTCTTTTGTCAAACCAGGATTAGTAGCCAGATTCACCCTTACACTTTGCTCCGGATCAACCGCGAGCCTTGCTTGCACTTCCTTCGCAAGATTTGGATGTAAGGTGAGGATTATTTTCAACGCGATATCCGCATTTTTTAGTAGCAGTAACTGCTCGCCCTCTGCCAACTCTGGACGCCTGGCGAATGCTTGCCTGATGCTGTTTTCACCACTTTCGAGCAGGTGAATTTTTACACTGCTTGTAAGCGATGGATTCGAAACCAGAGCAGCGCCAACCGAAGCATCTTTATCTGAAGCCAGTTTGAGCTGCAGTGTTTCAACCAATATCGGGTTGCAGGCCAGTGCAGCTCTTACTTCGGCGTATTTATCCTCAACAAGCTGCTCAGCAACGCATCCCGATATTTTTCTATTTCTTGCCAAGTTCTGGCGCACAACCACATCCTTGTCGTTAGCAAGTGTCGTTTGAAGTACTTCACTCAAATCCTTTTTGGTGGACAGGGTTCGACGGACGACGACCTCACTATCCGCTACCAGCGTCTGCTGCAACGCCATTCCTTCCGCCCGACTTGCCAGCTTGGTACGCAGATCTTTGGCAAGGGTGCCGTCATTAATCTGACGAATCAGCAAATCTTCCGGCGCATTGCTATTCAGGCAGGCCAGCTCAAGCAATTCAAGGTCGTACTGCGGGCTGTTCTCGGGAATATTGATGCGGATCGACAGTAGGCGTTCCGGACAGCGCACGTTTTCGTAAACGGCCTTGATCACTCTGCGCTGCGGATCCATGGCCAGCTTCTCTAGCTGATCGTCCGGACAATCAGGGTTGCTCGCAACCTCCTCACGTTTCACCTGGTTAGGGTCGGCAGCCATCTTGATCATCTGCGCCACACTCAGCCCCTGATACTCGGAGGCCGGGCGTAACTTGAGCTTCTCGAACAACTCTTCGTACTTACCGACCTGATCACGCAGGGTTTCGCGCAGAGGAATGGTGGACTGGATCGCGTCTTCCAGCAGTTCCTGAGTCAACGCGCTGTCGCCGATAAAGGCATTGGCCAAGGCTTCGTTGACCGCATTCTCGATGTCTGCACCACAGTAATCGCGGCATAGCTTTACGAGCTCGCCCATCTTCAAGCCCTTAACCGCCTGGCGCGACTTGCCCAAGTGAATTTTCAGGATACTTTCCCGTTCCACTGCATTGGGAAAGCCTACATAAAAGATCTCGTCGAAACGCCCTTTGCGCAGCAGTTCCGGTGGCAGAGCGCTGATGTCGTTGGCGGTGGCGATGACGAAAACAGCTCCGGTCTTTTCCTGCATCCAGGTCAGGAAGTAGCCCAGCAAGCGCGCAGTCACTTCCGAAGCATTACCGCCGCCCATACCCACAAAGGCCTTTTCCAGCTCATCTACCCAGAGAATGCAGGGGCTAACGGTCTCGGCCATGCTCAGCGCGCGGCGCATGTTGTGCTCGCTTTCGCCGACATACTTGCCAAGCAACGAGCCAATATCCAGACGCAGCAGGGGCAACTGGAACAGACTAGCGGCAACCTTGGCCGTCAGCGATTTACCGCAACCGGGCATGCCGGCGATCAGCACTCCCTTAGGAGCCTTGACTCCCCGCTGAGTGGCCTCGTCCAGCCGACGGATAATAGTGGCGCGCTGCTCCAGCCAGTGTTTCAGATTCTCCAGGCCGCCGATGTCGCCCAATTCAACGACGCTGGGGACCATCTCTAGTACACCGCTCTTGGCGATGATTTGTTCCTTCTCGTGAAGGATCGTCTTCAACATATTCTCATCTAGCGTCGCAGTCTGCCGCCCCATCATCCTTAGCAACTGACCGATTTCGCTGGCGGTCAGCCCACTCAGTCCAGAAACCGCCAAATCATTCAAAGTGTTCGGAACGGCCAATTGCCCGCAGGCTTCGGCCTGAGCCAGCAAGACCTTTATCTCCTCGCGATTCGGCAGAGGTAGGGATAGCAGGGTAACTTGGGCTTCAATCGAGGCGGGGATACAGACCGCCTCCGATACCAGGATGACTGAGCATTCGCCGGCGTGATGACGCTCGATCAAGTTCAGCAACTGCTTGAGGCGGGCAATCGCGAGCGTGTTGTGCTCCAAGGCAAGCCGGGCACCTTTGATCACAATCAGCGACTGCTCAAGGTCCGCATCCAGCAGCGCCAGCAGTGCATGCTCCAGCTCGGTTTTACCGGACTCAGGGTTAGCCAATGGCCGCTTGTTGTCGAAATCAACCCAGCCATGCCCAAGGTTCCACTCGTGGATACGCTTCAGCCCGAGCTCACCCTGAAGTCGAATCAGCAGTCGATCGACACGTGCCTCTTCGGCGGACTGGATATAGATGGCGGGAGCGCCAGCCAGGAAATGCTCTTCCAGCTTTACTTCGAAATTCATTTTGCTTTTCACGAAAGAGCCTCAGCCAAAAATCGAGCTAACCGCGCTTTTTAAAGCACCGACTACAGCCGAGCTAACCTCTTTAATGGTTTCCGTCACTTTCCGAACCACCTTGCTGGCAACCTCGACAATCTTTCTGCCACCCTTTTCAATAAGTGTGCCCACCGCCTTTCCTGCTAGGCGACCGGCAATACCGCCAACAAAACCGCCAAAAGCCGTGCCTCCAGGACCAAAAACGGAACCTAACGCAGCTCCCCATTGGGTGCCTAGCTGGGTACCTTTCTGTTCAACGGCTTGCGCCAGCGAACGAGCGGCTACCATAGTTGTCTGCTCGATGGCATTGATTGCGGTATCGGCGAGGATGTCGCCCTGCCCCAGCTTATACAGCGCTTTAGCACGCTCAAGACCGGTATAGGTCGTGGTTGCTATCATCTCGGCAGGCATATCGCGGAAAAAGCTCAGCCAACCACTTTTAGCGGCAACCACCACGCCGCCGGAAACGGCAATCTGCGCACCGATATGCTGGGTCGACTTCAGCGAGCTGTCGAAAAACTCCTGCAGGGCCACGCTGGCCGGTGCATTTTCATGACCACTCATCCAGTTCCAAGTGCGCTGCCCGAGAATGCGAGCGCCGTGGTAGGAGGCATTCAGAGCCGCATTGAGCAATGCCTGGTTGTTGATGTCCTTGGCAATGGCCAAGCGGGAGTTTTCGTCCCAGATCGTTGGCTGTTTTTCCGTAGCGACTGTCGTACCGCCAATGGCAACACTAGTAGATACAGTGGTGTCACGAATATCCGGCGTGAGCGTCTGCACCAGCGATACGTTGGCCGACGCCAGCATGTCCTGCACTTGTTCGGCGTACTCGCCCAGATTCAGATCGGGATTGACCTGAGCATCCTGCTCCAGCTCCTTGGCTAGCCAGTTAGCCGTGCTTTTGCCCTTGTCGAGATGCTGCTGCAACGACTCTTTATGCTGGTTGGTACGCGTGATCGAGTCGATCAGCGTGCGCGCGACACCTTCGACTTCGGCATTGTTTTCCCACAGATGTGGATACTTGTTGAATTCCTGCGTGAGCCACTGATCCAGTGGCATCTCCTTACGATGCTGGTCGTAGGAGCGAATAAAGCTCCAGATGACCTCGGCAGCCTTGGGCGCACTGCCCGCGTCAGCGAATGCGACTTGACTAAGCAGATCTGCTTGGCGCTCGTGCTCGCCTTCGCCATGAAGTAGGTGCCCGGAGGCGTTCGGTGTAGAAAATCCGTTTGATTGGCTCATGGCAGAGTGTCCGTGAAGGGCTTAGCAAGGGGACAAGAAAGACGGGGATGATACCCGGGCAAAGTACATGTGGTCTCGCCATCTGATTGGTAAGTTACTGAGTCAGTTGCCGGCATACCCCAAAATACAGGCCACAATCCGCTCCTCCCAGGTTTGCCGCATCGCAATACCCGAGACTGCGCATTCCACGTCATCCGGCCACCCAGTCCACGCTTATCCGGCCGGGATTTCCACGCACATCCGGCCACCCGTTCCACGGCCATCCGGCGAGCAGTCGGAGCGCAGCGACGCAGGGGTGGCATTGTTAGTCTGAGGCGCCCGGTGCCGTCAATTTCTTCGCCCGCTTGCGCATCGATTTGCCCTTCAGGTTGATCCGGTAGGCATTGTGCACCAGGCGGTCGAGGATGGCGTCGGCCAGGGTCGGGTCGCTCTTGCCTGCAGCTCAGACTGAATATCTTCGGGTTTCACAATCCGCTCAGCTGCATCCTTTCGGAGCATCTCTGGCGGGCGGTAACTGCAAGTTGCCACCGAGCAGCGACTCATCTTCCTCGATGCGGGCAACAAAGCGCTCATCAAGCGACCGCATTCAGCCTCGTCTGCGAATATGGCTACCATCACTAAAGACCTTGGTAATGGTTAGGTGCGAGACCAGGTATCAGCGTATTAACCATACGATTTCACTCGTGAGGCAAAACACCTCCGTTGATCCACTCATTTGCGGGCCAGCAGTTTGCCAATTCTCCAAAGCGACGCTACACAATAACGCAGTCATAACTCAAGCCACCAACACTACCCCAGGCTCTGAATTACTGTATTTGAACACGTCGTCAAAGAACGCTAATCCAGCATGCGTCAGTACCAGATTACCTTTTGCATTCCTGTAGGCAATCCCACGCTGCTCGAGATTTTTCCTAACTGCCGATGCCAGAGCCTCACCTTTCATGTTGCTGGCCGACATGACGTCCTGTTTGTCTTCTCCCTTCCCGACCTCCGCCATAACCACATCTGACACACCTGCTTCACCGTCCCGCAGAATATCAAGCTGGTAGCCCAGTTCGTGCAGTCCACGAGCCAGGATCAGCAGTAGAACCTGGATTTTCCTGACCACCTCGCTGTACTCCTCATCGCGTTCGACTGAGCGAATGTAGATAAAGCAATTGCGCATAACCAACTCAAAGCCGATGTTCAGGTACAAGGGCTTGTAGCCTTGGTCGTAGTTATTGAGGACCTCTTCGAAGAGCGGGTTGGGTTTTATTTCACCACTATCGTAAGTGTCTTTGTTGATCACCTTCCCCGACATCAACTCTTTGTAGATGGCCTGGCTAAGCTGTTGTCTCACTGTTCTGCTCCTCGATCCTCAATTTGTAATAGGTCAGTTTCTGCCTGTCGTCCTCAATGATTCCTAACTGAAATCGAGGGATTAGCACGATGTCCTCTCGGTGCTTTAGCCAAGACACGCCTTCTACCAGGTCAGCAATTTCGTAGTCGCTGATCTGCTGGGCCAGATGAGTGTGAAGCGACGCATGGGCGTCAGGCCCAACCTGAAGAGGCCACTCATCTATCAACCTTCCAATTAGTTTTCGACGCACGTCTGAAGCACGCCTAGCTTTGAGCACCTCCTCTCCAACCGGCTCAACTGACGTTGTCGTTACCCGGGTATTTTTGAGCGAATCCAGGCTGCTTCGCAGATGCTCCTGAAGGTGAAGCCAATGGTCTACGTTGTGCCATTCAATCTTGCTTTCGGCTCTCTGCCTCCTCAGGCCTTTGAAGGTAGAGAAACGCTCAAGCACCTCATGGCCCATTGGAATGAGATTGCCCCTAAGCTTCCCGTCATGGAGCTCCCGGCATGCAACCAGCAAGTCGTTGAAAACACTCTCTACCTGATCGTACTCACGGCGCTGACGTTCATTCTGATGAACGTAGCGCTGCAGGGATTTGCTGATGACTTCCACGTCATAGCGGTACGAACGAATGGATGCCACTGCATAGAGAACCTGTTGGCCCAATTTTGGCAGCTTGGCATCGCGAAAAATTTCAGATATCCGCAGCAAGGCAGTGAGTGCCGGCAGACCTTTCTTCAAAGGCTCCCTCTCATTGAGGAACTGCAATGTGGGGAGAACATGCCTACCGTAGATTCGGGTGATCGCCTGCAAAGCGCCGCGCGCCTGCTTCACCTCGTCGAGGTTCTCAAGGCTCATCCCTTCGACGATCTCAGCCAGGCGAAGTGTCTGCCCCTGAAGGCTGTCCACGTTCTCCTTGATCTTCCCTTGAGCGTAGCGGATGCGCTCCCGGAGTAGCTTAAGCTCATCCTCGAACGTGTCGTTCCCCTGCTCAATCACTGTCAAATCGCGAAGCTTTTCAAGACTATCGTTGAAGCTGCCGCACAGCGCCTCAAGATCGGCGCTACTCAGCTGCCGAAGACGCGATTTATCAAAGTGGCGAAATAACTCGATCAGAAACGGGGCGAAGGCAATGACTCCTCGCTTGGTGTCATGGTGCAATATCAGGCTTGCCCGGACGAGGTTACGCACGTCGAAGGCCGCTTCAATTTTTTGCCGATCGGATCTATTGTCTCCCAGCGAATCAAGCAGCTTCATTACCGTGGACTCGTACAGACGAGTTGGGACCTCTTCACCAGCCGAGCCTTCATCCATGATGTCGATAAGATCAAGAAAAATGTGCTTGTGCTCGATCATGAGCATGACCGTTTTGTCAGCTGCAACGATCATCCTGCAGTGATCTCCACAGCATCATCGGCGGAATCTTTTTTTGTCCTCAGAGACTCGCTTTCACCTGTGTAGATCACTCGACGTAAGTGGCTGTAAGTTCTGTCGGTAGCAAGAAAATGCGAAAGGTCGATGTAGTTTTCGATTACTTTCGCAATAGTGGACGTCGGCTCCGGTGTTGCCCCGAATAGCACGAACCCTTCAGACTCAGCGATGCCACGCGCAGCCTTCAGATTCAAGTGGCTCAGATTCGACAGCTCGTCCATCACCAATGGCAAACAGATCTGTGTATTCGCAACCAGCAGCCTGCGCAGAAGGATCGATAGCAAACGGCAGTTGATCATTGCCGTAGTACCGTTGGATTGATCCTCTTCGGTGTACTTGTCATGTCCACGCTTGCGGTATCGGTATCCAACCCGATCGATCAGCAGACTCATATCCAGGGTGGCCCCCCGGCGACCACCATTAACAAAAAACTCGGTGCAGAAAGCTCGTAACCGTTCATACAAGCGCTTCTCGTGGAGCCCGGTTGTCATGAGGTTTATGGAATCAATATCGACCAACAGCTCTTCGAAATGGGGATTCAACACGCAGTAGATCTCTATCGCCTCGAGGTCAGACACACTGAACTCCGAGAGCTGGTCATCTACCTCTTTCTCGAACTCCTTGATCATCCTTCTGGCGTGTTTAATTTCGTCGATTTGAATCGAGGTATTCGAGTTATGCGCGGTGACCTTGGCCTGGTAGGTTTGCAGTTCACCTTCCAAGGTTCCGAACATCGCCGCGAAAGCTTTCCGACAGCTACGCATCCGACCTAAGTCATGGAAAGCATGGTAGCCAAAGTCTCTGCCCTCCTCGCCCAGCAAGTTACGTCTCAGTAATTCATCCAGGGCCACTTGCAGAGCTTCTCTGCTCTTGGCTACCTCAGATGCGAACTGAGAAATCTCCTTGATCTGATTGGGGTGAAAGGAAATATCGCGAGCGTTTAGCTTCATTTCGCGGATCGAAAGGAATCCTAACGTGATCTCTGCTAGGTTGCGGATCTGCTCTAGGTAACTGCGCAGATCGTCGTTTTCCTTCCTGACTCTGGCGAGTACTTCTTTTGCGCGCTCAGCCTCTATTGCTAGGTCCTCCAGCTCGCCGGCGGCATCCGTCACACTCTCAAGTAGCTTGGCCAACTCTACCGTCTGTCCCCCCACTTCAAGTTCCAATGCTTTCTGCTGCTCGCGTATGTAGCCATGCCGGCTGAGTAGTTGGACCTCTTCATCAGTTTCAGTCCGCTCGCGGTTCAGCTTTTTGGCCTTATCCTTGGCCTGCTCAGCAGTCAACTTACTGTCATCGTTTAGGCGCTGAATGAGGTCATCGCAGTCCTTGATATCATCATCAAGCTTGATCAGATCTTGCTCATGCTGCTTCCTTGCCCTGGTCGGGTCGAAAGACATGAAACCGAATGAGGTCTCCTGGCTCAGAAAACTGAGGAAAGAATCTCGCTCTTGGAATAGACAGCCAAACTCTTTGATGGCTTGCTTCTGGTCGGAGTTGAGTCGAGGAGTCAGGTTAGTGAACAGCGTCGAGTTCAAGCTACTCAGCACCGACGCACTGTGACGATCGACCTGCTCGAGAACAGTTTCCACATGCTCATCAAGGATTTTTCGGAGTTGGTCGCGCTGATGGCTAAGACTGTTCTTATTCCTGATCGCTTGGGCTAGTTGCTCAGCACTATGGACCTTGTTTGTCAGGGTCTGGATCTCCGTACTCAACTCTGCTGAGAGATCGGATAAGAGCTCGCGAACCTCATGCTCTGTTGTGCCAGGGTAACGCCGAAGAATCTCGCTGACCTTAAATAGCTGCTTTTGGGCACCTTCCAAATCCTTCTGCCGAAGATTAAGTGCTCCAGCCAGCTTCAGATACTCAGCTTTGACCAAACCGTGATGCTGCCTCTTCGCAGAGTGAGCAGCCTCAAGAGCTTGATATCCCTCAGACGCCGTCTTCACCTCATCAAGAATGCAGGACTGCCTTTCTGCCAAGGCATGCTCAACATCGACGATATTCTGAACGATCAGCTCGGACTTCGTCTCAAACTGCTGGAACTGGCTATCAAAGCGCTCCCAAGGCTTCCGCGCGCTTTCTATGTCGACCAGACGATCACCTTCTTTTTTCAGGTTCTCGTAGTCATCAAGGATCTCGCTGAGGCTGACACTCAGCTCTGCATTCTTCCGGTCCTTGTCTCCTTCGATGATCGTGGCGATGGTATCCGGCAGAGTGCGGCGGTCCTTCGCACCGATATCGAAGGCAAGGTGGATAAGCATCTTCCACGCGTCGATCTCGCGTGCAGTACCGCCATTCCTAAGAGGCAGCAAACAGAAGCGGCCTTCCTCACGATTCAGAGCCTGTTGACCGAAGAGCCTCTGGCGGATGACAGTCCCGTCATTCATGGCCTCCCCACCTCGTGCTCGGAGATCCGAGAGTACACCTGAAAGTGAGATGCCTTCGATGGGAGCCCCCATGCCTCCGTTAATCGGCGACTCAAGGTCCCAAAATAGGTGTTGGATGTCAGCATACACGCAAGGTACTGCCAAGCGGCCGTATGAGAATGGTCGATTTCCTCGGTGAAGCACCAGGCAAAAAGGCCCGTGCATATTCTCTGCTTCAAGGATGATGAAAGAGTGGTTCTCAGGGAAGTAGTAGCTGTAGCTGGCGTCGGCCGAGTAGTACGTCCCAGCCGGCCCCTTGAAGGCGAATTTCTTATCGCAGCTCTTGAAGTTCTCGTGGGGCAGCAGAAAAAGCTTCAATGCGTTCAGCATCGAAGTCTTGCCGAGGTTATTCTGACCACACAAGGCCGTGTGCTTGTCCACCCGAATCGCGGTATAGGCATAGGCTGCACTATTCACAAAGATCAGCCTGTGGAATTTGTACACGTCCTGGAACGCATAGGAATCGTTGAGCATCGTCAGTCCCTTGCCGTGATTGGCATCAAATAGGTTTCCTGCTCCAGCGCTTTTTGGCTGTCTCGCATCAAACCAATCAGCTCATTCGTTTCCTTGGATAAGCCAACGAATTCGAGGAGATCTTGTCTCGCTTGCCGGCTTAGCAAGTATCTGGAGGCACCGAGCCGACGGGCAATATCACCGGGGTACACGAACACGACTTCGGTTTTGTCTGGGAGCGAGTGGAGGAGAGTTCGATACATCTTCAAGCCACCCAAGTCAGCATCAAACAAGCAGTACAGACTTTGGTACTGACTGAGAAATGGCACGTTCAGCCTATTGGTAATCTGGTTACCGGCACTGAAAATGATGTCCAGATCATCACTCCGCTCAACTACACCGCAGCCGGCAAGAAAAGCGAGTGTTTGTTCGAGGGCTAGGAAGTTTTCTAGGTTTTCAACTAGCAATGCCGCCAGCCGTGGAGCATGTGGAGACACCCAAGCATGCTCACCCAACAAAACCACGCTCGGATGGGGTTGTGACACGCTTCGTGTTATCAGGAGCGAACCGCTGACAGCTTCCCTGTGACTGTCACCATCGAAAGCAGCGCCTATCCGGCCGGTAATCGCTGATGGCTCGTATTCCCGAATCAGCTCAGCAAAGCGATCTTCCCGCAAAACAGTCACCTGATGACTGTTTCTTCCTACTTTCGACACAGAAAATGTGTCGAGCAGGTAGACCATACTCTTGCCTTGACCAAACATTTCTTTGGCGAATGCCTGGAAATTAATCGGGTGACCGACTCTGATTGAGCTGAGATAGCTGTAGATTCTCGCCATTGCATTCCTTGCGTGTAACCGACCGGCTACCGCCTAGTAGAAAGACTGTAGCTCAGGCCGGCCAATACAATCTCTTTAGAGGCACGATGCGCTTGGTCTCAGCATCGGTTGCGTCGTAATGCTCGATCAGCGCGCGCACCACATGATCCAATGTCCACATCGCTAGCGGGATAGAGGCTCGATCAGCCTCGTACTGGGCATCTTTGCTAAAGCCTCCCGTGCTCACGTAAAGACCTCGATCATCTTTGTGCCGCCCGCCCAGAAAGCTACGGATGTCCTGGCTGCCCATCTGCCCTTTGCGGTGCTTGACCTCCACGACGATACGGGGGTGCTCGAAGCCGAAGCCGTCGGGTGAGGCGACGATGTCCTTACCGCGATCGGAGCCAGGTGGAGAAACTTGAGTCTTGTAGCCCATCGCCCGAAGGATACCGGCGACTAGCTGCTGCATATCGTCCCAATCAAGCTCACTTACACGATCCTTGATGCGCTCCAACGCCTGAGACTCAACGTCAGCCAGCGGGTCAGCGATGCTTTCTTCTGGCACATCCTCCACTGGGGAAACTGGCTTGCCTTTTAGCGCTTCAATCACCTCGGTGGCGGCGCTAGAAGGCACCTCGAACAAGGTCAAAGTCGAGCCCAAGCTGTTCTTGGTGCTGGTGCCCAGGTTATCGCGCGGCAACTCCTGCTGCTGCCACTGCACTTTGCGCACAAGCGGCATGCCCTGCTCAGCCCATTCGGGATGGTGTTCGGCAGGCCCCGTGACCTTGCCAACCAGATACAAGCGATTGGCAGGCGAATAGGTAACAACCCAGTCACCGTCCTGAATCTCGTTAACAAAGCGCCACACTTGCGAAGCGCCCGAGATCACCGAGCCTTGTTTCATCTGGGGCTCAAGTGCTTGGTACAGGGCAATCAGCTCTTTACGCCCGAGACCAGGCTTCGCATGTGGCACTAACTGGCTCCAACCGATTGCAGCAACTTCGCGCTCCCGAAAAGAGTCATATAGGCTTCCCGCTTCACCACGTACCATCCACATCCGCGTCATTTAATCTCCCTCAGACCTCACAGTAATCGCAACTCAATCGCCCAACTCAGATCTAGGCAAACTCAAAGAAACCTCACGAAACGCAAGCAATGCAGCTTCGAGGTGCTCAATGATCTCCTGCTGCAGCACATCCGGCGGCGGTAAATCGTCGAGGTTGTCCAGGCTATCGTCTTTCAGCCAGAAGATGTCCAGGCTGGCTTTGTCGCGGGCCATTAGTTCTTCGTAGCTGAAGAACTTGAACCGTTCTGTCGCGACGCGTTCGTGGCGATTTTCCGGGTTGTAGCAAGTGACGAAATCCTGCAAATTGTCCAGCTTCAGCGTGCGCGTCTTTAGCGTGAAGTGTTTGTTGGAACGCAGGTCGTAGAACCACACGCCCTTGGTGTGCACACGTCCATCCTTGGGCGCGCTGTCGAAGAACACCACGTTCGCTTTCACACCCTGGGCATAAAAGATGCCCGTGGGCAGACGCAGCACTGTGTGCACATCGCAGTTTTCCAGCAGCTTTTTGCGAATCTTCTCGCCAGCGCCACCTTCAAACAGCACGTTATCGGGCAACACCACGGCCGCTTTACCGTCCACTTTCAGCATACTGACGATGTGCTGCAGGAAGTTGAGCTGCTTGTTCGATGTGGTTTCCCAGAAGTCCTGCCGCTCGTAGGTCAGCGCCTCTTTGTCTTCCTCACCCTCTTCGGTGGTGATGGTCATGCTGCTCTTCTTACCGAAGGGCGGGTTAGCCAGCACGTAATCAACTTTCAATTTGGGCTCAGTGATCAACGCATCCGAACGTTCCACCAAAGGCTCACCATCCAACTCGCCAACGTTGTGCAGAAAAAGGTTCATCAAGCACATGCGGCGTGTGTTTGGCACGATCTCGTTACCGTGGAATGTCTTGTCGCGCAGGAATTCTTTTTGCGATTTGTTCAGTTTGGCACCGGACCGCGTCAACCAGTTGTATGCGCCCAGGAAGAAGCCGCCTGTACCGCAGGCCGGGTCCGCAATGGTTTTCATCGGTTCGGGGCGCACACAGGCCACAATCGCCTCGATCAGTGCGCGTGGTGTGAAGTATTGGCCTGCACCGCTTTTGGTGTCTTCGGCGTTCTTCTGTAGAAGGCCTTCATACAGGTCGCCCTTGGTGTCGGCCCCCAGGCTGATCCAGCTTTCGGCATCAATCAGCTGTACCAGACGCGAAAGCTTGGCCGGGTCTTGAATTTTGTTCTGCGCCTTGAAGAAGATAGCGCTCAGCATGCCTGACCCTTGCCCCAGCTTGTGCAGCGTGGCCAGGTAATGCGCTTCCAGCGGTTCGCCCACCTTTGAGGTCAGGCCGGCCCAGTCATAGCCCTTCGGAATGTGAGTATCGCGGTTGTAGGGCTCCTGCGCGTATTCGTGCGCCAACTTCAGGAATAGCAAGTAGGTAAGTTGTTCCAGGTAGTCACCATAGCCCACGCCGTCGTCGCGCAAGGTGTGACAGAAATTCCAGACTTTCTGGACAAGGGAATTAGTATTCATAAAAGTGACTCCACCCAAGTCTTATCGCGATGCGTGCCAATGGCAGATCGGAAAAAACTCGCGTATTCGTGTTCGTAGGAAAGATGTTTTTTCAGTTCAACAATGACTGCAGGATTGGCTGCGTCGCCTACAACAGCAAGCAACGTGGCAAGTGCCTGCCACCGACTGCGCCTGTCCTCAGGGCTATTCCATTCGTTGAATCCAAGCTGGTCAATCGTGTACCGCGCGCGCTGGAACTCCCAAGTTCCTGTTGGAGCTACTGGCTTGACCTCGCCGTCAATACCGTGGGCTAGCAGTTCGCAATCAGCAAGCACACACGGGTCCAATAGTCTAGGCAACTCCGCACCCAAAGGAGTTACGGGTAGAGAGCAACGCACTGCCTCATCCTGAATCGGAAACTCATTGGCCTTGCCATACAGGGTTCCGCCTTCATCCTTCTCTGGACGATTGCAGCGTTGGCACGAAAGCCGGAAGTTCCACCATTCATAAGCCAACCAGTAGTACCCGCTATGACCAGCCAACTTGACCCCATCCACTGTGATGCCCAATTTGGGCCGAAAGTGGTCGACATCAAAAGGCGCGCGTGGGCTTTTCGCTTCGCAGTACCAGCATTTTTGACCGCTGGCCTTGGCGAGCCACTTTTTGAGCAAGCCCCAGCTACCGTTCTTCTTGATATAAGCGGAGCGGAGATCATGCGAGGCGAATGCCCCAACCGTCGTTATTCTGCTGGAAGAAATTTTGAGCCAGCGCACGGGAAAGTGAGGTGGCAATGGAATCAGAATAAACCTCAAGCCTCCCCCTCCTGCAAGCTGCGCAGCAGGCTTTGTAACAAGGCATCGAGTGCCTTTTGTTTGTTTTCTGGCGTGACAACGGCACCCTCGATATCGCCATCTGCAGCCAAATCAAATCTGGCACGTAGATACTCTTGCTCCAACCGGTCACGCGAGGCGAAGTTGAAGTCCAGACCTTCGAGCCGCTGGCGGATGTCTACTAACCTCTCCCGCTCAGCCTCACTGAGAGGCTGCTGCTGGGTGGCGAGTTGGTGCAAGGCCAGCAAGTCGTCATTCGTGGCTTTGTCCAGGCTGGTACCCAAGCCGAACATATCGCTGGTTACGATGCCAGCGAAGCCCATGCCTTTGGGATCGACGGCCGGGTTCTCAGCGCGCACCGTGCGGCTGCCTGTTTCGCGGTACAAGATTTGAACCTGCTCCTTGACCAGTTCTGCAATGGCTAAAGGGTTGTGGGTCGTCAGCACGATATGGCTGTTGTCCTGGCCATCACTGTTCTGCCCGACAAACGATTTCAGATAGTTCAGATAGTCCACACACCATCGTGGATTGAGGTGCGTGTCTGGCTCATCAAGCAGGAACAGACTTTCATCCTCAGCAGTAAAGCGCAGCAAACCCAACACCGTCAGCAACTGCTGCTCACCCTCGCTGAGTTCACGAAAGGTCACGCTGCCATCGTTTTTCTTGAGGCGCACACGAATGCGCACCTCCTCGATCAACTCGGAGACATGGGTACTTTCTAAGTCGCGGAAAAAAGCGCTGGGCGGTTGGTTGCCAACGAGTCGCCGGAGCGCATCGATATCCTTGATGAACAGGTACTGGAACTCAGTGCTTTCCTTATTCCAGAGGGTAAGTTGCTTGTCTCGAGTTATTCGAATTGGCGCAAGCGCAATGTTTTGCAAACGCTCCAAGAACGTCTGCACAACACCCTTCGCCCCCCAGAAGCGGTCGTCACCGTCGCCGCTGATTTTCTTTTTGCCTCGCTTCTTACTCCATCCAGGCTGTTTGAGCACGAACAGCACCGACTCAATACCTTCTTTAGGATCGAGGCCTAGGTGGTCATCGAGGAACTTTCGCACCACTTCAGGCTGCTGAATCAGGAAAGCCAACAACACGAACTGACTGTGCACTGGCATGGCATAAAACAAGCGTTTCAGGCCTGGGTCTTCGCCGTTGCGCAGCTTGCTGTCGTAACCTTCCAGGTAAGGGCGAAACACCTCGTGCATGCGCGGGCTCTCGCCCGAGTAGTAGCTGAACACATATCGCGGCAAGTACTCGGCGTCCGCGTTTAAGAAGGCCGTGAGTTTGATAGCTTTGCCACGTAGAGCCGATACTGTTTCATCACCCTCGATGCGTGGGATCAAGGTACCTTCACCACGAGCCTGTGCATCCGTCGCAACGTGAATAGTGAACGGCTCTTTCTCGCGATCAGGGTCTGCGTCGATGTGAATGTGCCGAACGCTCTCGCCCGCCCCCATGCGATAGGCCAGTTGAAAAGCGAAGGCTGGCGCACGTTTCTTGCAGATCAAGTCGCGGAAGATAATAGCCAGCGCTTCCAGCACGTTGGACTTACCGGTGCCGTTCCAGCCGATTACCACCGTCACCCAATGATCCTGATCAAAGTCTATGGTGACGTTCTTCAAATTCTTGAACTGGTGGGCCGGGCTGTCTATGGCGCTACCGATGATGATTTTGTCGAGCCGCATGGTCAGCTTACCAGCAGTTTTAGACGGTCGTGGAGCTTGCGACCCTGCGCATCGGTGACCGCTTCCACGGCCAGCCGTCCCGCCTTGTCCAAAGCACGCAACTCTGCATAGAGCGCTTCAATCTGATCTGTCAGCGCACCATCGGCCACACCGCAGCGGCGGAAAGCTTCTTGTGCCGGAACCCAGTCTCCCGCTCCAGCAAGCACGTCGATCAATTTGCTCACCACGGCGGCGACCTCCTTCTGTTGTTTGGTTTTGCGTACCTTAGGCTGATTCTTACGCTCGGCCCGCTCGACGCGGATACGCTCCAACAGCACGCTGGCGGGTTCGTCGTTTGGGTCTTGCGGCACCAACTGGCCCGCGAAAGCGGCGCGTAGGATATTTTGGCGCTGGGCCGTGGATTGCTTTAGACCGTAGGCAATGCTCCCACCTTCGCTCACGATCGAGCTCAATGCTGCTTCAAGGGTATGCAGAAGCGCTTTTTGCTCGTCTTGCGGAGGCAGCGGAAATGGCAAGCTGCGGCAAACCTCCAGCGTCAAATTAGTCTGACCCGCCGTCGTCTTGGATCGAGCCTTGAGCCAGCGTTGAGCGCTTGGAGACAGCAAATATCGACAGATGAACCATGGTAATACACCTTCAACGGCGCGAAATATCGCAATAGCCTGATTGATATTCCACTCAGGGAAATCTGACGGCACTACTGAAACTTGACCGAGTGGCGGGCCAACAATATTCATCAGTACGTCATCGGGATAGACGGCGGAACGAGCTAAGAAGCCCTGATGCGTCTCAACGGATACGAATACTTCGTCAGCCAAATCCAACTCACCACGATCCGTGAGGTTAGTAACGCGCAGAAACGGGACTGTCTTTTCTCCGAAAATGTCCAAGTTCTTTGGCGGCGTCGTCCCTTTCGTGATGAACACGCACAGTTGCTCGCCACTCGCCCACACCCAGCCCTCCGGCAGTTTCGGCAAGTCGGTGGTGTCCGGCTGCACTGGCTCGGGATATTTCTTTTGCCAGTCTTTGGGCGGGGCGTTGCCTTGTTCCTTGAACTTGGCGAGTTGCTTGGCTTCCCAGCTGGCGCGTCGCTCGGTGAGGATGCGTTGCAACAGCTGTGCGCCGGTCTCAGCAGGCGTGTGCTGGGCGCGCCATTCAGCGGTGAGCGCGCCCTCCACAGCGGACTTCAGCAGCGACTGACGGTATTGCTTGAGCTTCTTCTGCGCGGCCTTGAGTTCGGCCACGCCGACATCGAGGTCAGTGAGCAGCTCTTCGAGTTTCGCGACGATGCGGGTTTGTTCGGCTCGGGGCGGCAGCGGAAGACCAATCTCACCAATCGTCTTTGACGACAGGTGCTTCACCGTCACGGAGGGCGTATTGGCGTTAATCGCTGCCAAGTAGCCAGGCAGCGCGAGTGAGAGCAGTTGCTTGTCGTACAGCGACTCGACTGGTGAAATTTTGCAGACCCGTTGATTCAGCAGTGCTGTTTTGCTGCCCCAGAACCCCGAATTGAAGTCGCCATCCATACCAACCAGTAGATCACCTTGCTGCACAAGGTAAGCATCTTCGTAAGTCCCGGCGTAATAGGTGTTTGTTTCACCAGTGACTACATCCCGGATGCGAATAAGCGGCATACCTTCTGTCGTACTAAAGAGTGCCGAGTCAAAGGGCGCACCATTTAGTATGGTGGCGACTTCTGCAAGCGGCACACGCTCCCACGTTGCATGCTTCCCGAGCATTCCCGACGTGTCAGCATCGATCAACTCGGCGACGGTCATTGTGAAAGCCATTACGCCACCATCTCCATATTCATTTCATTCATCAAGGTATCCAAGTCTTTGCCAAACAGCCCCCAGGCCTTTTGCAAGCCACCCTTGTCGGCCAGTTCGGCATAGTCAAAATCGTCTCGGCTGATGCTACAGCTGCTTGCAATATGGTCTTTCATCAGGCGTAGCCATTCAGTTTGCTCAGCTGTGAAGGCGGTACCGCGCTGGGCGTTGTGACGAAAGATCCATGTTTGAAAACGCTTATCCACTTCATCGGCAAAGGGCTTCAACTCAGCGTCCAGCCCGAGTGCAAAACGCAGCAGCGAGACCAAATCGGTGAGCTGGCGTTTGCGGTCTGCGCCCTTCACTGCACCGGCCTGCACGCGGGCATAGGCGCTCCACAGGCGCTCGGTGGTGAGCATCAGCGGCGGTTTGCTCAGGCGTTCGTGCAGGTCTTCGATCATGTCGAAAGTGATTGCGCGACGTTGGTAGGGTTGTTGATAGAAAAAGTCCAAAACTGCAATTTCGTCCTGGTGCTGCTTCAGGTAGTCAGCAAAGGTTTGAATCAACGCTTTTGCCTGCGCTTCCGCCTGTTCACTGAAGCCCGAAAACGTCACTTGATCCAGGTTGATATGGTCGATGATTTGCTCGCGCTCACGGCGGGCGTTTTCGATCTCGTCGCGCAGAGCCGGTTGGTCGAAAGGGGCGCAGGCAGCGGCCACGCGTTCGGCGCGTGCGACTTCAATTTCTTCGTGTAGCAAGGTATCCTCAGAGCGGGTGATGCCCTTGACCTTGGCGGTGGCCAAAGCGGCTTGCACGATGGCATCGGGGTCCAGCGCAGCGATCAGCCCCTTGCCCAATTGGGCCACGGGAATACCGCCGCTGGCTTTCTCGATCCGGGCCTGGGCCTTGTCGTCCAGTTGCTTGGCCAGGCGTACCAGGCGGTTAGCGAGCGAAAGCACAGTGTCGTCGTCGCGACTGCCCATCGCCACGCCTTGCAGCAGGTCTTTCAGCGCTATGCCGGGTTTTTTCTCCAGCGGGCGGCTTTCTGTTTTAAGCGATTTCTCCACGCCTACAGCATCGATCAACACAAAGCGAGTTTTCGCGCCATCGGCACTGTTGCTGACGCGTTTGAGGCTGTCGCCATCGAGGCTGCGCACACCGCGCCCCTTCATTTGTTCGTAGTAGCCTTTGCTGCGCACGTCACGCATGAAGAGCAGCACTTCCAGAGGTTTCACATCGGTGCCGGTGGCGATCATGTCCACAGTCACGGCTATGCGCGGGTTGTAATCGTTACGGAAGCTACTGAGGATGCTGTCGGCGTCTTCTTCAGCTTTGTAAGTGACCTTTTTGCAGAAGGCATTACCTTGCCCGTAGACCTCGCGCAGGATGTTGATGATGTCGTCGGCGTGGCTGTCAGTCTTGGCAAAGATCAGCGTTTTGGGTGTTTCTTTGCGCGCCGGAAAAATCTGCGTTTCCACAGCGGTTTTCATGGCCCGAATCACCTGCCGGATCTGGCTCACATTCACTACAGAGCGGTCGAGCTCCTTGCCTGTGTAGGCAGTGTCTTCATCGGTCTCAGCCCAGCGCTTTTTGCGCGTCTGCCGGTCGCGGTGGTCGACCCACTCCTTAGCCTTGAGCTGGCTCCCTTTCTGGGTAACTTCGGTTTCAATCTCGTATACGTCGTAACCGACGTTGACGCCATCGGCCACCGATTGCTCATAGGTATATTCGGCGACGATGTTTTCGTTAAAGAAGCCGAAAGTGCGCTTGTCGGGCGTAGCGGTGAGACCGATCAGGCTGGCATCGTAATAGTCGAGCACCTGCTTCCAGAGGTTGTAGATGCTGCGGTGGCATTCATCGATGATGATGAAATCGAAAGTTTCCACTGGCACGGCGGGGTTGTAGCGGACGAGCTTTACTTGTTTAGCCGTCTGCTGCACTTCGTTGAGCGAGACATCTTCGACCGAGTCATCAATCGGCTCGCCGCTCAGAATGGAGTACATGCGCTGAATGGTACTGATGCACACCTGCGAGTGCGGGTCGATGTTGGGCGAGGCCAACCGCTGCACATTGTAAAGCTCGGTGAACTTGCGGCCATCATCCGGCGGCGTGTAGGCCATAAATTCCTGATGGGCCTGTTTGCCGAGGTTGCGGGTATCGACCAGAAACAAGATGCGTTTGGCACCGCCGAACTTGAGCAAGCGGTAGACGGAGGTGATGGCAGTGAAGGTTTTGCCCGCTCCGGTTGCCATGTGTACCAAGGCGCGAGGCTTGTTCAGTGCCAGCGACTGCTCCAGTCCAGTAACAGCGCTGACCTGGCAGTCGCGTAGGTCGCGCTCAGGCAGTACGGGCATTTGCTCGGCCAGACGGCGGCGCAGGGTTTCCGGCTGAGTCAACCAGGTCGCAAGCGTTTCAGGCTTGAAGAAGCTGAATATTTCGCGCGAGCGAGGCGCAGGGTCGGCGTTGTCAGTAAAACGGATGATCTGGCCGGTGGCCTCGAACAGAAAACGCAGAGGTGTGTTGTCTTTTCGCCATCTGAGATTGGCAGTGGCATAACGCTCGGTCTGGCTTTCGGTGGCAGTGAGGTTCTCGCCTGCACTGTCTTTCTTGGCTTCAATCACACCCACGGCGATGCGGTTAACGAAAAGCACATAGTCGGCTGGGCCGGTGTCCGTAGGATATTCACGAACGACTACGCCCACGCCTGCAGACAGATTGATCAGCTTCATGTCCTGGATGACCCAACCGGCGTTTTCGAGCTTTTGATCGATCTGCTGACGTGCTTTTGTTTCTGGCGTCATGATGCTGGTCCCTGCAAATGTCCGCACAATTGGATTAGAACGATAACTGCTCCACATCTAGCCTCATCCTAATCCCACACGACCGGCAAGCCAATCTCAATTGGCAACCAATTGGCAACCAGAACCGTCAAATCCACAGTAGAAACAAAAAACATCAGACATAAAAAAATCCAGTCACCGCTAAGTGACTGGATTTTCTGGAGATTTATGGTCGGGACGGAGTGATTCGAACACTCGACCCCTAGCACCCCATGCTAGTGCGCTACCGGACTGCGCTACGCCCCGACTAGGCGTGAAACTGTTTTCGTACACCCTAAAACGACGCAAACTATACTATAAGCTTCTGAAATATGGAAACTTTTTTGAATAGCTACGCTATTTTTTGAGTACATGTAGGACATCTTCCAACTCGGCAATCGTCTGCCTGATGAGCTGCTTGTACTGCGTGGTGTCATCTTTGGCCTCATCACCAGAAAGACGCTGACGAGCCCCTCCGATGGTAAAGCCTTGCTCATATAACAATGCGCGGATTTGACGAATCATCAACACATCCTGGCGTTGATAATATCGCCGATTACCGCGACGTTTGACCGGGTTGAGCTGGGGAAACTCCTGCTCCCAATACCGCAATACATGCGGTTTGACTGCACAGAGTTCGCTTACCTCGCCGATCGTGAAATACCGCTTGCCTGGTATGGCGGGTAATTCGTCGTTATGACTTGGTTCCAGCATACGCTTCAACCCTGGCTTTTAGTTTCTGGCCTGGACGGAAAGTCACCACACGGCGCGCCGTGATTGGGATTTCCTCTCCCGTTTTTGGATTACGACCGGGGCGCTGACGCTTATCGCGCAGATCAAAGTTGCCGAACCCCGAGAGCTTGACCTGCTCGTTGAGCTCAAGCGCTTGCCGGATCTCTTCGAAGAACAGCTCTACCAATTCCTTGGCTTCCCGTTTATTCAGGCCTAACTCTTCATACAGACGTTCCGCCATTTCAGCTTTCGTCAGAGCCCCCATACGCTACTTCCTTAACGTGGCGTTAAACCTTTGTTCCAGGGAGGTGAGGACATTTTGTGCTGCAGTGCTCACCTCATCGTCATTAAGAGTGCGCGATGGATGCTGCCAGGTCAAGCCGACGGCAAGGCTTTTTCTATGCGGATCAATACCTTTACCGTGATACACGTCAAATAGCTTGAGGTCAGTCAACCACTCGCCCGCCGCTTCACGAATTTCCGCGAGCAATGTTGCAGCCGGCACATCACGATCCACCAGCAAAGCCAAGTCTCGGCGCACCTCAGGAAAGCGCGACAGCTCCTGGAACTTCGGCATATGGCCTTGAGCGATTTCCGCCAATACCAACTCGAACATATACACAGGCTGATCAAACCCCAGCGTCTTGCTCAGTTCAGGATGCATGGCGCCCAAGAAGCCGACCAATTGACCATCACGCTCAATACGCGCGGTTTGCCCTGGATGCAAAGCCGCATGCTCGGCGGGAGTGAAATTGAAGCGGTAACCCGCCCCTGCACTGGCCAACAACGCCTCAACATCGGCCTTCACATCATAGAAGTCGACATCCTCGCGGCCATGGGCCCAGTTTTCCGACAGCCGACTACCGCAAATCACCCCTGCGAGCATCGGCTCCTGCTTGAGCCCTTCCAGCTGACCAACAAAGCGCAAGCCACTTTCAAACAGACGCACACGTGACTGTTGACGATTGAGGTTATGCTCCATCGCCTTGACCAAGCCTGGCCATAGTGATGAGCGCATAGCAGCCATGTCGGCCGATATCGGGTTAGCCAACATCAGCGGCTCAACACCAGGGTGAAACAGCTCGAACAGCTTGGGATCGATAAAGCTGTAGGTGATGGCTTCCTGGTAACCCCGTGCCACCAACAAACGACGCAGAGCCGGCAACTCGACAGCCGCCTCCGCCTTTGGCTGCGGCGCCAGGCGCGCTTGCGGATAACGCACCGGCAAACGGTTGTAGCCGTACAAGCGCGCCAGCTCTTCAATCAGATCGACCTCGATGCTGATATCGAAGCGGTGACTGGGAACTGTCACTTGCCAATGCCCCTCACCACTAGCACTGACACCCAGCCCCAGCGCCGCCAGCAAACGGACGATCTCTGCATCGTCCATTTTCAATCCGAGCATTTGCTCGATGCGCTCAGCGCGCAGGGTAACCGGGGCGATGCTCGGCAATTGCTGCTGATCAACGACTTCAATGATCGGACCAGCCTCACCACCGACAATTTCCAGCAATAATCCAGTGGCCCGCTCCATGGCTTCACGCGCGAGCTGCCAATCCACGCCACGTTCGAAACGGTGCGAAGAGTCGGTGTGCAGGCCATAGGAACGCGCCTTGCCGGCAATCGCGATGGTGTCGAAAAAGGCGCTTTCCAGGAACAGGTCGCAAGTTTTTGCGCTCACGCCGCTATGTTCACCCCCCATCACGCCGGCAATCGCCAGTGCGCGATTGTGGTCGGCGATGACCAGGGTGTCGGCACGCAAACTGACTTCCTGGCCGTCGAGCAGCACCAGCTTCTCGCCCTCCTCGGCCATGCGCACACGGATGCCGCCATTGATCTCGGCGAGATCGAAGGCATGCATCGGCTGACCCAGCTCAAGCATGACGTAGTTGGTGATATCTACCGCGGCATCGATGCTGCGCACATCGGCGCGGCGCAGACGTTCGACCATCCACAACGGCGTCGGCTTGGACAGATCGACGTTACGCACCACGCGCCCGAGGTAGCGCGGGCAGGCTTGCGCGGCCAACACCTCGACCGGGCGTACCTCATCATGACTCGGCGCAACCGCAGCAATCTGCGGACGAGCAACAGGCGCGTCGTACAAGGCACCGACTTCACGAGCCAGGCCCGCCAAGGACAGGCAATCGCCGCGGTTCGGCGTCAGGTCGACCTCGATGCTGGCATCGTCCAGCTCGAGATAAGCACGAATATCCTGCCCCACCGGCGCGTCGCTCGGCAGCTCCATCAGGCCATCGTTTTCTTCACTGATCTGCAGCTCGGAGGCCGAGCAGAGCATGCCATTGGACTCGACGCCACGCAGCTTGGCCTTCTTGATCTTGAAGTCGCCCGGCAGCTCGGCACCGATCATGGCGAAGGGAATCTTCAGGCCGGGGCGCACATTAGGCGCGCCACACACCACCTGAAAGGTTTCCTCGCCATTGCTGATTTGGCACACACGCAGCTTGTCGGCATCCGGATGCTGCTCAGTGCTGAGCACCTCACCCACCACCACGCCGCTGAATGCCCCGGCAGCCGGGGTCACGCTATCTACTTCGAGGCCCGCCATGGACAGGCGCGCCACCAGCTCGTCACGGGAAACCTGCGGGTTTACCCAGCTACGCAGCCACTGTTCACTGAATTTCATCCTGCTCTCCTAAAACTGATCGGTTACGGTCGTGCGGCCCTAGCGAAATTGCGCCAGGAATCGCAGGTCGTTATCGAAGAACAGACGTAAGTCGTTGACGCCGTAACGCAACATGGCCAGACGCTCGACGCCCATGCCGAAGGCGAAGCCGGAATATTTTTCGGGGTCGATACCGGACATGCGCAGCACGTTCGGATGCACCATGCCGCAACCCATCACTTCCAGCCAGCCGGTCTGCTTGCATACACGGCAACCTTTGCCGCTGCACATCACACACTGCATATCGACTTCAGCCGAGGGCTCGGTGAACGGAAAGAAGGACGGACGGAAGCGCACGCCCAATGGCTTCTCGAAGAACACGCGAAGGAACTCTTCAATGGTGCCCTTGAGGTCGGCAAAGCTCACATTCTCGTCGACCAGCAGGCCTTCGACCTGGTGGAACATCGGCGAGTGAGTGATATCGGAGTCGCAGCGGTATACGCGGCCTGGGCAAATAATGCGGATCGGCGGCTGCTGCGATTCCATGGTGCGCACCTGAACCGGCGAGGTGTGGGTGCGCAGCAACATATTCGCGTTGAAATAGAAGGTGTCATGCATCGCCCGGGCCGGGTGGTGGCCGGGGATATTGAGCGCCTCGAAATTGTGGTAGTCGTTTTCCACTTCGGGGCCTTCGGCGATGCCGTAGCCAATCCGAGTGAAGAACTGCTCGACTCGCTCCAGAGTCCGGGTAACCGGATGCAGACCGCCAGAGGTCTGGCCGCGCCCAGGCAGAGTCACGTCTATGCGCTCGGCCGCCAGCTTGGCACTCAGCGCCACCTGCTCAAGAGTTGCCTTGCGGCTGTTCAGGGCGTCCTGAACCTTGTCCTTGGCGGCATTGATTAAGGCGCCGGCTTGCGGACGCTCTTCTGCCGACAGGTTGCCCAGGGTCTTCATCACCTGGGTCAGCTCGCCTTTCTTGCCCAGATAGTGAACCCGCAATTGCTCGAGGGCATTCACATCGTCGGTGTGGCTAACGGCCTCAAGCGCTTGCGAGACCAGCACATCCAGATTTTCCATTTACAGACTCCAGATACGAAATAGGGGAAGAGCTTGAAAGCTCTTCCCCTATTGGTGACGTTTAGCACCGGGCGAACCCGGTGATTGCCGGGGACTTAAGCCAGAGTGGCTTTCGCTTTTTCGACAATCGCAGCAAACGCCGCTTTTTCGTTCACTGCCAGATCAGCCAAAACCTTACGGTCGATCTCGATGGACGCTTTTTTCAGGCCGGCAATGAAACGGCTGTAAGACAGACCGTTAACACGAGCACCAGCATTGATACGAGCGATCCACAGGGCGCGGAACTGACGCTTCCTCTGACGGCGGTCGCGGTAGGCGTATTGGCCTGCCTTGATCACTGCCTGCTTGGCAACGCGGAATACGCGCGAACGCGCACCGTAGTAGCCTTTAGCGAGTTTCAGAATTTTTTTGTGACGCTTGCGAGCAATAACGCCGCGCTTAACACGAGCCATGAGTAATTTCCTCTATCTTGACCGATTAACGAACGCGCAGCATGCGCGCCACTTTTGCCACGTCAGACGGATGCACCATGGTGCTACCGCGAAGTTGACGCTTACGCTTAGTGGACATCTTGGTCAGGATGTGGCTCTTGAAAGCGTGCTTGTGCTTGAAGCCATTAGCGGTTTTAAGAAAACGCTTGGCTGCACCACTCTTGGTTTTCATCTTTGGCATGTTCGGTACTCCGCATTCAGTTGATAAACATAACCGCAAGGCCTGCCGTGCCCTGGTGGTTACTTCTTCTTTTTGGGGGCGATGACCATTATCAGTTGGCGTCCTTCCATCTTTGGATGCTGTTCAACCGAGCCATATTCAAGCAGGTCAGCTTCAACCCGCTTCAACAGCTCCATTCCCAGCTCCTGATGCGCCATCTCACGGCCACGGAATCGCAAAGATACCTTGGCCCTGTCCCCTTCACTCAGGAAACGTACCAGGTTGCGCAGTTTTACCTGGTAATCCCCTTCCTCCGTCCCTGGACGAAACTTGATTTCTTTAACCTGGACTTGCTTCTGGTTTTTCTTTGCAGCAGCGACCTGCTTCTTCTTTTCGAAGATCGACTTGCCGTAGTCCATGACTCGGCAAACCGGAGGAATCGCATCAGCAGAAATTTCCACCAAATCCAGTTTGGATTCTTCGGCGATTCTAAGCGCTTCATCAATCGAGACGATGCCAATTTGCTCGCCTTCAGCGCCAATTAACCGAACCTCGCGTGCCGAGATATTCTCGTTGATCGGGGCTTTCGGGGCAGCTCGTTTATCTTGTCTCATTTCACGCTTAATAATGATTACTCCACATCTTGGCGACCACGCCGGGAAACCGCCTGCGCGAGAAATTCAGCGAATTGAGCGATGGGCATCGAGCCCAGATCAGCACCTTCACGGGTACGCACGGCGACAGTTTGCATCTCTACTTCCCGATCTCCGATAACCAAGAGATAGGGAACCTTGAGCAAAGTATGCTCGCGGATTTTAAAGCCAATTTTTTCGTTTCTCAAGTCAGACTTGGCACGAAAGCCGCTTTGGTTGAGTGTTTTTTCCACTTCCAAGGCAAATTCGGCCTGTTTATCGGTGATATTCATCACCATGACCTGAGTTGGCGCCAACCACGCTGGGAATGCCCCCTCGTAGTGCTCGATCAGAATCCCGATAAAGCGCTCGAAGGAACCGAGAATCGCGCGGTGCAACATCACCGGATGCTTACGGCTGTTGTCCTCACTGACGTATTCGGCGCCCAAACGTACCGGCAGGTTGAAATCGAGCTGCAGGGTACCACACTGCCAGACACGACCCAGACAATCCTTCAGCGAGAATTCGATCTTCGGCCCGTAGAAGGCGCCTTCTCCCGGCTGCAGATCATAAGTCAGGCCAGCACTGTCCAGCGCCGAGGCCAGCGCCGCTTCGGCACGATCCCACAACTCATCGGAACCCACGCGTTTGTCCGGGCGGGTCGAAAGCTTGAGCTGGATATCGGTAAAGCCGAAATCAGCATAGACCGCCAGCGTCAGCTTGATGAAATCAGCGGACTCCGCCTGCATCTGCTCTTCGGTACAGAAGATATGCGCATCGTCCTGAGTAAAACCACGCACACGCATGATGCCGTGCAGCGCACCGGACGGTTCATTACGGTGGCAGGCGCCGAACTCGGCCAAGCGCATCGGCAGCTCGCGGTAGCTCTTCAAGCCCTGATTGAACACCTGCACGTGGCACGGGCAGTTCATCGGCTTGATCGCGTAATCGCGGCTTTCCGACTCGGTAGTGAACATGTTTTCGGCATAGTTGGCCCAATGCCCGGATTTCTCCCACAAAGAGCGATCCACCAACTGCGGCGTCTTGATTTCCAGGTAACCATGCTCGTGTTGCACTTTGCGCATGTACTGCTCAAGCACCTGGTACAGGGTCCAGCCATTGGGATGCCAGAACACCATGCCCGGCGCTTCTTCCTGGGTATGAAATAGATTCAGGCGCTTGCCGATCTTGCGGTGATCGCGTTTCTCAGCTTCTTCGATACGCTGGATATAGGCCGCCAGCTGCTTCTTGTCGGCCCAGGCGGTGCCATAGACGCGCTGTAGCTGCTCGTTCTTCGCGTCGCCGCGCCAATAGGCACCGGACAGCTTGGTCAGCTTGAACGCCTTGAGGAAGCGGGTATTCGGCACGTGCGGACCACGACACATGTCGACGTATTCTTCGTGGTAATACAGGCCCAGGGCCTGCTCGTCCGGCATGTCTTCGACCAGGCGCAGCTTGTAGTCCTCGCCACGCGAGGCAAACACATCGATCACCTCGGCGCGCGGGGTTACCTTCTTGATCACGTCGTAGTCTTTTTCGATCAGCTGCTGCATGCGCTGCTCGATCGCCGCCACGTCCTCAAGCGTAAAGGGCCGCTCAGAAGCAATGTCGTAGTAGAAGCCTTCTTCGATGACTGGACCGATCACCATCTTGGCAGCGGGAAACAACTGCTTGACCGCATGACCGATCAAATGCGCACAAGAGTGGCGGATAATCTCCAGCCCTTCCTGATCTTTTGGCGTAATGATTTGCAGGGTCGCGTCGCTGCTGATCAAATCACAGGCATCGACCAGCTTGCCATTGACCTTGCCGGCCACCGTGGCTTTAGCCAAGCCAGCGCCAATGGACTGCGCCACTTCAAGCACAGATACCGGATGATCGAATGGACGCTGACTGCCGTCGGGAAGAGTAATGATGGGCATGGCGCCTCCTCTCCTAGTGGTGACCTCTACCAAAGGCCACATGGGTTGGGATGAGCCAGTAAGCGATTCGGCGGTATGCCTGCCTTACAGTGGCAGGAGCTTGTTAGCCAACCTGAACCGAACCAGAGTCACTGGAGGTTTATACGCATTAAGCAACGGCCGGATGCTTCCAGAAAGCCTGAGCACTGGCAAGCCGCCCAATAAAAAAGGGTCGCCTGGGCGACCCTTTTTATCGAATTGGTAGGCACAATTGGATTCGAACCAACGACCCCCACCATGTCAAGGTGGTGCTCTAACCAACTGAGCTATGTGCCTCCGATGGGTGCGCATTCTACGGAGGCGCTAAAAAGAGTCAACACTTTTTTCTCTAACTGCCTGAATAAATGAATTTTTTACTGTTCAGCGCAGCGTTTAATATTTCGCACAGGGCACTAGCCGGACATTTTCAACTCGGGTAGCATCAGCACATCCGTAAAAAATAAAGAACAGAGGTTGCAATATGGCGCACACCGCTTATCCACAATCCTACTATGCCGCTTCTGCCAACCCGGCTCCGCCACGCCCGGAACTGAATGGCGAAGTGGAAACAGACGTCTGCATTATCGGTGCGGGCTACACCGGCTTGTCCACGGCCATAGCTCTGCTGGAAAGCGGCTTCAAGGTAAGCATTGTCGAGGCTGCCAAGGTAGGTTTCGGCGCCTCGGGTCGTAACGGCGGTCAAATCGTCAACAGTTACAGCCGCGACATCGATACCATAGAGCGCACCGTCGGCCCCAAGCATGCGCAACTGCTGGGCCAGATGGCATTCGAAGGCGGCCGGATCATTCGTGAGCGCATAGCCAAGTACAACATCCAGTGCGACCTCAAGGATGGTGGTGTGTTCGCCGCGATCACGCCCAAGCAAATGGGACACCTGGAAGCACAGAAGAAGTTGTGGGAGCGCTATGGGCATACTCAACTAGAACTGCTGGACGCCAAGCGCATACGTGAAGTGGTGGCGAGCGAGAACTATATCGGCGGCATGCTCGACATGAGCGGCGGACATATCCACCCGCTCAATCTGGCGCTGGGTGAAGCCGCGGCAATCGAATCCCTGGGCGGAGTAATTTACGAGCAATCCCCGGCTATCCGGATCGAGCGTGGCGCCAATCCGATCGTGCATACCCCCCAGGGTCGGGTTAAAGCCAAGTTTGTGGTAGTTGCCGGCAACGCTTACCTAGGCAATCTGATTCCCGAGTTGTCGGCCAAGTCGATGCCCTGTGGTACCCAGGTCATCACCACCGAACCGCTATCGGACGAGTTGGCAAAGAGCCTGTTACCGCAGGACTACTGCGTCGAAGACTGCAACTACCTGCTCGACTACTACCGCTTGAGCGGTGACAAGCGCCTGATCTTCGGCGGCGGCGTAGTCTATGGCGCGCGCGACCCGGCCAACATCGAGGCGATAATTCGGCCGAACATGCTCAAGACCTTCCCCCAGCTCAAAGACGTCAAAATTGATTACGCCTGGACCGGTAACTTCCTGCTAACCCTGTCGCGCCTACCCCAGGTCGGTCGCCTCGGTGACAACATCTACTACTCGCAGGGCTGCAGCGGCCATGGCGTGACCTACACCCACGTGGCTGGAAAGGTGCTGGCCGAAGCCCTACGCGGCCAGGCCGAGCGTTTCGACGCCTTCGCCGAACTGCCGCACTACCCCTTCCCGGGTGGCGACCTGTTGCGCATCCCCTTCACCGCAATGGGCGCCTGGTACTACAGCCTGCGCGACAAGTTCGGATTCTAACTACTCGTCCAGACAAACCAACGGCGCCTTATGGCGCCGTTGGTTTGTCTGCCCTGTCAGTTAGCTTGTGGGCAAACCGGAGGAGATAAGCACTGTTGTGCCGATCCATCGACCGTAGATTTCACTCCCGTGGTAAATCGCTGATCATCTGGAGCCAGCCGCCGGGCGCAGACCCTCGCCTGCTCGGCGGCTTGCTGGCAGCCTCGATCGGTCAATACCTGCGACAAGTTGAACCAACCCGCGGCAAAGTCCGGCTGCTGTGCCAGGCTTTTACGTAAAGCCGTTTCAGCCCCGAGCGCATCCCCACTGGCATAGCGGCTGTTGGCCAAGGCAAACCAACCCAATGACTCATTCGGCCACTGTTGAGTGGCAGTGCGATAGGCGCGCTGCGCCGCAGCGACCCGCCCGGTTTCTTCCAGATCGCTGGCGGCCTTGAGCCAGGGCCGCAGTTCAGCCTGAGCCGGTAGCGTATCTGTCGGCAAGGTCAAGACAGCCCAACGGCCACCCCGCTCCCAGGTCTTGTCGAAGCTACTGAAGCTGGTCAGCCAGCGCCGCGTGGTGCCCGAACGCAAAATCAAGGTGCGTTCCCGCTGGTCATAGCCAACCACCACGGCAAAGTGCCAGCGCGGGTACCAATCGAAGGCCAGGTTTTGCAGCACCAACACCGGATTACCCGCTGCCACTTCGGCAATCAATGCTTGCAGACGCGGCTGCAGCGGGTATACCAGCATATCGTGGGCCCGGGCGGCCGCCACCATTTCTACTTGCAGGCTACCGTCACGCGCAGGAATGAACACCCTATCCTTGAGTAGGCCGGGACTGGTCACTACTCCACGCTGGTTGAGCATGGTCGCCAACGCTGCCGGTCCGCATTGATAGGCACTCTGCGCAAAAAACGGCACATCGCTCAGCTCTACTCGTTCCGGCAAACGCGAAGTCTCCGGTGGCAACACCGGAGACTTCGCGCAGGCGGCAAGCAGAACAATCAGAACGAGTGGAAGGAGGTTCCTGCCAATCAACGATTTATGCATTTGACGAAATTGAAGATGTTAGTGGCGCAGAGCAAATCGGTAATGATAAAGATCACCAGGAACAGCACGATGATCCCTACAACACCACCGGCACCTGCGGGGGCTTGCGATAGTTGCTGATTGAACTGTGCCAACTCGGCACTGGTCAGGCTGTTGATACGCCCTTCAACCTGGGAACGGTCAACACCCATACTCAACAACTTTTCCTGAACACCCTGTTCATCAAGCATGCTCAGCAATTGTTGGCGATCGACCTGCTGTTGTTGCTCGGCCAACACCTCACCAGTGCCTATCATGGCCGCATTAGCCAGGGGGATCTGGACAATCATCAGAACGTGAAACACCGCCAACATTGCAGCCATACGCCGGAAGAACGAGTGATTGTGCATAAGGGTTATCTCCTTGAAGAACCATGTCCCTAAACCTGAACGGTTTGAAAGGACTCCATCCCAGCATAGTCAATAAAAACCACTCGACTGTCTGACAGCACACATATAGCCCTCTTTCTCACAAGATGGTCGAGTCGTGCAGCATCTGACTGACTACCGCGCGCAGCTTGCCGGGCTTGACCGGTTTATTGAGCAGCGGCATGCCCATGCGCTGCAACTCGCGACGACACTGATCACTTCGGTCCGCAGTGATCATCACCGCTGGAATCGATGAGTCAAAGTGCTGACGCAAATACGCCACCACAGCGCAACCCAGCACATCATGGTCAAGATGGAAGTCCGCCAGAATCAAATCCGGTGCCCGCCCATCAAGCGCCTGCACAGCGGCCTCCTGATCGACCGCAGTCACTACCACGCAACCCCACTGCTCGAGCAACGCCGCCATGCTATGAAGGATGCTCAACTCGTTATCCAGCACCAACAGGCGCCGTCCCGGCAGCGGATCACCGACTAACGGCTGAATCGATACAGTAGCGGGGGTCGCACTAATAACCTGCTGTGCCAAGGGCACCCGAATGGCAAACACCGACCCGCGTCCTGGCTGCGAGCGCACCTCGACCGGATAACCCAACATCCGCGCAATCCGCTCGACTATCGCCAGCCCCAGACCAACTCCCCGGCGTTCGGCGGCGCGGCCGACATTCAGCTGGTTGAACTCGAGAAAGATGTTGCCCAACTGATCTTCGGAGATACCGCGCCCGGTATCCCACACCTGAAGTTCGAGAAACTCGCCGCGTTTTCGTACGCCCAAGAGGATGCGGCCCTGCTCGGTATAGCGACAGGCATTACTCAGGAAATTACGCAGGATGCGTGTCAGCAGGCGGAAATCCGTGCTGATCGTAAAGTCAGGTATGTGCACCTTCAGGTGCACCCCCTCGGCGGCGGCTACCGATTGAAACTCAGACGCCAGAGGCGCCAGCAAATCCTGCAACCGATATGCATCAATATCCGGTTTGATCGCCGCCTGGTCGAGCTTGGAAATATCCAGCAAATCGGTGAGTAGATCCTCGGCCCCCTCCAGTGCCTGGTGGCTGCGCTCGACCAGATGGTGCTCGGCCGCTGGCAAGCTGCGCTCGCGCAGGGTGGAGATCAACAGACGTGCAGCGTTGAGTGGCTGCAACAGATCATGGCTGGCGGTTGCCAGGTACTTGTCCTTGCTGTGGTTGGCTGCTTGCGCGGCATCGCGTGCCTCGCGCAACTCTTGCTCGATCCGTTTGCGCTCGACGATCTGCTGCAGCAGGTTGCGATTGGCTTCCTGCAACTCGGCAGTCCGTGCGCTGACCCGTTGCTCCAGCTCTTCATTGAGCTGCTGCAAGCGCTGCTGGGCCTGCTTGCGCTCGCTAATATCGGCGACGAAGCCTTCGAACAGGCCCTGCTCGTCCGGTTTGAGCAGCAGGTTCATCAGCACGTCGATGACCCGGCCGTCCTTGCGCCGCAGCTGGGTTTCGTAGCCAATCAGGCCGCGCTCAGTTTCCAGCGCTTGACGAATATGCTGCATTTCCTCGGCACCGCCAACGAACAGGTAGGTGGCCAGGTCGGTCAGCGACCAGAGCACTTCTTCCGGGTCGTCATAACCGAGCATTCGCGCCAGGGCCGGATTGGCCGCGCGCAAGCCCTCCTGCAAACTGGCCTGGAAGATGCCGTGCACGGCGTGCTCGAACAGCCACTTGTAGCGGTTGCGCTCGGTTTCCAGGTCTTCCAGGCGCGCCAGCAACTCCGGGTAATGACTCTTGCGCACCGAATGGGTGCCCAGCCCGAGCAGGTCGGTGAGCGCCTGTCGCTGCTGGTCAGAGGGCTTCGGCATAGACGACCTCGACATCGCCCTGAGTCGAATCCCGCGGATTGGTGAGGATGCACGGATCCTGCATGGCATTGCGTGACAGGAATGGAATGTCGGAACTGCCAACCCCATGCAGCCCCAGGGTTTCATGAAAGCCGACCGCGTGCTTGAACTGGATCAGATGCTCGACCAAGCGCTGACGGATCTGCCGGTGACTGAGGCCACGACTGTCGATGCCCAAGGTCTCGGCGACCATCTTGAAGCGATCCGGCGAGGCGTTGTAGTTGAACGCCACCACATGTTCGACCAGCACCGCGTTGCACAGGCCGTGCGGCAGATCGAGGAAGCCGCCGAGGCTGTGCGACATGGCATGCACCGCCCCGAGGATGGCGTTGGAAAACGCCAGACCGGCCTGCATGCTGCCGAGCATGATTTTCGCGCGCAGCTCAATATCCGCGGGATTGGCGATCATCGCTACCAGGTTGCCGTTGATCAGGCGCATGGCTTCCAGGGCGTGGGCATCGGTCAGCGGTCCTGAACCCGTGGAGACGAAGGCCTCGATGGCATGCACCAGGGCATCGATGCCGGTGCAGGCGGAGAGGAACGGATCCATGCTCAGGGTGGTTTCCGGGTCGATCAGCGACACATCGGGCACCGCGCCCTTGCTGACGATGGAGAATTTCATCCGTGCGTCCTGATTGGAGATGATCACGAACTGCGACACGTCGGCCGAGGTACCGGCGGTGGTAGGGATCAGGATCAGCGGCGGACTCGGCACGCGCAGGGTATCGACACCCTCGAACTCGATAATATTGCGGCCATGGGCCACGGCGATACCGATGCCCTTGGCGCAATCCATCGGGCTGCCGCCACCCACTGCCACTATCACGTTGCAGCCCTGACTGAGGTAGGTCTCGGCGCCGAGCATAACCTCTTCGCTGCGTGGATTGGGCGATACCTGGGTGTACAGGCAGTGTTCGATGCCTTGACGCTGCAGACTGGCCTGTACATCGGCGACCCAGCCGGCGGCCAAGACGCCCGGATCCGAAACCAGCAGTACCTTGCGCGCGCCATAGTTGGCCGCGTAGTTGCCCACGCTATGCCGGCAGCCCGCACCAAAGACGATTTCCGGCGAGACGAATTTACGATGAAGACTGATATCGGCGCTCATGCCACTGCCTACTGCTTGTTGTTCTGACTACCGCTCAGCGTACTGGATTCACCTGCCAATGCAATGCCACCTGAGCCGGCTGGCTGTCGTTGCGCAGTAGTGCTGTTCAGGTAGCAGCGGTGTTGGCCGCGAACTGCAAAAGTTGCTGATGTAGACGCCGCCGCTTTCGGTCGAGACCACTGCCACTGGTATCCCGTCAGGCAATTGCGGGCGGCTCAAGCAGGTTGTTGCAGCAGTCGCTGGTAGAAGCGCCACTCCTGCTCCAGGGCATGGGCCTGGTTGCGGGCCTGGCGAAAGCCGTGTCCTTCCTGCGGATACAAGTGGTAGTCCACCGTCATTCCGCGCGCGCGCAGGGCGGCAACCATGGCCTCGGTTTGTGCCGGTAGCACCACCGCATCCTGGCCACCCTGAAAGAAGATCACGGGCGCCACGATCTGCTCGGCATGCAGCAACGGCGTGCGCGCGGCATAGCGCTGCGCATCCCGTAGCGGATCACCGATCAGCCAATCGAGGTAATCGGCCTCGAACTTGTGCGTCACCTGGCGCAGGGCCAAGGGATCACTTACGCCGTAGAGACTCGCGCCGCCGCGGAATGTCCGACTGAAGGCCAAGGCACACAGGGCCGTGTAGCCGCCGGCGCTGGCGCCACGGATAAAGGCCTTGGCCGGGTCGATCAGAGCGAGGCCGGCCAGGTGCTCGACCAACGCGCAGGCATCCTCGACATCCAGCGCGCCCCATTGCTCATGCAGACGCATCCGATAGGCACGGCCAAAGCCGGTGCTGCCGCGATAGTTCAGGTCGGCCACGGCAAAGCCGCGCTGAGTCCAGAACTGGATGCGCGGATCGAACACCGGGTAACACGCCGAGGTCGGCCCGCCATGCAGGAACACCAGCAGCGGCGGCTTTTCCCCAACCGGCCCACGACAGCCGCTGTTACGCGGCGGGTAGAAGAACCCACGGCAGGGTTCCTCACTGCCACTGACGAACAGCAGCGGCTGCGGGTGTGATACCTCGGCCTGTGGCAAGGCGACCTCGGCACCGGCCAGCACCCGGCACTGGCGGCTGCTGCGGTCGATCGCCAGCACCGCACTGCCCCGTTCGGGCGAGGCGGCGATCAGGTAGAAATTCGTCTCATCGGCAGCCAGTTGGCGAAAGCGGCTGTAGCCCTGAGCCAAGGGCTGTCCGTTTTCATCACCTGGCTCACACTCGGCCAGCAGCGCGAAACCCTCCTCGAACCAGCTCAGCAGCAGACTGTCGCCAGCCAGCGCCAAGTAATTGCGATTGCCCAGCTGCCAGGGTGCACTGGCGTGGTCGGCGGCCGCGCAGGGCAACGGCATCATCTGGCCCTCGGCCGCCTCACGCCAGGGTTGCCAATAACCGTGGCGATCACTGAGCACCAGCAGGCGTCCCTGCGCGTCGAAACAGGGTTGTTGCAGCGATTCTTCGGCCGTTTGCCCGGCGACTACCCGTGCATCGCGCCAAGCACCCCTGGCATCACGCCGGGCGCTGCACAGACGTGTGGCGATCCAGGGTTGGTGTGGGCGATCCCACTCGATCCAGGCCAGACGCTGACCATCGCCACTGACTGCCGGCCCGGCATAGAAATCACCACCCTCGGCCACCACCTGCCGCGCCCCATCGGCCAGGGCGATGCTGACCAAGCTATGGGTGACCTGCCCTGCTCCGTGGTTTTCCTCGACGGCGACTATCGCCTGGGTCACCGGGTCGAATTGCAGATCACCGAAGCGGCAGTCGACTTGTCGGCTCAGCACCTCGGGGACTGCCCCCAGCCGCTGCCAATAGATCTGCTGATCGGCCTCGTTGACGAACGCCAGGCCATCATCGGTCAAACAGAATGCGCCGCCGCCGTATTCATACACCCGGCTACGCACCGACATCGTGGCGGGCGTCAGGCACTCACGCTGCTGCGGTGTGCAGTGCCACAGCGTCGAGCGAGCATCGGCAGGGTCATATTGCAGCCATACCACACCACCCAGCCCGGCGCGCAGCTCGGCGAAATCGCGACCGGCCGCAGCCGCCTGATCGCTCGACCAGGCGCTGTGCCAAAATCCATAAGCGGCGCTAGTGCTGCTCAAGGCGATAGTTACTCCCTCAGACCTTGCAGATCAGCTTAGAGGCTTTCTCGTTGCGAAACTGCAACGTATCCAATGCCCCTGGCGCCTCTTCGGCGTCCAGGCGGGCTTGCACAATCACGTCATGGTGCGCCGACTTGCTGCACACCGGATCGGCGTTGCTGGCATCTCCCGTGAGCATGAAAGCCTGGCAGCGGCAACCACCGAAATCCTTGGCCTTCTCGTCGCAGGAGCGGCACGGTTCGAGCATCCAGTCGTCGCCGCGAAAACGGTTGAAACCGAAGGAGTGTCGCCAGATGTGCTCGATGCTGTGCTCGCGCACATTGGGAAACTGCACCGGCAACTGGCGGGCGCTGTGGCATGGCAGCGCGGTGCCGTCCGGGGTGATGTCGAGGAACAGGTTGCCCCAGCCGTTCATGCAGGCCTTCGGCCGTTCTTCGTAGTAATCCGGGGTGACGAAGATCAGCTTGCACGGGTGGTTTTCGGCCGCCAGCTTAGCGCGCCACTCGTTGGTGATGCGCTCGGCACGCTCTAGCTGGGCGCGGGTCGGCAGCAGGCCGGCGCGGTTGAGCTCGGCCCAGCCATAGAACTGGCAGGTGGCCAACTCGACGAAATCGGCCTCCAACTCCAGGCACAGCTCGATGATTCGCTCGATATTGTCGATATTGTGCCGGTGGGTGACGAAATTCAGCACCATGGGATAACCGGCCGCCTTGACCGCCCGAGCCATCGCCAACTTGTGGGCGAAGGCCTTCTTCGAGCCGGCCAGCATGTTGTTCACTTCCTCATCGGCGGCCTGAAAGCTGATCTGGATATGATCCAGGCCGGCTTCGCTGAAACTGGCGATACGCGCTTCGCTGAGGCCGATGCCGGAAGTGATCAGGTTGGTGTAATAGCCAAGATCCCGCGCGGCCTTGATCAGCTCGGCGAGATCCTGGCGCACCAGCGGTTCGCCGCCGGAAAAGCCCAGCTGCGCCGCACCCAACGCGCGGGCCTGGCGAAACACCTCAATCCATTCGGCAGTCGTCAGTTCCTGACCTTGCTGGGAAAAATCCAACGGGTTTGAACAATACGGGCACTGCAGCGGGCAGCGGTAGGTCAGTTCGGCCAGCAACCACAGTGGCGGGCCCGGCTCATGCCCCGGTTTACTGTAACTCGATCCAGAACTGAGCATTGGCTACCTCCATAAAGGCCAGGATGTCCTCATCGAGTCCCGGCACGTCCGGGAAGCGCTCACTCAAGGTGTCGATGATCTGGCCGACGCTGTGCGCACCATTGACCTGCTGGAGAATTTCCCCGGCACTGTCGTTGAGTTTGATCATGCCTTCCGGATAAAGCAGCACATGGCAGTTCTGCACGGGCTCCCATTGCAGACGAAAGCCGCGGCGCAGCTTGGGCACTTGCTGGATGTTCAACTGATTCATAGGGTAATACCTCGGTGCCAAACCCGCGCGCTGGTGACCGTGTGGTAAGGCGCACGCTCCAGCTCGTAGGCCATGCTCATGGCATCGAGCATGCTCCACAGTACGTCCAGCTTGAATTGCAGGATCTCCAGCATGCGCTGCTGACCCTCGTAAGTCGTGTAGTGCTGCAAGGTGATGCGCAGCCCGTGCTCGACATCGCGGCGCGCCTCGCTCAAGCGCTTGCGGAAGTAGTCGTAAGCGCTGGCGTCGATCCAGGGGTAATGCTGCGGCCAGGCATCCAGACGCGATTGATGAATAGTCGGGGCGAACAGTTCGGTCAACGAACTGCTGGCCGCTTCCTGCCAGTTGGCGCGACGGGCGAAATTGACGTAGGCATCGACGGCGAAGCGCACCCCCGGCAACACCAGTTCCTGCGACAGCACCTGCTCACGCTCCAGGCCCACGGCCTCGGCTAGGCGCAGCCAGGCTTCGATACCACCCTCCTCGCCGGGCGCGCCGTCATGGTCGAGGATGCGCTGCACCCATTCACGTCGGGTGTCGCGATCCGGGCAGTTGGCCATGATCGCGGCGTCCTTCAACGGGATGTTCACCTGGTAATAGAACCGATTCGCCACCCAACCCTGGATCTGCTCGCGGCTGGATTGGCCGGCGTACATCGCCCGATGAAATGGATGATGGATATGGTAGTAGGCGCCCTTGGCGCGCAATGCCTGCTCGAACTCGGCAGGGCTCATCGCGGGTTGGCTCATGTGCCTGGCTCCTTACAGCTGGATGCTCATGCCGTCCCAAGCAACGTCGATGGCGTGCGCATTCAGCTCGGCGCGCTCTGGCGAATCGACATCAAGGATCGGGTTGGTGTTGTTGATATGAATCAGAATTTTCTGTTTGGCCGGCAGGCCGTCGAGCACTTCGATCATGCCGCCAGGACCGCTTTGCGGCAGATGGCCCATTTCGCTGCCGAGCTTGTCGCCGACCTCACACTGGCGCATTTCGTCGTCGCGCCACAAGGTGCCATCGACCAGCAGGCAATCGGCGCGGCGCATCCAGGCCAGCAGCCGATCATCGATCTGGCCCAGGCCGGGAGCGTAGAACAAGCTGCCACCCGTGCGCAGGTCTTCGACAAACAGGCCAATGTTGTCGCCCGGGTGCGGGTTGCCGCGGTGCGGCGAATACGGCGGCGCGCTGCTGCGCAAGGCAATCGCGGTAATCTGCAAATCCGGGCAGACGGGAATGCTGAACGGCACGCCATCCAGCTCGATCAGGTTGTGCCGCAAGCCACCGTTCCAGTGCTCGAGCATGTTGAACAGAGGAAAGCCCGTAGTCAGATCCTGATGCACCATCTCGGTACACCAGACTTGATGCGGACAACCCTCGCGCAGGGTCAGCAAGCCGGTACAGTGATCGATCTGACTGTCCATCAGCATGACGGCGCCGATCGCCGTGTCCCGCGGCTTGCGCGCGGGCTGCAGGGCCGGGAACGCCTCGATCTGCGCGCGGATATCCGGTGAAGCGTTGCACAGGATCCAGTCCTTGCCGTTGTCACTCAGGGCAATCGAGGACTGGGTGCGCGGCTGCGCGCGCAGGCTACCGCTGCGCACGCCACTGCAGTTGCGACAATTGCAGTTCCACTGGGGAAAGCCGCCGCCGGCGGCGGAACCGAGAATCTGGATATGCATGGTGAATTCCGGGTGATATGCCCCGACAGTGTCGGGGCAAAGCCAATCAACGATTGGCGAAGTACATGGTGACTTCGAAACCAATACGCATATCGGTGAAGGCGGGTTTAGTCCACATGGCGCGGTCCTCTTCTTATCAAGCCGGCAAATTCCGGTAGTGCTAGTTATGCACCCAAACAGCGCGCGACAGAATGGTACTTTGGGAGGAAGTCGGACTGGTATTGGGAGGACAGGCCAATACCAGAGCAGCGCTCGCCTCCTGCGCCGCGCTGTAGAGCGGTGCAGGCCCCGCAGGCCCTTATCGACCGGATCGACGACCGGCCAATAAAGGCAAGGAGGTAATCGCCCTGCTGCGCCTCTTCTCCAAACCCAGCGCATCCTCCTGCTAGTTAGCTCAGCAGGAGAAAACCTTGTTCAGGACGGGACACATCGAGTAGGAGGAGGCCTCACGGCCTCCGTCCTCTCACACCACCGTACGTACGGTTCCGTATACGGCGGTTCAGGCTATGCGGCTAAGCCGGTTGATCGTATCCAGTATTGAGACCAGCCCAAGCCGATCCCACAGCTTCTTTGGCAGCGCCTGATTCATATGCGATGCCCCTGAGTTCCACCATGGCCCCCGACCGTTGACTGCCGATTTCCAGGCGCGCACTTCACTGAGTCCTAAACGCATCAGGTTACGCGCCCTCGTAAAGGGCCGTTTCCATTGTCGCCAGATTACACAGCGAAGTTTATGGCGCACCCAGCCATCAAGCTCTTCGAGCGGTCGTTTGCTTTGGCTCAGTTTGAAGTACCCGCTCCAGCCTCGCAGTACCGGATTTAATCGCTCGATGACATGCGCCATCTTGCGTCCCCGGTTGCTACGCAGAAGCGTTCTGAGTCGGTCGCGCAGGCGACGCAGGCTCATGGTTGCCACTCTCAGTCTCGGCTGCTGGTGCCAGCTCATCCCATAGCCCAGGTAGTCGCAGATCCAGGGGCGTGCCACTCGGCTCTTTTCCCGATTCAGCGTCAGTTTCAGCCGCCGGTTCAGGACGCGCTCAACGCTGGCCATTACGCGCACACCGGCTCGCTGGCTGCGCACATAGATGTTCGCGTCATCGGCATAGCGTACGAAGCGATGGCCCCGCTTTGTCAGCTCGCGATCGAGTTCGTTGAGCAGGATGTTCGACAGCAACGGCGAGAGCGGGCCGCCTTGCGGCGCCCCTTCCTGCCGGCGGCTGGTGACCCCGCCCGACATCACCCCGGCCTCGAGATAACGGCGAATCAGCCTGAGCACTCGCTTGTCTTCAACCTGGCGCTGCACATGGGCCATCAATACATCGTGGTTGACCCGATCGAAGAACTTCTCCAGATCGAGTTCCACGCACCAGCGGTGGCCTGCCGCCACATGGGCACGGGCTGTTTCGATGGCTTGGTGGGCGCTTCTGCCCGGACGAAAGCCGTAGCTGTAGTCCGAGAACAGCGAGTCGAAGATTGGCGTGAGCTGTTGCAACAGAGCCTGTTGGATCAGGCGATCCACGACGCTGGGGATACCCAGCTGTCTTGTGCCGCCTTTGGGCTTGGGCATGTCAACGGCGCGCACACCTTGCGGGTGATACTCGCCGGCCAGCAACCTCGCCTTGAGGGTTGGCCAATACTGTTTCACGTAGCCCGCCAATTCGTAGACCGTCATGCCATCGGCACCCGGCGCACCCTTGTTGCTGACCACGCGGCGATACGCACGTTTGAGGTTGGCAGGTGCAAGCACCCGCTCCATCAGCGTGTCCGGCTCCGCGTTCGTCCACGCCACAGACGCCGTCGATGCTTGCGCCCTGTCAGCCGTCATCCTCGGATACCGTCCGGGACCTGGGGTAACAGTTTTCTCTTGGAGAATATTCTGCGTTTCAACATTCGACGAGACTCTGACGCCTACTGGCGGCATAACCTGTTCGGCCCTTGGTGGCGCGGTTATTCACCACTTATTACGGCGTCGGCTGACTTCTGCACGCTCATCCCGACGCCTCGCGGCGCTCGGTAGCACACTGGCAAACATGCAGATCTCCCAGGGTAATTCGCGCGACCTTCCTGCTTATGCCTGTCGGATCTACGTCGCAGCGTTCCGTGCAAGTATTGGGCTTTGACGGTATGGGCCGCCTCACCTCGCTGCGCCGCCTCTATCCGCTTCCTGTTCGTCAGGCCAGCATTTTGCCTCGGGCTTCCTTCAGATTCGCAGTCACCCACGACACCCTTGCCTCTGGCTAACACTTCCCCTTGCCGGGTGTGTAGAGGACTTGCACCTCCAAGTCACCAGCGTGGCCACCACAGCCAAACTGGTTGCGCTTGCGCGCAACGCGCCATGCCTGGCGCACCCACAAAAAAGCCCTGCAGTGCAGGGCTTTTTCATTTCAGCGGATAACCAGCGTCTATTCAGACCCTGGCCATGAGCGACCTAGCGCTG